>CAMCXF010000052.1 GCA_945883235.1 Phenylobacterium deserti | reverse complement strand
GGCGGCTTTCAGCACCGCATGGGGGTTGATCAGGCCCATGGCGGTGGTGAAGCCGGGATAGGACGAGCCGATCATACCGACCCGGCCGTTGGATTCGGTCGTGTTCTTCACCAGCCAGTCGATGGTGTCCCAGGCGTCGGTGGCATGGTCGACCCTGGTGTTGTTCAGCGGCCCGATCAGAGGACGGGTCAGGACATAGTCGCCTTCGGATCCGTGCTTGCCGCGAACGTCCTGATACACGCGGATATAGCCGTCGGCCAGGAAGGGCTCGTCCATCTGGGAGCCGGTCGCGGCGGCGGCAGGCGACAGGTTCCGCTCGGCGTTCTTCTTGGCGTTGTAGGGGGTTCGCGTCAGCAGGATCGGTGCGTCCTTCGCCCCCCTCGGGATGATCAGCACGGTGTAGAGTTTCACCCCATCTCGCATGGGGATCATGATTTCCCGTTTGGCGTAGTCGTAGGTGTCGGTCGGAAACGCGAACTTCGCCGGGATATCCGGCGTCATGGCCGGGGTCTGAGCCAGGGCGGGGGTGGCGATCAAGACCAGCAAGGTGAGAGCGGCGATAGCCGACGATAGGGCGCGGAGGATCATAACCGGAGCCTAAACGACCTGTCCGACTTGGGAAGCCCCGTCGACTGCCGCTCCGAGCCTAAGGGCGCGTGTAGGTGTCCGTCGCCTTGCCGATACGCTCAAGTGTCGCCTTCATGCCGCCACGGTCCGGACGGATCCAGATCATGTGGCCGTCCGCATCCAGTCTGCGGGTGACTTCCACGCCGGGTATCCCGACCGGGCGCAGCACGAAGACACCCTGTTCATAGGTGGCGATCACATGGATCGGGGTCTTGAAATCAAAGACCGAGACATCGTGGACGCCGTTGGCCGCTGTGCCATCGGCGCGGGCGTCGGCGATGGTACCGCCGCCCATATCGACGATGCGGTTTCCGCACTGCTCGATGCGCTCGACATACTGATAGATTGTATCGCCCTCAGGTGCCGGTTTGCCGCTGCGCTCGGCGCGCAACACCTTCCAGATACCTCTGAGGTCCGGCGCATCCGCTGACAGCGGCTCCGTGCAGGCGGCCAGTACGGGAGCCGGAAACGTCTTGCCGTACCCGCCCGGCGGAGTGTGGGCGACCGGGATATCGCTCGCCATCACTGTCGTCTTCGCGAGAGCAGGGCAGGCGAAACAGGCGACGATGGCGATGGCTGCGAGCGAAGTCTTGCGTGTCATGCGGATCTCCCGGTGGTCGCCAGACAAACCTGGTCTTGCTCAACTTTAGCAGTTCGCGGCGGTGCCGTCGTGCAACTAGGCGCTGGCCAGCGCGCTCTGGAACAGGATGGCCCCATCCGCCGAGCCCAGTTCGGCCTCGAACGCGCGATCCGGGTGCGGCATCAGGCCCAGGACGTTGCCCCGGTAATTGACAATCCCGGCGATGGCGCGGGCCGAGCCGTTGGGATTGTCGAGGTAGCGGAACACCACCTGACCTTCGCCCTCCAGCCGGTCGAGGGTGGCTTCGTCGGCGAAGAAATTTCCCTCGCCGTTGCCGACGGTCATCGTCACCTGGCGGCGGCCTGCATAGCCCGCCGTATAGCGGGTCTGGGCATTGGCAACTTCAAGGTCGACGGCCTTGCAGACATATTTCAGCTTCTCGTTACGCAGCAGGGCCCCCGGCAGCATCCCGGCCTCGCACAGCACCTGGAAGCCGTTGCATATGCCAACGGTGGCCACGCCGCGTTCAGCCGCGGCCTTTACCTCGGCCATGATCGGCGACAGCGCAGCCATGGCCCCGCAGCGCAGGTAGTCGCCATAGGAAAACCCGCCCGGCAGCACGATCAGGTCAATCGCGTCGGGCAGGGCCGTGTCGCCGTGCCAGACCATATCGACGTGGGCACCCGTGGACCGCTCGATCGCCACCTTGCAGTCGCGGTCACAGTTGGAGCCGGGGAAGACGATGACGGCGGCTTTCATTTCTTGCGGGTCCATGTCTTGAGACTGTCGAGATAGGCGTGGAGCTGGTCATAGCCCTTGGCGTTGCCATAGGGGCAGCCGGTGGTGATCACATCGCCGCCCAAGGCCTTCTGCATCATGATCGCGGGGTGGCCGGGCGCGCCCTTGACGGTGATCAGGTAGGACGTGCGGCCATCGACACTGGAATAGAACAGGTAGGGCTCGGCGGGGTCTTTTGGCGCGGGTATCAGCTCCGGTTGACGGGTCAGGGCGGCGACCTGAGCGTCGAAGGGTTGATTGCAGTCGAGACCCAGATAAGTGGGCTCGGGGTCCACTTCGGGGGTGCAGGCCGTGAGTGAGAGGACGGCGAACAGCGCCGCCCGGGTTTTCACGCCAGCTCCACGCGGTAGCTTTCGATGACGGTGTTGGCGAGCAGCTTCTCGCACATGGCTTTCACCTCGGCCTCGGCGGTTGTGGCGTCGGTGGCCGCAAGGTCGAACTCGATGGTGCGACCGACGCGGACGTGGTCCACGCCGCCCCAGCCCAGGCCGTGCAGAGCCTGTTCGACCGCCTTGCCCTGAACGTCGAGGACGCCCGGTTTCAGAAATACGTGGACCTTCGCGCGCATCAGGATTGAAGCCTCAAATGAGTTTGCAGTTTTTGCATTTCTCCTCCCCCGTCGGGGGAGGGGGACCACGCCGAGCGTGGTGGAGGGGGCTTCGTGACACACTCGGCGGATGGGACGGGCCCCCTCCACCGCGTTCCGCGGTCCCCATCCCCCGACGGGGGAGGAGAGAACGTTTGCGCGCATCCTGAAACGCTAGTGGAGGCCTCCCTGAATCACGGTGGGCATTTCCTTCATGATGCCGAGACGGCGTGCGACCTCAGTGTAGCTCTCGATGACGTTACCCAGGTCGCGGCGGAAACGGTCCTTGTCGAGTTTTTCGTTGGTCACGCTGTCCCACAGGCGGCAGCTGTCGGGGCTGATCTCGTCGGCCAGGATGGTGCGGGGGAAATCGTTCTCGTAGATGCGACCGTACTCGACCTTGAAGTCCACAAGGGTAATGCCGACGCCGGCAAACAGGCCCGTCAGGTAATCGTTGATGCGCAGGGTGATGGCCATCATGTCGTCGATCTCCTGGGTCGAGGCCCAGTTGAACGCGGTGATGTGCTCCTCGGTGACCAGCGGATCGTGGAGCTTGTCATCCTTGAGGCAGAACTCGATGATAGAGCGCGGCAGGGGCTGACCTTCGGGGATGCCGAGGCGGGTCGCCAGCGAGCCGGCGGCGATATTGCGGCAGATCACCTCCAGCGGGATGATCTCGACTTCCTTGATGAGCTGTTCGCGCAGGTTCATCCGCTTGATGAAGTGGTTCTGGACGCCGATCCCGGTCAGACGGGTCATGATGTATTCGCTGATGCGGTTGTTGATGACGCCCTTGCCCTCCAGAACCGCCTTTTTGGTGGCGTCGAAGGCGGTGGTGTCATCCTTGAAGTACTGGATCAGCGTGCCTGGCTCAGGGCCCTCATAGAGGATCTTGGCCTTGCCCTCGTAGATCTTCTTACGGCGGGTCATCGTGCAGCCTTCTCCATGGCGAGGACTAACCCTTAGTCGGTGGAACAAAAACGCGCGCGACGTGATGCTCGCGCGCGGCTCCGACTCGGCTTCTCGCCCTATTCAGGCCAACCAATTTTAGCGAAAGCCTGCGTCCGGCGCAAACGGCCACTCGTCAGCGTCCGGACCTTCAATTTTGGCGAAAGCCTGCGTCCTGCGCAAACTGCCACAACACTGCCGCTTACCATTGCGGCCTAGTCCGGTGCACGATATGTGATCGCCGCCTTCGAGACGTTGACCCCCAAGGATCCGATGACGAGTTTTGACGACCGCGAAAAGGGCTTCGAGAAAAAGTTTGCCCTCGACCAGGAGCAGGATTTCAAGGCTCATGCGCGTCGCAACCGGGCGCTGGGCCAATGGGCTGCCGGCCTGATGGGCCTGGAAGCCCCGCATGTCGACGAGTATGCCAAGGCTGTCGTGAAATCCGACTTCGAGCTGCCCGGCGACGAAGACGTGTTCCGCAAGGTCTTTGAAGATCTCAAGGGTTCCGGCGTGACGGTCTCCGAGAGCGAAGTCCGCATGAAGATGGCCGAACTGCTGGCCCAGGCCCGCGAGAGCGTCCGCGCGGGTAGCTAGGACCGCGCCGCCTCAAGTATGGGGCGGCTGACCCTCTTCGGGACGACCATGGTCCAGGCTTCGCGGACCAGTGCGGCCAGTTCGTCGTTGTCGAGATCTTCCAGCACGACATAGCTCCAGTAGACGCTGGCCACCGGACACTTCTGGAAGGTCTCGGGGCGAACCTCGAACAGAAGTTCTTGATGCGCCTTGTCGAGTTTCAGGACGACGCGGTTGTTCCACTGCAGCGCGAAGGACTTCTTGCCCACCTGGAACCAGGGCTCGCCCCGGTACTCCATCTCCCAGGCACCGGGCAGGACGAGGCTCAGGCGGCGGAGATCTTCGAAGCTTGCGATGCCTTGACCTCCTCATGCTCCCCGAACACACGGGCGAAGATGCGGTCGACGTTCTTGAAGTGATAGCCGAGGTCGAAGAGCTCGCCGAGTTCGACCGGCGAGAGGGTGATCTCAGGGTCGGCGATCAGGAAATCGAGAAAATTGCCCTCGCCGCGCCAGACCTTCATGGCGTTGCGCTGGACCGCCGCGTAGGAGGCTTCACGGCTGAGACCCTTCTGGGTGAGGCCCAGCAGAACTCGCTGCGAGTGGACCAAGCCGCCCAGGCGATCCAGGTTTTTCGCCATGTTCTCCGGATAGATCACCAGACGTTCCATGACACTGGCGAGGCGACGCAGCGCGAAGTCCAGATGCACGGTGGCGTCCGGTGCGATGCCGCGCTCGACCGAGGAGTGGCTGATGTCGCGTTCGTGCCAGAGGGCCACATTCTCCATGGCCGGGATTACAGCCGAGCGGACCAGTCGCGCCAGGCCGGTGAGATTTTCGGTCAGGATCGGGTTGCGCTTGTGCGGCATCGCGCTGGAACCCTTCTGGCCGGGATCGAAGGGTTCCTCGGCCTCGAGGACTTCTGTGCGCTGCAGATGCCGGATCTCGATGGCGAGGCGCTCGATGGAGCTGGCGACCACGCCGAGGGCCGCGAAATAGGCTGCGTGGCGGTCGCGGGGGATGACCTGGGTGGACACGGGCTCGACGGCCAGTCCCAGTTTTTCCGCCACATAGGCCTCAACCTCGGGGGCGACGTTGGCGAAGGTGCCGACAGCACCGGAGATGGCGCAGGTTGCGATCTCGAAGCGCGCCATCGCAAGACGCTCCTTGGCGCGCTGGAACTCGGCATAGTGGCCGGCGAGCTTCAGGCCGAATGTGGTGGGCTCGGCGTGGATGGCGTGGCTGCGTCCGACGGTGGGCGTCAGGCGGTGCTCGTAGGCCCGGCGCTTGAGCGCCGCGAGGAGCAGGTCGACGTCTTCCATCAAGAGGTCGGTGGCCCGGCACAGCTGAACGGCCAGCGCTGTGTCATTGACGTCGGACGAGGTCATGCCCTGGTGCAGGAAGCGGGCCTCGGGGCCAACGACTTCGGTGACGTGAGTCAGGAAGGCGATGACGTCGTGCTTCACCTCGCGTTCGATCTCGTCGATGCGGTCCGCGTTCCAGACGGCGTCGCGTCCTTTGGCCCAGATGACCCGGGCAGCCTCCTTCGGGATGACGCCCAGATCCGCCATGGCGTCGGCAGCGTGAGCTTCAATTTCGAACATGATCTTGAAGCGCGTCTCCGCGCTCCAGATGGCGGCGGCTTCCTTGCGGGCGTAACGAGGGATCATGGGGCGGGGTATCCAGCCGGACCCCGCCCCAAGTCAAATTTTATTGTCGGCCTAAACCTCGCCGCGTTCGGCGCGGGCCTGAGCCAGCGCCTTGCCAAGGCCGAACGAGCCCAGGAAGTAGTGGAATGCGCCCCACAGGCTGACGGCGTAGGCCACGATAATCCCGTGCCGGGTGGCCAGCACGAGCGAGCCGTTGCAGGCCGCCGCCGCCTCTGCCGAGGCTCCCGCCGGGGCGACACCGCCGGGGCAGGCGGCCTGGAAGCTGGTCGTCTCGCCAGCGAACATGTTCTGGACCGCAGCCCAGAAGCCGGCCTGATCGGGGTGGGCGAAATGGAAGGCGGCGAAGTGGTCGATCACCCAGCCGGCGAAGGGCGGACCCGCGCCCAGTGCAATCAGGTTCAGGAAGAAGAACAGAATCGCCGTCGCCGTGGCGCGTCGATAGGTAGGCACCATGTTCTGGATCACGCCGAACGTCGGGCCGAGGTAGACATAGGAGAACAGGCCCGGCAGCAGCAGGAAGAGCGCTGCAAGCTGCCAGCTGGGGGCCATATAGACTGCCACGATGAACGGGAATGCCAGTGTTATGCCGATGGCCGGGACCAGCGAGTACCAGCGCGGCCCGAACTTCGCCAGCCGGTCGGTCAGCCAGCCGCCCAGCAAGGTGCCGATCCCGCTAGAGATTCCCCCGACCAGGCCGGTGATGAGGCCGACTTCGCCATAAGAAAGGTTGAAGGCACGGATGAAATAGGGCGGCGCGAACTGGCCGCCGCCATAGCCGGCGAACGACACCAGGGTGACGCCCAGCACCATATTGAGCACGGGCCACTTGCCGAACAGGGTCGCGATGACTGCACCCATTTCCTTGAACTCGGAGGCCAGGGAATAGGGCGGACGTTCCGGCGCGACAGCGGTGCCGGCGCCGGGCTCGGAATGGCCCCGTGGCGGCTCTTTCATCAGGACCTTGAGCGCTATCGCGATGGCGATGCCGGGGATTCCCACCAGCATGAAGGCCGTGCGCCAGCTGAAGTGGTCAAGCATCTGGCCGCCGATCACGGCGCCGAACATGGAGCCCAACGGAATGCCGAACGAATAGACCGCCAGCGCCGAGGCGCGCTTCTTCGGTTCGAAATAGTCGCTGATCAGCGAGTGGGCCGGCGGCGAAAGGCCCGCCTCACCGACGCCGACGCCAAACCGGTAGGCGGCCAGCTGGGCGAAAGTCGCCGCCGTGCCGCACAAGGCGGTGAACCCCGACCAGATGACAATGGAAACGGCGATGATGTTGACGCGGGAGAACCGCTCGGCCAGCCGGGCGATCGGGATACCCAGCATCGTATAGAGCAGGGCGAAATAGAGCCCGCCCAGCAGGCCCAGCTGGGTGTCGGAAATCTTCAGGTCGACCTTGATGGCCTGGCCGATAGTCGAGATGATCGTCCGGTCGACGAAATTCAGCGTGTAGGCCACCACCAGCAAGAACAGCACGAGGCGCTTGTAATTCTCGCTGTAGAACGGGCGGGCGATGGGATCCGCCGCCTCCGGTGTGGTGGTGCTGGATACCATCGACGTTCCCCCGGGTACTGAACACGCGCCCCGTCCGCAGCGCGGCGCGAGGTCTTTTGAGTTGGGAGAGGTTAGCGGGGTGCGGAGCTGAGGGGTAGGGGCAACATCAGGCTCTTGACTCCCCATCCGCATCCAATACCGCCAGCAGGGCGTCGCGGAGTTTGGTGCGTTCGATCTTGCCCATGGCGTTACGGGGGACTTCGTCGACCCAGGCGAAGCGGTTGGGGGGCAAGCCCTTGTAGCCGGAAAGGTGCGGCGCGAGGTCGTCGCGGTCGAAGCCGGGTTCGGTCACGACGGCGAGCCAGCAGTCGTCCAGACCTGCCCTGTTGGGGACCGCGAAGGCGGCAACATCCAGAATGCCGGGGCAGGCCAGGGCCGCGTCCTCCAGAAAGGCCGGCATGAACTTGCCGACGTCGGCCAGGATCATGCGGTCATCGACGCGACCTTCCAGGACGATACGACCGTCGGGAAGGCGGCGACCGATGTCGCGGGTGTAAAACCAGCCGCCTCTGAAACGGTCAGCGCTGGCCTCGGGGTCATTGAGGTAGCCGTCGGCGACGCGGTCACCCCTGATGCGGATCTCGCCGGACTGGCCGTCAGCGACGGGGTGGCCCTGGTCGTCGAGGAATTCGAGGATCGCGCCGCCCAGGGCGATGCCGACCTGTCCCGGATCGTCGTCAAGGCCGGAGGCCAGACCCAGGGTGTTGATTGTCGCCTCGGTCGCACCATAGGTGATGCGGATGTCGGGCGTCAGGCGCAGGCGCGCCTCGCGCGCCAGACCCGCTGGCAGGCGTGACCCGCCGACGCTGATCCGCCAACCCGGCTGCGGCTGAAAATCAGCGGGCAGGACGGTCAGGATCGAGCGCAGTTGCGTCGGCGTACAGCCGATCAGGCCCGGCGGCCGGGTTTCCATGATCGCGGGGAGCTCCGGGGCATTGATCCCTCCGGCCAGAGCTGCACCCTGGCTCCAGGCCGAGATAGCCAGGGTGAAGCCCTGGATCGCCTCGACGGTGGTCATGGGCACCCACGTGCCGTGCATGCCGGCACCGCGCCCGCAGATGTTTGCGAGGTTGATGGCCTGCATACGCGTCCAGGTCATGGCCACGCGGCGCGGGGTGCGGGTGGTGCCGGACGAGAGCATGACGCGCCCAACTGCCCGGGGGTCTATCTCGAGGATGGGCAGGGGGCTCGGCGGCGCGGCGCGCACCGCAGCGATCCAGGCGCGGGTGAGCGTGATCAGGCGCGGGCCCGGGCTTGCGGTTCCGGCACCGGGGCGATCCTGGATCAGCCGGACCTCGGCGTCGGGGTCGTTGAACGGGCTGGTGGGGATGCGCAGGCGTGCCAGGGCGGCCATCAGCACATAGGTCAGGACGGGGTCGTCCATGGCGATCGAAACGACGTTGGTCTGGCGGCCTATGCCCAGTCCGGCGAGCGCGGCCCCGAAGCGGTCGATTTCGGCGTTGAATGCGGCATAGGTAAGGGTGCTCGCAGGCGTAATGACCGCGAGTGCCCGGGGCGTCAGATGTGCATGATCGCGGATGAACCCGTCAAACATGGTGCGACGTTAGCGCCGGAAAGCGGGCACCGTGAAGCCCCGACCTGTGGGCACCCTAGCTGACGGTGTCCTCGCGGATGGTCTTTCGCGCCCGCCAGAAGCAGGCGAAGGCCACCAGACCGCTGCCGGCCGAGACGATGAGGGCCCAGCGGACGCCTTCGGCGGCACCCATGCCCATGCCCTTGTTGAAATAGTCCGACAGCAGGCCCACGGCCAGCGGGCCCAGGCCCAGACCGATCAGGTTGATGATGAACAGCAGGATGGCCGCAGCGGTGGCGCGCATGTGCGGGGGCACAACCGACTGGCCGGTGCCATAGACCGGGCCATACCACAGGGTGCCCAGGAAGCCGTTGATGCCCAGGATGCAGAGCGCGATGGCGGCGGAATCGATGCTGACTGCGGTGATGTAGATCGGGATGGTGATCAGGCTGGCGATGGCGGGTGCGACCATGTAGGCGCGCAGGTCGTTGCGGCCGAAGCGGTCGGCGATCCAGCCGCCGGCGATGGAGCCGATGGCGCCGGAAATACCGCTGACCAGACCCAGCGCCAGACCCAGGAAGCCGATGGACTTCATGTCGTAACCCAGGATCAGGCCGAAATGGGAGGCGAGACGCTGGATCTCCTCCGGGTGGTTGCGCAGGAAGAAGGATGCCGTGAACGGGGCGTGGCCGTAGCCGATGAAGGCCTTAACGGCGGCGGCAAAGGCGATGTACCAGAAGGTCTTGCGTTTGGAGAGATAGCGCATGGTCTCGCCGAAGGTGGCGGTGGTCGAGGCGGCGACCTTGCGCGCGTGCTCGGCCATAAGGCGGCGCGGTTCCTTCAGGGTGAAAATGGCCAGCAGCGCAAAGAGGACACCCGGGACGCCCGCCACCAGAAAGGCGGCGCGCCAGCCATAGGCATCAGCCACCAGCCCGCCCATGACCAGGCCCATGAGCCCGCCGATCGGCGTGCCCATGGAATAGAAGGCGAGCGCCGAGGCGCGCTTTTCCTTGGGCACATAGTCGGAGATCAGGGAGTGGGCCGGCGGCGTGCAGCCCGCCTCACCGACACCCACGCCGATGCGGAAGAAAATCAGCTGCCAGAAGTTGGTGGCGATGGCGCAAAGGGCAGTGAACCCGCTCCAGACCGCCACGGCCGAGCCAATGATGATGGGGCGATTGCTGCGCTCGGCGAAGCGCGCGATGGGGATACCGAGCACCGTGTAGAACAGCGCAAAGGCCAGTCCGCTCATCAGGCCCAGCTGCCAGTCGGCGAGGCCTAGTTCCAGCTTGATGGGCTCGGCCAGGATGTTGATGACCTGGCGATCCAGGAAGTTGATCGCGTAGATGCCCAGCAGTAGCCACATGGCGTAGCTGGTGTAGCCCTTGCTGAACGGGACCGCAGGCGCGTCGGTCGTAACACCGGCGTTGACGGCTTCGGTCATGGGGGACGCTTCCTCGGCTACAATCGTCGTTGGACAGGACTAGACTGTGCCTGCCGGTGTTCGGCAAGCATGTAAGTGTTTCAACACCGAAGCACGGAGATGGGGTCGGAATGGAACTGGTGGTCGGAACCAAGGCGTGGTCGACGTGGTCGATGCGGCCCTGGCTGGTGCTGAAACACACCGGCGCGCCGTTTACCGAGGTTGTTATCGCACTGCGGCAGGAGAACGGGGTCAGCGCGGACCGGATCCAGGTGCACTCGCCGTCGGGATTGGTGCCGGTGCTGAAAGACGGGGACCTGACGATCTGGGACACGCTGGCGATCTGTGAATATCTGGCCGAACGGTTCCCGGGGCTGTGGCCGGTTGATCCGGCGGCCCGGGCGCTGGCGAGGTCCGCGACTGCCGAGATGCATTCGGGATTTCAGGCCCTGCGGGCGGAGTGCCCGATGGCCCTGGAGCTCGCGCCAAGGAACGTTGAATTATCTGAGCCGACCCAGAAGAACATCGGACGGATCGTGACCCTGTGGAGCGACATGTTGACCCGGTTCGGCGGGCCGTTCCTGGCTGGAGACTGGTCGATCGCCGACGCGTTCTATACGCCGGTCGCCAGCCGGTTCGAGACCTATGGGGTGAACCTGGCCGACTATGGCGACAGCGGGGTTGCAGCGGCCTACAGCAAGCGCTTGTTAGAAACACCGGAGTATCTGGCGTGGCGCGAGGACGCGTTGGCGTGAGGCGGGTTGTGGGCCGGTGAGTTTGCGACGAGATGTCGTAACACAATTTCTGCCGCTCTGGTAAATGTAGGGTAACGCCGAGATGCGATAGCTGCGGCCTCGTGGCGCTCGTCGTCGCGTGAAAGCAACCGGGGTGGAGACGTGGATCAAGGCGACATCGACGACGCACAATCCGAGCTTGAGCTTATCGCCGAGCTGACCAGCGACGTTGTTGTGCGGATAAACCTTGAGGGCATCCTGACGTATGTGTCGCGGTCGGTCTGCGTCTATGGCTACAAGCCAGAAGACCTCATTGGGACCAGCGGCATAAGCCTGTTTCATCCCGACGATCAGGAGAAGATCGCCGCCAACGCTTTTGCGGTCCTGAGCGATACGCCGATGCTGGAGGAGGAGGACTTTCAGCGTCGATTGCGCAAGGCTGACGGCACCTGGACCTGGGTCGAGGGTTCGCCGATCGTTCGACGCGATGCGGCTGGAAGCCCTGTCGAGCTGATCGGTGTTTTCCGCAACGTGTCGCGTCGCCGGGCCGCCGAGGAGAGTTCGCGCGAGCAGTCCCAGTTGTTTGAGGCGGCCTTTGCGCACTCGGCGATTGGCAAGTGCATCGTCGACCTTGAGGGACGATTGCTGAGGGTGAACCCGGCGCAATGCCGGATGAGCGGATACTCCGAGGCTGAACTGTTTGCGATGGGGCCCAAGGCTTTCGACAACGTCGAAACCTTCGAAGCCATGCGACTGACTCACACGCCCAGACTGCTGGCCGGTGAGGTCGACAGCTATGCCTGCACGACGCGCAGCCGTCGCGCTGACGGGACGTTCCACTGGGTCGAGCTTACCGTAGCCCTCGTCCGGGAGAGCGACGGCTCGCCGAGATATTTTGTGGTTGAGATCCAGGATCTTACAGAAGCGCGTGAAGCCAAGGCGCGACTGGAAGAGAGCGAGCTGCGCTTTCGGTTGATCGCTGAGAACACGTCGGACGTCATCGTTGTTTCCGACCTGGAGGGGCGGTTTACCTTTGTGGGACCCTCCGTGCGATGGTTGGGCTACGAGCCGTCGCAGCTGTTAGGCCGCTCCGCCGCCGACCACACCCACCCCGATGATATCGCGGCCGTCATCAAGGCCTTTGCACGGCTGATGCGGCCCCGCGCATCAACAACCGAAATATTGCGGCTTCGCTGGCGGGGACGTCATGGCGTGACAGGCGAGTGGCTCTGGATCGAGTCCAGCCCGGGCCTGATCCGCGACCCGGTAACCGGGGAACAGACCAGCTTCATCGATGTGCTGCGCGACATCAGCGCCCAGGTCCGCCAGGAAGAAGCCCTGGCGGCTGCACAGGCTGAGGCGCTGAAGGCGGCCGAGGCGCTGCGCGAAAGCGAGCGGCTTTATCGGATGATCGCCGAGAACATGACCGACCTCGTTGTCCAGGCGGATAGCGACGACAGACTGGTCTATGCATCACCCTCGGTTCGGCTTTACGGCTACGAGCCGCGAGATCTGATCGGAATTCACGCCGACGACCTGCTGCATCCGGACGATGTGGCCGACTCCCAGGCCGAGCGGGCGCTCGCCGAGGCAGGCAAATCTCCATCAACGCAGGAAGGGCGACCCTATCGGTATCGCGCCGCCAATGGAGACTGGGTATGGCTCGAGGGTAACCCCAAGGAGCTCCATGACGGCGCAGGGCAGAACATCGGCACCCTGAATGTGCTGCGCAACGTGACCGAGTCGCGCGCGCAGGCAGAGCTCTTCGAAGCGGCTTTCACGCACGCGCCCGTGGCGATGGCCCTGACCGGGCTGGAAGGGACGTTCATCCGGGTCAACAGGGCGTCGCGACGGCTGCTTGGCTATGCCGAGACCCCTGGGTTGGAACTCCACGCAGTCGAAATCGGGCATCCTGATGAGGCAGGTCTGGATGACCACCTCAACGCTCAACTGTTGACGGGCGAGATTGACAGATATGAAGTCGAGCGGCGTTTTCGGAATGCCGATGGAACCTACAAGTGGGTCCAGATCGCGATATCCGTGGTGCGCAATGTCGATGGCTCGCCGAAATACTACGTCAGCCATACTCAGGATCTGTCGGCCCGCAAGCAAGCCGAGGCGGCGCTCCAGGAGAGTGAGGCGCGCTATCGGATGATTGCGGAGACGACGTCCGATATCATCGTGGTGTCGGACCGGAGTGGACGGATCACCTACCTGAGCCCGTCGGCGCGTCAGCTGGGTTTCGAGCCCCAGGAACTGCTGGGTCAGACGTTCACGGACTACACCCATCCTGACGACTTCCCTCGCATCCGCGACAGCCTGCGTCGGCAAAGCCCCGGGCAACTGGCCGATCGCATACGCTGGCGCGCCCGGCATAAGATGACAGGCGACTGGGTCTGGCTGGAGTCGATGCCGATCCGTCTGTGGGATCCCGAGAGCGGCGAGCCGACCGGCTATCTGGATGTCATGCGCGACGTGAGCGTGCAGGTCCGTCAGGAAGAAGCCCTTGCCAAGGCCCGCGCCGAGGCCGAGGCCGCGGCTTCCGTGAAGTCGCAGTTTCTGGCAAATATGAGCCATGAGATTCGCACGCCCCTGACGGCGGTGCTGGGCTATTCCGATATTCTCACTCGCGCGCCAGGACTGGATGAAAAGGCGCGCCGGACGGTGCAGCGGATCGCGGGTGCCGGAAGCGCCCTGCTGGCCATCGTCAACGATATTCTCGATTTCTCGAAACTGGAGGCTGGTCAGGTCGATGTGCGACCGGCACCGACGGACCTTGCCGATGTCGTAACGGAAACGCTGGCGTTGTTCGAAAACCCCGCAGAGGCCAAGGCCCTGTCGCTGTCCGCCGATCTGGATCCGAGTCTGCCAGCGGTCGTAATGCTGGACGCCGACCGGTTGCGGCAGGTCCTGGTCAACCTGATCGGCAATGCTGTGAAGTTTACCGAACGGGGCCAGGTGACCGTTCGGGTTGCGCCGAAGTGCGACGGTCAGATGTTGCATTTTGAGGTCGAAGATACGGGGCCGGGCCTGGATCCGGATCAGTGTGCAGTCCTGTTCCAGCGGTTCAACCAGGTCGATGGGTCCACGACCCGGCGGCATGGCGGGACGGGACTGGGGCTGGCGATCTGCAAGGGTCTTGTCGAGGCGATGGGGGGAGAGATCGGCGTGACCAGTCGCCTGTCGATCGGCTCCACGTTCCACTTCACCCTGCCGTTAGCGGCGGCAGAGCTGGCTGTTGCGCCCTCGACTACTCTGGAGGTCTCGGCGCTGGTCGGTGCCCGTGTGCTGGTCATCGACGACAACGATACCAATCGTGATCTGGCGCGACTTATTCTGGAAGCGCTGAGTATGACGGTCAATGAGGCCGATGGTGGCGCACCGGCGTTGGTTCGGCTGGCGGAAGACACCTTCGATGTCGTGTTGCTGGATCTGAGAATGCCAGATCTGGACGGTCCGGAGGTTTTGCGGCGGTTGCGCGAACAAACTGGGCCCAATCGCGAGACGCCGGTACTGGCGTTCACGGCCGATGCCACCCGGGGTCACGGGTCGAGCCTTGAGAACTTTGACGGCGTCGTGCTGAAGCCGATCAGTGCGATGGCGCTGGCGGAGAGCCTGGCCGAAGCGCTCACCCGCAGGAGGCCCGCAGCCGTTCAGGAACGGGTGGTCGCGCAGGGCTGATCGCGCGCATTCAGGCTTCCCTTTCCAGCCTGATCCCTTGATGCTGCCCGCACGTTCGGCAGGGGGCACTTATGGAACGCGGATCAGTCAGGGCGTTTGGGCCTGACGTCGACTTCGATGCGGCGGCGTATCTTCACCCCACGGCCCAGATCTATGGACAGGTTCAGGTGTCGGCACAGGTGTCGATCTGGCCGAATGTGGTGGTGCGCGCGGAGTCGCAAGAGGTCCGGATCGGTCGTGGGACCAACATTCAGGACCTTGTGATGATCCACGTCGGCAACGGGACCGGGACGATCATCGGTGAAGACTGTTCGATCACGCACCACTGTACGCTGCACGGCTGCCGGATCGGCGACCGGGTGCTGGTGGGGATCGGGTCGACGGTGATGGACGGCTGCGAGATCGGCGACAACTGCATCATCGCCGGGCACGCGTTTCTGAAGGAAGGTACGATCATCCCCGCCAATTCGATCGTCATGGGCGCGCCAGGCAAGGTGATCCGTGAACGAAATAGCGGGGCTGCAAACGCCTTCAATGCCTGGATGTATGCGCAAAACGCCGAAGCCTATGCGCGGGGTGAGCACCGGCTGTGGGCCAGCGAGGCATTTTCATCGGCGGCGCGGGTCGAGCGAGCGCGGCTGGAGGTGCTGTACGGGGCTGCTTGAGGGCCGCCTATTCCGCCGCCATCGGCAGGATCACCGCCTCGCGACCGCCGCGCACCAGGCCGCCGGGCAGGGCACCGGTGTGCTTGCCGTCTTCGAAGGTCACCTGGCCGGACTTGACCGTGTAGCGGTAGCCTTCAGTGCGCTGGACCAGGCGTTTGCCGCCCGCAGGAAGGTCGGTGATGGCTTCGGGGCGGAACAGGCGCAGGGCTTCGAAGTCGATCACATTGAGATCGGCCAGCAGGCCGGGCTTGAGCTGGCCGCGGTCGTTCAGGCCATAGGCCTGGGCGGTGTCGCTGGTCAGCTTGCGGACCAGGAACTCCAGCGGGAACTGTTCGCCCTTGACCCGGTCGCGGCCCCAATAGGTGAGGATGAAGGTCGGCATACCCGCGTCAGCGATTACGCCACAGTGGGCCCCGCCGTCCGACAGGCCGAACAGCACATTGGGATGCTGCATGTTCTTGCGGAAGAAGTCGAAGTTGTAGGTCAGGTAACCGCCCAGCGGCTGGTAGAACAGTTCACGCCCGCCGTCGCGCAACAACAGGTCGTACATCATTTCCAGCGGCGACAGGCCGGCGGCCTCGGCCATGCCGGCGACGCTTTGTTCGCGGTCCGGCTCATAGTTGGGCTTCTCCCCCAGCGGGAAGATGCGCCACAGCAGGCTGCCGGAACCCAGTGAGGTCGCCAGGGCTGCATCGCTTGCCGTTGTCCCGAGCGCGGCGCGTATCAGAGGGCTGTCTTCTGACAGGATCGCGGCGCGGATGTCAGGCATGGCCATGACCGCCAGGCGTTCGGCCAGCGGCAGGGGTTCAATCTTCGTCTTGAAGGTTGGGCTGGCGATGAAAACGTGGAAATTCGAGGTCAGGCCGTGAAGGATGCCAGTGGGTCGCCCGGCGATCTGGGGCCGGATATCCATGCCCTCAGCGCGGGATTCCTCGGCGATATTGTACATCTTGTTGCCTTCGTAGGCCGCGGCAGAGGTGGCGACCAGGGTGACCGGCAGGCCGGTCTGTTCGGCGAAGCCTTTGACCCATTTCCACTCGTCGTCGTCGCCCAGATGGTCAGAGACCATTTCGAAGACGCCATGACGCAGGCCTTTCATCGACATGCCCAGTGCCAGCATTTCATCCGAACCGGCGAAGGTTCCCGGCATGTGGACGCCCTTCAGGTCCTTGTGCAGCAGGGTCCGCGAAGTGGAGAACCCCAGCGCGCCAGCCTCGACGCCCTCTCGCACCAGGGCCGCCATTTCAGCGATCTCGGCGGCGTTGGGCTGGTAGTCGGTGTTGCAGCGGTCGCCCAGCACATAGGCGCGGATCGGGGCGTGCGGCACATGGGTGCCGACGTCGATGGCACGGGGCTTGGCTTCCAGAACGTCGAGGTATTCGGGGAAGGTTTCCCAGGTCCAGTCGATGCCCTCGTGCAGGGCGACGCCGGGAATGTCTTCGACGCCTTCCATCAGTTCGATCAGGAAATTGTGGGCGTCGGGGCGGACGGGCGCGAAGCCCACGCCGCAGTTACCCATGATGGCGGTGGTGACGCCATGCCAGCTGGAGGGGGCCAGCACGGCGTCCCAGGTGGCCTGCCCGTCGTAGTGGGTATGGATGTCGACCCAGCCGGGCGTGACGATCTGGCCCGAGGCGTCGATCTCGCGGCGGGCCGAGCCCGCGACCTTGCCGACCTGAACGATGCGGTCTCCGTCAACGGCGATGTCACCCACGAAGGCGGCAGCGCCGGTCCCGTCAACGATGGTGCCGTTGCGGATGATGAGGTCGTACATGGATATCCTCCCACGTTCTGATCACGTGTTATGCGAAGGATACTGCGGCGCCGTAGCGGAAACGCCAGCGGTTTTGAGGCAGGGTGCTATTGGCCTACCTTTTGGCCAGCCAGTTTGAACCTATCGGACCGCGATCACCTCGACCTCGGTGCCGTTCAGCTGGACCAGGTCGCCGACGGATTTGCCTCTCACGGCAACCGCCAAGGGCGAGGCGTAGGAGATGCGGCCTGCGGTGGGGTCGGCTTCGTCCTCGCCGACGAGGCGGAAGGTCTGGCGCCGGCCGTCTTCGCGCTCGATATCTACGGTGGCGCCGAACTGGACCACGCCCGGCTGGGCTTCAGGCTCGGTGAGTTGGGCGCTGGCGCGACGGGAGGCCCAGTAGCGAAGGTCGCGGGTGGCCCGGGCCATGGCTGTCCGGTCGGCGCTGATGCCGCCCTCGGACTGGGCGGCGGCATAGGCGGCGCGCGCCGACGCGAGCTGGGCCTCGATGGATGCGAGGCCGGTCGCGGTCACCAGATTAGGGTGGGGCGAGATCGGACGATCGGGCAGATTTGCGGCCTGCGCCTCGTAGTCTTCTTCCCGGGTAAATGCGACGGCCATGATGGTCAGCATAGGCTGTGACCCGCAGGCTTGACAATTCGAGGATTCCAGAATTATAGAACTATTACATGAACCTCTGGAGCCTTTGCCAATGAAGCGACTGCACCTGCACATGAGCGTGCCTGATCTTGGCCAATCCATCGCGTTTTACGAGGCGCTGTTCGGCGCGGGCCCCAGCGTGGTGAAGGACGACTATGCCAAATGGATGCTGGACGACCCGAAGGTGAACTTCGCAATCTCTGCGCGGGGTCTGGCCGGCGGCGTTGATCATGTGGGCATTCAGGTCGATTCACAGGCCGAACTCGGTGAACTGGCCGGGCGGCTGAAGGCGGCGGGGAACGTGACCCTGGACCAGGTGGCCACGACCTGCTGCTACGCTCAATCGGACAAGAGCTGGGTCAGCGATCCCGCCGGCGTGCGCTGGGAGACCTTCTACACCTTCGGTGAGGCAACGGCTTACGGCGAGGATGTCGGGGAGGTCCCGGCGTCAGCAGGATCGGCGTGTTGCGGCGCACCGACGTCAGCGACTGCCGAGCCGGCACGGGTTTCAAGCTGTTGCTGAGATAGGCTTTGCAACGAACCATAGGCGCAAATTTCCGGTAATCTCGAACTATGGAATCAACCCCCGCGGTCGCCGCCCTGTCTGCACTGGCTCATGAAGGTCGGCTTTCGATCTTTCGCCTGCTGGTGCAGGCCGGACAGGGCGGCATGGCGGCGGGGGATATCGCCCGGTCGACAGGAGCCTTGCCGAACACGTTGTCGTCGAACCTGAACATCCTGAGCAGCGCGGGTCTGGTGACCTCAAGACGCGACGGGCGATCCATCATCTATTCCGCAGCTTACGGACAGATGCGCGAGCTGCTGGCGTTCCTGATGGAGGACTGCTGCGTGGGATCGCCGGAGATTTGCGCGCCACTGGCATTGGTCGCCAGCCGACCATGTGCCGCGGAAGGAGATATCTGCTGATGGCCGAGCGTCTTAATGTCCTGTTTCTGTGTACCGGAAATTCCGCACGATCAATTCTAGCCGAGGCACTCTTGAATCGACTGGGCGAGGGGCGCTTTCGCGCCTGGTCGGCAGGTTCGATGCCCAGGGGCGAGGTCAATCCCCATGCATTTCCGCTGACTCGTGCCCTCGGGTTCAGTGACGAACAATTTCGTTCGAAACCGTGGGACGAGTTCGCAGTCGCCGGCGCGCCGCAGCTCGATTTCGTGATTACCGTCTGCGACAACGCAGCCGGTGAGATTTGTCCGATCTGGCCCGGTCAGCCGATCAGCGCTCACTGGGGTATTCCCGATCCTGCTGCGGCGACCGGCACCGAGGCGGAGATCGCCGTGGCCTTCCGCGAGGCCGCGCGCCAGCTTCGAAACCGCATCGACCTTTTGCTGGCGCTACCGATGGCCAAGCTCGACCGGATGTCACTGCAACGCGGGGTGCGCGATATTGGGGACACCGCCGACGGGGCGAGCGAGTGAGCGTCATCGTTCCAAATTCGGCCAGACGTCTCGTGTCCGAGGGACTGGGCACCGCGCTGTTGCTGGCGATCGTGGTGGGTTCCGGGATCATGGGCGAGCGGCTGGCGGGCGGGAACGACGCCATCGCTCTCCTGGGTAACACCCTGGCGACAGGGGCAGGACTGGTGGTGCTGATCACCGTCTTTGGACCCTTGTCGGGTGCGCACTTCAATCCCGCGGTGACGCTGGTGATGGCGCTGCGTCGCGATATCGGGGCGGAACTGGCGGCGGGTTATGTGGCGGTCCAGACGGCAGGGGCAGTGCTCGGCGTCTGGGTCGCGCATCTGATGTTCGCGGTGCCCGTCCTGGAGGTGTCCTTGAAGCTCAGGGACGGGCCAGCCCAGGTGTTTTCCGAGGCTGTAGCGACGTTTGGCCTGATCCTGACAATCCTTGGCACCGAACGGGCAAAGCCGGAGTTCACACCCGTAGCAGTAGGGCTCTACATAACCTCGGCCTACTGGTTTACCGCATCGACCTCGTTCGCCAATCCGGCGGTGACCGTGGCGCGCAGCTTGACGGATAGTTTTGCCGGGATTGCGCCGACGTCGGTGCCGGGGTTTCTGGCTGGTCAGCTGGCGGGTGCGCTGGCGGCTATAGTTCTGGCCCGTTGGCTGTTTCCCGTGCGGCGATAGCGACGCCGACCTGCGTCAGCTTCTCGCTCAGGTGGCTTCGGCCAGATCGTCGATCGTCCCGAGGCTGGCCTCGAAGTCCTGCAGGATGTCCACCAGTTGCACCGCGCCGGCGTACAGCGGTTTGCCACGCGCGAACTGATAGCGCCAATAGGTCACAATGTGGCTGATCAGCCCGCAACCTTCACCTAGCGACAGAAAGAGATCTGGCGATTTCAGCAGGAAGTCGCGGAACGCGATGGCGTTACCTTCGCCCGTCAGCTGCGCGAAGGTTTCATCATAGACGTTGAGGTGACCCATGACCGTCTTGACCTGACGTTCCAGTTTCGTACGCAAGCGGCCCTTTGTAGCTTCCAGCTCCATGGCAGTCTGGCGATCCATTTGACCGATGACGCGCACCTTGCCGAGCTCTGCGAAAACCTCTTTCAGGTCAGGCCACAGGCTGTTCAGGACCCATTTGTAGTAGAGAAAACCCTTCCAGGCGAAGATGCCTTCCTTGTAGTTTTCGGGCTCCAGGCGAAGCGTCAGTCTTAGCGGCTCGAGCCGGGCGTCGGTTTTCGCAGATAGCAAGGCTTCGACCAGACGCGTGGTATTGCTTTCCATACCGCCTGTGACATCGCGGTAGGCCAGCTCGATCAGCTTGGTGATCTCCGACCCGACGAACCGCTGCATTCGCGTGAGATCCGGGGCAGAGATTTCAAAATAGCTGGGACTGATCTCGAACCCGCGCCGCTTCATATGTTCGCGCAACAGGAATGGGTCGAGAGACGGCAATTCGTCGATAGCTTCCAGCACCCCGATGTCGCGAGCGAGATCAGGTGCCTCGCCGCGCAGTTCGTCCAGAACATCAAGCCAGCCGCGTTCGGCGACAAAAATCGTCCGGCCGCCCAGGCTGAGGTCGGATCGCGTGAAGGGGATGATCAGCTTCGTGGCGCTGAAGCGGTGCCTGTCGAACGAGTCGCGCTCCTGCTGGCGAAGCCGGTGGCGCACGATCACTGCGCCGCTCAGGCTCGACGCCACGAAAATCGGGCTCTTCTGGTGGTCCGGGTTGTCGGTGTTGCGCGCCAGAAGGGCCGAGAGATTCAAGACACGGCTGGTCGAGGCGGTCTTTTCAAGACCGCGAAGGCTACGGAAAGTTCGGTCAACGGCCTTGCCCACCCGGGCTAACTCCAAACAACGCAATGTCACATCGCGCAGATCGACGCAGATGCGTGCCAGGAGCCAAACACCTACACAGAGCCCCAAGCTGGGAGAGTGCTTAAACCATGTTCACTAGGGGAGTATGAACGACGCGCAAACGGCTCGGGAAAACGTTGTTGGTCGGCAATACCCTCTGCCGATGGGCTGTGAGAACACAATTGTCCACAGGCGAGCGACGGTTCAGCGCTTGTGCGAACCGCCTATCGCGAACAATTTGGGGGTGTGAGCGACGCGGGGACAAAAATGGGGGCAGCCGGGGCTGTGACGGCCGCCATGCTGTGGCTGGCCGGGGCAGGTGTGGTCCACGGGCAGACAGCGTCGTTTCCGGTTGCCCTCGAACGTGAGGCTCTCCTCGTGTGGATGCAGCGCGAAACCGACATCCTGCCGGATCAGGTGGTAGCGGTGACACCCCAGGCGCTGACCTCGATTGTGTCCAGGTTTCCCACCGGCGCGGGACCGGGACCCCGGCTGGTGATTCGGGCTGAGGCGCTGAGTTCCGAGCTCCAGTCCCGCACTGCGGCCCTGTCGTGGCACGTCTCCCTGAACGCGGATTGTGAAAACCGCCGGATCAAGCTTGGAGAGACCACGGGCTATTCCGAGCGTAATCTGCTGGGGGAACGCAAGGTCTTGCGGGCGGCTGAAACCAGCTGGCGGACGCCCGAGCAGGGGACTGCGGTGGATCATGCCTGGCGCGCGGCCTGCGAGCCGGGATTCATGGGACCGTTCAGGTCCTCTGCTGTGAAACTGGCGCAGGCGGAGACGTCCAAGGCTCCGACAGCGCCTGAGCCCATCGCCCGGAGCCAGCCGAAACCCTTTGTGGCGGCCCCTGTCGTCGCGGTCGTCCGCCCGGTGACGGAGCGTGCGAAGCTTCCCGTTCCCGCAAGGTCGTCGGGGCTGGCGGCCCAGCTGGGTGCGGTCGGTTCGGACGCCGCGGCGCGCGCCCTGCTGCAGGGCTTGGGGGGCAAGCTGGCGGGTCGACAGACGTGGGTCGAAAAGGCCGATGTAGCGGGCCGGACCTGGCATCGCGCCATGGCCGGTGGATTCGCTGATTCCATGGACGCGGGGCGTTTTTGCGCGGGTCTCAAGGCGGCAGGCCAATCGTGCTTTGTGCGATCTGGCGGATAGGATCTGATCCGGACGCCGGTTGGAATCTCGGACCCCTCTGGACCGCTGAAGCTTTCGGAGCGACCCTAGAAGGACCTTCCTGCCAGCGGCGGGCGGTGCATTTCGTTGGCAGCCAGGTCGCCAGGTTTGAAGTATTTTTTGATGAGCCCCGTGACCGGCCCGATCGCGACGGCGGTGGCCTTCGCCCTTGCAGTCGGCCTGGGGGTCGCGTCGGTCAGCTGGGAATCCGAGCGTGCGGCCTATGAGGCCCGCATCGCGGCGCTGGCCCAGTCTGCGGCATTGTCGACATCGGGTTTGCGCGCTGAACTGGCCACGTGCCGGGCAACAAACCAGGCGCAACCGGTGTTAGACGCCGCCAAGATTGCTCGCGCCGGGACACCGGTGGCGGCCAGGAGGCTGCTAGAACAGCAACCGGAGGGTATCGACGCCTGCGCCCGGATGGAAAGCGCCGACCGCGCCGTGCTCTCGAACCTGAAGAAATGAACCTGCGGAGGGGCCAGAGTTTTGCCCTTATCCTGGTTGCGGGCGTTGCCGTGGCTGGCTGTCAAAGCCTGCGCTCCAGGAAGCCGCCGCCGGTCGCGGCCCCAACGGTGGCGGTGCCTGCGCCTGTCCCGGTGCCGCCTCGCGTGGTTCGGGTTCCGGCAAAACCACCGCCACCAAGGGCGTGTGTTCCGAAGTCTTTGCCGGGCCCGCCGGGCTATCCTGACACTGACGCCGCCCTTCGCGCCGCCGCCGGGGCCGCTGACCGCTACCAGCTGCTGGCGGCAGGCCGTATCCTGCGCAAGGATCGGTTGGAGGATCTGGAGCGGGCCGTGGCGGGCTGCCGGTAGAGTTTGCAAACGCAAAACGCCCCGACTGATGGCCGGGGCGTTCGCAGCTCTGAACCGAGGCCAGATCAGAAGCGGTATTGCAACTCCACGCCATAGCTGCGCGGCGGCACGTAGGACACCGTCTGGTTGACGAAGCCCCAGTTCGGCTGAACCACGGTCAGACTGGAAATCCGCCCGCCGCTGATACCGGCCGATCCGCGTTGATCGAACACGTTCTTGACGTAGCCGATCATCGTGTACTTGCGGTCCTTGTCGTTGAAAATCACGCGAGCGTCAGTCTGACCGAAGCTCTTGGCCTTGCTGTAGTAGCGGTTGAAGACCGAATAGTAGGTCTCATCGCGCCACACGTAGGTCAGAGAGGCCGAGACATTTCCGGGCTCCAGGTTCCAGGTGTAGTTGGCGTTGACCGTCACCCGGTGCGGGGTCGAGGAGGGCAGAGACTGGCCCTTCAGATCCTGATTCAGCGACTGGGTGTTGATGCCACCGACCGCGTTGGTCGCCGCGAGGGCGGCCGCCGTGTTGCCGGACAGTTGCACCTCGGGCTGGAAGGCGCGCGGGTCATCCGGGTCCTGGAAGCAGCAGCCCTCCTGGACCTCGGCCTTCAGGTAGGAGTAGTTCGCGAGGATCTGCAGGTTCTCGATCGGCTGCCAGGTTGTCTCAACTTCAAAGCCATAGTTGCGGGCCTTGGGAAGGTTGATGAACTGGGTCTGGTTGGTGTTGAGAACCGTGTTCAGGAACGACAGCGGCACCTGAATGTTGTGATAATCGTAGTAGAAAGCCGACGTGTTGATCTGAAGATTACCGTTGATGGTCTTCTTCAGGCCGAGTTCAAATGCGTCGATTTCTTCCTTATCGGTGGTCACGAACTGGTTCAGTGTCGTGGTCCCGGAGTTGAACCCGCCGGCCTTGTAGCCACGCGAATATTTGGCGTAGGCGAGGGTATCGGGATCGGGCTTCCAGTCGAGACCGAAGGTGCCGGTCACCGCGCTCCAGTTGTTATCGAGCTGGCGATGGCGGATGCCGGTCGTCGGATCGGTGTAGACCGGCCCTCTGACGGAAGGATCTATCTGGGCCTGTGACGCCGGCGCCGCGGCCAGATCCGTGATGTCCACGGGCCGGCCGGTCAGGGTGCTGACCGGGCAACTGGCGGTGTAGAGGCAGTACAGCTGTGCACCTTCGAACGCGCGTTTGCGGTCGTAGGTGTAGCGAAGGCCGGCTGTGACCTTGAACGTGTCCGTCGCCTGCCAGTCGATCTGTCCGAAGGTAGCATAGGATTCGTTGGTGTTTTCCGACGTGCCGTAAGCGTAGCGACGAAGGGGGTTGGCCACGGCCGCTGCGCCCGTCTGGGTTGTTGGCCGCTCGAAGCGCGCGTCGTCAGGATAGCGGGCATCTGACAGGGTATAGTTGGAGCCTTCACGGAACTGGTAGACGCCAACCAGCCACTGGAGCGGGCCATCCGTCGTCGAGGCGATGTTGATCTCGTTAGAGAACCACCAGACCTCTTCCTCGTACTGGTTGTGCTGGCGCGGGAAGTAGAGGGCGTTGGTGGTCTGGCCGGGGAGCACCGCCGTTGTCACCGGGTTACGCGCGGCGATGGGCAGCAGGAAGGGTGCCTGGCGTGACGTGCCGTCGAGATCGGTCTGCAGGCGGTAGTCGTAATAGTTGATGCCGCCTGTGTATTTCACATCGAAGCTGTCAGCATGGAACGCGGCGTTGACGGTGTAGGTGTTGCTCTCGAGATTGATGTAGTTTCCGTCATCGGTGTTGAAGCACAGCTGGCAGGTGTTGCCAGGCAGCGCCAGTGGGCCGCCGAAACCGGCCGAGTTCGGCGTCAGGGACGCCTGTAACGGATTGATGTTGTCGCGGATGCCGTAGGCGGCGGTGGTGCGGCCGCCGGGGCCGCGGCCCAGGGTGTGCCACTCGGTCGTCGACGCCTTGGCCCACCATTCAAAACGATCGGTGATCGTACCGTCCAGCTGGCCCTCGACGGTCCAGTAGGTGCCGCGGTTGCCCTCGTCCTTGCCGTTCGGATTGAGGTTTGTATAGGTACCCTTGCCGATGTTGCTCCACGAGGCGGCGAGACGGCCACGCGTCCCGAACATCAGCGGACCTGAGGCTGCGCCTTCGACTACCTTGGTGTCGTCGTTGCCATAGCTGCCGCGCAGTTCGCCGTAGAATTCGTCGGTCGGGCGCTTGGAGATGATGTTCAGCGCGCCACCGATGGCGTTCTTGCCATAGAGGGTGCCCTGTGGGCCGCGGAGCGCTTCGGTGCGCTCAATGAACAGGGTCGACTGGGCGAAGGCCGTCACCGACGAGGTGTAGGCACCGTCATTGTAGAGCGCCACGCCGCCTTCAACCGAGCGGTTGTTGGAGAAGCGACCGATGCCGCGCAACGCGATCCGGTCGTTGTTGGTGGAATAGGACAGGCCGGGCGTGAAGTTGGTCAGGTCCTGAACCGAATTGATGCCCACCAGTTCGCGGCGCTCATCGGTGAAGGCCGAGACGGCGACCGGCACGTCCTGCAGCGATTGCTCGCGCTTTTCGGCCGTGACCACCAGCTCTTCGATTTCGTTGGTGGA
>CAMCXF010000051.1 GCA_945883235.1 Phenylobacterium deserti | reverse complement strand
GTGACCTTCCTGGTCCACGTCAAAGAGGCCATCGAAGACCCGCAACGCCTGTTGCTGGACGTTTGATTTCTACTTTCACTCCACGGGGTGCCTGAATGGCTCAGTACGACGTCATCATCATCGGCGGTGGCCCGGGGGGTTACAACGCGGCCATCCGTGCGGGGCAGTTGGGCATGAAGGTGGCCTGCGTCGAAAAGCGGGTCACGCTGGGCGGCACCTGCCTGAATGTTGGCTGCATGCCGTCGAAGGCGCTTCTGCACGCCTCGGAGCTCTATGCGGCGGCCAACACCGAGTTCGCCAAACTGGGCATCGAAGTGACGCCACGCCTCAACTTGCCGCAGATGATGGCGCAGAAGGCGGAGTCAGTGACTGCGCTCACCAAGGGCATCGAGTTCCTGTTCAAGAAGAACAAGGCCGACTGGATCAAAGGCGCGGCCAAGATCGTCGGCGCCGGCAAGGTCGAGGTGACGGCCGAGGACGGGTCCACGACGATCCTTGAGGCCAGGAATATCGTCATCGCCACGGGGTCAGAGCCATCGAGCCTGCCGGGCGTCACGGTCGACCAACTGAGGATCGTGGATTCCACCGGCGCGCTGACGCTGCCGGAAGTGCCCGGGCATCTGGTGGTGATCGGCGCGGGCATTATCGGGCTGGAGCTCGGCTCGGTCTGGCGTCGGCTAGGTGCCAAGGTGACGGTAGTAGAGTATCTGGACCGCATCTCCCCCGGCATGGACGCCGAGGTGGCCAAGACCTTCCAGCGCGTTCTGACCAAACAGGGGATTTCCTTCAAGTTGGGGTCAAAGGTGACCGGCGCAAAGACGACCAAGAAGGGCGTCAGCCTTACCTGCGAACCCGTCGGGGGCGGCCCTGTGGAAACGATCGACGCAGACTATGTGCTGCTGGCTATCGGGCGGCGGCCCTACACCGATGGTCTGGGGCTGGAGAGTGTGGGCATCCAGACCGACAAGCGCGGCTTCATCCCGACGGACCATTTCAAGACCTCTGCGCCAGGCGTCTGGGCGACCGGCGACGTGATCCTGGGCCCGATGCTGGCCCACAAGGCCGAGGAAGATGCCGTCGCCTGCATCGAGCTGATCGCCGGAAAGTACGCCCACGTGGACTACAATCTGGTCCCTAGCGTGGTGTACACGGCCCCGGAAGTAGCCTGGGTCGGCAAGACCGAGGAGCAGCTGAAGGACGAGAGTCGCACCTACAAGACCGGCAAGTTCCCGTTCAGCGCCAACAGCCGCGCCAAGATTAACCACGAGACCGATGGCTTCGTGAAAATTCTGGCGGACGCCACCACAGACGAAGTGCTGGGCGTTCACATGATCGGGCCGCAGGTCGGCGAGATGATCGGCGAATACTGCGTGGCAATGGCCTTCAGGGCGGCATCCGAGGACGTCGCCCGCGTCTGTCATCCGCACCCGACCCGCTCGGAAGCATTGCGTCAGGCGGCCATGGGGGTCGAAGGTTGGACCATGCAGGCCTGACCCTCCGCCGGGGGCGGCCAGACGAGCTCGCCGCCTGCGCCCGCATCTATGTGCAGGTGCTCAGCGACACCTTCACCTGGCTCCCGTCAGATCGTCATAGCGAGGCGGATTTCCTTAATGCGGCGCGCGACGAGGACATCTTTGTCGCCCTGGACGGGACCCGACTGGTCGGCGTCGCCGCGCTCTATCGCCCACAGGACTTTCTGCATTCGCTCTATGTGACCGAGCGCGGCCGCGGGATCGGCAAGCGGCTGCTGCACCACGTGTTGGCGGCGGCGGGCGGGCGGCTGACGTTGAAGTGCCAGACCGCGAACACGGGCGCGCAGGCCTTCTATGCCCGCGAGGGGTTTCGGTGCTTCGAGACCGGCGAGAACGACGGCATACCCTGGATGCGGTTTGTAAGGGGCTAGCTCAGGCGTGCGGGTGTGCAGCCGAGTAGGCGCTGAGCAGAGCTGCCGCGTCGACCTCGGTGTAGCGCTGCGTCGTCGACAATGAAGCATGGCCCAGCAGTTCCTGGATCGAGCGTAGATCGGCACCGGCACCCAGCAGGTGGGTCGCGAACGAGTGGCGAAGTGCATGCGGCGTCGCGCTGGCCGGCAGGCCCAGGCGGCCTCGCAATAGCTGTACGGTCGCCTGGACATGCCGCGGGCTCAAGGGACCACCACGCTTCGCGCGAAACAGCGGAGCATCGGGCGACAGCACGAAGGGGATCTCGGCCAGATAGGCGTCGACGGCGTCACGCACCGCTGGCAGGACCGGTACGATCCTGGTCTTGGAGCCCTTGCCGGTGATCCGCAAAGTCGCGCCCAGCGGCGCGTCGGATCGTTTCAGCGACAATCCTTCGGAGATGCGCAGGCCGCAGCCGTAGAGCAGGGTCAGCACAGCTTGATCGCGTGCTGCCTCCCAGCCTTCGCGATCTGGATCGAGGCCGGGCTCGAGTAACATGCCGGCGGCCTGATCCTCGGTGATCGGGCGCGGCGCGCCGGGTTTGACGCGGGGACCCCGCACAAGGGCGATGGCCGGATTGGGGGCGTCGAGCCGCCGGTCGAGGAACTTGTGAAATGTGCGGATAGCTGACAAGGCCTGACTGAGCGAGCGGGGCGACAGGGGGCGGTCCCCGGACCGCAGGTGCGCCAGCCAGGCGCGCAGCTCCCCGGCGGTGACCTGAGACAGGGACCTGACCGTGACGGCCTCGCCCTGATGGCGTTCCAGAAAGGCGATGTAGCGGCCCGCGGCGAACCCATAGGCTTCAAGGGTGCGGGGCGACGCGCGGCGCTCGTGGGCCAGATGCTCCAGCCATTGCGTCCGGGCCGCTTCGGCGTTCAAAGTCGTGGCCAGCGCTCAGCGGTGCGCTCGACGACGCGGGCGAGGAAGGCGACCAGTTCAGCGCCCATGTCCGGTGTGAACCCCTCAGGATCGGCTGATCCGAACGCCAGCAAGGCCTGACATGATGGTTCCCAGATTGCCATACGGACCATGGCCATGGAACGAACCTCGGCCGCCTCGGCCCCGAACAGTCCCAGCGCGGTCGGGGCAAATCCCATGCGGGCCAGCGCCTGCGAACCGCCGAGAATCAGGTCGACCTGACCTTCGACCAGGTGTTTCCAGCCGGCCGGCGGTAGGCCGTCACTCTCCAGCGCGATGATCCCGGCGGACAGGCCGAACCTCGCCCGGGCCAGGTCGTTGACCCTGTGGGCGAGATCGGACGGGTTGCGGGCGTCCAGCAGGTCGACCACAGCGCCGTGGGTCTGGGCCTGGGCGGCGAAGTTGGCGCGGGCGGTTTCCTCAATCTGGTGGCGCTGTTCGGCCTCCCGTTGATGGGCGGCGTGCACGCGGGCCAATGCCACCGGCGCGAACTCCACCACATTGCCCTCCACGACTTTCAGACCCAGTTCGGACAATAAGCCATCGTCGGCCCGCAGGAATTCCGGATTGTCCGACAGAAACCGCCGCACAGCGGCCGGCTGCAACGGGGTCTCTTCGAAGCCGAATTCACCCTGTGAGCCGTCCATGCGTTGCAAACCCTTATAGGATGGACTGTCCGGTCTTGGCCCAGTCCGCCATGAACTGTTGGAGCCCGCGTTCGGTTAACGGGTGCTTGAAGAGCGCCAGAAAAACCTCCGGCGGGATGGTGGCGCAGTCGGCCCCGGCCAGCGCAGCCTCGGTCACATGCTGGGGGGTCCGGATCGATGCGGCCAGGATCTCGGTGTCGAAATCATAGTTGTCATAGATCGCCCGGATCTCGGTGATCAGATCCATGCCGTTGGCACCGTGATCATCCAGCCGGCCGATGAAGGGGCTGATGTAGGTGGCACCCGCCTTGGCTGCCATCAACGCCTGGGCGGCGGAGAAGCAGAGGGTGACATTGGTCTGTATGCCCTCCGCGGCAAACTCGGTCGTTGCGGTCAGGCCCTCTCGGGTCAGGGGCACCTTGACCACGATGTTGGGGGCGATGCCCGCCAGCTTCCGACCCTCAGCCAGCATCCCGGCGACGTCCATCGCGGCCACCTCGGCGCTGACGGGGCCTTCAACGATGGCGCAGATCTCGGCGATGACCTCCAGCATGTTTCGCCCCGATTTCGCGATCAGGGTCGGATTGGTGGTCACGCCGTCCACCAGGCCGGTGGTGACGAGGTCCTTGAGGACGCCAGTGTCTGTGGTGTCTAGGAAGAGCTGCATTTGTTGGGTTCCGGGCTTGTTCGCGATGCTTGTAGCTGCGAAGCCGTGAAGCTCAAAACGCGCCCCAGTCCATGAGCCGAATCGCTTCCATCCTGATCCCAATGCCGTTGCCGGAAGCGTTCGACTACGCCGAGCCTGAAGGCATGGGGCTGGCGGCCGGAGATCATGTGGCCGTGCCGCTTGGTCCACGACTGGTCAGAGGCGTGGTAGTTGAGCTTCGCGCCGCCATCGGTGGCAACCGCCCGCTGAAACCTGTGGCGGAACGGCTGGATGATCCACCTATGCCGCCCGGCACGCTGGAGTTCGTCCAGTGGGCGGCGCGCTATGCGGTGGATACGCCTGGTCAGCCGCTGGCCATCGCTCTGCGCGGTGCCCGCGCGCCCAAACCTCGTCCCGTCAGAGTCGCTGTCGTCACCGGCGCCGCGCCGTCGCGCCCGACGGCGGCGCGGTCGAGAGTACTTGCCGCCGCTGCGAGCGTCCTGCCGCCAGCTGAACTTGCGCGCGCGGCGGGCGTATCGTCAGGCGTCGTCAAGGGGCTACTGGCAGACGGTGTTCTGCGCCTGGAAGAGGTGATCTCCGAAGCGGCCTTTGGGGCACCGGATCCGAGCCTGCAGGGCGAGGTGCTGAACGCCAGTCAGGTCGCCGCCGCGAACGTGCTGGCCGATATGGTGCGAAGCGGTGGGTTCAATGTCGCCCTGCTGGATGGTGTCACAGGTTCCGGGAAGACCGAGGTCTATCTGGAGGCCGCCGCCGCTGCACTGGCGGCCGATCCCGACGCCCAGGTCTTGATCCTCTTGCCCGAGATCGCCCTGACCCAGGCGGTGATTGCCCGGGTCGCCGTCCGGTTCGGGGCTCAGCCTGGCGAGTGGCACTCCGACGTCGCGCCACCGGCCCGCCGGAGGGTTTTCGATGCCGTCGCCACGGGTCGCTGCCGGATTGTGGTCGGTGCGCGGTCAGCCCTGTTCCTGCCCTTCCGAAAACTGGCGCTGATCATCGTCGACGAGGAGCACGACACCTCCTTCAAGCAGGAGCAGGGCTTCATCTATCAGGGCCGCGACCTGGCAGTAGCTCGTGGGAGGATTGAAGGTGCCGGGGTTATCCTCGCCTCGGCGACGCCGTCGCTGGAGACCCTGCGCAACGCGGAGCAGGGCCGGTATCGCTGGCTGAAACTGTCGGCACGGCACGGCACGGCGCGGCTGCCGGACATCGATCTCATCGACCTTCGGGAAACGCCGCCGGACGTGGGCCGCTGGCTGTCGCCGCCTCTGCGTCAGGCGATGGCTGAGACCTGGGCCCGGGGGGAGCAGTCGTTGTTGTTCCTGAATCGCCGGGGCTATGCGCCGCTGGTGCTTTGCAAAGCGTGTGGCGAGAGGATGACCGCGCCGGACACCGACTCGTGGCTGGTGGAGCATCGCTATACGGGACGGCTTGTGTGCCATCTGACCGGGTTTTCCATGCCCAAGCCGTCGGCCTGTCCGCATTGCGGTGCCAAAGACAGCCTCGTCTCGATCGGCCCCGGCGTTGAGCGGGTGGAGGAAGAGGCCCGGGAACTCTTTCCCGACGCCCGGATCTCGGTCTTTTCCTCCGACACGATTTTTGATGCGCGCGAGGCGCGGCGACTGATCGAGAGCATGGCCGCCGGTGAGATCGACATTCTGGTGGCGACTCAAGCCGCAGCCAAGGGCCACAACTTCCCGAAACTGACCCTCGTGGGCGTTGTAGATGCCGACCTGGGCTTGAGAGGCGGTGACCTGCGCGCGGCTGAGCGGACCTATCAGCTGCTGGCCCAGGCGACCGGCCGGGCAGGCCGTCGTGACCGACCGGGGCGGGCTCTGCTTCAGACCTATGCGCCGGAACATTCGGTGATGCAGGCGCTTCGGGCCCAGGATCGCGATGCCTTCGTAGCGGCCGAGATGTCTGAGCGGGAAATGGCCGGGCTGCCGCCGTTTGGCCGGCTGGCGGCCGTGATCGCCTCAGGTCCCGATGGAGCGCAGTTGGAGGTCTTCGTCCGGTTGATGGCGGAGGCGGCTCCGAACACGCCGGGGGTAGAAGTCTATGGTCCGGCTGACGCGCCGCTAGGCTTGATCCGGGGGCGTCGACGCAAGCGGTTTCTCGTGCGGGCGGACCGCGCGGTGGACCTGTCGGCCTATATGGCTGCTTGGCGGGCCAGGGTCAGACCACCCGGGGCCATCCGGGTGGTCATCGATATCGACCCCTACAGTTTTCTCTGAGCCGTCAGTGCAAAGAGTGGCCGTCCGCCGGGCGCTTCTTGCGTCGCGACGCCATATTCAGTCCTTCGACCAGCGCCGAGAACGCCATGGCGGCGTAGATGTAGCCCTTGGGGATGTGGATACCGAAGCCGTCTGCGATGAGTACCGCGCCGATCATCAGCAGGAAGCCCAACGCCAGCATCACAACGGTGGGGTTTTCGTTGATGAAGTTAGCCAGCGGATCGGCTGCCAGCAGCATGGCGATCACGGCGATGATCACGGCGGCGAACATGATTGGCAGGTGATCGGTCATGCCCACCGCTGTCAGGATCGAGTCTACCGAGAACACCAGATCCAGCAGGATGATCTGGAATACAGCAGAGCCCATGTTGTTGATCACAGCGCCCTTGGCGTCAGGTTTGCCCGGCTTCTCGACGGGGTCGACCTTTTCGTGGATTTCCAGGGTGGCTTTCCAGACCAGGAACATGCCGCCGGCGATGAGGATCAGGTCGCGCCAGGAGAACATCAGTTCGAAGGACGGTTCGCCATAGGCGTTTGGCAGGCCCTGCCAGGGTAGCTCGAAGACCGGCTTGGTCAGGCTGACGATGAAGGCCAGGGTCGACAGCAGCGCCAGGCGCATGATCAGCGCCAGCGAAATCCCGATCCGGCGAACTCGCGCCCGCTGATGCTCGGGTAGTTTGTTCGACAGGATTGAAATGAAGATCAGGTTGTCGATGCCAAGCACAATCTCCATCACGACAAGAGTGATGAATGCCGCCCATGCGGCAGGATCGCTAATCAGCGCGACGATATCCATGGAGCCCTCCAAGCTGTGGGGCCAACTTAGGAACTCATTGTCATAATGCCAGACCCGGTCGTGGCGAATGCGCGATCCAGTGTGAGTGTCCATGAGCCGCATTGATGTCGCGCGCCCCCGGGATCGCTCAATCCGTGGGCTGGCCTGCGACATGACGCCACTTTTTTGATCAGTCGGTCCGGTAGACTGCGCCCAAGTCTCGGTGGAATTCTTCTCTCAGGCGAGTCGGCCTGAAGCCTTGGATCGGGACATCGAGCTCTTGTTTCACCTTGTTTCATATCGCTTGTTTGTTACAAGCAGGGCATATTTTTTTGTAAAACAGTGACAAACGCTCAATAATTGTACAGCATCAATACATGCATTTATGGAATGTTCCCGGATAGTTTTCAATTGTGAACATCGAATACAAAGAATAATTGTGACTATAGTTATGCAATTGATGTATGGATATCGCGAGATTGTCTGTGGTCGATTGTTAGATCCGAAGGCATATCGAACGTCGTCGGCGTAAACCCTCTTTTCACTCTAGCCGGATAGGGTTATCCCTTCGCCTAGAAGCGCGGGGAGCAACCTAAGCATGCTGAAACGGACGCGAGCCCTCATCGGTTCTCTGACCGCCGCGGCTTTCGTCGCCTTCACGCCTGTGGGTGCGAGCGCTGACGCCTATTGGCAGTGCGTCCCCTTCGCCCGCCTGATTTCCGGGATCCAGATTTTCGGCGATGCCTGGACCTGGTGGAACCAGGCGTCCAGCAAATACGAAACCGGTTTCCAGCCCCGCGCCGGCGCGGTGCTGTGCTTCAAGCCCACCCAACGCATGCGCCTGGGCCATGTCGCCGTGGTTAGCCAGGTGCTGACCGACCGCGTCGTCCAGATCACCCACGCCAACTGGAGCCCGATCGAGGGCTCGCGCGGCAAGGTGGAAAAAGACGTCACTGTGATTGACGTATCCGCCGGTGGCGACTGGAGCCAGGTCAAGGTCTGGTACGATCCCAATCGCGATCTGGGTGGCTCGACCTACTCGACGCACGGCTTCATCTATCAGGACACCACTGCCAGGGTCATGGCCGCGTCGGGTCTCACCAAGATGCAGAACGGCGCCATCGCGGTGGCCCAATCGGCGGCGTCACAGATGGCCAGCGCCATGCGCCCCGGCCAGGGTCCGATGAGCGTGCTGTCACAGGCCGCAGACTCCACCGACCGTATCGCAGCCCTGATCGCTGCGGCCTTGGGCCAGGACAACACCCCGCCCAAGTAGAGTTGGCGATTGACGCGCCTCCTCCTGCACCGCCAGAAGGTCGGACGGAGGAAGCGCTATGCTCAATGTCCTGCGGCGCGGTGTGCGTTGTTTTCAGCTCGAAGCCCCGACGGCTGACTGGCGACCTGACCCGGACGTGGTCTGGATCGACCTGCTGAACCCCACCCGCGAGGAAGAGCTCGCCGTCGAGGCGGCGCTGGGCGTCAATCTGCCCACCCTGAAGGAAATGGAGGCGCTTGAACCCTCAAGCCGGCTTTATCAGGAGGCGGGATCCACGTTCATGACGTCGACGTTGCTGGGGCACAGCGCGTTGAACAAGCCGATTGCGACGCCGGTGACATTTGTGCTGGCCAAAGGGCTCCTGGTTACCCTGCGCTATGCCGAGCTACGCGCCTTCAGTGTTTTCGCTGACCGGGCGCCGGAATCAGATGTCGCCAGCGGCACGGCGGCCCTGCTCGGCTTGCTGGAGGCCATCGTCGAGCGGCTGGCCGAGATCCTCAACAGTGCCGGAGATCAGGTCAGTGCAGGCTCGGCCGGTATATTTGAGCGTCCGCAGGCCGGTAACTTCAGGCCGTTGCTGACCAGTCTTGCCGGAGCGCAGGCTGTGACCTCGCTCACGCGCAACACCCTGGTCAGCCTGTCGCGGACACTCAGCTTCGCTTCGCTCGCCCCTGAAATTTCCGGTGACACCGACAGTCGCGCGCATCTGGAGACCCTGCAGCGCGACGTCCAGTCTTTGACGGAACACGCCAGCTACCAGTCCAGCCAGATTTCGTTCCTGCTGGACGCGGCCCTTGGTCTGATCAACATCGAACAGAACGGCATCATCAAGTTCTTCTCGGTTGTGGCGGTGGTGTTCATGCCGCCCACGCTGATCGCCTCCATCTACGGAATGAACTTCGACGTCATGCCGGAGCTCAAGTGGATAGTGGGCTACCCCATGTCGCTGGTGATGATGCTGGTCGCGGCGATCCTTCCGGTGCTGTGGTTCAAGCACCGGGGCTGGCTATAGGTCGGGGTTTCCCGACCGCGGAACCATTGCCGCAACAGTCGCTTAAGGATGACACGAAACTCATCCTTAAATCGCTCACGTCATGCTGGGCGGTAGGCCACCATGTCAGTTCAGCCCCAGCAGCACCATCTGGCCGTCGATGCCCAGGCGCTCCGCCAAGCGCTGGACGCTCATCAGCGATACCTGGCGGGCCGGGCCGGCGGCCGTCGCCTGAACCTGACTTATGCCGATCTTTCCAGCTGCTCACTTGAGGGCCTGGATCTGCGCGACGCCGACATGACGGGCTCACTGCTGGCTGGTGCTACGCTGGCGCGGTGCAATCTCAGTCGCGCGATCCTTTTCGGTGCCGACCTGCGCGAGGCCGATATGCGGCACGTGAACCTCAAGAAGGCCGATCTGCGCGGGGCCTGCCTGCGGGGTGCCAATCTGGCCGGCGCGGATCTGGCCGGTGCAGATCTGCGCGAGGGCCGGATCGCGCTGCAGGACAAGCTGGATGGCTTCAGCATCCTGCGGCACGAGCACAGGCCCGGGGAGCTGAACTTTGCGGTGCTGTCCGGCGCCAATCTGGCTGGTGTCCAGATGACTGGCGCGGTGGCGATGACATCCGACTTCACCGACGCCAATCTCTCCGGCGCCGTGATGGTCGGCGCCAAGCTGATGCGCGCGGTGATGGATGGGGCAGACCTGTCACACGCCGATCTGGGAGGGGCAGACCTCAGCGGCGCCTCTCTTCGGCGTGCGGTGCTGAACGGCGTCAACCTCAGCCTGGCACGGCTCGAGAATACGGACATGACCGACGTCTTGCGCGCCCCGCCGCCGATCACCTTTGTCGACCGGAAATCCATCAGCGACGTAATGTCGGACCACGAGGCCTATTGCGACACCGGGGGGCGACGTGGGTCCGTGACCATACTGTCCGGTGTCGACTTCCGACCCATGAAGACTCTGAAGAAGCGGCGGCTGTCGGGCCTCAATTCGCCCCGATCCGTGTTTTTCGGCATGGATATGGAGGGCTGTGAGCTCCAGGGCGGCGATTTTTCGGCCTGCGATTTTCGCGGTGCCAACCTGCGCGACGCCGACCTGCGCGGTGCCCGGTTCGCCGGCGCGCAGATGGCGCGATGCGACCTGCGCGGCGCCAGGATGGGGCCTTTGAAGCTGGATCGTGAGCGATTTGTCCGCACCGACTTCAGCGGCGCGTCCCTGCGGGGCGCGGACCTGCGCGGCGCGCACGCGCCTCTGGCCCGGTTTCTGGGTGCCGAGATGGATGGCGCACGCATCGCCGGCTGCGACCTGACCGGAGCCGTATTGAGTACGTGAAGGCGCCGTTCACATGCCTTTGCGCAGGATCGCCAGGTCGGGGAACACCGCGTCGCGCTTTTCGGTTTTGGCCCTGAACGCCTCGCCCATGTGCGGACCGCTGAACATGGCGGTCTGCCAGACGGCGATGTAGTCGAGGCCATCCTTCAGGGTGTGGTCACGGGCATAGTTGATCATCACCTTCGATCCCGTCACCGCCAACGGTGCCTTGGAAGCGATTTCATGGGCGGTGGCCAGGGCGTGGACGACGACGGCCTCGTGGGTGTCGAACACCTCGTTGACCAGGCCGATCTCGCGGGCGCGGTGAGCGGGCAACCGGCGACCGGTATAGGCAAGTTCGCGCACCCAGCCTTCGGGGATCAGCTTGCAGAGCCGCGGGAATGTGCCGACGTCGGCGGTCATACCGATGTTGATTTCCTGGATCACAAAGAAGGCGTCAGCGGTGCAGTAGCGGATGTCGCATGCGCTGGTCATGTCGACCGCGCCGCCGATGCAACCTCCCTGGATGGCCGCAATCACCGGCATCCGGGCCTCGTCCAGGCAAGAAAAGCAGTCCTGAAGTTCCTTCACGTGATGGCGCATGGCCTCGGCATTGACGTGGCGATCCTGGGCCGCGGTCTCTGCAGTGCCGCCGCCGGAGAACACGGCCAGATCCATGCCCGCGCAGAAATGCTTGCCGGTCGAGGAGATCACGATGCACCGCGCGCGGGCATTGTCATTGATGTCGTTGATTATCAGGGGAAGCTCGTTCCAGAAGTCACGCACCATGCTGTTCATGGCTTCGGGGCGCTTCAGCTGAATGTGCGCGACGTGACTTTCGATGGACACGTCGAAACAGGTCCATGCGGTGGTGGTGACGTCGATGGCAGACGGCGCGTTCATGGCGGTTTCCTCGAAAAATTTCAGGTCATGATCAAGCGCGTACGCTGGGTAAGCCTAGCCCTCTTGATCGTCGTTCTCTCCGGTCGCGCGCCGGGCATGCGCCGCGATCAGCGCTTCCGCCGCACCGCGCGCCGCGCCGGCCGGGCCCGCGCCATCGAACAGCTGACGGGTGACGAAAGCACCCTCCATCAACAGCATCAGGCTGTCCGCCAGCTTCTTGGGCTTGCGAGCATCCATGCCGCGAGTCAACGCGCGCAGACGCTTTCGCATCTGGTCCTTGTGAGCCACCGCCACAACACGACCCGGATGTTTAGGGTCTGGATATTCAACGGCGGCGTTTGAGAGGCCGCAGCCTCGATAGCCCGGGGCCTCCATGCGTTCTGCCAAGGCGTCGAAATAAGCCAGGATCTGGGCGCGGGGGTCATTGGGATGAGATCCAGCCGTGCCCTCGAACAAGGACCAAAGTTGAACCGCCTGCGCCTCAAGATAAGCCGCGATCAACTGGTCCTTGGACCCGAAGGCGCGGTAGAGACTGGGCTTGGTGGTCGCCGCGCGTGCAACGATCTCATCGACACCCACAGCGCGCGACCCCTCGCGGTAGAACAGCTCCGAGGCCGTGTTCAGGATACGGTCGGCGGCCTTGGGCTCTATGGCCGGTGATTGTGGCATCGCTCACCTCATCGCGCAGATGGATCAGTGCAAACGTCCCTCTGGAAGGATATCCGTACCGGTAAGTAACAAGGATAGATCAGAGTTCCGAGCGTCGTGCCAGTCCGCCGGATGATCAGGTCACGTTTTCGTCGCGGACCGCCCGACCATACTTCTATGTCGCAACGTCATCAGGGTATGGAGCGGGATGGAATCAAAGGCGATCATCGAGATGCGCACCCGATATGTGTCGCTGCCGTCGCGGGGCGGGGAAATGGCTGTGCTGGACTTTGGGTCCGCAGACCGGCCGATCGATGTCATCTTCTCGCACGCTAATGGCTTTAACGGGCTGACCTATCGGAGCATTCTGGCACCACTGGTCGCGGGCATGCGAGTTCTGGCCATTGACCTGCGGGGTCATGGCGCATCCAGCCTTCCTGCGGTGACAGAGGGTCGTACCGACTGGAGTGATTTTCGCGACGACCTGGTGGCTTTGCTGGCCGCCGAGATCACGGCCCCCGTGGTGTTGGCGGGGCATTCCATGGGCGGTACGTCCAGTCTGCTGGCAGCGGCCCTGGCCCCGCAGAAGGTCAAGGCCCTGGCGCTGTTTGACCCCGTGCTGTTCGATGTCGCCCGGATGGCTGAGGTGGGGCGGCCCAATCCGTTGGCTGAGGGTGCCGCCCGGCGGCGCAGCTTGTTCGCGAGCAAGGCCGATGTGATCGCCGCCTATACGGGACGCGGGGCGTTCCGGACCTGGCAGGCGGAACAGCTGGCTGACTATGTCGAAGCCGGGTTCCGCGAGACGTCGGGCGGCCAGGTCGTGCTGACCTGTGAACCTGCATGGGAGGCGTCGAACTTCAATACCCATGGCAGCGACGCGTGGGCAGCGCTGCGTAGCCTCGATTGCCCGGTGCGGATGTTGCGTGCCGAGATCGGGTCGACGGCCAGGACTGACGACAACCTCGATGATCTGGGTGCCATGGACCATGTGACTGTCGAGGTGATCCCCGGGACGACACACTTCCTGCCGATGGAACGTCCGGAGCTCGTGCGTAGCGTTCTGCGCGAGATGGTCGACGCCTAAAGGGTAAGCCCCTCCACCGTCTGGGCATTGACGCGCGCCAGTTCGGGCCCGGACAGGGTGATTATCTTGCGGGTCTCCAGATCAAAAGAGACCGCGATGGCCTCGGCCGTCCCCCAGGGCTGACCGGTCGCAGGGTCGAGCAGCCAGTGGACCAGCCGCCGGACCCGCGCATCGCCGCCGGCAGCACCGGAGCGCATTTCCACCCGGTCGCCGGCGCGCGGCCAGGCGTGGTGGATCAGGCGATATTCCACGGCTGCGCCGCCGACCGGGCGGGCGGCGGCGTCGGTGCCCGGACGGCCCTCGGCGAACAGGTGTGGCACGGCGTCCGACAGGCGCTGCATGAAGCCTTCGGTCCGCATCCGGCCAAAGGCGTCACAGTCGCTGGCGGTGACCATCCCCAGGCCTGTGCAGCCAAGGCCCAGAGCATCGGCGCGCTTGCGACTGGCCTGGGTGACGACGGGTTCCAGGCCGATAGAGCGCGGGGCGGCGTTTTCGGGAACGACGCACATCAGGGTCTCTGCGCGGACGCGGACGCGGTCGGGCCAGGGAAAGGCATGGCCCTCGCGGGAGGTGACGTGGGCCGCTACGGTCTGGAAGCTGGCCGCGAGCTCGCCGGAGTGATGGCGCATCAGGAACAGCAGCCGGATTTCGCTCTCACCGATCTCGAGGACTCCGCCCGTCATGGACAGCGGCGCGCCCGGTCGGGCTTCCCGGAGAAACCGGATGTGCTGTTCACGGACCATCAAGGTGGACTCGGTCTGGACACCGAAAACCCCGGCCATACCCAGTTCAGCGGCCATACCGCCCAGCGCCTGCATCGACTTGGCCACATAGAAGCCGACGTTCAGATGGCCCATGCCGTCGCATTCCCAGGCCGCGACACTGCCTCGCCAGACTTCGATTTCCGCCACTTTCCGCTCCTGCTTCGAGACCCTGCATAAAGAGCCCCGCGCTTTGCAGCCAGCAATTGCCGCCAACACTCTACCTGTGGAAACGATACCTTTTTGGCACTCGCCGAACGCCGCGTGCTGGGCCAGACTAACGGGGAGCTCAAGGGGACTGGGTAAATGGCTGATAATGTGAGTTCCGGAACGGAGTTCATCCAGCGTCATACGATCGTGACCCGGTTGACCCACTGGCTGAATGTGCTGGTGATCAGCCTGCTGCTGATGAGCGGGTTGCAGATCTTCAACGCCCACCCGGCGCTGTACTGGGGCGAGAAATCCACCTTCGCCGACCCTTGGCTGGCGATGACCAGCGTCACCGTTGCCGACGTGCCGCGCGGCATCACCACGGTGGGAGACTATCAGGTCGAGACCACCGGGCTGTTCGGCTTTTCCGGCAAACCCGGCATGGGCGAGGCGCGCGGGTTTCCGTCCTGGGCGACCATTCCCAGCTACAAGTCCCTGGCCGACGGGCGCCTTTGGCACATTTTCTTTGCCTGGATATTTGTGATCAATGGGCTGGTCTATTGGCTCTGGGGCCTGATCGGCGGCCATATCCGGCGTGACATGTTGCCGAAACGCGAGCAGCTCAAGCCCGGCCATATCCTGCATGAGGTCATCACCCACGCGCAGCTGAAGTTCCCCAAGGGCGATGAGGCGCGGACCTATAACGTGATCCAGAAATTCACCTATCTGGCGGTGATCGCCGTGATCCTGCCGCTGATGGTGGTCACGGGGCTTTGCATGTCGCCAGGCTTCAATGCGACGGTGCCGTGGCTGACCGACCTGTTCGGCGGGCGGCAGTCGGCGCGGACCATCCACTTCATCAGCGCCGGGCTGATCGTCACCTTCATCCTGGTGCATGTTGTGCTCGTGCTGATCTCCGGCGTCTGGAACAACATGCGCTCCATGATCACCGGCAAATACGCCATTCAGGTCCAAGGAGACCGGCCATGACCGTCACCACCAACCGCCGCCGCTGGCTGGGACTGGCCGGTGCCGGCCTGAGTACCCTGTGGCTGAGCGCCTGCGACAAGCTGACCGCCGACCCGACATTCTCGGGCGTGCTGCGCAAGGTCGAAGGGGTGACCATGAAGGCCCAGCGGCTGGTGACCGACCGCAAGGCGCTGGCCAAGGAATTTACGCCGGTCAACATCTCGAAGGACTTCCGGGCCAATGGCACCCGGTTTCCGACTGACGAGGAGTATGTGGCGCTGCTGGCGGACAATTTCGCGGGCTACAAGCTGGTGGTCGACGGCCTGGTCGAGCGCCCTCTTGAATTGACTCTTGCCGAGTTACGCCAGCAGCCAGCGCGCACCCAGATCACCCGGCATGACTGTGTTGAGGGCTGGTCATCAATCGGCAAATGGACGGGCGCGCGCCTGGGTCCATTGCTGGACCGCGCCGGCCTGAAGCCCAATGCGCGATACGTCGTGTTCCACTGTGCTGACACGCTGGAGCAGACGCTGGACGGCACGGGCAAGTACTATGAGAGCATCGACCTGATCGACGCCTATCACCCGCAGACCATCCTGGCCTACCAGATGAACGACGCGACCCTGCCCGTGGGCCACGGCGCGCCCCTGCGCTTAAGGGTCGAACGCCAGCTGGGCTACAAGCACGCCAAGTACGTCATGCGCATCGAGGTGGTGGAGAAGCTGGACGCCGTGGATGCCAATGGTCAGACGGTACTGGGCCGCGGCCGGGGCGGGTTCTGGCCGGACCGCGGTTATGAGTGGTACGCGGGGATCTGAGGGGGGCTACCTTCTGAGAGCCCCCAGCAGCGCAGCGCCGGGCTGGTAACGCTCAACGCCGCGCTCCGGATAGCGAGCCCCTAAGCCCGCTCGAACAGCTTCGCCCAGCGCGGCTTGATCCGCGTTTTCCACGATCCGCGATGCCAGGCGTCCGAGGCGATCAGCGGCACCACGGTGGTGGCTTCGGCGAACACCATCTGTTCCCAGGTGACGTCGACCTTGCCCCAGGAGCAGGCCTCTTTGAGCGTCGAAGACGAGCAGGCACCGTCGCGGACGTCGGCGACGGTGATCTGGACGGCGTATTTGTGCATCTCGGCTTCGTGTCCGAGGATCTCGGCGCAGACGACGGTGTCCTGGGCGAAGTTCTTGGGCACGCCGCCGCCGACCATGAACAAGCCGGTAGTGCCGGCCGCCAGCTTGATGTCGGTCAGTTCGCGGAAGTCGGCCACGGCGTCGATGGTCATGTAGGGCTGCTTGGCCTTCATGCGCTCTACCTGGTGCTTCACCAGGCCGAAGCCGGCCGAAGAGTCCACAAACGCCGGGCAGAAGATCGGCACGCCTTCGCGGTACGCCACCTCGATGAGGCTGTCGGGTTTCTTGGCGTTGCCGGCGGCCAGCCACTTGCCCATCTCGTGGATGAACTCGCGGCTGGAATAGGGGCGGGGCTCCAGCTGCTCGCAGATCTCGAAGATCGTGCCGTCGCAGTTCTGCAGCTCTTCCTCGTCGATATAGGTGTCGTAGATGCGGTCGATGTAGAGGTCGCGCAGGTCGCGGTCGTCGACCGTGGAGTCGGCCTGATAGTGTTTGAAGCCCAGAGCCTCGAAGAAATCCATGTCGACGATGGAGGCACCGGTAGCCACCACCACGTCGATCATCCCGTACTTGATCATGTCGCGGTAGATGTGCATGCAGCCGCCCGCGCTGGTGGACCCGGCCAGGGTCAGCCAGGTCGAACAGCCGGCGTCCTCCAGCGACATCGACCAGATGTCGGCGGCCCGCGCTGTGTCACGGCTGGTGAAGCTCATCTTGCGCATGGCGTCGATGATCGGCCGCGCGTCATAGGCGTCGATGGCCACGTGCTCGACGGTGTTGGCCAGAAGTTCGGCCTTACGGTTGGTCTTTTGAACGTCAGCGTTCATCTTCGGAAGTTCCCTTCAGAGGGTGACGCCCGTCCATTGGTAAAGCGCGACCGGGACGGAGCGACCGGCCGCGCTTGTGACACTGCAATGTGTCGGTTTTACCGCTTGCGGCGGCTCTTGCCGGCCCGGCCCTTGGGACGCGACAGACGGACGACCTTGCGTTCGTCCTCCTGGCTTTCCCGTGGCAGGCGGATGATGCGACCGGCCAGCCCGAACATCGAGGCCATGGGGGCGTCGCCCACCACGACGGTCTCGGCGTCGCCGTAGCCGTTGAACCGGGTGGTCATGGCGACGCCATAGGCCCCCAGCATGCCGATCTCGATATAGTCACCCTCGCGGATATCCTCGGGCAGCCAGAACGGGCCGGGCATATGGTCCATGCTGTCGCAGGTGGGGCCATAGAACCGGAACGGCTTCAGCGGACCTTCGACCTCATGGGCACCCTCGCCCTCGCCCCGGTAAAGCTTCACCGGGAACGGCCACTTCACATGTGCAGCGTCGAACAGGTTTCCGTAGCTGCCGTCGTTCAGATAGAGCGCGTCGTTCTTGCGCAGCTCCACCTTGGTCAGGATCGACTGGGCTTCCGCCACCAGCGCCCGGCCCGGCTCACACCACAGCTCGGTCTCTTCGTGGACCATCATGTCGGCGAAGCCGCGCTGGATCGAGTCGACGTAGTCGCTCATGTCGGGCGGCACCATGCCGGGATAGACCGACGGGAACCCGCCGCCGACGTCGACGATATCGACCATGACACCGGCGCGCACGATGGCGCGCGAGGCCTGGGCCATCGCCGCCTGATAGGCGGTCGGCCGCATGCACTGGCTGCCCACGTGGAAGGAAACGCCCATCTTGCCTTCGGTGGCGGCGCGCGCGGCCAGCAGCAGGGCCGGGGCCTCGTGCAGCTCGACCCCAAACTTGCCGGACAGGGAATAGGACGCGCCCTCGGCAACGACGGCCAGACGCACGATCAGCGTCAGGTCTTTGGCACCCCCGGTCGCCTCGAGGATCTTTTGCAGCTCCTCGTGGCTGTCCAGCGCGAAGGTATTCACGCCGTGATCAAAGTAGGCGGTTGCGATGGCCTTGCGGCTCTTCACCGGATGCATGAACGCCATCCGCGAGCCCGGCGCATGGGTGGTCACCAACTCGATCTCGGGGATCGAGGCCACATCAAACGACGTCACACCGTTCGCCGCCAGGGTCTTGATGACCCATGGCGAAGGGTTCGCTTTCACAGCGTAGAAGACGTTGCCTTCAAACTTGTCCTGGAACCAGCGCGCCGCTACCGCCACCGCCGCCGGTCGCGCAAAGGCGACAGGGCGTTCGGGTGACCGCTCGCGGACCAGGTCCAGGGGCTTATGATACGTGTGCAATTCACGTAACCCCCAACAGATAGTTGAACCAAGTCCGGCGTTAGCAGCGCTTTTCAGGACATCGGGTCCGCCGGAAGCGGGGGAAATAGTGGCTATGATCCGCGATGTAAAGTGTTGAATCTGTGAGGGGGTCTGTGCGGGCGTGAAGGGGGACGAATCAGCGTTCGCCGAGGCTCCCGTATGGGCACAGTTCGGCCGGCCAGCATCGGCCCGCAGGTAAACCTGTCCAGGGGCATCGCGACGTTCAGACCGCTCACCGCGGGTTGCTGTCAGCGCCTGTTGGACCCAGCGTTCGCCGCAGGTGGTTCAGCATGCGCTCCTCCAGGACGCGCGTTGCGTCGCCATCGAAGACGTGCGGAAGCAGGTCGAAGTCGCCCGGCTGGTCGAACCAGTGCGTGGCGTTGGGGAACTCTAGGATTTCGACCTTGCTGCCGCCCGCGCGGGCGGCGGCTGCGCGTTGGCGACATGGCTCTGAATCGACGTTCTCGTCGCGACCGGCAAAGACGAGCAGCGACGGCGGGGCCACGGCGCCTTTCGGCGACCATGAATGGCTACCGAAACCGCAGTATGGATACACCGCCACGACGGCGCGGAAGCGTGCCGGGTCCGGCCGTGGCCAGGCCGACAGCCCAGGCGGGGTCCTGTCCTGCGCTGCGAAGTTCACCAGCGACCAGACCGCCCACCCGCCGTGCGACCAACCGGCCAGCCCGACGCGGCTGGTATCGACGCCCGGCGGGAAAGGGTGGCGATCCAGCGCAAGCGCGATATCTCCGGCGCGCTCGAATCCGAACACGCCCTTGCCGTCGCAAACAACGGCTCCGATCTCGCGCGGTTCGCGCAGGCCCCGCGCGGCAAAACTGTCGACATGCAGCACCGCAAAGCCAGCGCCCAGCAACACCGAGCGCCAGTGTTCGCTCTTGGCCAGCCAGCCATAGCAACCGGGAGCGAGGACCACCAACGGCGCTTTGGAGCCCGGCGCCTGGTCGGCGGGAAGTCGCAGATCCACGTACGGGGCGAGGCTCGCCCATGCCTCGTCCGGAGTCCGCTCCTTCGTCAGAACCCGGCCCAGCAGCGTCGTCAACCAGTCCGGCGTCGTCGCCGCCGCCACGTCGGTGAAAGCCAAGGTGAGCGCCGCGACAAGCACCCCTGCCGCCATGATCGACCGACGCTTCATGGCAGGAGCCTCGACGCGAGCCATTCCGCAGCCACCGGCATGTCGGCAGGCCGGTTCTGGGGACAGTGATCACCGGAGCCGCTGAACGCGATCGCACCGGCGGCCGACGAGCGGGTGACCAGCGCCATGTCGCGCTCCGTCGCTACGTAATCGCTGCGTGCGTTGAGACTATAGATTGGCACCGGGGTGATGACGCCGGCGCCCATCACGCCCTGCCGCAGCAGCGAGAAGCCACGCGCCGCCTCGACCAGCGCGACGCGGTCGCCGGATGGCACGTGCAGGCGATCGAACAGCGCCTCGCGGAACATCGGCTCGATCTCGCCGACCGCGCCGACGGGAATCATGAACACGTCGTGCACCGGTCCGCACACGTTGAGTACGGCGGCAATGCGATCCGGTTCGGTAAACGCCAGTTTTACGGCGGCATTCCCGCCGAAACTCACGCCCATCACGCCGACACGCGAAGCATTGAACCCGCCCCGCGCGAGCAGCGCGTTGAGAAAAGTGAGGTGTAACTGATCGAAGTCGGGGTCGAGAACGTGATCCACGTTGAGTCCAGTGCCGGGGATGTCGAACGCGAAGAAGGCAATCCCGCGCTCGACCAGGTCGCGGGCGAAGGGCCCGAACTCCGCGCTGAACACGTCGATGCCGTTGGTCGCGAGGACCAGCGGTACGGCAGTGCGCACACCGGGTGGCCGATGAAGCAGGCCCCGTGCCGGCTTGCCGCGCCACTGCACCTCGACGACCTCCACCGGCATGCCGGCGAGTTCCCACGCACGCAGGTAGGTACGCGTCTGCGCCGCGTAGGCTTCAGTCTCAATCGCGTCGCGGCGGACATAGGGGTACTTCGCGAGTCCGTAGTAAACCGAGGCCTCGTGGTATGTGTTCGCGGCTGCGGCCGGATCAGTGCCGGCCATGCGTTCGGCGCGAGCTTCGGTGGCCGAGCCGAGCGCGGAAAACTCGAAGGCCCAGTGCCCCGGGCCAAACTCCCGTTTGAGGTCCCAGTAGCCTGCCTTCTCGAGCGGCGCCTCGGAATTGCGAATCCGGGCCAGCGTGGCCTGCAGGGCTTCGGCGTCAGCGCCCCACCAGATCCAATGCTGGACCCGCTGGTCACGAAAGTTGGTTTCGCCCACCACACCATCGGGGACCGAGGCACAGCCTGCGAGGGCCGCGAGCGCGAGGGCGGCGTGCATTGCGGCCAGGCGACGAGGGAGAAATTCGACTCGCATGTTCATCTCCTTCAATGGAACCTGTACAAGATCCCGACGTACCCCTCGGTGCGGGATCCGGCGTCGACGATCGGGCTGTGGCGGATCGCGCTGTTCAGTCGCAAGAACTCAATGTCGGCTTCGAGCGTCCAGCGCGGCGACAGCTCGTAGGCTGCGCCGAGCTCGAAGTACGGCACGAATGAGGCGCCCGGCGCATAGGCCGGGCGTCCCGGACGGGCCTCGGCGGCGCGAACGCCATAAAGATGGTTGGTGTAGGCGGCGTTGCCGTAGCGCACACCCACGCCCGCGAAGCCGAGCAGCTTTGCGGCGAGCGGCGCATCGAGGCCGAGTTCGAGATCCACGACCGCGCCGCCGCCGTCGCGGACGTTGTGGCCTGCGAATGCCTCGAGTTCCAGCCAGCCGAGTTCGATCTGGCCAGACGCACCCGCGAACACGGGGTCGGCCCGCAAGTTCATGCCCGTCAGCAATGGGCTCTCGTCGGCCTCGTACCCGTCGAACTCGACCCGCACCTCCGGCCCAAAGGTCCAGCCGCCGTCGGCCGCGCGGAGCAGGTCGAAGGAGGCGCGGTCGCCGTCGATCTTCCAGCGGTCCTTTTGCCACCGTATGTAGGGATAGACGTTCTGGCGCCATTCCCGCTCGCCGTAGATCGCATTCTCAGGCTGCGCCCAGACGCCGATCTCCAGCCCGTCCTGAGCTCCCGCCGGGCCCGCCGACAGCGTGGTCGCCACCGTCGCGGCCAGAGCCGTTGACCTCATGTTCATCCGTCTGTCTCCAGTCTCGTTCTTGCACCGGGTTCACTTCTCCGATGTATGATCCGCAGCTTGGTCGCGAGGCGCCACGAAGATATGTCGACAGGACGGATGTCTACGCGAGCGGGCGCCGGCCTGGGACGAGCGGGCATTCGCATGTCGCAAGCTATGCCTGCGGTGGCTGTGTGAAGCTGGAACGGCGCACGTTTCTGGTTGTGTCCGGATGCGCCGCGCTGGCGTGGGTTGCAGCCGCGACGGGGCCGTCCGACGCATCCGCGGCAGACCTCGGCGCGGCCACACTGAACGTGCTGATCATGATTGCCGGGGTATGGCTTGGATCGGTCGCCGTCGGGCGGTCGCGAACCGGGACCTGGGGCGCCGATCGCGCACCGGCATGGATGCACGCTTCCGTCGTAGCGGTCGCGGCCATCGTGGAGGAGGCGGGCGACGCCGCGCTCTCGGCCATAGGCATGCCCGTCGAGCCCGACGCTGGCCCGCTGGGGCGCGAGGTCCTGCAGGCCGCAGCCTTTGCGGCGGTGTTCTGGGCGGCCTACCTGCTTGCGACACGCGCGCCTGGTGCGCTCGGTGCGCCAGCGGAACCCGCTACGGCAGGGGGATCCTGCGAGGCGCCGGCGTCCAGACGACCGTCCGTGGAGAACGAAGGCGAAGCCGCGGCGACCAAGGTGTCCGGCCTGCTGCGGCTGGTGCGCAATCCTCGTGTGAGCGCGTCACTGGAGTTCATCAAGGCAGAGGGCAACTACATCGACGTGCAGGGCGCCGAAGGCCACGAACTGATCCTCTACCGATTCAATCAGGCCGTGGAAGACCTGGCCGGCGTCGGGATGCAGGTGCATCGGTCCTACTGGGTCCGGCGAACCGCAGTTCGGGACATGCAGCGCAGCGGCAAGACCGGGCGCGTGACGCTGGCCTCGGGCCGGGAGATTCCGGTGAGCGCACCCTACCTCGCTGCGGCGCAATCGCTGCTTCACGCTCCGCCCCGCGACGCGGGTTGACGCGGCGGGATATCCAGGGACATCGCGCAATTGAGGAAGGCCCATCCAGGCCCGGGGATACGAAGTCGGAGCGAGTGGATCGCTGCGCTTCACATAGGAGGATGGGCCAGATGGACGTTTATGTCGGGTCGGACGTATCGGACAAGTCCACGCATCTCAGCGTGTGCGCGCGTCAGCAGAGGCGAGGAGGGCCTTGCGCCAAGACGCAACCAGTCCGGGGAACGCGACTGGAAGGGCCCCAAGCGCGACCGCGATCCTGCGGCATGGCCACCCGAGGCTCCCCGGCCCGGCCATGACCTCGAAGACAACCATAGACCAAGGTCAGCTGAGACGGGACCTGGAGGCCAACGTGAAATCAATTGGACCACACTACATAAATCACCCCACCTCACCCTCGATCTTCTTCTTCCGCCCCGGCTTCTGCCGCGCCAGCACGCGGTCCAGGCGCTGCTCCAGGCTGGCCAAGCTTGTGTTCGGGCGCCGTCTGCGGCTTGGCCTGGCGCATCTGCGGACTGTAATCCCGGGACGTCGATTGCCAAGTTCGCACGTTTGGGTGCGCCCGCCCGCCGCGCATTTCCACCCCAACCCCGCTGGACCGGAACCATCCGGCCGTGCCATGTAGCCGGAGCCTGCCCACGGGAAAGCTCCGACCGCCCACATGTCCGATGCCGCAGTTCTGTCGATACGGAACGCCTCCAAGACCTTTGGTGAGCGCCGCGCGCTGGATGGCGTGTCACTGGACGTCGCCAGGGGCGAGATGATCGCCCTGATCGGCCCGTCGGGGTCGGGCAAGTCGACCCTGCTGCGCTCGATCAGCGCGCTGCAGACCATAGACGCCGGCGAGGGTGTCATCACCGCCTTTGGCGGCCCGGTTCAGAAAGACGGCCGGATCGACGCCGATGTTCGCAAGACGCGCACCCGGATCGGGATGATCTTCCAGCAGTTCAATCTGGTGGGCCGGCTCAGCCTGTTCACCAATGTGGCGCTGGGGTCGCTGGGCCGGATCGGGTTCTGGCGCGCGGCGCTGGGTCTCTGGCCGGACGAGACCAAGCACGCCACCATGGCGGCGCTCCACCGGTTCGGCATCTCGGACTATGCGACCCAGCGCGCCAACACCCTGAGCGGCGGCCAGCAGCAGCGTGGCGCCATTGCGCGGGCTCTGGTGCAGAAGGCCAAGATCATCCTGGCGGACGAGCCCGTCGCCTCGCTGGATCCGGTCTCGGCGCGGCGCGTGATGGATATCCTGCGCGAACTGAACCGCACCGACGGCCTGACCGTGGTGGTCACCCTGCACCAGGTGGACTATGCGCTGCGCTACTGTGACCGCGTGGTCGCCCTGAAAGCCGGCCATGTGGTCTATGACGGCCCGGCCAGCGGCCTGAAGACCGAACAGCTTATCGACATCTACGGCCCGGAATTCGAGGACGTCTTCTGGGAAGGAGCGCCGACATGAACCGCCGCATTCTGACCGCCACATTGCTGGCGACCGCCCTCGGGCTTTCCGCCTGCGGAGAAAAGGCTGAACAGCCGGCCGCCGGCGCTCCGCCCACCGAGCTGACCTTCTCGATCCTGTCCGCCGAGAATCAGGCCTCGACCCAGCCCCTGTGGCAGCCGCTGCTCGATGACATGTCGGCGCAGATCGGTATTCCGGTGAAGCCCTATTTCGCCACCAACTATACGTCGCTGGTCGAGGCGATGCGGTTCAAGCAGGTGCAGCTGGGCTGGTTTTCCGCCTCACCGGCGCTGCAGGCGGTCAAGCGCGCCGACGGCGAGGTGCTGGGCCGGGTGGTCGATGCCGGCGGCGACGCCACCTACAAGTCGGTGATCATCGTCAAGAAGGGTAGCGGCATCACCCTGGAGAAGCTGCTCAAGTGCGACAAGTCGATCTCCTTTGGCATGGGTGACACCCAGTCGACCTCGGGAACGCTGGCGCCCAAGACCTATCTGTTCACGCCGCGCAACATCGAGCCGCAAACCTGCTTCAAGACGGTCCGCGCGGCCAACCATCAGGCCAACGTCTTTGCGGTCGCCAATGGCGTGATGGATGCGGCCACCAACAACTCTGTCGGCCTGGTGTTCGCCGCGCGTCAGAACCCGAAGATCGCCGAGCAGGTCGAGGTGATCTGGACGTCGCCGCCCTTGCCGGAGTCTTCCATCGTGGTCCGTCGAGATATGGACCCGGCGTTGAAGGAAAAGATCCGCCAGTTCTTCCTGACCTACGGTACGGGCTCCGACGCCGCCGCCGACAAGCAGCGCGAGGTGCTGAAGGGTCTGGCCTATGGCGGGTTCAGGCCGGCGGATAACAGCTACCTCAATCCCGTGCGCGAGATGGAGGCCTCCGAGAGCCTGGCCGCCGCCAAGCGCGCCGGCGACAAGGCCAAGATCGCCGCCGCCCAGGCCGAGTTTGACAAGGTCGCCGCCGACTCTGCCCGGAGCCGCGCCGAAAACCCGCCCACGCCATGAGTGTCCCGCCTACGCCCGTTCCGCCGCCGCCCAGCCGCACGCTGCTCCAGCGGGCGCCGGACCTGTTGCTCTGGGGCGGGGTGTTCGTCCTGCTGGCCATCGCGTTCGGACCGGCGGAGATCCGCAAGATCCCGCTGCTGTTCTCCAACTCCGCCAACATGCAGGAGATGGGGCGCGGATTCACCCAGCCGGATTTCACGGACTGGCGTCTCTATGTCTCGCAGATGTGGCTGACGGTGCAGATCGCCATCTGGGGCACATCGCTGGCGGTGCTGATGGCGATTCCGCTCGGCTTGCTGGCCTCGCGCAATATCACGCCGGCCTTCATTCAGATGCCGGTCCGCCGATTCCTCGACATCGTGCGCTCGGCGCCGGATCTGGTGCTGGGCATGATCTTTCTGGTGGCCGTTGGACCCGGGCCGCTGGCCGGTGTCATGGCGCTGGCGATCAACACATCCGGCGTGCTGGCCAAGCTGTTCTCAGAAGCCGTGGAGTCCATCGACAAGGGCCCGGTCGAAGGCGTGCGGGCCACCGGGGCGGCGAAGTTGCATGAGATCAACTGGGGGGTCATACCGCAGGTGGCGCCGCTCTGGACCTCCTATGCGCTCTACCGCTTCGAATCCAACAGTCGCAGCGCCACGGTGCTGGGCCTGATCGGCGCCGGCGGCATCGGCCAGGTACTGTTCGATTCCCTGAACGCGTTTGCCTATTCGCGCACCGCCGCCATTGTCATCGTGATCATCGCGGCCGTCAGCCTTATCGATATGCTGAGCCAGGCGATCCGCAGCCGGTTACTTTAGGTTCCTCG
>CAMCXF010000050.1 GCA_945883235.1 Phenylobacterium deserti | reverse complement strand
GGTTCCAATGCCATCGGTATCTTCCACCCATTCCTGAACGACGAGGGCGTCAAGCTGATCGGCGTCGAGGCGGCGGGCGACGGCATGGAGACCGGTCGTCATGCGGCGGCGATCAACGGTGGTCGCCCGGGGGTGCTGCACGGCAACATGACCTATCTGCTGCAGGACAAGGCCGGCCAGATTACAGAGGCGCACTCGATCTCTGCCGGACTGGACTATCCCGGCATCGGACCGGAGCATTCCTGGCTGCACGACGTGGGCCGCGCGTCCTATCAAACGGCGACGGACATCGAATCCCTCGAAGCGTTCAAGCTCTGCGCAGAGCTTGAGGGTATTCTGCCGGCTATTGAGACGGCCCACGCCCTGGCGCGGATCGGCGATATTGCCCGCGATGTGGGCAAGGGCGGGATTGTGGTGCTGAACTTCTCCGGCCGTGGCGACAAGGATGTGGCCACTGTCGCTGCGCACCTGGGAATGTCGATTTGACCAAGGCGCGAATTGACGCCCGCTTTGCTGCGCTGAAGGCCGAAGGCCGCGCCGCGTTCGTGGCCTATGTGATGGCTGGCGATCCCGACGCGGCGACGGCGCTGGCCATCGTCAAGGGCCTTCCCGCCGCCGGCGCGGACATCATCGAGCTGGGGTTCCCGTTTTCCGACCCTATGGCTGAAGGGCCGCCGATCCAGCGCGCAGCGCAGCGGGCGTTGGCCAAGGGCATGACCCTGAAGGGGACACTGAATCTGGCCCGCGCGTTCCGTGATGGCGACGACGACACGCCGATCATCATGATGGGCTACACAAACCCGCTGGTGACCTGGGGCTACGACGCCTTTGCCCGTGACGCGGCCGAGGCGGGCATCGACGGGATCATTGTGGTTGATCTGCCGCCCGAGGAAGCCGACCCGCTGGCCGACGCCCTGGACGCCAATCAGCTGTCGCTGATCCGCCTGGCCACGCCCACCACGGACGACAAGCGCCTGCCGGTGGTGATCAACAGAACGTCGGGTTTTGTCTACTATGTCTCCGTCACTGGTGTCACCGGCGTCAAGGAAGCCGACGCTGCAACCGTGGCACCACATGTGGAACGGGTGCGCAAAGCCTCGGGCCTGCCGGTCGCCGTGGGTTTCGGGATCAAGACGCCTGAGCGCGCCGCTGCTATCGCCCGCGTCGCCGACGCGGTGGTCGTCGGCTCTGCACTTGTGGACGAAGTGGCCGAAGCAGTGGAACTGAACGAAGACGTTACCGCGAGGGTGCTTTCCAAAGTGCAGACTCTGGCTAAGGCTGTACGTCTTGCGCGTCGGGACCTAGGGGCGGTCTGAAAAAACCATGGCGATGGCTGAACAGCGAAACGACAAACCCGGCCGTGCGGCCCCCCGTGAGCGACGCGGCTGGCTGTCGCGGATTGCGCCCGGTGTCCGCAACTTTGCCAAGCGCGATACGCCCGACAATCTGTGGGTCAAATGTCCGGAAACCGGGGAGATGTTGTACCGCCCCGATCTCGAGGCCTCGCTATGGGTCACGCCGTCCGGCCACCACATGCGGATCGGGGCTCAGGCCCGACTCGACTGCACTTTTGACGACGCGCGGTATGAGCGACTTGCCACGCCATCTGTGGTCGAGGACCCGCTGAAATTCCCCGACGACAAGTCCTATGGCGACCGCCTGAAAGCCGCCCGCAAGGCTACCGGCGAGCTGGACGCCATGGCGGTGGCCTATGGCCATTTGCTGGGCCAGCCCGCCGTAGTGATTGTCCAGGACTTTGCGTTCATGGGCGGCTCGCTGGGCATGGCAGCGGGCGAGACCTTCATCATGGCGGCCAAGGAGGCCGTGAAGCGTGAAGTGCCTCTCGTGATCTTCACCGCCGCCGGCGGCGCGCGCATGCAGGAGGGCACGCTGGCCCTGATGCAGATGGCTCGCACCACCTTGGCGTTGAATGAGGTCAAGTCGGCAGGGCTGCCCTATGTGGTGGTGATGACCGATCCGACGACCGGCGGGGTGACGGCCTCCTACGCCATGCTGGGCGATGTGCATCTGGCAGAGCCCAACGCGACCATCGGATTCTCGGGCCGCCGCGTTATCGAGCAAACCATCCGCGAGACCCTTCCCCAGGGCTTCCAGCGATCCGAGTTTCTGGTGGAGCACGGTATGATCGACCAGGTCGTCGCCCGCGCCGGTATTCCGGAAAAGCTGAGCTCGATCCTGAAGACCCTCATGATGGGGCGTGAGCGTCTTTCCGCCGCCTGATGTGACCCACGATCCTGGCCATGACCCGATCCGCGCCTCCGACGCGGTGATCCAGCGGTTGCGCGCCAATCATCCGACCCTGATCGACCTGACCACGGGGCGTGTCGAGCGCCTGCTGGCCACGTTAGGGCGTCCGGATCTGAAACTTCCGCCTGTGATCCACGTTGCCGGCACCAACGGCAAGGGATCGACGGTCGCGTTCCTTCGTGCCATCGGTGAAGCGGCCGGGCTTCGGGTCCATGCGCTGACCTCGCCGCATCTTGTGCGGTTCGCCGAACGCATCCGGCTGGCAGGGACGCTGATCAGAGACGCGCACTTGGCCGCTCTGATCGAGCGCGTTGAAATGGCGAATGCCGGCGAAGCGATCAGCTTCTTCGAGATCACCACCGTGCTGGCCTATCTGGCGTTTGCCGAAACCCCCGCGGACCTCTGCGTCGTGGAGGTGGGGCTCGGTGGCCGCTTTGACGCCAGCAACGTCTTTGCCGCGCCTGCGGTCAGTGTGATCACGCCGGTCGACTACGATCACGTGGAGCTGCTGGGACCCGCGCTGTCCAACATCGCCTGGGAGAAGGCCGGCATCATCAAGACGGGTCGCCCCGTCGTGGTGGCGCGCCAGGCGGATGACGCACTTGCGATGATCGAGCGCGAGGCCGACGACCGCATGGCCCCGATGTTGCTGATGGGTCGCGATTTCGACGCCTGGGAGGAACGCGGTCGCCTGCTGGTACAGATGCCAGATCGGTTGCTCGATCTGCCGTCCCCCAGCCTGTTCGGTGGCTACCAGTTCGCCAATGCCGGTCTGGCGGTCGCCGCCGCCCTGACCTTCAACCACGACCTGTCGGACGAGGACCTGGGCCGGGGCGTTGCGTCCACGGTCTGGCCGGCACGGATGCAGCGCCTGACCGCGGGCCCGCTGGCGGCTCTGGCCAGGGCGCGGGGAGCTGACCTGTGGCTGGATGGCGGGCACAATCCACATGCGGGGCGCGCTCTGGCCGAGGCGGCGGCGCGCATCGCGGATCGTGATCCGAGGCCGCTGGTGCTGGTCACCGGTATGTTCGCCCGCAAGGACGCTGAAGGCTTCTTCCGCGCCTTCGCCGAGATGCGGCCCCGGGTGATTACCACCACCTTTGACAGCCCCATTGCCGCCAGCTTCGATGAGCTGATGGAGGCCGCGATCCGGGCGGGCCTTGAACCCGAGACGTCGTCGAATGTTGCCGATGCGGTGGCTCGCGCTCTGGAGACTGACGGCCCGCCGCCGCATGTTCTAATCTGTGGCGGGCTACACTTCGCGGGTGAGGTTCTGGCGATGAGCCCGGAAACCTGGCCGAGTTGAGGGGAAGCCCCCGCCGTCGCTTGCGGCGACACCTCCCCCAAACGGGGGAGGAATTATCGCCTCACGCCGCGACGCCAGACTCGGCCAGCCACTCCAGGATCTTCTGCTTGGGCATGGCGCCCACCTTCATCGAGGTCATCTGGCCATCCTTGAACAGCATCATGGTGGGGATGCCTCGCACGCCGTAGCGCGACGGGGTGGTGGGGCTTTGCTCGATGTCGAGCTTGGCGACCGTCACCTTGCCCGCCAGTTCTTCGGAAATCTGCTCCAGAGCCGGGGCAATCTGTTTGCAGGGGCCGCACCACTCGGCCCAGAAGTCCACCAGCACGGGCTGGCTGGACCCAAGGACATCGGCCTGAAAGGATTCGTCGGTAACCTTGACGGTGCTCATTAGAAAACTCCTGTCGTGCGGGTTCGAAGGCAAGATCGGCCCGCGACGTTGAGACTGGCCATGTAGGCGGCGCGTCACCCTGTATCAACCCGCATGACGCAGCTCGGCAAGGGTTTGGGTCAACAGGTTTTCTGGGACCGGCATCAGCTTCGGACCATCGGTCCAGACAATCGCCGCCTCGATATGCCGGCTTGGGAAGACTTCGCCCAGCACGGCGGCATAAAGCGCCATCTGCCGCAGATAGGCCGGGTCGGCATCCTCAATGCGGTCGGGCGACGGGCGATTGGTCTTGAAGTCCACCACCAACACCTGATCCGGCAATACCACCAGCCGGTCGATTCGGCCCGAGATGCGCAGACCGGGAGGCAAGGCATCAGCTCCGCCGGCGACCGCGACTTCGGCACGGGAGCCATCGCCGAATACCTTGGCAAAACGGGCATCTTCCAGGACCGTCAGGGCGGCGGCGGCCATCTCGTCACGTTGCTCATCGGTGAGGTCGGCCTCGCGCCGCAGCAGCGCGCCGGCCCCGGCGGCGCGTTCCGTCGCCGGCAGGTCCGGGAGCAGTTGCAGCAGCCGATGGATCAGGTCACCGCGCCGGAACCGGCCCAATCCGCCTCGTGCTGCCAGCGGTGAAGGCGTCGCGACGACGGCATCCTCTCCCAGGTCGGAGGGGGAGGCGTACCTCGCAAAAGCCTCGGCGGGTGCCCGCGCGGCGGACCAGGCGGGCAGCGGCGTTGGGCGGGCGGCGTCGGATTCGACGCGCGCGACGATGTCAGGATCGGCACCGAAGCGCTGGAAGGCCCCGCCTGCGTCTTCTAGTGTGCGCACGTGATCGGCGATGCCGGCCTGGCCAAGCGCATCGCGGATGGCACCCCACCAGCCCTTCAGTTTGTCGGGATCAGTGCGCTCGGCGCGTCGGCCGCAGAGGACCAGCCGGTCTCGTGCCCGGGTCAGGCCCACATACAAGAGGCGGTAGGCTTCCGCATCGTCGCGTTCGGTGCGGGCCTGCCTCGCGGCGGCGCTGGCCGGGCAATCACGGGCGCTCGACGCGCACCACAGAAAGCCTTCGGTATCATCATGGGCATGCCGCATCAGCGGCGACCCGCGCGCGGTCTGGGTCACGGTGGTCTCGGGCAGGAAGACGATGGGGGCCTCCAGTCCCTTGGCACCGTGGGCGGTCATCACCCGCACCTCGGGACGCTCGGCCTCCATCTCGCGTTTGACGACGATATCGAGGTCAGCCAGTTCTGCGGTCAGGGTCTCGAGACCGTGGGCACCGCGAGCTTCGGCGGCGAGCACCTGATTCAGGAATTCATCGAGCACATCTTCAGCCTCGGGCCCCAGCCGTCCCAGAAGGCGCTTCCGCATCGACGCCCCGCCGGTGGCGATGGCACCGGTCAGCCGGGCGTAAAACTCGAACGGACGCGCGGTTCGGGCCGTCTCCAGCGTCAGGGTCAGGAATGCTGTCGCCTCCGCCCAGAGCGGGTGTTCGACGGCGCGGCGCTGCAGACGGGTCCAAAGGGGTTCGTCGCCACGACCGTGGGCGAGCGCATAGAGTTCATCGTCAACAAGTCCGCAGAATGGGCTTTTCAACAGCGCCGCCAGCGTCAGATCATCCTGCGGGAACAGCGCGAAACGGGCCAGCGCCAGCAAGTCGTCGAAGATGATGTGGCCACTAAGAGCCAGCCGGTCGGCGCCGGCCACGGGCAGGCCTGCTTGCTTCAAGGCCCGCAGGATTTCCTCGAAGAGCGCCTTGCGACGCCGCACCAGGATCAGGACGTCGCCGGCATGAGCGGCACGCCAGAGCCGCGTCGACTTGTCATATACTGCCTCCCCGTCGTTGATGAGACGGGCGATCTCGGCGGCGATCCGGTGTGCCAGGCGTCGGTTGGCGCTGTCTTCCGGCTCCAGGTCCAGTGGCGTGTCCCAGGCCTCGCGATCCTCGCCCTTGCGGTCGACTTCCAGATCCCAGACATCGACGCAGCCCGTGTGTTTCCGGCGTACATCGGCGGTCAGATGGGTGACCTGCTCGGGAATGTCGCGGGGCTGGATGGCCTGGGCCAGCAGATCAGGGGCGAAGACCGCGTCTACAAAGCTCAGCACCTGCGGTGTCGAGCGCCAGGAGGTGTTCAGGTCCACCCGCTGGAATTTGTAACCAGCCTGGGTGGCGCGATCGTGGTGAAACTCGAACTTGCGCAGCAGTAGTTCCGGCTGGGCACCCTGGAACGAATAGATCGACTGTTTCTCGTCACCAACGACGAACATGGCCCGCTCCAGGCGACGCTCTTCGCCCTGACCGCGCCCGGCGAAGAATTCTGCAGTCAGCGCGTCGACGATCTCCCACTGGTCAGGCGCGGTGTCCTGGGCTTCATCGAGCAGGATGTGGTCGATGCCGCCGTCCAGCTTGTAGAGCACCCAGGACGCCTCGGGCCGGTCGCGCAACAGGTGCCGGGTCTTCTCGATCAGGTCGGCAAAATCCAGCGCGCCCAGTGAGTCCTTCTCGATTTTATAGGCTTCGAGGTAGGCGTCAGCGAGGGTCAGCGCGTCGTCGGTGTCGCGAGCGATCGCGGCGGCAAGGGTCCGTTGATGCAGCAGTTCGAGCCGTTCCTGTTCGGCCAGCAACAGATATTGCAACGCCGGTTCGGCCTTGAGGCGAGCCGCGTTGGAGACCCATTTGGCCGCTGCACCATCCTTGGTGAAGAACAACGCCAGGGCGTCGTCAAACGCAGGCTGGGGCGACGCGGCCAGCGCGGCCAATGCCTGCGCGCGCTCCACATCGGTCTTCCCGCCGCCCGCAAGGGTCCCGGCGGCCCGGCGATAAAGGGCGCGGTCCAGAGTGGCCATGCCGTCGGAGGCCAGAACCGCAGGGTCGGAGCCGCGCGGCACGTCAACCGCGCGCCAGACCCAGGCCCGCGCGCCCTGCAACCCGCCTTCGCGCGCCAGGAACGTGCTCAGGGCACCACGGCGGGCCTCGAAATCGGTGAACATCGACTGGAAGGCCTGGAAGTCCAGCGCGATCGACATCCGGGCATAGGCGTTGGCGACCTCGCCGTCGGTATCGAGGACATGGTTGGCCACCACCCGTCGCGCGGCGGCGGCCACCGCGGCGGAGGCGGGGTCATCCATCACCTGAAATCCGGGCGACACGCCGGCTTCCAGAGGAAAGCGCCGCAGCAGCTTTTCGCAGAAGGCGTGGATCGTCTGGATCTTCAGACCGCCCGGGGTCTCCAGCGCCGCGGCGAACAGGCTGCGGGCCTCAGACAGGTCCCTGCCGTCAAAGCTGCCCGGCGGGCGGGCCTGGAGTGCACCCAACTCACCGCGCAGCCGTGTATCGCTGGCCACGGACCAATCCCCCAGCACCTGGAACAACCGGCGCTGCATCTCGGCGGCGGCGGCCTTGGTGTAGGTCACGCAGAGGATCGCCTCGGGGCGCACCCGGGCAACCAGCAATCTCGCCACGCGGTCGATCAGGGTCTTTGTCTTACCCGAGCCCGCATTGGCCGTGACGAAGGCTGAAAGTCTAGGGTCGGCGGCCAGTTCCTGGGGGTCGCGGGTCCGTTCCGTAAGGTCGAGGCTCATTCCTCGCCCTCCTCGCCGCTGGTGGACCACTCGAACACCCGGGCGAGGTGATCATAGTCGGAGACGTAGAGCTTCACGAACTGGGGGGCCGTGCGGCTGGCATAGCCCTGCGTAGGGTCGGCGTAGCGTTCCACCAGTTTGGTCATGCCTTCCAGCGCGCGGTCAGCGGCGTCGCGGCTGTTCAGCACCTTGTCGTTGTCACCGTCGGGGGTGGCGCGAACTTCTTCCCGGCCAGGCGGGCGGCGGCCCGTGACCTGCAGGTAGGTCAGTTCCCCCGGCTCTGCGCGACCGATGTCGGCAAAGCCGCCGCGCGCCAGGATCGCGGCGGTGAGGGTCAGCTGCGGCGAGAATCCGCTGTGGACCATCTTCTTCGACGGCGCACCGCCGGTCTTGAAATCCAGCACATGACCCAGTCCGTCGGGACTGACCTCGATGCGGTCGGCCTTGGCGGCCAGGGTGAACGGGCGGCCGGCAATCTCCCGCGTCAACTTGCCGGTCTTTTCCACAAAGATGGCGCGACCGTCGGCCCGGCGCGTGGTTTCCAGTTCGACCACCCACTTCGCCGCTTCACCCGCCAGCGCCGCCTCGCGCGCCAAGGCGTCGCGGGGCATGCCGGCCTTGGCCAGTTCGGCCATGTAGAGCGCTTCGAAGATCGCAGCGGCATCGTCGGGGAGCTCAGCGGGATGGGCCAGCGTGAATTGCTCGAACGCGGCGTGAATGGCGGTGCCGCGCGCGCGGGCCTCCACCTGCTCGTCGGGACGCTCCAAGGCATAGAGGCGCAGGATGTCGCGCGCCCAGACCGCATAGGGATCACGGGTCAGGGCCTCGATCCGCGTGACGAAAAGCCGGTCCGGACGATGTTCCACGGGCGGCTTTGGCGCGGGGCGTGGATAGGGTCGGAACGCCTCCGGCGCATCCAGGTTTCGCGCCCACGCCAGCAACTCGGGCCTGCCCGGGATCGACACCTCGGCACCCCGCGCCAGGGTTTCCAGACGCCACAGCCAACGCGACTTGACCGTCGGCGCGCCTTCCCGGCGCTCGGTGTGCAGCAGGATCACGTCGGGCGCGCAGGCGGCTTGCGCGAAATCATGGGCTGACAGGCCGATGCGACGCTCTGGCGATGGCAGGCCCAGGGTCTCGCGCATGGGCCGCGACAGGAAGGGGTCGATCCCGGCCCCGCCCGGCCAGACACCTTCCTCCAGACCGGCCAGCACCAGGCGGTCGGCGCGCACCAGCCTGGCCTCGATCGCCCCAAGAATGCGCAGGCGAGGATGGGTGGCCCCGCCCGCGCGGATGGTCTCGCCATCCATCAATCGCTGCAGCAGGTCGGCGAACTGCCGGGGTGACACGGCGGGAAGGGCGTCGCCTTCGGCCATCAGTCCGCTGAGCAACCGCGCCATGGCTTCGCCACCATGGCCGCCCCAGAGGTCGCCGGTTCGCCCCACCGCGTCGGCGCTCAAGGCTTCCATGGCCGCCGTGGTGCGTCGCGCCGCCAGGGCGGGCGGGTCTTGATCCTCCAGCCAGCCGAGCGACCCGATGATGGCCTCCAGCCGATCAGCGAGCGCCAGCGCCTCCGGCGTCGTGGCCAGGCGAGCCTTGAGCTCTGCCCAGCTGTGGGCGCGAGGACCTCGCAGAGCCAGACGCTCCAGCGCCGTGCTATCACCCAGCCGGCAATAGGCATGCTTCAACAACCCCAACAGCACGACCGGGTTCAGCGGATCGACGGCGGCGCGGGCAACCAGTGCGGCCAGTACGCCCACGTGACTTCCGGCCAGGCTCTCGCCGGCTGAGGAGTCCGGCACGACCCCCCATCGCGCCAGCTTGGCCACGACCCGTCGCGCCAATCCCTGATCCGGGGTGACCAGGGCGGCGGTTCGCTCCGGCGTCTCCAGGGCCTGTCGCAGCAAGAGGGCCGCAGTGGTCGCCGCCTCATCCTCTGTGCGGGCGCTGACCAGCGACAGTCCCGACAGACCGACCGTGATCGCGTCGGGGCGTTCGGCCTTCATCTTGTCGATCACATGCAACCAGTCGGCGGTTTCCTCTGCCGGTCGCAGGGCCTCGTTGATGATGCGGCGGCGCCAACGCTCCTGCGGGGCCTCGCGCCGGGACGCGGGCCAGATCGCGACGTCTGCCTTGGTGAGCGTCGCGGCTTCCAGCAGTCGTCGCAGTGCGCCCTGCGGGTGCTGCACATCGACCTTGGTCCAGGCTTTGTCGTCGAGATCCTGGTCCAGGCCTGGCAGGACGACAGCCCCCTTCGGCGCGGCGGCAACCGCAATCAACAGCGCGCGGGTGGCGGGCGCTGTGCCGGTTGACCCTGCGGCCACCAGCACGCCCTGCGGCGGCGACTGGATCCAGCGCTCGGCAAGCCGCTCCAGCAACCGCACACGCCGCTGGCTGACGTCAACCACGCCCAGAGCCTCAAGGCGTACGGGCCAAAGCGTCAGCGCCTTGTCCAGGAAGTTGCGCGATACCTCCCAGTGGGCTGCCAGTTCGGCCACATCCACCAGGCCCGCCAGCCGCCCCCCGATCTCGACGCCCTCGATCTGCAGGCCATCCAGAAAACTGCCCAGAGCGTCGGCCAGTTCCAGCGCCGCCGAGGCCGAAGAAAGTCCTGCCGGCACGTCATCTTTGAGTTCGGCCACCAACCGGGTCAGTTCAAATCGCCGCCTCAACGGGTCGATGGCGGCCGGCAGGTCCAGAGCCAGATCGCCCGGCTCGAACGGTGCCTCACCGGCCTCCAGGTCGCCGAGCGGGCGCATTTGGGGTGGCATTACAGCCTTGCCGCCAGAGACCTTGATGAAGGCATCGGCCAAGGCCCGCGCGCCACGCCGGGTCGGGGTTAGCACCACGACGTCGGCAAGGGCCTCTGGCCCCAGCGGTGAGAGCGCGTCGTAGAGGCCGCGGGCCAGATCCTCCGCGAACGGCCGGTGCGAAGGAATGTTGAACCAACGCGACCCCGACTGTTCAAAGAAGGCGGTCATTTGAGCCGCGCCTCGGTCGCGTCGCGGGCTGCCGGATCGCCGACGTGCATCCAGAAGCCGTCCATGGGAACGCCGTGAAGCCGCCCCCGCGCTTGCAATCGATGCCACACAGGAATGATCGAGAACGCCCCGTGCGGCGCTTCGTCCAGCACCTCGGGCTTGAAGATGGCAATTCCCATGTTGACGAACGGCGTCGGCGAGGAAGGGTCCGTGGAGTGGGTCAGGCGGCCAGCGTCGTCGCGCAGAAATCCCTGCGGCCCCTCAAAACCGATGCCCTGACCGCGCTTTACCAGCAGCAACAGGATGTCCATGGCGGCAGGATTCCAGGCGGCCTTGAGGGTTTCCAGCGAGGGGGTCTCCCCCTCCAGCCAAAGGGAATCGATGTTGGCGAGGAATATCGGGTCCCGGCCCAACTTGTCCGACGCGTGCTTGATGCCGCCGCCACTGTCCAGCAATGCAGCCCGTTCGTCGGCGATCAGAATTTCCATATCGGTGCGTGAGGCGAGATGAGCTTCCATCTGGTCGGCGAAGTGGTGGACGTTGACGACCGCCCGCTCGACGCCGGCATCACGCAACCGGTCCAGAATATGGTCGATCAAGGGTTTGCCGGCCACGGACACCAGCGCCTTGGGGAGGCTATCCGTCAGCGGTCGCATGCGCGTACCGAGCCCGGCGGCGAGCACCATGGCCGTCTTCGGTCCAGGCAGGACACTCATGCTCATGCGCGCTTGTCCGCGGGCACATGGCGGTCGAACCAGATCTTGAGTGCGGCCATCGAGGGGTCATTGAGGTTGCGTTCCAGATAGCGCCATGTCCGAGGCATGAACCCCCGGTACTGAGGTCGGCCCAGCAGGGTCTGACGCGCAAACACCCGCCCCAGAATGCGGGCGGCGTTGGAGGCGGCCAGGGCGCGGTAGTCGGCCAGGAATGCTTCCCGATCCAGATCACCGCGGGCCGCCAGGAACCGGTCCAGCATCGCCGTTTCCAGCTCAGGCAAAACGTCGCGCCGCGCGTCCTGCAACAGGTGCAGAAGATCCCAGGCGGGGTGGGCCTTCAGCGCGTCCTGGAAGTCCAGCAGGCCGACCCTAGCCACGCCTTCCCGCTCCGGCAGCCACAGTAGGTTCTGCGCGTGATAGTCGCGGTGGGTGAATACGGAGGCTCCGGCTTCGCCTCGCACCCAGACCGGTGCCCACAGTGCGTCCCAATCCGCGATGGCCGTCTGCGCGAAGGCGGGCAAGCCGACCAGTTTGGGCCACCACTCCAGAAAGGTGTCAGTGGCGACCTTCAGCGCCAGGGTGTCATAGGACAGCAGGGGCCAACGTGCGCCTTCGGCCTCCAGCACCGGCGGCGGCGGTGCCGACTGCAGGGCGATCTGCACGTCGACAGCGGCTTCATAGAGCGGGACCTCGGGCGTACCGTTGGGAATCAGGTTGGCAAACAGGCCGTCGCCAAGGTCCTCCAGCACCGCCAGCCCGGTCTCAACGTCGTGGGCGAGGATGCGTGGGGCCGACAGCCCTTGATCGCGAAGCCATGCGGCGGTCGTCACAAAAGCCGCGACCGACCCTGCCGCCAGACGCGCAGCCGCGTTGTACCCCAACGCCACACGCTCGGCTGGCATAGCATCAGGCGGACAGACCACGCTCTCCACTGCCGGCGGCTGATCCATGAAAATCAGATTGGGGCCGGATGCGGGATAGAGACGTTCATACTGACGCGTCGAGGCGTCACCCGACAGCAGCTCGCGACGGGCATCAGCCAAGCCTGCGGCGCGCAGAAACCCGGCCTTCAATGCCGCGCGTTCAGACGTCAAGCTCTCGTCCCTCCCAGGTGCCATGGGTAACAAGACGCACCTCGCGACTGTCGTCGTTGCGACCCCGTGTGATCACTACATCGAGTCGGTCCCGTGGAAGCTGGCCGTCCAGCCGTTCAGGCCACTCAACCACCGCTGCGCCGACGTCAAGCGCCTCGTCCAGCCCGATCTCATAGGCCTCGTCGGCGTGCGACAACCGATAGAGGTCGAAGTGGGCGACGTTCAGGCGCGGGCCCTCATAGAACTGGACGAGGGTAAAGGTCGGCGACGGGACCTCCTCGTCCGGCGTGGTCAGGGCGCGGACCAATGCGCGCGCCAGCGTCGATTTTCCGGCACCCAGAGATCCCCACAAACAGATTGCCTCTCCGGTCCGCAGATGGGCGGCGATGGCCATCCCCAGACGCGTGGTCGCGGCTTCGTCGGCCAGGATCACGCGAAAGCCTTCTGATGGTCTGCGGGCAGATCGCGCTCAACGTAGGTCTGGAGCCTTGTCGTTAAGGCGGCCGGATCGCCCTCGAGCGCTGGAATTGAGATCAATGGCCCGGCAGTCAGGGCGAACGCCTGACCGCGCTTGTTGAGCAGTTCGTGAAACAGAGTGATGTCCCGAAGCTCGCCTGAAAAGCGGTTAAAAAAATGGAACAACCGCGACCACGGGCCCGCCACGTGCAGCGGCAGGATGGGTGCATCATGTCGCCGCGCAATGGAAACTGCAGAAGTCATCCAGTCCCTGTCGTGCAGTGTGCCGTCGGCCTGCCGGCGCGAAATGCGGCCCGCCGGGAAAATCACAAGGCACCTGTCTGCCTGCATGGCGTCGCGGGTCAGGGTCAGGGTCCTCCGCATCCGCTCGCGGGTTCGTTTTTCTTCCACCCATTCTACCGGGATCAGCACCTCGTCGAAGCGCTCGCAGACCCTTTGGGCGTCGGCATTGGCATAAAAGCTGAGATCGGTCCGGATCGCCCTTAGCGCATCAAAGACCGCCATGCCGTCGGCGATACCTGTCGGGTGATTGCAGACGACGATGCAGCGGCCCGCGCGCGGCACCTGTCCCAGACCCTGCGCGGAAACCTTGAGCGCCAGCAGGCGGGCCACGTGGTCCAGGGCCTCGGGCCCCGAGAGATCGGCGATAGCGTCGACCATCTGGCGCGCCTTGCCGTAGTCCAGCACGGCATAAAGCAGGGGCCGCAGCAGGGGCCAGACCCTGCTGCCTGCGAGGTTCGGGGCCCGCTCGGTGATCAGCACATCGACGATATGGGCGTGGGGTGCCGGACCGCGAACTCCGGACGCCGGGGTGGCGAAACTCATGGGGTGAAGATGGCCCGGTGCGAGGGTCTCCGGCAAGCGCTGCTGTTCAGGGTCGGAGTCTGACGATCAGGGCGGCTGTGGACGGATCGTGGTCGCCCGACGGTCCGCCTTCGAGTTCGCTCAGGACCCGGGTGGCCAGCGACTTGCCCAGCTCCACGCCCCATTGATCAAAGCTGTTGATGCCCCAGAGCACTCCCTCAACGAAGGTTTTGTGCTCATAGAGAGCGATCAGGGCACCCAGATGCGCCGGGTCGAGGCGCTCCAGAACCAGAAAACTGGATGGGCGGTTGCCGGGAAAGGTGCGCTGTGGGGCCAAGACGTCGATCTCGGACGACGACTTGCCGTTCGCTACGAGCTCGGCGCGGACGTCGGCCTCGCTGCGGCCCACCATCAGTGCCTCGGCCTGGGCGATGGCGTTTGCGAGTAACTTGGTCTGGGCCGACGGATCGCCCTCGGAACCGGTGCGGACCGCGATGATGTCTACCGGGATCACATCTGTGCCTTGGTGAAGCAGCTGGAAGAAGGCGTGCTGGCCGTTGGTGCCGGCGTCGCCGAACACGCTGGAGGCGGTCTGATGCACAACGGGCGCACCGTCGGCTGTCACCCGCTTGCCGTTCGATTCCATTTCCAGCTGCTGCAGGAACGCCGCGAACAACCGTAGCCGCTGGGCATACGGCACCACAGCGCGGATCGGACGACCCAGGCCGTTGCGATTAAAAACATGGGCGAGGGCCAACAGAACCGGCATGTTGGCTTCGAGCGGCACCGTCTGAAAGTGCTGATCCATGGCGTGTGCGCCGCCGAGCATCGCCTCGAAAGCGTCATAGCCCAGGGCGATGGCACAGGAGAGGCCGACCGCCGACCAGATGGAATAGCGCCCCCCGACCCAGTCCCAGAACCCAAAAACCTGGTCGGCCGGAACCCCGAACGCCCGGGCCTTTTCCGGTGACGCCGACACCGCCACGAGATGTAAGTCGGACTCGGGTCCGATTGCGGCACGCAGCCATGCTCGCGCTGCCGAGGCGTTGGTCAGGGTCTCCTGGGTGGTGAAGGTCTTGGAGACCGTGACCAGCAGCGTCTCCGCTGGATCGAGACCCACCAGCGCCTGGGCCAGTTCGGCAGGATCAACGTTGGCGACGAAGCGAAGATCGATCCAGGGGTCGAGGGGTTTCAGGGCTTCCCAGATCAGCCTGGGTCCAAGGTCGGATCCGCCGATGCCGATGTGGACGATCGAACGGAACCGCTTACCGGTCGCGCCGACCCTTGCGCCGGACCGTATGTCATCGGCGAAGGTGCGCATGGCGGTGCGAGTTGCTTCGATCAGCCTCGAAACAGGTTCGCCTGCCGCGCGCCAGTCCGCACCGTCAGGCGCACGAAGCGCCATGTGCAAGGCCGGGCGACCCTCGGACGCATTAGCGATATGGCCTGCGAACAGGCGATCCCGCGCCGCCTCAACCCCACCGATGCGCGCGAGATCGATCAGCAAGCGCCGGTCGTCGCGCGACCATGGCTGTTTCGACAGATCGATCTCCAGGCCTGCGGCCGCCAGCGTCAGACGGCTGCAGCGGCCGGGTTCACCGGCAAAGAGGCTGTCGATCCGTCGACCGCGCGCCATGTTGGCGGCCTCTGACACTGCCGCCCAGGTGGCTTCTACCTCTGACACGCGAAACCTTACTCGGCGGAGCCGTATTTGACGCTGCAGCCATAGGGGCGCGTGGCGGCCTGAGCGACGGCACGACCGGCCTTGATGTCGGTGAGTGCGGCAGTGACAAAGTTGCGCGCAACTTTCAGGCTCTCCGGATCTGCCGACGGTTGATCGTCGATACCTCCCATGTAGACCAGGGCTCCGGTCCTATCGACGATGTACATGTGCGGTGTGGTGCGCGCGTCATAGGCGCGACCGACGGTTCCCTTCGGGTCCAGGAGCACGTCAGACGCGGCAGCGCCCAACTCGGCTTTCCAGGCTTTCGCGGCCGCTGGCGTCAGGAAACCCTGCATGCCCGGTGCAGAGGAGACCACTGTGAGCCAGACCACCCCGTCGCGGGTCGCCTGGGATTGGAGCTTCTGCATGGAGCCAGCGTTGTAGTGCTTCTGCACATAGGGACAGCCGTTGTTGGTCCACTCCAGAACCACGGTTTTGCCGCGAAACTCCGCGAGCGAGCGAGTCTTTCCACTTGCGTCCGTCGCCTTGAAGGCCGGCGCAGGCTGCCCAAGCAAGGGGGCAGCGGTCGTCGGCCCGGCCAGGGTGACTGCAAAGGCCAGCGCCAGAAGGGCTTTCCGGTCAATCATGAGTACGGCTCCTGCCATCAGGTATGAGACAGGATACGTCTGAGGACCTACTAACGCAAAGTGACTTCAACCCGGCGGTTTCCAGCCTCGCCAACCCCATCAGCGGTGGGAATGCGCAGTTCGCGCTCGCCGCGTCCGGTAGTGCGCGCGGCCGCCACGGGAAGACCTTGCCTGACCAGCACGGCGCGGATTTCCACGGCCCGGTCCCGCGACAAAGCGTCGTTGCTCTCGGCGCTGCCGACGGTGTCGGTATGGCCGGTGATCTGTACCTCGGAAGCCGCCGTGGTGTCTCTGCGCAGCGCCTCAAGGATCGGCACGGACTCGGGTGTCAGCTCCGTCGAGCCCTCGACAAAATAGAGCACGTAAGCACGCGGCGGGTACGGAACCCGCGAGAGCAGGTCCGAGTAAGCGCCGTCCTCCAGCGATGTGACGCGAAGCGTGCGGCCACCCAGACGGGCCACTGTATTCGGGGCGGTCAGCGCGCCGATTTCAGCTTCGGTCTTGGAGTCGAAGACGGCAACCGCGCCCGAAGTGCTTGCCCCCTCGTCGGGCAGTAGCGCCACATTGGAGGTGGCGCATCCCGAAAACAGCGCCGCTGCGGCTATTGCGAACAGCGCCCTCATTTCACTTCTACCACGAACCGCGTGCCTCGCGCCGCCAGCAGCGATGTGGGCCTGCGCACGCGCATCGCGTCCTTGTTCTCTCTGGCGATCTGGCCCGAGACAATGGCCAGGGATCCTCGATCCACGGTGGTCAGCGATTCGCCCCTGTGGGTGGTGTCGTCGAACTCGAACTGGCTCAGCGCTACGCGGCTGTTCGGCCCGACGGCGAACCGGCTGTTGTCGACGAAAGTAATGCCGATACGGCCGTCCTTGCCGGTGGCGATCACATCGCTGACCAGCAACTGATAACCCGGCGTCGCCGGCGTTGCGGCCTTGCCGCGCACGATGTTTGCCGCGCCGCTGACTGATTTTATCCGGCCGATTTCAGCCGCTGCGACGCTCGCCGTCGACAGGCAGGCCAGCATCAGCAATCCTGCCGCCATAGAGCCACGCATCACTGCCCCTCCCGATGAACAAGGCTTAGCCATAACCCAGTCTCGTCCCGAGTTCGAATCCGAAGCTGTGGCGCGCCTGCCCGTCAGCCGCATTGCGGTGGCGCGCGGCCTGATTCTGGCCCGTGAATTTGCCAACAGGACGGCGCTCTCCCCCTTGGCCGCCGACCATTTGGTGCTGATCGTCGAGGAATGGTTAAACAATGTGACTGAGCACTCTGGTGCACCCGCCGGAGGCCGGATTGTCCTACTGCTGCAACATCGGCCCGGGTTGGTGCGGCTGACGGCGACCGATGCTGGCAAGCCGTTTGATCCGCGAACGGTGCCCTTCGAGGGCCCCAATCTGACTCGCGGTGGCGGTGCCGGTCTGGCCCTCATTCAGGCTTGGTGCCGGATCACCGACTATCGCCGAGCTGGCGGTCGCAACCGGCTTGTATTCGAGATGATGTTGCCATGACCACGCCAACACCCCGACCAAGAGGTCATTGGCATTTCGGTCCTGGCGTCTTCGTGGCGCGCCCCAGACTGATTTTCGCCGCCGCAGCGGGGATCGTGGTGAGCCTCGGCTGCGCGATCTTTGCGCCCCAGCTCCGGACATCGTTCGGTCTGATCGCTGGCTGGGACACATTCTGTGCGGTGTTTCTCGGGTTGGCGTTCCACTCGGTTAGCCAGAAAGCGCCGGGCGATATCCGCGCGCGCTCCGCCGAGCAGGATCAAGGTCAGGCAGTGATCCTGTTGTTGATCCTGACAGCCTGCATCGCCAGCGTCGCCGCCGTGGCCATTGAGCTGTCTCTGGCGTACGCCGAACTCGGATTTGATAAAAGCATGCATGTGGCCGTGGGCGTTGTGACGCTGGCGGCATCATGGCTGTTGATGCAGGTGATCTACGCCCTTCACTACGCCCATGAGTACTACGCGGTTGACCACGCGACCGGAAAGGATGCCGGCGGCCTGGATTTTCCGGGCGGTGAGGCACCTGACTATTGGGACTTCCTGCACTTTTCCGTCGTAATCGGCGTGGCCAGCCAGACAGCAGACGTGGCGTTCACCAGCCGCCCCATGCGTCGGCTGGGGACAGTTCACAGCCTGATCGCGTTCGTGTTCAACACCTTGATCCTGGCGCTGGCGATCAATCTGGTGGCCGGACTATTCTGAGGTCCAAAGTCTTATCCACAAGCGGCCCCCAGAACTCTTTGACCGCAACCGAATGGCCACATGGCGCGCCCGCACGCCTTCGCTAGAACACTCCCATGACGCTCATCTCTTTCCCACCGGTCGGCCAGCCCGTTTCGCGCATTCCCGCCGACCTTGAGGTGGAACAGGCCCTGCTGGGCATCCTGATGTACGACAACGCTGCGCATGAGCGGATCAGTGTGCCGTTGTCGGCGGACCACCTCTATGAGCCCGTTCACGCGCGCCTGTTCGCCACCATCGAGGACCACATCCGCGCCGGCCAGCTGGCCGACCCCCTGACTATTGCCCAGCGGTTTCAGGGAGATGTGGCGTTCGAGGAACTGGGCGGGGTTCGCTATCTGGCCGATCTGGTGGACAAGTCGCCGCCGGCCGCCAATGCCGCCGACTATGCCCGGGTGATCCACGATCTGGCGTTGCGGCGCGAACTGATCCGGCTGTCGGGTGAAATGTCTCTGGCTGCGGTGTCCGACACCGAGACCTCCGCCAAGGACCAGATCGAGATCGTCGAACAACAGCTCTACTCGCTGGCCGAAAGTGGCGCGTCGTCCACCGGGTTCACGACCTTCCCCACCGCGCTGGCCCGCGCTCTGGAAAATACCGCCGAAGCCTTTTCCCGCGACGGGGGACTGGCGGGTGTGTCCACTGGCCTGCACGATCTGGACCGCATGCTGGGCGGGCTGCACTCGTCGGACCTGCTGATCCTGGCCTCGCGACCTTCGATGGGAAAGTCTTCGCTAGGGCTGAACATCGCCTTCGATGTGGCGCGCAAGTACGCCTGGGAGCCGCGCCCCGACGGTTCGAAGAAGACCATCAGCGGCGGGGTCGTGGCCTTCTTCCAGCTGGAAATGTCCGCCGACCAGCTGGCCATGCGCCTGCTGGGTGAGGTGTCGGGCGTGCCGTCGAACCTCATGCGCAAGGGCGAAATCAACCCTTCGGAATACGGTCGCGTCCGCGAAGCCGCGCTCAGCATCGAAAGTGCGCCGCTGTTCATCGACGACACGGGCGGCATCTCGATCTCGCAACTGGCGGCCCGGTCACGTCGCCTTAAGCGCACGTCGGGCCTCGACCTGATTGTGGTGGACTACCTGCAGCTGGTCACCGGCTCCTCCAGCAAGCGCAATGAAAACCGCGTTCAGGAGGTCTCCGAGATCACCATGAGCCTCAAGTCCCTGGCCAAGGAACTGCACGTGCCGATCCTGGCCTGTGCTCAGCTGTCACGTCAGGTCGAGCAACGCGAGGACAAGCGGCCCCAACTCTCGGACCTACGGGAATCCGGCTCTATCGAGCAGGACGCCGACGTGGTGATGTTCATCTATCGCGAGGCCTATTACAAAGCCCGCATGGAGCCGCGCGAAGGCACCGCCGAGCACCTGACCTGGCAGGACGAGATGGAGCAGGTCCGCAATCTCGCCGAACTGATCATCGCCAAACAGCGCCACGGCCCGATCGGCACGGTCAAGCTGCACTTCGACGAGAACCTCACCAAGTTCAGCGACCTGGCCCAGCCCGGGCGTTACCAACAGGACTGACGCGACAAATATCAATGCGAGGGCAGGTGACCGGTCGCTCTCTAGACCGGGGCGAAGGCCTAACTGCGCCCCTGCGCCTATGAGCGCGGGAGGAAATTCATGGCGACATCGCCATCGCCGGCAACCGGGTTGCCGGGCGTATCGGTCATCGGGCTGGACGCCCCTTTCCGATGGCTTGCTGGTGCCTGGGCAGACCTGTGGCGAGCTCCAGTGCCCTGTCTGGCCTACGGCCTGGCACTATCGCTGTTCAGTTTCGGGCTAACCAGCTGGGTCTATTCAAACGGTGCCTCGTACTGGGTTTTCGCTCTGGCCTGCGGCTTTGTTTTTGTTGCCCCGCTCCTGGCGATGGGCCTTTACGAGGCCGGTCGGCGGCTCGAGCGGCACGACAAACCAACGCTGCCAGGGATGTTCTTCGTGCGCGCAGCGCTGCGCCAGGACCTTGCCTATCTGGGCCTTGCCCTGTTGCTGATCTTCGCGATCTGGGGCGGCATCGCGCAGATCGTCTATGGCCTGTCTACCAGTCAGATCCACCGTAACCTGCACGACCTGATCGCGTTCGCGACAGGCACGTTCGAGGGCCAACGCATGGTGGCGGTGGGCTCGGTGATCGGCGGCGTGATCGCCTTCTTTGCCTACACCCTGGTGGTCGTGACCGCGCCCATGCTGCTGGATCGCCGGAATGATGTTTTCGTGGCCGTTGTCACGAGCGTCCGCACGGTGATCACAAATTTTTGGCCAATGGCTCTGTGGGCGCTGATCCTGGCGGGGATGACCCTGTCGACGGCAGCTACGGGCTTTCTTGGCCTTACGCTGGTTTTCCCCTGGCTGGGTCTCGCAAGCTGGCGGGCCTACCGCGAACTCGTCCCCGGTGGAGCATAGCGCCTCGAGGGCCAACGAGCCGGGCAAAGCAGGAAAACGATGGTGGACGCGACTGGGATCGAACCAGTGACCCCCTCGATGTCAACGAGGTGCTCTCCCGCTGAGCTACGCATCCAACCTTCGGGAAGCGGGGATATATAGACGGCCCCGCGCCTTAGCAACCCGGCTGTCAGGCCGCGATCATCCGCTCGACCTCGGTGACAATCTCGCGCAGGTGGATCGGCTTTGACAACACCTTGGCACCGGCAGGGGCTTTGTCGTGTGCGGCCAGAGCCACGGCGGCGAAGCCAGTGATGAACATGATCCGGAGCGAAGGATGCTTGGCGGCGGCCTGTCTGGCTACTTCGATGCCGTCGAGGCCCGGCATGACGATGTCTGTCAGCAGCAGGTCCCAAGGCTCGTCCAGGAAGGTGACAGCCTCGTCGCCATCGGCGCAGGCGACCACCTCGTGACCGGCACGCTCAAGCGCCCGGGCGAGGAAGCCGCGGAGGGAATCGTCGTCTTCGGCAAGGAGGATGCGTGACATGGACCGCTACGTAGTTGAACGGGGATCATAGTGTAACAAGGGTAAAGGCGCGATGAAGGTTGTTTGACGCTGGGGGGCGGGTGCCGTTCTATGCCTGCGATGCACGCGCTGGAGCCCTCGTCCGCCACCGATTCGCCCGCTGATGCGGCAGCGTTCATCGTGCGTCGCGCTGTCGGCACCGGCGGGCCACCAACACCACTGGTTTTCGCCTCGCCGCATTCCGGACGATACTACCCTGAGGACATGATGTCGGCGGCAGTTCTGGACGCGGTCAGCATCCGCCGCTCGGAAGACGCTTTCGTCGATGATCTGATCGCCGCTGCGCCGGACCATGGCGCCGCCCTGATTGTGGCCAACTTCGCCCGCGCCTATATCGACCTGAACCGCCAACCTTTCGAGCTGGACGCCTCGATGTTTGCCGACGAGCTGCCGGCACATGCGCGAGGCCGCACGGCGCGGGTGGCGGCCGGATTGGGTACTATCGCCCGGGTGGTTTCGGAAGGTCAGGAAATCTACCACCGCAAGCTGATGTTCGCCGAGGCCGAGACCCGGATCGCCGGTGCCCACCGTCCTTATCATGAAGCTCTGGTCGGGCTGATCGCCGAGGCCAAGGCCGCCCATGGCTTCGCGATCCTTGTGGATTGGCATTCCATGCCCTCGGCTGCAGCTCGGTCCGGCACCCGCGACAAGGCCAGCGATATCGTGCTGGGCGACCGCTTTGGTGCCGCGTGCGCCGGCGTGCTGCCCAACCGGGTGGAGCGCGAACTGGTGGCCTTGGGCTACCGCGTCGCCCGCAACGTTCCCTACGCTGGCGGCTACACTACCGAGCACTACGGCCGCCCCCACCGTGGGGTTCACGCTATCCAGATCGAGATCGATCGCGCGCTCTATCTGGACGAGGCAACGGTCACGCCAACCTCGGGATTCGCACGGCTGAAGGGGCACATCGAGGCGCTTACCGGGTCGTTGGCGGCGGCGGATTGGTCGGGTCTGAAGGGGTAGGATTGCGGGGCTCTGCACCACATTTCCCCTTCGGTGTTTTCGATCACACAGTCCGATGGGGCCAACAGTGTACTGTGCGATCTCCAAGCCAAAACTCTGCCTCCCATTCTCCAGCGTCCAGTTTGCAACGCACAAATCCCAAGCCCGGGTGAGAAACTTTTGCGAGTGACTCCGCGAAAAGTCACAAATCCGGACCGAAAACAGTGTAGAGGCTCGCGCCACGCCGCCACGCCCTTATGTGCGCCGCACAACGGGGTGGTGATTGTCGTCGCCTTCCCCTAAAAGCGCGCCCTTCCGAACGAGACTGCCGAACCATGTCCCTCCGAAATATCGCCATCATCGCTCACGTTGACCACGGCAAGACCACGCTGGTGGACCAGCTGCTTGCCCAGTCGGGCATCTTTCGGGCCAATGAAGCCCACGCCGAGCGCGCCATGGACTCCAACGACCAGGAGCGTGAGCGCGGGATCACTATCTTGGCCAAGTGCACATCGGTGCTGTGGCACGGCGCGGCGGGCGACACCCGGATCAACATCATCGACACGCCTGGCCACGCCGACTTCGGCGGCGAGGTGGAGCGGATCCTTGGCATGGTGGACGGCTGCGTCCTGTTGGTAGACGCCGAAGAAGGCGTGATGCCGCAGACCAAGTTCGTGTTGGGTAAGGCGCTGAAGATGGGCCTGAAGCCGATCGTCTGCCTGAACAAGGTCGACCGCGCCCATGCCGATCCCGATCGGGTGCTGAACGATGCCTTCGACCTGTTCGCTGCGATCGGCGCGACGGACGAACAACTGGATTTCCCGCACATCTATGCGTCGGGCAAGAACGGCTGGGCGACCATGGACATGGCCAAGCCCAATGACAATCTGGCCCCGCTGTTCGATCTGATCGTCAGCCATGTGCCGGAACCCCAGGCCATCGTACGTCGCGACGAGCCCTTCCAGATTCTGTCGGTCCTGATCGAAAATGACCCCTTCCTGGGCCGCTTGCTGACGGGTCGTATCCAGTCCGGCAAGGCGACTCCGGGCATGCCCATCCACGCGCTGTCGCTGGACGGCAAGGAAATCGAGCGCGGCCGGATCACCAAGGTGCTGGCCTTCCGCGGCCTGAAGCGCCAGCCCATCGACGACGCCGAAGCCGGCGACATCGTCGCCATCGCCGGCCTCTCCAAGGCTACCGTGGCCGATACGCTTTGCGCTATGGAGGTCACCGAGGCGCTACCGGCGCAGCCCATCGATCCGCCCACCATCTCCATGACCGTCTCCGTCAATGACAGCCCTCTGGCTGGCCGCGAGGGCGACAAGGTCCAGAGCCGCGTGATCGCCGCGCGCCTGCTCAAGGAAGCCGAGTCCAACGTCGCCATCCGCGTCACCCAGACACCGGACAAGGACGCCTACGAAGTCGCCGGTCGCGGGGAACTGCAACTGGGCGTGCTGATCGAGAGCATGCGCCGCGAGGGCTTTGAACTGTCCATCAGCCGTCCCCGCGTGGTGTTCCAGACCGACCCCGAGACGGGCGATCGCCTGGAGCCCATCGAGGACGTCATGATCGACGTCGACGACGAGTTCTCCGGCATCGTCATCGAAAAGCTGTCGGCCCGCCGCGCCGAGCTCAAGGACATGGGCCCGTCCGGCGCCGGCAAGACCCGTATCAGCCTGATGAGCCCGTCACGGTCGCTGATCGGCTACCAGGGCGAGTTCCTCACCGACACCCGCGGCTCAGGCGTGCTGAACCGGGTGTTCAGCCACTACGACGTCTACAAGGGTGCCATCGACGCCGGCCGCAAGGGCGTGCTGGTCTCCAACTCCGACGGCGAAACGACGGACTTCGCCCTGTGGAACCTTGAGGACCGCGGCTTCATGTTCGTGGGCGGCGGCGAGAAGACCTACCAGGGGATGATCATCGGGGAGAACTCCCGCTCCGACGATCTCGACGTCAACCCGATGAAGGCCAAGGCGCTCAACAACATCCGCGCATCCGGCAAGGACGAGGCGGTACGCCTGACCCCGCCGCGCCGGATGACCCTGGAGCAGGCCATCGCCTATATCGACGAGGACGAACTGGTCGAGGTGACGCCCAAGTCCATCCGACTGCGCAAAAAGGTGCTCAACCCCTCCTTCCGGAAGAAGCGCGTCAAGGACGAGTAGGGGTGAATCGGCCTCAGTCCTCGGCGATCCGGCTATGTTTCCGGGTGTCTCGCATCAGGACGTAGACCGCCAGTGAGCCCGCGATCACCACGGTGACGTAGGAGAAGAACCAGGTCTCGTTGCCGGCCTGTTTGAACGCCAGCGCCACATACTCTGCCGTGCCGCCGAACGCGGCGTTGGCCAGGGAATAGGGCAGGGCCACGCCCAGCGCCCTAACCTCGGTGGGGAACAGCTCCGCCTTGACCACCGCGTTCACCGAGGAATAGGCCGAGAGCACCACCAGGGCTGCGGTGACCAGGCCGAACGCCAGCCAGGGGTCGCGCGTTGCCGCAAGGGTGGACAACATCGGCCAGGTCAGGGCCGCCCCCAGCACGCCGAACGTCATCAGGATGGCGCGACGGCCGACGCGGTCCGACAGGGCCCCCATCAGCGGCTGGATCAGCATGAAGACGAGCAGACCGCCCGCCGTGATCAGGTTTGCCTGATCCTTGGTGAAGCCCGAGGTGTTGACGAGGAACTTCTGGATGTAGGTCGTGTAGGTGTAGTAGGCCAGCGTACCCCCGGCGGTCAGGCCGATCACTGTCAGGGCCTCGCGCGGGTGGCTGCGGATCAGGCCCCAGGTGGTGGCTTTCGGCCCTCTCCGCGCCTGGAACGACGGCGTCTCATCCATGCCGCGCCTGAGCCAGAACACCGCCACCGCCAGGCCGCCTCCCATGAAGAACGGCACCCGCCAACCCCACGCCTGCATGGCCTCGGGTGACAGCACTGCGGTCAGGGTCAGGAGCACGCCCATAGCCAGAAGCTGGCCCGCGATCAGGGTCGAGTAGAAGATGCCGGACCAGAAGCCGCGATTCTTGCGGCTGGCCATCTCGGCGAGGTAGGTGGCGCTGACGCCGTATTCGCCGCCCATGCTGATCCCCTGCAGGATGCGGGCGAACACCAGGATGGCCGGCGCAGCCACGCCGATTTGCGCCTGACCCGGACAGACCGCGATGAGCAACGAGCCGGCGCACATCAGGGCCACCGCCGCGACCATCGCCGTCTTGCGGCCCACCCGGTCGCCGTAGAGACCCATCAGCCAGGCACCGACCGGTCGTGCCATGAACCCGACACCGAACACGGCGGCCGTGCTCAATAGCTGGGCAGTCCGGTCGCCCTCGGGGAAGAACACCCTGGAAAAGTAGAGCCCGAACGCCGCATAGACGAACCAGTCGAAACTCTCGACCAGATTGCCCGCCGACCCGGCCAGGATCGAGCGCAGGCGGTTGGCCGGTAGCTCCACAGTCGTGGTCATTGGTTGTTCGCCGCCCCTGTTCGCGGCTATCGATATCGCGAGAGACGAGGAACATCATGCTGAAACTGTTCACCGGCCGTGGAACCATTGGCCTGGCCTGCGAGATCGCCCTCGAGGAGTCCGGGGCACCCTATGAGGTCGTGCGGCTGAACTTCGCCGAGAATGAACAGCGCAAGCCGGAGTACCTGGCGCTCAATCCGAAATCCCGGGTGCCGGCGCTGGTCTGCGATCAGGGCGTGATCACCGAGACCCCGGCGATCCTTGGCTATGTCGCCGAGGCGTTCCCGCAGGCCGGCCTGGCGCCGCTGGGCGATGTCTTCGCCATGGCCCGCCTGCTGGCCTTCAACAGCTACCTCGCCGGGTGGGTGCATCCCGCCGCCGCCCACCGGGTGCGCGGCAATCGCTGGGCCGATGACCCGGCTGCCATCGCCGAGATGGCCCGCAAGTCGCCGCTGGTGTTCGCCGAGGCCATGGGACTGATCGAGGCGGAATACCTCGCGGACCCCTGGGTGATGGGCGACCGCTACACCACAGCCGACCCCTACCTCTATGTGGTGACAAGCTGGCTGCC
>CAMCXF010000049.1 GCA_945883235.1 Phenylobacterium deserti | reverse complement strand
GGACCGCTCATGGCGGCGATCAGAGCCTGATCGCCCCCTAGTCATCGACAGCAAAATCTCAGCTCAACGGCGGAACTCGATCGGTCAAACTCCACCGGGCTAACCAAGCAGAGACCAGGACTCGCGTTTTTCCACGGCCTCGGTCGAATGTCCCCGTAAGCTCACTGCCGGCAACCCGACGTTCGACCGCCGCGCCCGCAAACGGACCTCTCCGATGGCTGAGATGGGGGGGGGCAGTCATGGCGCTCGGATAGTTGCGGCTGATCTTGTCAAAGGTCCCGGAGGTCCGTCAGCCAGACCCATCAAGTTGCCGAGCCATGGCGTCAAGCGACGGCCATGGCGGGCCCCTGCGCAGGGTATTGATGAAGTGTTCGGCCCATTGCCGGCCGTTCGGGAACTGGTCGTCGGCGTCCCATTGCCACGCCGCGACCACCGCGAGAACGAGCGCGCGGCACTCGCTCAGAAATGCCTGATCCACGTCCGGATAGTGTTCGATGACCGCCTCGGGCAGGTGGGCCAGATCGAACGCGATCGGCCCGAAACAACAGGTCTCGAGGTCGACAAATAACGCCCCGATCTTCGTTCCAAGCACGTTGCCTGGGTGCGGTTCGCCGTGAAGCAGCTGCTCCGCTGCCCCGCGATCGACAATCGTTCGCCTGAGGCTCTTCAACATGCCGCTGAGAAGGCGCCGGTCTGCGTCGGCGAGTTCCGGTGTCCGGCCCCGATTCGCGACGAGCTCCTGGGCTTCTGCGACGCGGTCCGTGAAGTGCGGCGCCGCAATCTCGATCGTCCGCATGCCGGCGTGCAGCCGCCAGAGCGCATCTGCGTAATCGGCCGGCGCGACATCTGGTGTCACGGGCGCGTAGTAGGTCCAGATCGTAATCGCGAAGCCGTCGCGCTCCTATCCGTGAATTGCCGCCTTCGCTTTCAGTCTGCGCCAGACCGTCATCCGGAACACACCGAGCCGGCGGGCGATCTCGACGGGTCCCAATCCGGCCTGCTGAAGATCGTTGATTTCCCGCGCGCCGGTAGAGCGAGGCCGGCTCGGGGCAGCCTGTTCCGGGTGTCCAGAAGGGTGCGACGACTGACAGCCAGATGATCAAGTTGCGGGACAATCAGCTGATCCCCGGGGCCGATGAATTCGAGGATCGAGATCAGGACGTCCTGGCCGGTTGCGGACGGCTCTATCCGTACGACCTGACAGCCGGCGGCTTCCAGGTCGGCGATCTCCCAATGGCCGGTCACGTCCCGCTGCCGGGCATAGCCAATCTTCAGCATCCCGACCGTCAACCCAAAGGCCCTGCCAGCGCAGGCCTTCAGGGTCCCAAATCCCACCGCCACAGCCAAGCCGCTGGGGATTAAATCTAGGCAATGAAAATTCTGCTAAAACAGTGAGTTAGGCGGAAATGTGTTCGCAATGCGCCAATTGTGGCTATCCATGTCGAAAGGCGTCTCCGGACCGCCTCAGGATGAACTCCCGGTCGACCGTGCGGCCGACCTTGAAACCATACTCGCCGACCTGTTCGAAGCCGTGGCGCGCATAGAACCGCTGGGCCCCGAAGTTCTCCGACCACACCCCGATCCAGACGCTGCGCTGCCCTTCGGACTGCAGCCAGTCCATGACCTCGGCGAACAGTCGCCGCCCCAGGCCGCCGCCCTGCCGCCCCTGGACGAAGTAGATCCGCTTCAGCTCGCCGCAGGCTGGCGTGACTTCGGCATGCGGCAGGTCGCAGGGCCCTGCCAGCGCGTACCCGATCGCCTCGCCGCCCTCCTCGACCAGCCACAGCGCCCGGCGCGGGTCGGCCAGATCGCGCCCGGTCTTCTCGACCGAATAGACGTCGGCCATAAAGGCGTTCAGGTCTTCGGGATCATACAGATGACGGAACGTCTCCGAAAACGTCCGGGCACCCAAAGCTGACAAGACCTCTGCGTCGTCCACATTTGCGCGGCGAATGGTAGGCTCAGGCATCCACGCGCCCCGGATTTGCGTTAGACTCGATTATGACCGTCGCCCTCTACACCCATCAGGACATGCTCGACCACCGTCCCGGCGACGGCCACGCCGAGCGGCCGGAACGCCTGCGGGCAGTGACGGATGCCCTGGCTGATTCGACCCTTGATTTGTCACCTTTTGATACGCCACTTGTGACAAACGTCGATTTGTTGCGGGTTCACAAACCGGACTACATCTCGGCGATTTTCCGGAACGCGCCGACCACCGGCCATCTGGAACTGGATCCCGACACGACCATGTCGCCGGGCAGTCTGACCGCCTCCCGCCGCGCGGCCGGCGCTGTCGTCCAGGCCGTCCGGGATGTGGCCAAGGGCCGGGCCCAGCGCGCCTTCTGCGCCGTACGGCCGCCGGGACATCACGCCGAACCCGGCCTGCCGATGGGGTTCTGCCTGTTCTCCAACGTGGCGATCGCCGCCCAGGTCGCCCGGTCTGTCGGGTTCTCGAAAGTGGCGGTGGTGGATTTCGACGTCCACCACGGCAACGGCACCCAGGCCGCCCTGGCCGGCAAGTCCGGCATGTTCTTCGCCTCGATCCAGGCCTGGCCGATGTGGCCGGGGACCGGTCACCCGTCTGAACAGGTTCCGGAAAACGTCGCCAACGCCATCTCGCCGGACGGTGCGCCGGCCCAGGTCTGGCGTGCGGCGTTCGAAGGCCTGATGGACCGCGTCGATGCGTTTGCGCCTGATCTGATTCTGGTATCAGCCGGCTTCGACGCTCACCGGCGTGATCCCGTCAGCGGCGGCAGCCAGAGCCTTGAACACACCGACTTTGCCTGGGCGACCCGCGCGATTGTCTCGGTGGCCAACCGTCATGCCAAGGGTCGGGTTGTATCGTCGCTTGAGGGCGGCTACGACCTTGAGGCTCTGGGTCGTTCGGCGCTGGCCCACGTCGGCGCGCTGGGTGAAGTTTGAGGGGTAGGGCAGACAAGTGCGGTTGAGCGGGTATCCCACGCCGGGTCATCGGCCAGCGCCTTGACCGACGCGAAGTCAGATCCTGTGCGTTACGGAGCGATTGTGTTGGCGCGCCATGGCGAGCCCGCACTGTCTCGCGATGTGATGCTGAATGCCGAGGGCTATCGGGCCTTCTGGGCGCAGTATGAGATCGGCGGCATCCTGCCGGGACAAACGCCCCCTGATCGCCTGAAGCGCTTTGCGACGGAGTGCGGCACCCTGGTTACATCGACCCGGCTGCGAGCTATCCAGAGCGCCCAGACCGTGGTCGGCGATCGTGCCTTTGAGCGCCATGAGTTCCTGATCGAGGCCCCCCTGCCGCCGCCGCAGTTTCCCGGATGGCTGAAGCTGTCGCCTCGGAACTGGGGGTTCGTGACGCGGGTCTGGTGGTGGTATCTGAACTACCACGACGGCCAGGAAAGCCGGGCCGAAGCCGAAGCTCGCGCCGATCAGGCTGCAGAGGCACTCGTCGGGCTTGCGGCGGAGGGCGAGACGGTCGTGGTCATGGCCCACGGTTTCTTCAATCACCTCATCGGCCGCAGCCTGCGCAAGCAGGATTGGAAGCTCGTCGAAAGTGAAGGCTACAAATACTGGTCCATGCGCCGGTTCGAACGGGGCTGACAGCTGGGCGGACGACGCCTAAAGAACCTTCCATGTCCGAACCCGTCGACATCGCCACCATGACTTTCGAGACCGCGCTCTCCGAGCTGGAGCAGATCGTGGCCAAGCTGGAGTCCGGTCAGGCTCCGCTGGAAGACTCGATCCGCATGTACGAGCGTGGAGCGACTCTGAAGGCACATTGCGAGGCCCGGCTGACGGCGGCGCGCCTACGCGTCGAGAAGATTGTCATCAGCGCCGGAGGCGCGCCCGGCGTCGAGCCCGCCGAGTTCAGCTGATGGATCTGGCCCGCCGTGTGGCCGAAGCCGCCGATCTGGTCACCGTAGCGCTCGACGAATTGCTGCCGCGCGCCGACGGCCCGGAAAGCCGACTCACCGAGGCCATGCGCTATGCCGCCCTGGGACCCGGCAAGCGGCTGCGCACCTTTTTCGCCCTTGAGACCGGCCGGTTGTTCGATGTGGACGAGCGTCACGTTCTGCGTGCGGCTTGTGCTCTGGAATGCGTGCATGCCTACAGCCTGATCCATGACGACCTGCCGTGTATGGATGACGACGCGGTGCGGCGGGGTCGGCCGACAGTGCACATTGCCTACGACGAGATGACGGCTGTTCTGGCGGGTGACGCCCTGCAAGCCGCGGCGTTTGAAATCCTGGCGCACCCCGACACTCATCCGGACGGCACCGTTCGCGCCGATCTGGTCATGCGTCTGGCTGTCGCGTCAGGCGCGCGGGGAATGGTCGGCGGCCAGATGATCGACATGCTGGGCGTGCGAGAAGACCTGGGCGGCGTGGCGCGTATGCAGCGGCTGAAGACCGGCGCACTGATCACTTGTGCTTTTGAGCTACCCTTGGTGCTGGCCCATGCCCAGGACGCGGAGCGTCATGCCCTGATCGCCTTCGCCCACGACCTGGGGCTGGCCTACCAGATTGTCGATGACCTGCTGGACGCCGAGGGCGACGCGGATGTTATGGGCAAGGCCGCCGGTAAGGACGCCGCTGCCGGCAAGACCACCTTTGTCACCCTGCTGGGGGCAGACGCGGCGCGAGAACGGTTGGGCGTGTTGAACATCCAGACGAAATCTCATCTGGATCCGTTCGGCAAACGGGCTGATTTCCTTCGGGACAGTGTCGATTTCGTGCTAGAGCGCCGCCAGTAATTATTGCGAGGACGTCCGCGTTCAATGCCGCCAGAAACACCCCTTCTCGACACGGTTTCCTCGCCTGCCGACACCCGCGACCTTACCATTCCGCAACTGCGACAGCTGTCCGATGAGCTGCGGGCGGAAACCATCGATGCAGTGTCGCAGACCGGTGGGCATCTGGGCGCGGGTCTGGGTGTGGTCGAACTGACGGTCGCGCTGCATCATGTCTATGAAACGCCGAAGGACATCCTGATCTGGGACGTGGGCCATCAGGCCTACCCGCACAAGATCCTGACCGGACGTCGCGACCGCATCCGTACCCTGCGCCAGGGCGGGGGCCTGTCGGGTTTTACCAAGCGTAGCGAGAGCACATACGACCCCTTCGGCGCAGCCCATGCGGCGACCTCGATCTCGGCGGCGCTGGGCTTTGCCGCCGCACGCGACGCAAAGGGCCAGGACAACAAGGTGGTTGCCGTCATCGGCGACGGCTCTATGAGCGCCGGCATGGCCTATGAGGCCATGAACAACGCCAGCGAGACCACCAAACAACTGACGGTCATCCTGAACGATAACGACATGTCCATCGCCCCGCCGGTGGGCGGCATGAGCGCTTACATGGCGCGGCTCGTGTCAGGCGGCGGCTACCAGTCGCTGCGCAATCTGGGCAAGGCTGTCTCCAGGGCCTTCCCCAAGCCGCTGCAGGTAGCCGCGCGCAAGGCTGAGGAATACGCGCGCGGTATGGTCACCGGCGGCACCCTCTTCGAAGAGCTGGGCTTCTATTACGTCGGCCCCATCGATGGCCACGACATGGACGCCCTGGTCAATGTGTTGAGGAACGCCCGCAAGATTGAGGACCGGCCGGTTCTGGTTCACGTGGTGACTCAGAAGGGCAAAGGGTACGCCCCCGCCGAAAGCGCTGCGGACAAATACCACGGCGTGGTCAAGTTCGACGTTGTCACCGGCAAGCAGAACAAGGCCCAGGCCGGCGCGCCGCAGTACACCAGGGTGTTCGCCCAGGAGTTGGTCAAGCGCGCCGAGTTGGACCCGACGATCGTCGCTATCACGGCCGCCATGCCGTCCGGCACCGGTCTCGACCTGTTCGGCGAGCGGTTCCCGGAACGTACCTTCGACGTGGGCATCGCAGAGCAGCACGCTGTGACTTTCGCCGCCGGCCTTGCCGCCGACGGCATGAAGCCGTTCTGCGCAATCTATTCCACATTCCTGCAGCGCGGCTATGACCAGGTGGTCCACGATGTGGCGATCCAGGGGCTGCCGGTCCGATTTGCCATCGACCGGGCCGGTCTGGTCGGTGCAGACGGTGCTACCCACGCGGGATCCTTCGACATCGGCTATCTGGGCCAGCTGCCCGGCATGGTGCTGATGGGCCCGGCCGATGAGGCCGAACTGGCCCACGCCGTCGCCACCGCTGTCGCCATCAACGACCGCCCCTCGGCGTTCCGCTATCCGCGCGGCGAAGGCACAGGTGCCGCCATCCCCGACCTCGCTGCCCCCTTCGAGATCGGCAAGGGCCGGATCGTCCGGGAAGGCACGGCGGTTGCCATCCTGTCGTTCGGCACCCGCTTGGGCGAGGCTTTGAAAGCCGCCGATATGCTGGCGGCGCGCGGGTTGTCAGCAACTGTCGCCGACGCCCGCTTTGCCAAGCCGCTGGATATCGACCTGCTGCTCCGGTTGGCCCGCGAGCACGAGGCCCTGATCACCGTGGAAGAAGGTTCCATGGGCGGCTTCGGTGCCTTCGTGCTCCACGCGCTTGCCCTGCACGGCGCTTTGGATCGTGGCCTCAAGGTCCGCACACTGACCCTGCCGGATCTCTTCCAGGACCACGACAAGCCCGATGTCCAGTACGCCGACGCGGGGATCGACGCCGAAGGCATCATGCGCGGGGCGCTTGATGCCCTGGGGATTGGCAATGCGACTGCGGCGGGGCGGCGGGCTTAGGCTCGCGGTTCCCTAGAACGGCGAGAACCGCTCCAGCAATGACTGCCCCGCCGGGGTCTTCTGGACCCGGCTGATGTCGCCGCGGCCGCCGTAGCTGATGCGGGCTTCGGCGATCTGGGTGTGGCGGATGGTGTTCGCGGACGAGATGTCCTCGGGCCGCACGACGCCGGCGACGGTGAGTTGGCGCAGGTCGGTATTGGTGCGCACTTCCTGCACGCCCTGGATCACCATATTGCCGTTGGGCAGCACGCCGGTGACAATGGCTGCGATGGTCAGGCTGATTTTTTCCGAGCGGTTCACCTGACCGGCGCCGGCGTTTGACGTGGTCGAGTTGGTCTCCAGCGCGTTGGCGGGGTCGAAGCCGCCCGGCAGGATTTTCCCGATCGTCGACTCCAGGCCCAGCAGGTGCGGAACGCCGGCCTTCAGGCCTGAGGTACGCGAACTAGAGGTGGCGTTGGTAGTCTTGGCGCTGTCGTCGATATCGATCTGCACGGTCAGAATGTCACCGACGCGGCTGGCGCGCTGGTCATTGAAGAAGGCGCGGGCACCCACTCTCCAGAGCGAGTTGGCGCTTGCCGACTGGGGCGCAGGTTCACGCGACGAGACCAGGACGGTTTGCTCGCGGGGGACCAAGGCAGCGGGGTAGCCCACCTGCGACAGTTCAGGACCACGGACGGCTTCCTTGACTGTCGAACAGGCGGCGAGCGGGGTCAGGGCGAGGAGCGCGAGGGCGCGGAGACGCATGATCATAGCTTCCTTCAGCGGAGCGCGTAGCGGGTTGAGCGGGTCAGTTTGAACTTGTCTGCGGCGGGTCCGACGAGCGCCTGACCGGGTCCGCTGACCACCGCCTGGATGGTCTTTCTTGACGTGACATTCTGGGCGTTGATGGTCTCCCCGACGCCGCCGCCAGACAGGGCCTTGGCCTGCAGGGTCAGGGTGATGCCCCCTTCATCGAAGGTCAGCGTGACGATCTCATTGGCCTTGACCACTTGCGGTGCGGCGACATCGCGGTCAGCGCCTCGAAGATCGCCGAAAAAACCATGGCTGCGCAGGTCGCCGGCAAAGCCGAACTGGTCGACGTGGTCACCGCGATCAGCGCCGCCGAAGCCAGCCTGGAAACCGTGATGGCGGTTCGCGACCAGGTTATCAGCGCCTACCAGGAGATCATGCGGATGCCGATCTAAGTCGGTTCCCGCTCACTTCACCTCTGCACACGCCACGCGAGGGCCCGCACCGCCGATCGGCTGTGTCAGGTGATCATCTGCATTGGCGTGGATCACCACAGCAGAACCGTCAGCGTCTCTCAGCGCTGCCATCGTGATCAGGCTGGAAAATACTTCTGTCGCCCCCATTCCTTGGCCGTCGACGTAGAGATTGGGCAGGTCGCCCGTTTCGTTGGCCTTGGGATTGAGCAAGCCGTGGAGCCGGTCGTCTGTGCCATGCGTGTGGCCACCTGCCGAGGTGAAATCAGCCTTCGAGCAGTCGGCTTTTTCGTGAAAATGCAGGCCATGCCAGCCAGGCGTCAGGCCCTTGGCTTCGACGCGCACAAGCACGCCCTTTGGCGCGGCGGTCAGGCTGACTTTCCCAACGATCTCGCCGGTGCCGTTCTTGAGCTCGGCGGATGTGGTCTGAGCTTGAGCAGACGACGTCGCCAGGGCAGCGGCGAGGAAAAGGGGCAGGGCGCGCATTGGAAATCTCCGGCTCGTGTGGCGTTCTGACAACCTTAGTCCCGTCGGGCTTGGCCCCCAACCGGGCGTTCGTGCTACGCAGGATAAATGTCCGCTGCAGCCATCGAACTCATCGGCGTTTCCAGGCGCTACGGCACTGTCATTGCGCTGGACGGCATCAAACTGGCCGTGCGGCAGGGCGAATTTGTGGCGCTGGTCGGGGGGTCAGGGTCGGGCAAGACCACCTTGCTCAAGACCATAAACGGCCTGATCCGTCCTGATGCCGGGCGCATCACAGTGGCGGGCGAGGACGTTGCCGGGGTTGCGCCACATCTCCTGCGTCGCCGTATCGGCTATGTGTTTCAGGAAACGGGTCTGTTTCCGCACCTCACCGTTGCCGAAAACATTGCCATAACGCCCCGACTGCTGGGTTGGGATATCGAACGCATGGCCAGGCGCGTCATCGAACTGCTGTCGCTCGTCGCACTGCCGGCGGACGTCTCCGGTCGTACGCCTTCCGAACTCTCGGGCGGACAGCGCCAGCGGGTCGGCCTGGCTCGCGCGCTGGCGGCCGAACCCACGCTGATGCTGATGGACGAGCCCTTCGGCGCGCTAGACCCGCTCACGCGGGACAGTCTGGGGATAGACTACCGCACCCTGCATGACCGCCTGGGCCTCACGACCATCATGGTCACGCATGATATCGCCGAGGCCGTGCTGTTGGCCGACCGCGTCGTGGTGCTCGCCGCCGGACGAATCCTGGCAGACGGGACGCCGGCTCACCTGCTGGCAACCACCAGCGACCCCACGGTGCGCGCCCTGCTGGAGGCCCCGAAGCGCCAGGCTGAACGGTTGCGAGAGAGGCTGGGCGCATGAGCCCGCAGCTTCAGGCCGCCTTCGCGCTCCTGCCGGAATATCTCGGCTGGCATGTACTGCTGAGTGTCAGCGCGCTGGCACTGGGGCTGGCAATCAGCCTTCCGTTGGCCGTGGCCGCCAGCCGCAGCGCCCGGCTGCGTTGGCCGGTACTCGCACTTGCCAGTCTGATCCAGACGATCCCCAGCCTGGCGCTGCTGGCGCTGTTCTATCCGCTGCTGCTGGCGCTGTCGGTGCTCAGCGTGTCGCTGGTAGGGCGAGGGTTTTCGGCGCTGGGTTTCCTCCCCTCGCTGCTTGCGCTGACACTCTATTCGATCCTGCCAATCCTGCGGAACGGGGTGACTGGCATCACAGGTGTCGACCCGGCAATCTCGGAGGCCGCCGACGGCGTCGGGATGACCGCGCGTGAGAAACTGTTTCAGGTCGAGTTGCCGCTTGCCGCGCCGGTCATCATGGCCGGGATCCGAACCGCCGCCGTCTGGACTATCGGGGCCGCGACCCTGTCCACGCCGGTCGGCCAGACTAGCCTTGGCAACTACATTTTCTCCGGGCTGCAGACCGAAAACTGGGTTTTCGTGCTGTTCGGCTGCGCCGCGTCCGCCATCCTGGCGATGGCGGCGGACCAGCTTCTGGGCTTGATCGAGACGGGTGCGCGAATGCGGCGACGACGTCTGGTGATCGTCGGGTTGGTCGGAATTGTGCTGGGCGCGTGTGCTGCCATGGCGCCTTTGGTGCAATTCGGAAAACCATCGACCTACGTGGTCGGCGCCAAGAATTTCTCCGAGCAGTACATCCTGGCCGAACTGATCGCTGATCGCCTTGAACGCACTGGTGCGGCGGTATCGCGCAAGGAGGATCTCGGATCGGCGGTGGCCTATCGCGCACTGGCGGCGGGCGAGATCGATGTCTACGTCGACTATTCCGGCACACTATGGACCGGTGTTCTGGGCCGCACGGACAATCCGGGTCGAAAGGCGGTGCTGGGTCAACTCTCGACCGGGCTCAAGCGACGCGACGGCGTGCTGGTGCTGGGCTCGCTTGGCTTCGAAAATACCTACGCCTTTGCCATGCGTGCTGATCGGGCCACGGCGCTGGGTGTGGCCTCGCTGACCGACCTCGCGCGCGAGGCCCCGAGGCTGACGCTCGGGACGGATATCGAGTTCCTGTCGCGACCGGAGTGGAAGGCCGTAGATGCTGCCTACGGCCTGAAGTTCCGCAACAAGCGCTCATTCCAGCCCACATTCATGTACCGCGCACTTTCGGGCGGCGACGCCGACGTCATTAGCGCGTTCTCGTCCGACGGTCGCATCGCTGCCGACAAGCTGGTCATATTGTCCGACCCCAAAGGAGCGATCCCGCCCTATGACGCCGTAATCCTGATTTCGCCGAAACGAGCCGGGGACAAACGGTTCGTCGACGCACTGCGCCCGTTGATCGGGGCCATCCCGGTTGGAGCCATGCAGGCGGCCAACTACAGCGTCGACCGTGACATGGACAAGGCTACCCCGGCACAGGCGGCGCGAACGCTGGAACCCTGAGTTGGCGCGCGAACGGGCCCTCTCCTAGCCTTTCGTTAACCATAAGGATGGACAACGAAGGAGCTGGCGGAACGGTCCGCCGGCCAGTCTTTCAATGAGGTCTTCGATGAGCGGCGCCGAGGTACTGGACGTCGGCCGCGACGCGATCTGGCTGACCATCCAGATGTGCGCCCCGGTCTTGATCGTAGGCCTGATCGTCGGCGTCGGCATCGGCCTGCTGCAGGCCCTGACCCAGATTCAGGAACAGACCCTGATCTATGCGCCCAAGATCGTTGCCATCTTCGTGTCCCTGCTGGTCTTCATGCCGATGATGGGTGCCCTGATGAGCGGGTTCATGCAGAGCATCGCTGCGCGCATCGCGAGCATGTGAGGGCCAGGGCCGGCCCATGGAATCCTACGCAACCGCGCAACAGGTCTTCGCCGCCGGCCTGATTTTCTCCCGGCTGAGCGCGATCATCATGCTGCTGCCGGGATTGGGCGAAACTTTCGTTCCGGCCCGGATCCGTCTGGCATTTGCCTTCGGACTGACCCTGATGCTGTTCCCGTTGCTGGGCGGGTCGGTTCCGCCATTGCCAGCTGACGGCGCGGGGCTTGGCGGGGCCGTGATCAAGGAGTTGCTGATCGGTCTGATGATCGGCGGAGTTCTGCGGCTGTTCATGAATTCCTTGGCGACGGCGGGCGAGATCGTTTCGCTGCAGACCACCCTGTCCTTCGCCCAGACAGCCAATCCGATGCAGGCCCAGCCGTCCACGACGCTGGGCACATTTCTCGGACTGATTGGTATCGTGCTGATCTTTGCCACCAATCTGCATCACCTGTTCATCAGCGCGATCGTGGGGTCGTTCGAGATTTTTCCGTTCTCACGGGATGTGCCGGTCAGTGATGCAGGGCAACTGGCGATCCAGACGATGAGCGGCTCGTTCGCACTGGGCCTGCAGCTGGCCGCGCCGGTGGTGGTGTTCTCGCTGATCTTCAACATTGCAACTGGTCTGGTCGGTCGGGTCATGCCGCAGTTTCAGGTATTCTTTGTGGCGACGCCGCTGATCGTTCTTTTGGGCCTTTCGATCTTCGCACTCAGCCTTGGCGTCATCGGCGTGGTCTGGGTCGACGGCTACCGTGAGCTCATCGGGATCTTTACCCGCACATGAGTGAAGCGCCAGAACGCGAATCCAAGACAGAAGACGCCACCCCTCGAAAACTCGAGCAGGCAGCTCAGAAGGGCGACGGCCCACGCACGATGGACCTGGGGTCGGTCGCCACACTCTCGGCGGTTTCGGCGGTGGTATTGTTCGGTGGAAACTGGCTGTCGAACAATATGGTGGCTCAACTGACGCCATTCCTCAGTCGACCCCAGTCCATGTCCGTCGGGGGCAATGGGCCGGAAATCCTGAAATACGCAATCATGGCGGGCGCGCCAGCGCTGGTCCTGGTGATGTTTGCTGCGGCAATCGCAGGATTGGGGTCGGGGCTTGCTCAGGGCGGGCTGCACATCATGCCCGACAAGCTGAAACCGGATTTCTCCAAGGTCTCGCCGGTCAAGGGTTTCGAGCGCCTGTTTGGCCCGGACGGGCTGATGCAGTTCGCCAAGTCGATCGTGAAGGTCGTGCTGTTCTCTCTGGTGGGGTGGTGGATTCTGGGGCCCGTGATCCCCCAACTGTCGTCACTCTCCGCACTGGCACCGATCGCCATGCTGCCGTTCGCTATGGAGGTGATCAAGCGGCTGATCATCGCCGTGGCATTGCTGGCGTTGGTCATTGCCGGTGCCGACTGGTTCTGGCAGCGCCAGCGGTTCCTGGTCCGCATGCGAATGACCAAGGAAGAGGTGAAAGAAGACTACAAACAGTCCGAAGGCGATCCCCACGTCCGGGCGCGCCAGAAACAGATCCGTTACGAGCGTGCCCGCAGGCGGATGATGCAGGCCGTGCCGGGTGCCACTGTCGTGGTCATGAACCCGACCCACTACGCCGTGGCGCTCAAGTACGAACAGGGCGAGGACGCTGCGCCGACCTGCGTGGCCAAGGGCCTGGACAGCCTGGCGCTGAAGATCAGGTCCGTCGCCGAAGAGGCCGGTGTGCCGATTATAGAGGACGCGCCGCTGGCCCGCGCACTCTATGCTGCCGTCGAGATCGACGAGATGATCCCGCCCGCTCACTACGAGGCCGTCGCCAAGATCATTGGCTTCATCCTCAATGCCGGTACGCGACGCGGCGCGTCGGCCAGAGTGTGACAGAATGACTCCAACTGATTCGTCGGAGGCGACGTCGCACTCCATGTCCGAGACGCCACCCAGGCCCCGCAAGGTTGATCCCATCATCGCGTTTGCGGTGTTGTTCTTCCTGCTGGCCGTAGGGTTCGCCCTGGTTCCAGCCTTCAGCCATGGGTTGGAAAACCTGGCCAGTATGATGCTGCTGACCGGCCTCGCGGGGGTCTGCTGCATAGGGCTGTTTGTGCTGCGGGGGCCGGCCGATGCGCCCGCCGAGTCCGAAGCCGGAACCGAGGCTTTCCTGACAGCACTGGAGGAACCTGCCGCTGTGGTGGCACCGGACGGGCGACTGCTGATCGTCAACCCGGCGTGGCGCGAAGCCATGGGGCCTGCAACTCGCTTGCCCAAGAGCGGTGCCGCGGCGGCCAGCTTGTTCGGGGCCTTGGCCACCGCGCGGCGGGGCCAGCTGGGTCGCGCATCCCTCAAGGCCGGAGGCAATGACCATCTGGCGCTGGTGTCTCCCATCGCACCGCGTCGGTTTCTGGTCCGCCTGACCGGTCGCGGAAACAGTCCACTGGCCTTGCCGTCTTCGGCTATGGAGGTCCTGAACGCGGTGATGGGCGCGAAATCGCCGCCGCCCAAGGTGCTGGATGCGTTCGCCGCCGCCTCGCCCTTCGGCGCGGCATTGCTGGATGGCGAGGACCCTTTCGAGGCGCGGATTATCGAAGCCAACCCGGCGCTGGCCGCCGTCGCTCACGGAGGACTGCCCGGCCAGGTGTTCGGCGAATTGATCGAGCCCGCCAGCCGGATGGACGCTGCCGTTCGGATCGCGGAGGCGCGCCACGGTCACGCGCCGCTGGAGGTGCGTCTCGCGCATGATCCCAGCCGGATCGCCCACCTCTATCTGTCTCAGAGCCCTGGCCGATGGGTGGCCTATCTGGTCGATGTGTCCGAGCAGAAGCAGATCGAACTGCAGCTCTCCCAGAGCCAGAAGATGCAGGCCATCGGCCAGCTGGCCGGCGGCGTGGCCCACGACTTCAATAATCTGCTGACCGCCATCCTGATGCAGCTGGATGTGCTGGCACCGCGCCATCCGGTGGGCGACCCGTCCTACGAGGGTCTGAACGAGATCAAGCAGACCTCGATGCGGGCGGCTGATCTGGTGCGCAAGCTACTGGCGTTCTCGCGCAAACAGACCGTCCAGCGCGAGATTCTCGACGTCGGCGAGATGGTCTCGGAGTCCGAGGTACTGTTGCGTCGCTTACTGTACGAGGACGTCAAACTGGTTACCGACTATGGTCGCAACCTGCCCCATGTTCGGGCCGACCGGGGCCAACTCGACACCGCGGTGATGAACCTGGTGGTCAACGCCCGCGATGCTGTTCGTCTCAAAGGCGGCGGCACGGTCAAGATACGCACGGCGCGCCTCAGCCAGGAAGAAGCCCGCAGTCTGGATTATCCAACGGCCCATGGTGACCAGGCGCTGATCGAGGTCTCCGATGACGGCCCGGGTATCGCGCCCGACGTGATGGCGAAAATCTTCGAGCCGTTCTTCACCACCAAGGCAGTGGGGGAGGGCACCGGGCTGGGACTGGCTACGGTCTACGGCATCGTCAAGCAGTCGGACGGCTGGATCACGGTCAGCTCAAAACCGGGCGAGGGGGCTGCGTTCCGCATCTTTCTGCCGGTGCATATTCAGGTGGCATCCCTCGAACCTGCGCCCGTAAAGGCTGCGCCCAAACGGCCGGTCGCGCGCGATCTCTCGGGGGCTGGTCGGATCCTGTTTGTCGAGGACGAGGATGCTGTACGCGGTGTTGCCGCCAAGCTTCTGCGCGCGCGCGGCTATGAAGTGATCGAGGCTGCCAGCGGCGAGGAAGCCCTTGAAATCGCCGAACAGAATGCCGGCAAGATCGATCTGATGATCTCCGATGTCGTCATGCCGGGCATGCAGGGGCCTGAACTTCTCAAGCAGGCACGGGTCTACCTGGGTGGTGCCCCGGTGATGTTCATCTCCGGCTATGCCGAGAGCGAATTCTCCGACCTGCTGGAAGGAGAAACCAACGTCTCGTTCCTTCCCAAGCCGATCGACATCAAGATGCTGGCCGAGCGCGTGAAGCAGGAATTGCAGAACGCGGCCTGAGGCCCTTGCGCCGGACGCGCTGAGCCTTCAGCTTAAGCCCCAACCAGAAAACACGGTATGGGAGCGAGCAATGGTGGCCATTAATCCGAACGGGACGCTGCGGGGCAAGACCGCTCTGGTAACCGGTGCCAGTCGCGGCATCGGCGAGGCTATCGCTGTCAGGCTGGCCATGGAGGGTGCCAAGGTCGTGGTGTCGGCCCGCACGGCTGCGGACGGCGAGAGCAAACTGCCTGGCACGTTGGCCGCCACAGTCGCGCGAATCCGCAACGCCGGCGGCGAGGCGATGGCCATCAAGGCCGATCTTTCCAGCGAAACGGATCGGGCGCGTTTGGTGGCCGAAGCCGTCGAGGCCTATGGCGACATCGACATCCTGGTGAACGACGCCGCCGTCACCTTCTTCATCCCCGTCGAGACGTTTCCCAAGAAGCGATTTGATCTGATGATGGAAGTCCAGGTCTGGGCGCCTATGCATCTGTCGCAGCTGGTGCTTCCGGCGATGCGCGAGAAGAAGGCCGGCTGGATCGTCAACATCTCGTCCGGCGCGGGTATCCATCCCAAACAGCCCTACATCCGTCGCAGCGGCGGCACGGTCTATGGCATGTGCAAGGCCGCGCTGGAGCGCCTGACCACCGGTCTGGCATCTGAGGTCTATGACGACGGCGTGGCGGTGAATGTGATCTCGCCGGGTCTGGTCGACACCCCCGGCGTGGCGGTGCACGGCTTGATCAACGAGCAGACCAAGGACCGTGTGCAGCCCATCGAGTTCATCGCCGAGGGGGTCTATCAGCTCTGCGTCGGTGACCCGAAGACTATGACGGGCCGCATCGACTATGCCGAGCCCTTGCTGAAAGAGCTGGGGTTGAAACCGTCCGAATTGGTTTGACGCGGCGGGCCCCCTCCACCACCTCAGCGCAGCAGAACCTGGAACCACACCATGATTGAACAGACCGTCGAACTTGCCACCAAGGACGGGGCGACCACCACCTTCATCGTTCACCCGGAGCGGGGCGGGCCGCACCCGATCATCCTGTTCTTCATGGACGCCCCGGCGATCCGCGAGGAACTGCGCGACATGGCCCGGCGGATCGCGTCGGTCGGCTACTATGTGATGCTGCCCAACCTCTATTACCGGCGCGGCGTGATGGAGATGAAAGACCTGCCGCCCTTGCCCGAGGCCGAGGCGCGGGCGCGGATGTTCGACTTCATGGGCTCGATCACTATTCCGCTGATCATGGATGACACTGACGCCCTGCTGCACTTCGCCGGCCGCGACCCTGCCGCCAGCCCGGGCCCTGTGGGCACCATCGGCTACTGCATGAGCGGCCAGTACGCCATCAACGCGGCTGCGCGCCATCCCGAGCGCGTGGCCTGCGCGGCCTCGCTCTATGGCGTTCAGTTGGTCACCGATGGCAAGGACAGCCCACATCTGGCGGCGCAACGGGCCAAGGCCGAACTCTATTTTGCCTGTGCCGAACACGACACCTGGGCACCGCTGGAGATGGTGGAGGCCCTGGACGCCTCGCTGAAGGCCGAGGGCGTTAACGCCGAAGTCGAACTCTATATGGGTGTCCACCACGGCTTCGCGTTTCCACAGCGCGGCGCTGTCTACGACAAGCCGGCGGCGGAACGACACTGGGAGCGGCTGTTCGCGCTGTTTGAGCGGAATCTGAGGTAGGGTGTCTATCGGGCGCGCTGCGCCACTACAGGCGGCACCCATCCCGGTTCCAGCGCCTTCAGCGGGTGCGACGCCGTCACCATGCCCATGAACGGCGGCCAGAAGTCGTAGCCCAGCAGCTTCTGCATGCGCGGCGACATCGCGGCGGCCTGTTCGCGCGGGATCGCCAGGAAAAAATTCTCCTGCGGCCGGGCCCACGGCTCGCAGTACTGGTTGGTGAAGGCCAGACGCGGCTTGTCGGTCCGGTTGCCGCCGCCCCGGTGGATCAGGGTTCCGGCCATGATGAAACAGGCCCCCGCCGGAACCTCCATCGGCACCAGCATGCGCTCGATCTCGGCCAGGTCGTTGGGGCGTCCCGCGTCGCCCTGATCGCCCCACAGATGGCTGCCGGGCACCACCTCGGTGCAGCCGTTGGCCTGGGTGAAGGCATCGACAGCCGCGATCAGGGTGAAACTGATCGCCGGGCGAGGGCGGGGGATGCGGTAGAAGCCATCGTCGGTGTGCAGGCTCTGGGCTGTCTCGCCGGGATTGATCTGGATCGACTGGGTGGCGGTGAGCAGATAGCCGGGCTGCAGGAATCGGTCGAGGATGGCCAGCACGCGGGACTCCTCCGCCAGATCCTCGAACACCTTGGCCCGCGCCACCAGCGTGTAGACGCGCTCGGTCTTGAACCCTTCAAAATCATTCCGGCCATGATGGGTGTTCTGGAGCGGCGCTAATCCCGCGCGCACGGCCTCGATCACCGTCGGACTCATGAAGTCCTCGATCACCGTGAAGCCCTGCTCGCGGATCCGGGCGGCGTGCGCGTCGGCGTCAAAGCGTGCGGTCGGTTTATCCATCTCGCGCCCCTTCGCGGAAAACGATAACATAGCCCTGCGGAGGATCACCAATGAACCAGACCCTGTCGATACGTCGCGTCGCGGGCGCACTTGGTGCCGAGCTATCCGGCGTGGACCTCAGCCAACCGCTGAGCGACGATACCATCGCCGCGATCCGCCAGGCGCTGGTCGAACATCAGGTGATCTTTTTCCGCGACCAGACCCTGACCCCGGCGCAGCAGGTGGCCTTCGGTGCGCGCTTCGGCCCGCTGAACATCCATCCCTATGTGACCGGCATGGCAAGCCAGCCTGAAGTCATGGAAATCATCAAGGAGCCCTCCGACAAGATCAACTTCGGGGGTGGCTGGCACTCCGACATGAGCTTCCTGGAGACGCCCGCTGTCGGCTCGATCCTGTACGCTCTGGAACTCCCTGAGTATGGCGGCGATACTTTGTTCGCCAGCCAGGCTGCGGCCTACGACGCTCTGTCCGACGGCTTGAAGCGAACTCTGGAAGGTCTGAGCGCCGTGCATTCGGCCTCGCGCGAATATGCCCCCGGTGGAGCCTCAGCCCAGAAGCGCGGCGCGATGCAGGTGGCCGAAGCCGATGGCCTCGTCGGCGAATTTGTCCACCCGATGGTACTCATCCATCCGGAAACCGGGCGCAAGGCGCTCTACGTCAATCCGGCATTCACACTGAAGATCGACGGCTGGAAGCCTTCGGAATCCAAGGCGCTGCTGGACTATCTGTTCCAGCATTGCCGCTACGAGGCCTTTACGTGCCGGTTCGCTTGGCAAAAGGGTTCGGTGGCCTTCTGGGACAACCGGTCCGTCTGGCACTTCGCGCTCAATGACTACCCGGGCCAGCGCCGCCGCATGCGCCGCGTGACGGTCGATCCCTGGCCGGCGATGGCAGCCACGGCGCGCGTCGCGGCAGAGTAGCGGCTCAAGGCTTGCCGGCCATCGCCAGCAATGCCGCGAGGCCAACCGTCATACCCTTCAGGGTCTCGGGTTTCGAAAGATCAATCCATTCGTCCAGTGCATGCGCACGTCCACCGCCCGCCGCGCCGGAGCCCACGGTGACGGCCGGGATCCCCAGGCTGATGGGAATATTGGAGTCCGTGGAACCTGCGTTCAGCAAGGGTTGAAACCGGGCGGCCCGCACGGCCGCCGCCGTCATCAGCACGATTTCGGCGTCATCGCGGGTGCTGCCTGTGGGCCGGTCGCCGATCAGCTTCACGTCAGCGCTGATCTTGCCGGCGCGGGTAGATCGCGCGGCATTCTCCTGGTCCACCGCCCCGGCCACGATCTGGAGGAACTGCCCGTCCAGCTTCGCCAGTTCGTCCTTGCCGGGCGAGCGCATGTCGACCTCCAGCCAGATGCTGTACGGGATCGAATTCACCGAGGTGCCGCCGCCCACGACGCTGGTCATGTAGGTGGTCTTGGGCGTGGTCGGCGTGACAATCCGGTTCATCTCCACCACCGTCGCGCCCATGGCCGCCATGGGGTTCACCAGGCCAAACGCGCCATAGCTGTGTCCGCCCGGCCCCTTGAAGGTCACCCGATAGCGCCGCGAGCCCACGGCTCCGGACGTCACCAGGACCGGAGACGTCCCGTCCATCGAGAAGAACGCCGCGATGCGGTCCTTGTATTCTCCCTTGGTGAACAGGAAGCGGATCCCGCGCAGGTCGCCGGGGCCTTCCTCGCCCACATTGCCGACGAAAAGAATGTCGCGCCGGGTTTTGACTTTGGCGACATCCAGAGCCCGGACATAGGCCAGCACAACGGCCAGCGAGTGAGTGTCGTCACCCACGCCAGGGGCGAACAGTTTGGTCCCCTCCCGTCGAACCTTCACGTTGGTCTCTTCCGGGAACACTGTGTCCAGATGCGCTGCCATGACCACAAGCGGCGCGCCGACGGGGCCTGTCCCCCGGCGCAGGCCCATCACATTGCCCTCGGCGTCCATCTCGACATCGCTGAGGCCGGCAGCCTTCAGCATGGCCATGTAGGCCTGAGCCTTCGCCGTCTCCTTGAAGGGCGGGGCAGGGATCTCGGTCAGGCGGATGGTTTCCTCGACGATGCGGTCGTACTCGCGATCAAGGTTGGCGGTCGCCGCCTTGAATCCCGCGCTGTTGCGGATCGTCTGGATGGTTTTGTCTGCCGTGGAGGGCTTAACCTGCGCCATAGCCGTGCCACTCAGCAAAAGAGCGGCCGCGACGACCGGAATTTGCCTGCCAACCTGGGACATCTCGATAGAATCCTTGCATCGATCCGCCCTCATCTCAACTGATCCAGCTACAGTGCGCCAGTCTTGAAGGCACACTATGCCGCGGCACCGGGATTTATTGCGGCAAATGGCCTTGATCAGGCTTCCCGGTTCGCGCTCTGGCCCCTAAGCCTTGCGGACTCAGCCAAGAAGACGCGCCTTGCACGGCCGCTGTCGACAACTACATCACAGGAGCGAAAGCCTGCTGGATCGCCGCACATTTCTCTTCACCACCGCCGGTGCCGCCATGGCCACGGCTGCTCCGGCCTTTGCCCAGCTCACCGGTGAAGATGCCAGACTGAGGGTCCTTCTCGATCAGATGTTCGAGGCCCGCGTCGATGAGAGCCCGCGCTTTGCGACCTCACTGGGTCGCGACAAGGGAGCACGGGTGGCCCTGAAGTCCAGGCTCGACGACAATTCATCTGCCGCCAAGGCGCGCCGGCTCGAGCAGGCCAGAGGCCGGGTCAACGAACTGAAGGCGGTCGACCGTAACAAGCTGTCGGCGGCGTCCAAGGTCGACCTCGACGTCGTGCTCTATTCCAACGAGCAGGCCGTCCGGAATGGCGACAAGTATAAGTTCGGCGATGTCGGCGGCAACTTCAGCCCGTATGTGATCAGCCAGCGCGACGGTGCCTACGCCAGCGTCCCCGACTTTCTGGACAGCCAGCACCGGGTCGCCAATGCTGCGGACGCCGAGGCCTACCTGTCGCGACTAAGCGCCTTCGCAAGGTCTATGGACAATGATGTTGCGCGCCAGAGGGCAGACGTGGCGGCCGGCGTTGTGCCGCCGGACTTTGTCTGCGACCTGTCGCTGGGCCAGATGGTGGCGCTTCGAAATCAATCGACTGACAGGACCATCCTGGTCACCTCAATCGCCAAAAAGACGGCCGACGCGGGTATCTCCGGCGACTGGGCTGCCCGCGCGCAGAAGATTGTCGAGACCGAGGTGTTCACTGCGCTTGACCGACAGATCGCCGCCATGAAGGCGGTGCGGGCGAAGGCCAGACCGGATACGGGCGTCTGGTCGCTGCCCGGCGGCGATGCCTACTACGCCGACGCGGTGAAAGCCTCGACCACCACCAACTACACGCCGCAGGAAGTTCATCAGCTGGGCCTGGATCAGGTAGCAGAGATCACCACCCGACTGGACGGCATCTTGAGGGCTCAGGGGATGACGGGAGGCACAGTCGCCCAGCGGCTGGCCAGGCTGAACGTGGATCCCGGTCAGGTCTACCCGGCGAGCGACGAAGGCCGCGCCCGGATGATCGCCGATCTGAACGTCGATGTCGCGGCCTTGGGCAGGTTGCTGCCCAAGGCATTCTCCACCTTGCCCAAGGCCACGGTCGAGGTGCGCCGCGTGCCGGTGTTTATCCAGGATGGCGCGGCCAACGGCTACTATCAGTCCGCAGCTCTGGACGGTTCGCGCCCGGCGGCTTTCTACATCAATCTGAAAGAGACCGGCGACTGGCCGCGTTACAATCTGAAGACCCTGGCGGTTCACGAGACGATCCCAGGCCATCATCTGCAGATCGCCCTGGCTCAGGAAAGCACCTCAGCACCGATGCTACGCCGGGCCGGCTTCGGCTTCTCCGCCTTCTCGGAAGGCTGGGCGCTCTATGCTGAACAGCTTGCCGACGAGTTGGGGGCCTACGATGGCGATCCTCTCGGCCAGGCCGGATACCTGCAGTCGCTGCTGTCCCGCGCAGCGCGTCTCGTGACGGATACCGGCATCCACTACAAGCGCTGGGGCCGGGCTCAGGCCACCCGCTACATGGTCGACACCATCGGCAATACCGCCAGTCGCGCCCAGCGTGAGGTTGAGCGCTATTTCTCCTCTCCGGCACAGGCCAACAGCTACAAGGTGGGCCATACTGTCTGGGCCCGTGTCCGCGAGGAGGCAAAGGCCAGTCTAGGCACCAAATTCGATCTGAAAGCGTATCACAACGCGGTCCTGCTCTCGGGTGCGATGCCGCTGACAGTGCTGGAGCGGCATGTGCGCGACTGGGTGGCGACCCGGTCGTAGGCTCGACATCAGGCGTCAAACCGCGTTCCTTGGTGAAAACGTCAGGGAAGACCGCAAATGCCCAAGCTGAATCGCGTCGGCGTGAACCTCTATTATGAGGTTCACGGCGACCACGGGCCGGTGGTCCTTCTGACCCACGGCTACTCGGCTACAGCACAGATGTGGTCGGGCCAGGTTGATGTAATAGCCAAAGACCACCGCCTGATCACCTGGGACATGCGCGGTCACGGGCAAAGCGACAGTCCCGACGATCCGTCGCTCTATTCCGAGATGCATACGGTGGCCGACATGGCTGCGTTGCTGGATGAAGTGGGTGCCCCGCGAGCCATCATCGGCGGCCTGTCGCTGGGCGGCTACATGTCGCTGGCGTTCAACCGTGTCCACCCCGACCGGGTCAATGCGCTGCTGATCATCGATACCGGCCCCGGCTACAAGAACGATGAAGCCCGCGCCGGCTGGAACAAGACCTCTTTGCGCACCGCCGAGCGTTACGAGACCGAGGGGCTGGGCCTATTGTCTGCCGGTAGCGCCGAACGCCGAACGGCAAAGCATACCAGCGCCAAAGGCCTGGCCCTGGCGGCGCGCGGCATGCTCACCCAGCGCGACGCAGGCGTGATCACCTCGCTGCCCGACATCAAGGTGCCGTCAATTGTCATTGTGGGGTCGGAGGACACGCCGTTCTTGGCCGCCAGCGACTATATGGCAGCGAAGATTCCCGGCGCGAAGAAGGCCATCATCGAGGGTGCCGGGCACGCAGCCAATATCGACAAGCCGGAGGCCTTCAACGCCGTGCTGAAGGATTTCCTGTCCGGCTTGGCACCGGCCAAAACTCTCGCGTAACATTCGCTCAAATGATGACAGGAGACCCAGGCATGATCCTGCGGGCAATCCTCGCGACAGTCGCAATGCTGTGGTCCGGTGCCGCAACCGCACAGCTGCACGACATGTCGAAGATGACGGCCATGAGCATGGGCCTGCCGCCCATGCCGGCGATCTATGGCGGGCAGGCCGACAAGCCGGGCGCGCCGGTCTTCAGCGGCCTTGGCGACCACCACATGGCAATCACGGCCTCGCCTGAGGCGCAGAAATTCTTCGACCAGGGCGTCAAGCTGACGTTTGGCTTCAACCACGCCGAGGCCATCCGGTCGTTCCGCCAGGCGGCGCGGATCGATCTGAACTGCGCCATGTGCTGGTGGGGGGTCGCGTTTTCACTGGGTCCGAACATCAACATGCCGATGCAGGATGACGCGGTGGTCCCGGCCTGGCTGGCGCTTCAGAACGCCCAGGCTCTGGCTCCGAAGGTCAGTCCGCGTGAGCAGGCGTGGATTGCGGCTTTGTCCAAGAGATACGCCGAGACCCGAGCGGGCGACCGCGGCAGGTTGAACGAGGCCTTCGCCCAGGCGATGGGCGATCTTGCGCGCCAGTATCCCGATGACCTGGATGCCCAGACATTCTGGGCCGAGGCCATGATGGACACCCAGCCCTGGGACTACTGGGAGGCGGACAGCAAAACCCCCAAGGGTCACGGCGCCCTGATCGTCGCCACCTTGGAAATGGTGCTGACGGCGTCGCCGAACCATCCCGGTGCGCTTCACCTCTACATTCACGCTGTTGAGGCTTCGACGACCCCGGAGCGCGCGGAGGCCGCCGCTGACCGCCTGCTACGCGCGATGCCCAATGCGGGCCACGTGGTGCATATGCCGAGCCACATCTACTATCGGGTGGGCCGCTATGCGGATGCCGCAGCGGCCAACGAACTGGCCGCGAAAGTGGACGAGGACTACATCGCCACCTGCAAGGCTCAGGGTTTCTATCCGGCCGGCTACTACGGTCACAACATCCACTTTCTGTGGACCTCGGCCGAGATGGAGGGCCGCTACCAGGTAGCGCTCGACTCGGCGCGCAGGCTGGTGAAGGCGGTGGATGCGCCGAAACTCGCGACGCAGATTCCGCTGGCGGAGCTCTACAACTTCACGCCGATCATGACCCAGCTGCGGTTCGGGAAGTACGCTGAGGTGCTTGCGGAACCTCTGCCGGGCAAGACCCTGATCCTTGATCGGGCGATGTCCCATTACGCACGCGCCGTCGCTCACGCAAACTCGGGCAGGTTGAAAGCCGCCAAGGCTGATCGCCGCGCGCTGGTAGTGCTTCAAAAAGCGAACCTCGCTCGCTACGAGGCTGCCGCTCTACCCGTGGGTCAGATGCTTCAGGTCGCGCTGGCGTCGGTTGACGGCGAGATCGCCCGAAAATCTGGGAACCTGCAGGAAGCTGTCCAGGCGTTCCGCAGGGCGATGGAACTTGAGCGGGCGCTACCCTACACCGAGCCCGCCTATTGGCATCGCCCGGTCGCGCATTTGCTGGGCGCGGCATTGATCGAGGCGGGTAAAGCGCGCGAGGCCGAAGCGGTCTACCGTGAAAGCCTCACCCACTACCGTCGCGACGGCTGGGCCCTGAAAGGACTGATGATGGCGCTCACGGCCCAGGGAAAGATCGAGGAAGGTGCGTCAGTTGGTGCTGCGTTTCAGGACGCCTGGCGGCGCGCGGACACGATGATCGAAGGCTCGCGCCTCTAGAACCAGCCTGCCGCCTTCAGTTCGCTAGCCTGGCTACGGCTGATGGGAACCACCAGTCCACACTTCAGTCGGGCCTCGCCGCGGCCTCGCAGCCAGCGCACCGTGTCGATCGCACCCGCCGCCACCCACCATGATCGATGGGTCCGGAAGCCCTTGACCCCTGACAGTTCCGTGAGCGCGTCGCCAAAGCGGGCGGTGATCAGCTCATCTCCGGCATCGGTGTGGACCCGCAGGTAGTGATCCTCGGCCTCGACCGCGATCAGCTCGGCCTCGCGCCGTTTGGCCGAGAGCCGCTGGCGGAACGTGGCACCGGGATCGACCTCCACAGCGACGGGCGCCGCAGCAACACGGGCCCAGATGAGCTGACGTACCAGCAGGGTGGCAACACAGACAACGAACACCTCGAACCCCGGCGCGAAGAGGTTGGCCCAGGTCAAACGCGTCCCTGCCAGTCCATGGTTTATGAACCAGACCAATACGGTGACCGGAGGGGTCATCAGGACGCTGACCACGCCCAGGCGTACCCAGAAGTGTCCAGTCATCCTGCGGATCACCTCATCAATCCCGATCCCGATCAATCCGCCACCCACCATGCACCCCAGCCAATAGATGCTGCGCTCGAACGGTGTCCGCGCTGATGATCCGAAGGGCCCCAGAACCGCCATGACCAGGCCAATGGCGATCCACAGCCCCAGCTCGGCGGCCGCGCGGCGAATCCAGGGCGGGACATTCAACAACGGCATCCGGAATCTTTAGCTGAGTCGTTCGCGCAATCCCGTCACGACCTACGGGCTGACTGTAGCCGTTCGCGAACAAACGGCGCCATTAACGTCTTGTCACTGGAACGCCGAACCGGCCCGCATTTACCAAATGGCGACACGACAAGGAGCCGTTTCCCGATGAACAGTCGTCTTTCCATGGGTCTTTGGGGCCTCACTGCATTCCTGAGTATCAGCGTGGGTGTCTATGCCTATGTCGCTGTACCATCCGGCGGCGCATTCTCGCCTGATGTGTTGGCCAATCTGTTCGCGCGGCCATGGCTTGTGCTTCACGCAGCACTGGCCGGTACGGCGTTGATCATCGGGCCGTTTCAGTTCCTGAAATCGGTGCGCGCCCGGCGTGGTCTCCATCGCACACTGGGCAAGATCTATGTCATCTGCTGCATCGTCAGCGGCTCAGCCGGGTTCCTGATGTCGTTCGGCAGCACCGCCGGCCCGGTCGCGGGGCTGGGGTTCGGCGCACTGGCGGTGGTCTGGATCTACTGCACCGTCCAGGCACTGCGGATGGCTCAGCTGCGCCGGTTCGACGCCCATCGCCGCTGGATGATCCGTTCGTTTGCGCTCACCTTCGCTGCGGTGACCCTGCGCCTCTATTTGCCGTTCCCCCTGATGATGGGCTTCAGTTTCGTGGAGGGTTATCGCGTGATCGCCTGGCTGGCGTGGGTTCCAAACCTGATGTTGGCCGAAACGTTCCTGCGGCGGGAAATTGCACGCCTGCAAACTGCGTAGTCGGCTGCTGCTGCAGGACTACTGACACAGTGCTGTCAGCACGTCCGTTGTCTACTGGGGCCCACCAAGGAGATACCCCATGGCCGACGCGTTCCCGCAAGCCGGCCTGGCCCCGCCGTCGGACAGCCGCCTCCGCGGCAGCTACTATCGCTGGCTGTTCTATGCCGCCGGCCCGGTGGAACAGGTCGTCAGCATCCAGTCGATGGGCTGGGAGCCGCCGGAGGATCGCAGGATGACGTTCGGGTTCGGCTGCATGGCCGATGTCGTGGGTACGCTCGAAGGCGCTCTTTCGGGGCAGGAATTTCTCGTTGGCGACAGCTTCACCGCCGCTGACCTCTATGTCGGAGCCCATCTTGGATGGGGCATGCAGTTCAACAGCATCGAGAAACGCCCGGTCTTTGTTGACTACGTCGCCAGGTTTCAAGCTCGCCCGGCAGCGATCCGCGCCGTCCAGATCGACGACGCGCTCATGCCGGCGCCACCGGCTGAATGAGGTCCCAGCGGGTCCCGTACAGATCCTCGAACACGGCCACGGATCCGTAGGGCTCGTGGCGGGGCGGCTCCAGGAAACGAACCCCCGCCGCTGTCATCCGTTGGTGATCTGAGGCGAAATCATCAGTATGCAGGAACAGAAACACCCGTCCCCCGGCCTGATCGCCGACGTGGGCGATCTGCCTACCTACAGCCTTGGCTAACAGGATCGCCGCGTCCGACCCCGGTGGCTTGACCACCACCCATCGTTTGCTGTTGCCCATGTCAGTATCTTCGACAAGATCAAACCCTACCTTGCCGACGTAGAATTCGATGGCGTCGTCATAGTCGCGGACGAGGAGTGCGGTGAGGGCGAGGCGTTGCATAAGATTCGCCTATCGCGATTCAGCCCAGCGCATTGCCCGTTGCCTTATACCAACCGCCGCTGAGGCTGACTCGGGGATTCCGCTGAGCGGCGAACAGTGATTCATGCTCCTCATTGGAGAGGAGTGGATCAATGTCATCGGTGGTGTTGCGGGACGACTTTGATGCGGCGTCGGTTCGGCGGCTGGCGCGAGAG
>CAMCXF010000048.1 GCA_945883235.1 Phenylobacterium deserti | reverse complement strand
CCGCGAGGGTGGCCGCACCGTCGGCTCCGGCGTCGTGGCGAAGATCATCAAGTAATCAGGTCCCGGCTCGGCCGACGCGGCTTCGCCGCTCTGATGGCCGGGATGACAGCTTCAAAGCAAGGCCGCCGAGGGAAACCCCGGCGGCCTTTTTGATTCCGTGATCCCGGATGACAAATTGATCATGACGGCAATTTAAGCTGTGAAGCGGCTCACGCGCGCCTAGCGTCTCAATCAACGGACAATCGGGAGCACGAGATGCGTCTTGAAACTGGAATGATCGCCTTGGTCGCAGCCCTTGCGGCGGGCTCTGCTCAGAGTGCGACGGTCGAAATTCGAGAGGCTGTTGCGCGGGTCACTGTGATCCCTGAGGCGCGAAGTGACATCAAGATCCAGATTATCCGGCCGAATGGGTCCTTGCCGCTCACGGTCCGAACCATGGGTGACCGCACGATCCTCGACGGGGACCTCGGCCGCCGAATTCGCAACTGCCGCAGTTCCGGCACAAGCTCGTCCGTGGACGTGCGTGGGGCCGGCAACATCGGCTGGCAGGACATGCCACAGGTCGTTATCCGCACACCGCGCGACACCAACGTGGAGGCCGCTGGCGCTGTCTTCGGCACGGTTGGTCGCTCGGGCAGTCTGACCCTCGACAACGCCGGATGCGGCGACTGGACCATCGCGAATGTGGACGGCGAGGCCCGGATCTCGCAGGCAGGATCTGGCGACACACGCATCGGTACCTCCGGTAGCCTGCGCGTTCGCGTCGCGGGCTCCGGCGATGTTGCCGCCGCCGCGGTCAGGAACGGCCTTGACGTGAACATTGCCGGTTCAGGCTCTGCGCGGGTTGCGTCGGCCTCCGGACCGCTGGACATCAATGTGGCGGGCTCTGGCGACGTCGTCATCGGCGGCGGAACTGCCCGCGACCTAAAGGTCTCCATCGCAGGCTCCGGTGACGTTCACTTCCGGGGCACCGCAGCCAGTCTTCGGGCCAGGATCGCGGGCTCAGGTGACGTGCATGCTGGCACCGTGACTGGTGCTGTCTCGAAGACTGTAATGGGCTCGGGGACAGTGCGCATCGGAAACTAGAGCGAGCGAAGGGAACCGGCTTGTTGACCATCCCGGGGCGGGCTTCAACGCGTCGGCTCCGGAACAATCGTCTGGCTGCCGCGATCGATACTGTTCCAGCCCTTGACGGGACCGAGTCGCACCGGTAATACCGCGCCTCCTGTTGGACCGGCTGTGCACTCCGAAGTGATTTGGAAGGCAGACGCGGCCCGCGGAACGACCTGAGACAGTGCTCAACTGAGCGTTTCGGGACAGGCCCTCGCGGGTTCGCGTGGGCCCAATTCGTTTGTGCGGACTTTCGCGTACGAGCTCATCTTCGAGTTCGGGCTGGTCTTTGAAATGGTCGAGATCACGCGGGCGGGCCGCCGTCTGTAAGGAAATGTAAGAGCGATATGGATCGTCAGAACATCCGCATTCGGCTCAAGGCCTTCGATCACCGCGTGCTGGACCATTCCACACGCGAGATCGTGAACACGGCCAAGAGAACCGGCGCGACCGTGCGCGGGCCGATCCCGCTGCCGACGCGTATTGAAAAATTCACCGTCAACCGTTCGCCGCACATCGACAAGAAGTCGCGCGAGCAGTTCGAGATCCGCACGCACAAGCGCGTGCTCGATATCGTCGACCCCACCCCGCAGACCGTGGACGCGCTGATGAAGCTCGACCTCTCTGCCGGCGTGGACGTCGAGATCAAGCTCTAAGGGGATTGATCCGATGCGAACCGGCGTACTTGCCAAGAAACTCGGTATGGCCCGCTTCTTCGATGAAGCTGGCACACACGTACCGGTGACCGTGCTCAGCCTCGAAGGCTGTCAGGTCGTCTCTCAGCGCACCCAGGACAAGGACGGCTACGTCGCCCTCCAGCTCGGTTCCGGTGCCAAGAAGCCCAAGAATACCTCCAAGGCCATGCGCGGACACTTCGCCAAGGGTCAAGTCGAGCCAAAGCACCGCTTGGTCGAATTCCGGGTCTCCGAGGAAAACCTCATCGACGTGGGCGCGGAAATCACCGCTGACCATTTCGTACCCGGCCAGAAGATAGACGTGACCGCGCTGACGGTCGGCAAAGGCTTTGCCGGTGCCATGAAGCGCTGGAATTTCGGCGGGCTTCGCGCCACGCACGGCGTTTCACTCTCGCACCGTTCGCACGGTTCGACGGGTCAGCGTCAGGATCCGGGCAAGACCTTCAAGGGCAAGAAGATGGCTGGCCACCTCGGCCAGGAAGTTGTCACTACCCTGAACGTCACCGTCTGGCGTGTGGACATCGAGCGCGGGCTTATCCTTGTAAAGGGCGCGGTGCCTGGCACCGAAGGCACCTACGTCAAGGTTCGCGACGCCATCAAGTCCGCCCGTCACGCCGATGCGCCCCTGCCTGGTGCCTTCCGCAAGAGCGGCCAGCCAGCGGCGGTTGAAGCTGTCGTCGACACGGCACCGGTCGTTGAAGCACCGGCTGAAGCGCCTGCAGCTGGGGATCAAGCGTAATGAAACTCGACGTCATCAATCTGGACGGCGGGAAGGGCGGCTCGATCGAGCTTCCTGATGATATCTTCGGCATCGAAGACATCCGCGGCGACATCCTGCAGCGCTGCGTTACCTGGCAACTCGCCAAGCGCCGCGCCGGTACGCACAAGGTCCAGGTGCGTAACGAGGTCTCCCGCACCTCGAAGAAGATGTACAAGCAAAAGGGCACTGGCGGCGCCCGTCACGGCTCACGCCGTGCGGCTCAGTTCGTCGGCGGCGCCCGGGCTCACGGCCCGGTTGTTCGCAGCCATGCTTTTGATCTGCCCAAGAAGGTCCGCGCGCTGGCGCTGCGCCACGCTCTGTCGTCCAAGGTTCGCGACGGCTCTCTGATCGTGGTCGACAACGTCACGCTGACGGATCCCAAGACGGCCGCCCTGCGCGAGCGCCTGGGCAAGATCGGCATCACCCACGCCCTGTTCATCGCTGGCGTCGAGGTCGACAACAACTTCAAGCTCGCCGCTCGGAACATCCCGAACGTCGACGTGCTGCCGAACGCCGGCCTGAACGTCTATGACGTGCTGCGCCGCCGAACCCTGGTTCTGACCAAGGATGCGGTGCAGGCGATCCAGGCGCGCTTCCAGCCTGAGGAGGCCGCGTAATGGCCGTAGAACCTACCGTCCGTCACTACGACACTATCCTGGCGCCGATCATCACGGAAAAGGCCACCCTGCTGTCCGAGCAGAACAAGGTCGTCTTCCGCGTGGCGGGTGACGCCAGCAAGGACGAAATCGCCGCCGCAGTTGAGGCGCTGTTCAAGGTCAATGTCACGAAGGTCAACACGATCAACGTGAAGGGCAAGACCAAGCGTTTCCGCGGCATCATGGGCAAACGTGCCGATGTCAAAAAAGCGATCGTGACGCTGGCCGAAGGCCAGTCGATCGACATCACCACGGGGCTCTGATCCGATGGCCTTGAAGCACTTCAATCCGACGTCACCGGGCCGGCGCCAGCTGGTCCTGGTTGACCGTTCCGAGCTGCACAAAGGCGGGCCCGAGAAGACTCTCGTGCACGGCCTGACGAAGTCTGGCGGCCGGGGCGGCAATGGCCGCATCGCCGTTCGCTTCCGCGGCGGCGGCGCCAAGCGCCTCTATCGCCTCGTGGATTTCAAGCGTCGCAAGTTCGATATCCCGGCAACGGTTGAGCGCCTGGAGTATGACCCCAACCGTTCGGCCTTCATCGCTCTGGTGAAGTACGCCGATGGCGAGTTGTCCTACATCCTGGCGCCGCAGCGCCTGAAAGTTGGCGATCAGGTGGTCGCCGCCGAGCGTGCCGACGTGAAGCCAGGTAACGCCATGCCGCTTCGCGGGATGCCGATCGGTACCATCATCCACAATGTGGAGATGAAGCCGGGCAAGGGTGGTCAGATCGCCCGTTCCGCAGGGGGGTACGCCCAGCTTGTTGGTCGTGACGCCGGCTATGCCCAGATCCGCTTGAACTCGGGCGAGCTGCGTATGGTTCAGGATACCTGCATCGCCACGGTGGGCGCGGTCTCCAACCCCGACCATATGAACGAGAACCTCGGCAAAGCCGGTCGCTCTCGTCACATGGGCCGCAGGCCGCACGTTCGCGGTGTCGCCATGAACCCGATCGATCACCCGCACGGTGGCGGCGAAGGCCGCACCTCCGGCGGTCGCCACCCGGTGACCCCATGGGGCAAGCCGACCAAGGGCAGCAAGACCCGCAAGAACAAGTCGACGGATAAGTTCATTATCCGCTCACGTCACGCACGGAAGGCTCGCTAAGCCATGACCCGTTCAGTCTGGAAAGGTCCGTTTGTCGACGGATACCTGCTCAAGAAGGCCGAAACCGTACTCAGTTCCGGCCGTAAGGATGTGATCAAGACCTGGTCGCGTCGCTCGACGATTATGCCCCAGTTTGTGGGCCTGACCTTCGGCGTGCACAACGGTCAGAAGCACGTTCCTGTGCTCGTCTCGGAAGACATGGTTGGAATGAAGCTGGGCGAGTTTGCGCCCACCCGCTTTTTCCCCGGTCACGCGGCCGACAAGAAGGCCAAGAGGAAGTAAGATGAGCAAGCAAGCCAAGGCTCGCCGATTTACGGCTGCCGAAGCGGTGGCAAAGGTGCGGACAATCCGCATCAGCCCCCGCAAGCTCAACCTCGTGGCCCAGTCAATCCGGGGCCTGAAGGTGCAACGCGCCCTCAACGAGCTGGAGTTCAGTTCCAAGCGCATCGCGAACGATGTTCGCAAGGCGCTCTACTCGGCGATCTCCAACGCTGAAAACAACCACAACCTCGATATCGACAGTCTTGTCGTCGCCGAGGCGTTCGTGGGCAAGAACCTCGTGATGAAGCGCTTCCACGCTCGTGCTCGTGGTCGGGCATCGCGCGTCGAGAAACCGTTCAGCGAGATCACGATCGTGGTCCGCGAAGTGGGTGAGGCCGCCTGATGGGTCAGAAAATCAATCCTGTCGGGCTTCGCCTCGGCATCAACCGCACCTGGGACAGCCGTTGGTTCGCCGACGGTCCAGACTACGGCCGTCTGCTTCATGAAGACATCAAGGTGCGTCGCGCCCTGAAGAAGAAGCTATACCAGGCTGGCGTATCGCGGATCATCATCGAGCGTCCCCACAAGAAGTGCCGCATCACCATCTATGCCGCGCGCCCGGGCGTGATCATCGGCAAGAAGGGTGCAGACATTGAAAAGCTGCGCTCGGACGTGGTCGCCCTCACCGGCGGTGAAGTGCACCTGAACATTGTCGAGATCCGCAAGCCGGAAACCGACGCGCAACTGGTGGCCGAGAACATCGCCCAGCAGCTGGAGCGCCGTATCGCGTTCCGCCGGGCCATGAAGCGGTCGCTGCAAAGCGGCATGCGCCTGGGTGCCAAGGGTATGCGTATCGAGGTTTCGGGTCGTCTGGGCGGTGCGGAAATCGCGCGTTCAGAATCGTACCATGAAGGCCGCGTGCCGCGTCACACCCTTCGGGCCGACATTGACTACGGCATCACCGAGGCCAAGACGACCTACGGTATCATCGGTGTGAAGGTCTGGGTCTTCAAAGGCGAAGTTCTCGACCACGACCCGATGGCGCTCGACAAGCGTCTGGCCAGCGAAAGCGGTCCGGCTGGTGAAGGTGGTGGCCGCGAACGCGGTGATCGTCCCGACCGCGGCCCCCGTCGCGATCGCCGCGAAACGGCGAACGCCTAAGGATCCGAGATGCTGTCCCCGAAAAAAACCAAGTATCGCAAGCAATTCAAGGGCCGTATCCACGGCTTGGCGAAGAGCGGCTTCACGCTGAACTTCGGGTCCTATGGCCTGAAGACGGTTGAGCCCGACCGCATTACGGCGCGCCAGATCGAGGCGGCCCGCCGCGCGATTACGCGTCAGATGAAGCGCCAGGGCCGTGTCTGGATCCGGATCTATCCGGACGTTCCGGTCACCGGCAAACCTGCCGAAGTCCGGATGGGCAAGGGCAAGGGCGCTGTCGACTATTGGGCGGCGCGCGTTCACCCCGGCCGGATAATGTTCGAAATCGACGGCGTGCCGGACGATGTGGCCCGGGAAGCCCTGCGCCTCGGTGCGGCCAAGCTGCCGGTGAAAACCCGCATCGTGTCCCGCATCGACGTCCCCGTCGCGGAGCACGCGTGATGAAGATTGATGAAGTCCGGGGGCTCACCCCCGATCAGCTGGCTGACCAGCTCGTCTCCCTGAAGAAGGAGCAGTTCAACCTGCGCTTCCAGAAGGCGACCGGCCAGATCGAAAAGACCCACCGTGTGGACCAGGTGCGCAAGGATATCGCGCGCATCAAAACGGTTCTGCGCGGCAAGCAGGCTCAGGCCTGAGGAGCAACGACAGATGCCAAAACGAATTCTTGAGGGCGAAGTCGTCTCCGACAAGGGCGACAAGAGCATTGTAGTGAAGGTCGAGCGCACCTTCCTGCATCCGGTGCTGAAGAAGACCGTTCGCCGGTCGAAGAAGTACCACGCCCACGACGAAGCCAATGTCTGCAAGGTCGGCGAGAAGGTTCGCATTGTTGAATGCGCGCCTAAATCAAAGACGAAAACCTGGGAAGTGCTGCCGACCGGCAGCGCGGCCCAAGCGTAAGGATCTGAACATATGATCCAGATGCAAACTAACCTGGACGTCGCCGATAACTCCGGTGCCCGCCGGGTCATGTGCATCAAGGTGCTGGGTGGCGCGAAGCGTCGTTATGCCGGCGTCGGTGACAAGATCGTGGTCTCTGTAAAAGAGGCCATTCCGCGCGGCCGCGTGAAGAAGGGTGATGTGCTGCAAGCCATCGTCGTTCGGACCAGTTCGGCCATCAAGCGCAAGGACGGTTCGGTGATCCGCTTCGACAAGAACGCGGCCGTGATTGTGAACAAGCAATCCGAGCCGATCGGCACGCGGATTTTTGGCCCGGTTCCCCGTGAACTGCGCGCCAAGAACCACATGAAGATAATCTCGCTCGCGCCTGAGGTGCTGTAATGGCGGCCAAGATCAAAAAGGGGGATCGCGTGATCCTTCTGACGGGCAAGGACAAGGGCCGCCAGGGCGCGGTTCTGAAGATCCTGCCCAAGGATAATCGCGTCGTCGTGGAAGGCTTGAACATGGTTCAGCGTCACACCCGCCCGTCGCAAGCTGATCCTCAAGGGGGGATCAAGCATAAGGAAGCGTCGCTCCATCTGTCGAACGTGGCCATCGTCGATTCCAACGGCAAGGCCACCCGCGTCGGCTTCCGCGTGGACGGCGACAGGAAGGTCCGCGTCGCCAAGACGACCGGCGAGGTGATCAATGGCTGAGCAAGCTTACGAACCGCGGCTGAAGTCCGAGTATCGCCAGCGCATCCGCGCCGCGATGAAGGAGCGCTTCGGCTACACCAACGAAATGCAGATCCCCAAGTTGGACAAGATTGTCATCAATATGGGCGTCGGCGAGGCTGTTGCGGACTCAAAGAAGATCAACTCTGCCATGGGTGACCTGGCCAAGATCGCCGGCCAGAAGCCGATCGCGACCAAGGCCCGGACGTCCATCGCCGGCTTCAAGCTGCGCGAAGGCATGACGATCGGGTGCAAGGTCACGCTGCGCAAGGACCAGATGTACGAGTTTCTCGACCGTCTGATCACCATCGCGCTGCCGCGTGTGAAGGACTTCCGGGGCCTGAAGCCCACGTCCTTCGACGGTCGCGGCAACTACGCCATGGGTCTGAAGGAACACATCGTGTTCCCGGAGATCAACTACGACCAGATCGATCAGATCTGGGGCATGGACATCATCGTCACCACCACTGCGAAAACCGATGACGAGGCTCGCGAGCTTCTGAAGGAATTCCAGTTCCCGTTCGTTCAGCAGCAACAACAGTAGCGGCGGGAAGGAAAAGCACATGGCCAAGAAAAGCGCCGTCAACCGCAATGAGCGGGTCAAGGTCCTCGTCAAGCTGCACGCTGCAAAGCGTGTTGCGCTGAAGAAGATTGCCAACAACGAGACGCTGCCGCTAGAGGATCGCTTCGATGCGCGCCTCAAGCTGGCGGAGCTTCCGCGCAACTCTTCAAAAACGCGGATTCGCAACCGTTGCGAAGTCACCGGCCGCCCGCGCGGCTATTATCGCAAGCTTCGTATGAGCCGGATTTCGCTGCGTGACCTCGGGTCCGCAGGCCTGATCCCCGGTCTCGTCAAGTCGAGCTGGTAAGGGAGGTTCCAGATGGTCAACGACCCCATCGGCGATCTCATCGCCCGCATCAAGAACGCAGCTGCTCGCGGCCGCTCGAAAGTCCTGACACCGGCCTCGAAGATGCGTGCGCGCCTTCTCGATGTGTTGGCTGACGAAGGCTACATCCGCGGCTACCACCTGGTGGAGCGCCCCGGTGCCTTCCCGGAATTCGAGGTTGAGCTGAAGTACTTCGATGGCGCACCTGTCATCGTGGAAATCGCTCGCATTTCGAAGCCCGGCCGTCGCGTCTATTCGTCGATCAAGGACCTGAAGCCCGTCAAGAACGGTCTCGGGATCTCGATCCTGTCGACGCCCAAGGGCGTTATGTCGGACACGGCCGCGCGTGACGCGAACGTGGGCGGCGAAGTCCTCTGCCGGGTCTACTGATATGTCTCGTATTGGAAAGAAGGCGGTTGCCGTCCCCGCAGGGGTGACCGTGACCATCGAGGGCCAGACAGTCACCGTAAAGGGTCCAAAGGGGCAGCTTTCGTGGACCGTCGCCGAGGAGATCGAAGTCACCCAGGAAGGCGGAGAGCTCACCCTCTCCAAGCGCCAGGACACCACCCGCGCCCAGGCGATGTGGGGCCTTTCGCGCACCCTCGTGGCCAACATGGTCCAGGGTGTCACCGAAGGCTTCGAGCGCACGCTTGAGCTGGTGGGCGTCGGCTATCGCGCCGCACTGAAGGGCACCGCGCTCTCCATGCAGCTCGGCTTCAGCCACGACGTGGACATCAAGGCACCGGACGGTATCTCGTTCGCGGTGCCGAAGCAGACCGAAATCAAGATCTCGGGCATCGACAAGCAGGTCGTCGGCGAAATCGCCGCTCAGATCCGCCGCATCCGTCCGCCGGAGCCCTACAAGGGCAAGGGTGTCCGCTATCAAGGCGAGACGGTGCGTCGCAAGGAAGGCAAGAAGAAGTAGGCCATGGCTCTTTCTCCGCGTGACTCAACCCTTCGCCGCGCTTATCGCGTCCGCAACAACCTGAAGAAGGTTGCCAACGGGCGGCCGCGCCTGTCGGTCTTCCGTTCGGCCAAGAACATCTACGCCCAGATCATCGATGATGCTCAGGGAGTGACCCTTGCTGCCGCCTCGTCGCTGGAAGGTGCCAAGGCTGACAAGACCAAGGGTTCAGACAAGGACGCCGCCGCTCGCGTCGGCGCTCTGGTCGCCCAGCGCGCGATGGAAAAAGGCGTCAAGGACGTCGTGTTCGATCGCGGTGGCTACCTGTACCATGGCCGGGTCAAGGCCCTTGCTGACGCCGCGCGCGAAGCCGGCCTGAATTTCTAAGGAAAAGATCATGGCTCGCAGAGACGAACAGCGCGGCGGCGGTCGTAATCGCAACGAGGATGAACGCGACAGCGACATCGTCGAAAAATTGGTCCACATCAACCGCGTCGCGGCGACCGTGAAGGGTGGCCGACGGTTCTCGTTCGCCGCCCTGATGATCGTCGGCGACCAGAAGGGCCGCGTCGGCTTCGGACATGGCAAGGCGCGCGAAGTGCCTGAAGCCATCCGCAAGGCAACAGAAGAAGCCAAGAAGACGATGATCCGGGTTCCGCTCCGCGAGAGCCGCACCCTGCACCACGACGGCAATGGCCGCTGGGGCGCAGGCAAGGTCATGGTCCGCTCGGCACCTCCCGGCACGGGCGTGATCGCCGGCGGTCCGATGCGTGCGGTTCTGGAAACCCTGGGCGTCCAGGACGTGGTCGGAAAGTCGGTCGGCTCGTCCAACCCCTACAACATGGTGCGCGCAACGTTTGAGGCGCTTAAGGCCCAGTCTTCGCCGCGCCAGATCGCGGCCAAGCGTGGCAAGAAGGTCTCCGACGTGCTGGGTCGTCGCGCCGACGGCGCTGCGGCTGCGGCGGCGGCAGACTCGGAAGGTTAAGCTGATGGCCCAGATCACCGTTCGCCAGACCGGCAGCCCGATCCGTCGGACCAGGGACCAGCGCGCCACGCTCGCCGGTCTTGGCCTGAACAAGGTTGGCCGCGTCTCCACCCTTGAAGACACCCCGTCCGTTCGCGGGATGGTCGCCAAGGTGGCCCACCTGCTCGAGGTGGTGGAGTAGAATTTTTCCCTCCGCTTCATGGGAAGGGACAGGTCGGCTTGCCGGCCAGGGTGGGGAGGTCATGAGCAAGCGACGAGCTTGACGCGACATCCCCTGTCTCCCCGGGCCTCGCCCGGTTCGCCCTCGCCATAAGGGGCGGGAAACAAAAACCGCCGAGTCAGGCTTCCGCCTGGCGCCAGATCTCCAAGGAGAGGCACACATGACCAAGCTTAACGATCTCGCCCCGCGCGAGGGCTCCACCAAGAACCGCATGCGCGTCGGCCGTGGCCCGGGTTCGGGCAAGGGCAAGACCGCCGGTCGCGGTGTCAAGGGCCAGAAGGCGCGCTCCGGCGTGTCCATCGCCGGCTTCGAAGGCGGCCAGATGCCGCTGCACATGCGCATGCCCAAGCGCGGCTTCACAAATCGCAATCGCCTCGACTTCGCGGAAGTGAACCTCTGGCGTCTGGAGCAGGCAATCGCCGCCGGCAAGCTCGACGCCGAGGGCACGATCGATGCGGCCGTTCTGATCAAGGCCGGGGTTATCCGTCGCGAAAAGGACGGCGTGAAGCTCTTGGGCAAGGGCGAGTTGACCACCAAGCTCACACTGTCGGTATATTCCGCCACCAACGCGGCGCGCACGGCGGTCGAAAAGGCCGGCGGAACGTTGACCACGACCAAGCCGGAAGCGGCTGCGGAAGACGCTAGCGCCTAGATAGGTTTTCGTCGGGCTCGCTATCGGGCCCGGCGCGCCTTATCTGAGCGTGACTGGAGGGCTTCGACTGCCATAGTCGAGGCGTGACGGGGCGGCGGAGTCGGAATCCCGTTCCGGCTGTAAAGTTCCAGGTGTCAGAGGATTTGCTGCATGGCTTCGGCCGCCGAACAGCTCGCCGCCAATATGAACTTCGGGTCCTTTGCGAAGGCCACCGAACTCCACAAGCGCATCTGGTTCACCCTGATGGCGATGGTTGTCTATCGCCTGGGCACCTACATCCCGATCCCGGGCATTGACCCCGTGGCCTTCCAGGCCGCCTTCGCCGGTCAGGCCAAGGGCATCCTGGGGATGTTCAACATGTTCTCCGGCGGTGCCGTGGAGCGGATGGCGATCTTTGCGCTGAACGTGATGCCCTACATCTCGGCGTCGATCATCGTGCAACTGATGGGGACGGTCTATCCGCCCTGGGAAAAGCTGCGCAAGGAAGGCGGGGAGGCGGGTCGCAAGACGCTCAACCAGTACACCCGCTACCTGACCGTTGTGCTGGCGGTGATGCAGAGCTTTGGCATTGCGGTCAGCCTGTCACAGAGCCCGGGTCTGGTTGAAGACCCCGGCCTGTTTTTCATCGTCGCCACCGTGGTTACGTTGACGGGCGGCACCATGTTCCTGATGTGGCTGGGCGAGCAGATCACCAGCCGGGGCGTCGGCAACGGCATCTCGCTGATCATCTTTGCCGGCATCGTCGCCGTGCTGCCACAGTACATCATGCAGTCGCTGGAGTTGACCCGCACAGGTGCAATGAATGCCGGCGCGCTAATCGTGATCGTGCTCCTTGTCGTCGCCGTCACTATGGCCATCGTGTTTATGGAGCGTTCGCAGCGCCGCCTGCTGGTTCAGTATCCCAAGCGTCAGCAGGGCAACCGGATGGTGGGCGGGGATACCTCGTTCCTGCCGTTGAAAATCAACACCTCAGGCGTGATCCCGCCGATCTTCGCCTCTTCGCTGCTGTTGCTGCCGGCAACGGTCATGGGCTTTGCGGCGTCGGCGGACCTGCCGGAATGGATGCAATGGCTGCCCGGCGCGGTCGGCCAGCTGCAGCACGGCCAACCCCTGTTCATGGTGTTGTACGGCGCGCTGATCGTATTCTTCTGCTTCTTCTATACCTCTGTGGTGTTCAATCCGGAGGACACGGCCGAGAACCTGCGCAAATACGGCGGTTTCATGCCGGGCATTCGTCCCGGAAAGCGCACGGCGGAGTATCTCGACTTCGTGCTGACACGCCTGACGGTGATTGGCGCAGCCTATATCACGCTGGTCTGCCTGCTTCCGGAGATCATGATCGGCTTCTTCAACGTGCAGTTCTATATGGGTGGTACCTCGCTGCTGATCGTAGTCAGCGTCACCATGGACACGGTGGCCCAGATCCAGTCGCACCTGCTGGCGCACCAGTACGAAGGGCTGATCAAGAAATCCAAGCTGCGCGGTGGACGTCGCTAGTCCTTGGGTGACGTTGCGGGACGGCGCCATCAAGAGCACCGGTAGGGGAGAGAATCGGCATGAACCTGATCCTGTTCGGTCCGCCGGCGGCGGGGAAGGGGACCCAGGCCAAGCGCCTGGTTGAGACCCGAAACATGGTCCAGCTGTCGACCGGCGACATGTTGCGCGCGGCCATCGCGTCCGGCTCCGAGCTGGGCAAGCGCGTGTCCGGCATCATGGAACGCGGCGAATTGGTCTCGGACGGCATCGTCATCGAGTTGATCGAGCAGCGACTGCCCGAAGCAGAGGCAGCCGGTGGCGCGATCTTCGATGGTTTCCCGCGCACGCTGCCCCAAGCCGAGGCCCTCGACCAGATGCTGGCCGGTCGCGGCCGCAAGATCGATCTGGTCCTGCGCCTCAAGGTAGATGACGACGCGCTGAAGTCGCGGATCGCCGGGAGATTCGCCGAATCGGGTCGTCCCGACGACAACCCGGAAAGCTTCGCGGTCCGCCTGAACGCCTATAACCAACAGACCGCGCCGCTGTTGCCGTACTACGAGGCCCAGGCCAAACTGGTAGAGGTCGACGGAATGGGCGCGGTCGACAGCGTCGCGGCCGCCATCGACACGGCGCTAGACGCGTAGAGCCCTCGACGTCACGGACAGATCGACTGCCACCTCGGCTATTGAGTAGAGATATCGAATCTCCGGTCGAGCATGCGATTCGCATCCTGATCCCGACATCCACCATGCAAATTCTGCTCTATCGCGCCCCGCGCCAAGCGCGACGGGCCCGCCGCATTGCGGATAAGGCCGCGTCATGCTTTCCTTAACCCTCGACGGAGCAAGCTTCCGGCGTAACGATACCTCACGTGGGGCTATCCCTGCGGTGAGTGAGGTATTTCGTTCACATTTGGGCCTTTCCGCCATTGACGGAGGCGCGCCGATCCCTATAACGGGCCCCTTCCGCGAAAGAGCGCGAGGGACGTGCCGGCCTACGCCTTCGGGCGACAGGGGTCGGGGCGCCGTTCGCGCGTCTCTTGCGTGATCAGGAGATCTACCCACGTGGCTCGTATTGCTGGCGTCAACATTCCTACGAACAAGCGCGTCGTGATCGCGTTGCAGTACATTCATGGCATCGGTCAGGCGAAAGCCCGCGAGATCGTCGCCAAGGTCGGCATCGATGACGCTCGTCGCGTCAATCAACTGTCGGACCAGGAAGTGCTGCAGATCCGCGAAGCGATTGATCGCGATTATATGGTCGAGGGCGATCTTCGCCGTGAGACCTCGGTGAACATCAAGCGCTTGATGGACCTGGCCTGCTATCGCGGCCTGCGTCACCGCAAGGGCCTGCCGGTCCGCGGTCAGCGTACCCATACCAATGCCCGCACCCGCAAGGGGCCCGCCAAGCCGATCGCCGGCAAGAAGAAGTAAGAGAGCGTATCTCCGATGGCCAAGGAACCGGCGCGCGTTAAACGTCGCGAGCGAAAAAACATTACGTCGGGCGTGGCGCACGTGAACGCCTCGTTCAACAACACCATGATTACCATCACCGACGCTCAGGGGAACGCGATTTCCTGGTCCAGCGCCGGCCTGATGGGTTTCAAGGGGTCGCGCAAATCGACGCCTTATGCCGCCCAGATGGCGGCCGAGGACGCCGGCCGCAAGGCTGCCGAACACGGCGTGCGCACTTTAGAAGTCAATGTCTCGGGCCCCGGCTCGGGCCGTGAGTCCGCCCTGCGCGCGCTGCAGACGGTGGGCATGACGATTACGACTATCCGGGATGTGACACCCATTCCGCACAACGGCTGCCGCCCGCCTAAGCGCCGTCGCGTCTAGTCGTACGAACTACAATCCCTGACGCCGGTTCGCGGTAATGCGGCCGGCGATCCTGAGTTCTCGAGGGACACACGTGATCGAAAGAAACTGGAACGAGCTTATCCGTCCGGAGAAGCCGCAAATCGAGATTGGCGCTGATGCTGCCCGCAAGGCGCGTCTGGTGGCTGAACCTCTCGAGCGCGGGTTCGGCGTGACCCTGGGCAATAGCCTGCGGCGCGTGCTTCTCTCCTCGCTGCAAGGCGCGGCTGTGACTGCGGTGCAGATCGATGGCGTGGTGCACGAATTCTCGTCGCTGGAAGGCGTGCGGGAAGACGTGGTCGACATCGTCCTCAACATCAAGCAACTGGCGCTGCGCATGCACGCCGAGGGCCCGAAGCGGATGACGCTGCGCGCCAACGGTCCCGGTGCGGTGACGGCTGGTCAGATTGATGCGCCGTCGGACATCGAAATCCTCAATCCCGACCACGTGCTCTGCACGCTGGATGAGGGCGCCCAGGTGCGTATGGAATTTACGGTCCAGTCCGGTAAAGGCTATGTGCCCGCCGAGGTGAACCGTCCCGAAGACGCCCCGATCGGCCTTATCGCTGTCGACGCGCTCTATTCGCCGGTACGACGTGTTGCCTATCGTGTCGAGCCGACCCGTCAGGGCCAGAGCCTCGACTACGACAAGCTCATCATGGACCTGGAAACCAACGGCGCGGTTAGCCCGGTGGACGCGGTGGCCTACGCCGCGCGGATCCTTCAGGACCAGCTGCAGATCTTCATCACCTTCGAAGAGCCCAAGAAGAAGGTCGAAGGCGAGGCCAAGCCGGAACTGCCGTTCAACCCGGCGCTGCTGAAGAAGGTCGACGAGCTTGAGCTCTCCGTCCGTTCAGCCAACTGCCTGAAGAACGACAACATCGTCTACATCGGCGACCTGATCCAGAAGACCGAGGCGGAGATGCTCCGTACCCCGAACTTCGGGCGCAAGTCGTTGAACGAGATCAAGGAAGTTCTGGCCGGGATGGGTCTCCACCTCGGTATGGATGTGCCCAACTGGCCGCCCGAGAACATCGAAGAGCTGGCGAAGAAGTTCGAAGACCAGATGTAAGACGGCTTTATCGCCGAATCCGGGCCGCTTCTGTGGTCCGGGCCTGACGAAGCCGCAACTGCGGTGGAGGGCCCCGGCGCTTCATATCTACCCAGGCGGGAGCAGGCTGGGACTTGGTTAGGCAAGGATGTCTTCCCGTTAGATGCGGGGGCGTCCGGTGGGCCCAGGTGGCTCGGGAGACTAGAAGATGCGCCACGGTATCGCACACCGCAAACTGGGTCGTACGTCCGCCCACCGCACGGCCATGTTTGCGAACATGTCCGCCAGCCTGATCAAGCATGAGCAGATCGTCACCACGCTGCCTAAGGCCAAGGAATTGCGCCCCTTCGTTGAGAAGCTGATTACGCTCGGCAAGCGTGGCACGCTGCATGCGCGCCGCCAGGCCATCAGCCAGGTCCGCGACGTGGAACAGGTAGGCAAGCTGTTTGCCGTGCTGGGTCCGCGCTATGCGGAACGCCAGGGCGGTTACATCCGCGTCCTGAAGGCCGGTTTCCGTCACGGCGACAACGCCGCGATGGCGGTGATCGAGCTTGTAGACCGTGATCCGTCCGAAAAGGGCAAGGATTCGGGCCCGACGGCTGAAGCCGGCTTCGGCGGCGAAGACTAGGTTTCAGACCCATCATTGACCTGACTAACCCCGGAAGCGTGCTTCCGGGGTTTTGATTTGCACACCTGTCATGGAGTGCGGCTAAGTCTGAAACCATGCTTCGCCTTGTTACGTTCGGCTGGATGTTCCTGTTGCTGGCGGCTTGCGCCACGACGGCCCCCGTCGCGACGGCACCGCGACCGGTGACTGTACTGATCTCCATAGACGGATTCCGGCCCGACTACCTGGAACGGGGCGTGACGCCGGTGCTTTCCGGCCTGGCGGCGGACGGGGCGCGGGGATCAATGCGCCCGGCATTCCCAGTCAAGACATTCCCCAACCACTACAGCCTGGTCACCGGTCTCTACCCGGACCGGCACGGCGTGGTCGACAACACCATGGAGGACCCCGCGATGCCGGGGGTCACCTTCCGGATGAGCAATGCCGCAGCGGTCCGCGACGGGCGCTGGTGGGATGGCGCTGAGCCGATCTGGGTTACGGCAGAGCGCGCGGGGGTAAAGACCGGCACCATGTTTTGGCCCGGCTCCGAGGCGCAGATCCGGGGTGCCCGTCCATCCTATGTGATGCCTTTCAATCAGGCGATGCCTTCGGCGGCCCGTGCGGCTCAGGTTCTGGCCTGGCTGGACCTGCCGCCGGATCGGCGACCGGGGTTTGTCACGCTCTATTTCGATGCGGTCGATACGGCGGGCCACAACTTCGGGCCGGACGCGCCCGAGACCAACGCAGCTCTGGGCGAGGTCGACGCTGCGCTGGGGCGGGTCATGGCAGGCGTCAAAGCCAGAGGTCTCGCCGCGAACGTGATCGTGGTGGCGGATCACGGCATGACGGCGGTTTCCCAGGACCGCCGTTCCTATCTGGATGATCGGATTGATCGTTCGGCCTTTCGTGTGCTGTCCGGCGGCGCGTTCGTTGCCGTCGCGCCTGTTGCGGGGCGCGAGGCCGAGGTGTCGCACGCGCTGGCGGGCCGCCATCCCCATGCCACCTGTTGGAAACGCGAGAATATCCCGGCGCGGTTCCGGTACGGCCGGAATCCGCGCGTGGCGCCGATTGTCTGCCTGCCCGATTCCGGATGGACGTTGAGCACGCGGGACTTTCGCCCGACCCGGCCCGAGATGGGTGCCCACGGATTCGACCCCTCCAACCCTGACATGGCGGCGATCTTTGTGGCCAACGGCCCGGCGTTTCGTCAGGGCGTGAGGCTGGGGCGGTTCGAGATTGTCGATGTCTATCCGCTATTGGCTCGACTGGTCGGCGCGCCTCCGCAACCCAACGAGGGTCGTATTCGGCGGCTCGGCCCGGCGCTGGTGCCTTGATCTGATTTTGGGCAAGCTGCGCGTCATGACCGCAGAAGCCGAACTCGAAACCTTCATCATCAGGTTCGATGACGCCGTCGCCGCACAGATCCGGGCGATCCGGGCGGCGATGCGGGCGCGGCTGCCCGGCGCGTTCGAGCTCGTCTGCGACAACTACAACGCGCTGGCAATCGGCTATGGCGCTTCAGAGAAACTGGCCTACATGGTGTTCTCGGTCGCGGCCTATCCGCGGTGGGTCAGTCTGTTCTTTTCCCAGGGTGCTGCTCTGGATGACCAGTCAAGCCTGCTGAAGGGCAACGGCGGAACGATGCGGCATATCGTGCTTGATGGACCCGATACGCTGGACGACCCGGCGGTCCGCGCCCTGATGGATCAGGCGCTGGCGCGTCGGCCCATCGGCACCGAAGGCCCGAGGTGCCTCGTCATCAAGTCAGTGTCGGCAAGGCAGCGCCCGCGACGTCCTTAACAAGATAATTACAATAATCAATAATGATTTCACAAATGCGCAATTATAAGTACTGAAATGGCTGATTGGCGAGCCCCCTTGATGTCTGCGGTGTCCTACCGCGATCCCCGTGCGGCCCTGGCCTTCCTGGAGGCCGCGTTCGGTTTCGAGATTTCCATGTTGATCGAGGACGATGCCGCCAACGTCGTTCACTCCGAGATGCGCTTTGGCGACGCCGTCGTCATGGTAGGAAGCGAATGGAGCGAGGACCACAAAAGCCCGGCCTCCATTGGCGGCAAGAATACCCAGTCCGTCCATGTCCAGATCGATACCGACATCGACGCTCACTGCGAACGGGCCCGAGCGGCTGGGTTCGAGATTCTCGCCGAACCTGAGACCCAGTTCTATGGCGACCGGACCTATCGCTCCCGTGATCCCGAAGGACATATCTGGACCGTTGGACAGACCGTCCAGGCCGTGACCCGAGAGCAGGCCGCAGCGGCCACCGGGCTGAAGATCACCGGGTGGGTGTGAACCCCGTCCTCGATCAAACGCTCGCGGCGCTGGCCGATCCGGACCGCCGGCGCGCGGTGGATCTGTTAGCGCATCGCCCCCACGCGGCCGGCGAGCTGGCGCGGGCGTTGAATATCTCTCCGCCCGCCATGAGCCGGCATCTCAAGGCCCTCCGCGCAGGCGGACTGGTCGAAGAATCGCACCCGGAATTCGATGCGCGCGTACGCATCTATGCCTTGAGGCCTGAACCCATGTTCCATCTGATGCGTTGGCTGGCGGAAAGCGAACGCCTCTGGAGTGAACAGCTCCTGGCCTTCAAGGCCCACATCGAGAAGGGCCCATGACCTCAAGGGTCTATGTGTCGCTGAGGGTAAAAACCTCGCCCGAGCGCGCATTTGCGGCGTTCACGCAGGAGATCGGCGCGTGGTGGGAGCCCAATGTGATGTTCCAGACCACGCCTCTGGCGCCCGGGCGGTTGGCGTTTGAGCCTCAGGTTGGCGGTCGGTTCACCGAGACTCTGGCCAACGGTAAGGTGTTCGAGATCGGGCGCATCCTGGCGTGGGAGCCGCCACGCCGCCTGGTCTTTTCCTGGCGACAGGCGAGTTTCCCGCCAGACCTGACGACCGAGGTCGAGGTCTGTTTCTTCGCGTTGGGCGACGAGACCCGCGTCAGCGTCGAGCATCGCGGCTTTGACCAGGTTCCCGCCGAGAGCGCGGCGCGCCATGGCTTCCCGGACAAAGCCCTTCTGGCGCACCTGGCCACGTACTGGCAGGCGCAGATCCGCGCGCTTGGCGGTCAGGTCGACTGACACGGTTGTGCCCATCGGGGATGTGTTTCAGAAGGGCGGCGGGGAGATACCATGACTGACGATCCATCGGCCTCCATGACCCGCAAGCCCGGTCGCCAGGCGGGCTTTGGCTTCATCTTTGCCGTGGCGCTGATGAACTCCATCTCGTTCGGCATCATGATCCCGATCCTGCCCAATCTGGTGAAGCAATTCACGGGTGGAGACACCGCGGCCGCGGCCGAGTGGGGCGTTCTGTTCGGCGTGACGTGGGGGCTGATGCAGTTCATCTGGGGGCCGGTACTGGGCCTCATGTCCGACCGTTGGGGGCGGCGGCCTGTTCTGCTGATCTCGCTGTTTGGCCTGGCGGTGGACTTCCTTTTTATGGCCTTCGCGCCCGGCCTCTGGTGGCTGTTTCTCGGGCGAATTCTGAACGGCATGACCGCCGCCAGCTTCTCCACCGCCAATGCCTACCTAGCCGACGTCACGGCTCCCCAGGATCGCGCCAAGACGTTTGGCTGGATGAGCTCGGCGTTCAGTTTCGGCTTCATCTTTGGGCCGGCCATCGGCGGCATGCTTGGCGAGATCGACCTGCGAGTGCCATTTCTGGCGGCAGCGGCCCTCACCTCAATCAACTGGCTCTATGGCTTCTTTATCCTGCCGGAGAGCTTGCCGCTAGAGAAGCGCGCCACAACCTTCAACTGGTCCAAGGCCAATCCGCTGGGATCGCTCAGGCTGCTAAGGTCCAAACCCGGCCTGCTGGGCCTGGCGGGCGTTGGGTTCCTGTTCCAGTTCTCGCACACCGTCCTGCCGTCGATCTTCGTGCTCTATGCGGGCTATCGCTATGGGTGGACGCCCTCGGTGCTGGGCTACACCTTCCTGGCGACGGGGATCGCGGGCGTGATCGTGCAGAGCTTATTGATCGGTCCGGTCGTCAAGCGGATCGGGGAGAGGAACGCGGTGCTGCTGGGCGCCGCCGCGGGCGTCATCGGCTTCATCTGGTACGGCTGGGCCCCCACCGGGCTGATGTACCTTTTGGCTGTGCCCGTTTTTGCATTCACGGGCTTCCTTATGCCGGGGCTGCAAGGCTTGATGACCCGGCGCGTCGCACCAGACGAGCAGGGTCAGCTTCAGGGCGCCAACCAGAGCCTGATGGGTGTGGCGTCGATCCTGGGCCCCTTGCTGTTTGGCACCGTATTCGCCTGGTCGATCCGGCATGAAGCGGTTCATCTGCCCGGGCTGGCGATCTTCATGTCCGCTGGCCTGCTGGTGCTGGCGTTCCTGCTGGCTCTGGTCACAGCTAAGGCTGCAACACCTGAACCGGCATGAGCTACGCCATCATTGCGCCTGAAAATCGGGGCACTGGATCGGCGTTCGAATTCCAGGGAGTACCCATGCCTGCGCGTCGTGGCCTGACCTTGACGACATTTGTGGTTGGGCTGTTGCTGTTCTCGTCTGCCGCACAGGCGCAACCGGCGTTCGGCGCACCCAACCGCGCTGTTCCCGAGGGCGCGGCCCAGATGAAGTCGTCCTTCTCGCCGGTCGTGAAGCGTGCGGCACCGGCGGTGGTAAACATCTCGGCCAAGCGGATGGTACGGCAGCAAGTAGATCCCTTTTGGTCGATGTTTGACCGGGGTGTGCCGCAGTCGCGCGTCGCCCAGTCGCTGGGTTCGGGGGTAATCGTCCGGTCCGACGGTGTCATCGTGACCAACAATCACGTCGTCGAGGGCGGACAGGAGATCACGGTCGCCCTGTCGGACCGCCGCGAATTTACGGCCCGGATCCTGCTGGCCGACCCCCGTACCGACCTCGCGATCCTGAAAATCGAGGTCCCGGCGGGCGAGCGCCTTGATGTGCTTGCCATGGACGACAGCGGCGACACCCAGGTGGGTGATCTGGTGCTGGCCATCGGCGACCCCTTCGGCGTTGGCCAGACAGTCACCAACGGCATCATTTCGGCGCTGGACCGCAACACCGACCCAACGGGAGGGGTTGGCTCAGCCTACATCCAGACCGATGCGGCTATCAACCCTGGCAACTCGGGCGGGGCTCTGGTCGACATGGATGGCGACCTGATCGGCGTGAACAGCTTCATCATGTCGCGGTCCGGGTCTTCGTCCGGTGTCGGCTTCGCGATCCCGGCCTCTGTAGTGCGGCGGGCCGTTGAAACAGCCGTCGGCGGCGGGCGTAGCGTCGTGCGGCCGTGGCTTGGCGCGCGAACCCAGAGCGTCACGCCCGATATCGCCAGAAGCCTGGGCCTGGCCCGGCCTCAGGGCGCGCTGGTGGCTGACATCTGGCCAGGGGGTCCAGCGGATCGAGCGGGCCTTCGGCAAGGCGATGTGGTTACCCAGGCGGACGGCAAGCCAGTTGTTGACGCCGGTGCGCTCAGCTTTGCCATCCGCAACCACCGGCCGGGCGATGTCGTGCCGCTCAGTGTGCACCGCGCCGACGGTCGCCAACAGGCATTGTCGCTTCGTGCTGAGGCGCCACCGGCTACGCCCGCGCGCGATGAGCGGACACTGGCCGGACGCAGCCCCTTTGAAGGCGCCACCGTGGTCAATCTGTCGCCTGCTGTTGCCGACGAACTGGGCATCGACGCTTTCGCGGGAAGGGGTGTGCTGGTGGCAAAACTGGCGCGCGGGCTGGCCATGAACGCGGGCCTCAGACCGGGTGATATCGTCCGTCAGGTCAACGGTCGGCGGATCGAGACGGTTCGCGATCTGGCCGAGGCTGCCGCAACCCCGGCACCGGCCTGGCAGGTCACCATTGAACGCAACGGTCAGCAGATCACGGCGACGTTCCGCATCTGACGCCCTGGCTGGTGCCCGCCTTCAGGTGTGCTAGGTCGAAGGCGCAATGGAGCGCTGCCTGTGACCACGCCGAACGCCGAAGTTCCCCGCGATACGCCTCAAAAAGGGTTGCTGGGCGCCGTCGAACGGATCGGAAACCTGTTGCCCGATCCGGTCATGATCTTTGTCTGGCTGATTGCTGGACTGATGGTGCTATCTGCTTTTGCCGCCGCCATGGGCTGGCAGGCGTCGCTGGCCTATTTGGGAGACAAGGCACCCCCCTTCGCAGACCTTGAAAACGGTCGTTTGACCTTCACAGCCCAGTCGCTGTTCTCCGAGGAAAACATCGAGCGCCTGCTGACCGAAATGCCGCGCACCCTGGCGGGATTTGCGCCGCTTGGACAGGTGTTGGTGATCATCTTCGGCGCTGCGGTGGCCGAACGGGTGGGGCTGCTCAGCGCGTTGATCCGGGTCAGTCTTCGCGATGCGCCAAGGGTGATCCTGACGCCATTGGTAGCGGTCATCGGCATGACCTCGCACCACGCGGCAGATGCGGCTTATGTGGTGTTCATTCCGCTTGCAGGGCTCCTCTACGCAGCCGTGGGGCGTCACCCGCTCGTCGGAATTGCCGCAGCGTTTGCGGCGGTCTCTGGCGGGTTCGCCGGCAACATCTCGCCCGGCCAAAGCGATATACTGCTGTTCGGGTTCACCCAGGAAGCGGCTCGAATCATCGATCCCAGCTGGACGATGAATCCGTTGGGCAACTGGTGGTTCATCCTGGCGATCGTTGTGGTGTTCACGCCGATCATCTGGTTCGTGACAGATCGGATCATTGAGCCGCGGCTGGGCAACTGGAGCGGTCAAGCTGATGAGGCGTTGAAAGCCGAGGTGGCTCGGTCGGGTCTGACCGATGCCGAGCGCCGGGGCCTGCGCTGGGCCGGCTTGGCCGCCCTGGCGGTCGTGGCGGTGTTTGCCGCACTGGCGCTATGGCCGGGATACACGCCACTGATCGACGAGACCGAGACTGGCCCCGCACAACTCCAACCGTTCTATACCGCGCTGATCGCCGGTTTCATGTTGCTATTTCTGGCCAGCGGTATTGCCTTTGGTGTCGGGGCGGGCGTCCTGCGGTCTACAGGCGAAGTCGTCAATCAAATGGCGGAGGGCGTCAGGACAATGGCTCCCTACATCGTCTTCGTCTTCTTCGCGGCCCATTTCGTGGCCATGTTCAACTGGTCGCGGCTTGGGCCGATCGCCGCGATCAACGGGGCCGAGACTTTGCAGGCGCTGGCGCTGCCGGCACCATTGCTGCTGGTCACCGTACAGGCGTTCTCGTCCGTGCTGGACCTGTTCATCGGCTCGGCGTCGGCCAAATGGAGCGCGATGGCCCCGGTGGTGGTGCCGATGTTCATGCTGTTGGGCATCTCGCCCGAGATGACCACCGCTGCCTATCGTATGGGTGACAGCTATACCAATATCATGACGCCACTGATGTCGTACTTTCCGCTGGTGCTGGCGTTCTGTCGGCGCTGGGACAGTGGCGTGGGCGTCGGGTCACTTCTGGCGATGATGCTGCCCTATGCACTTTGTTTTATGGGCGCGGGCATGGCCATGACCCTTGGCTGGGCGTTCTTCGATCTGCCGCTTGGGCCTCACGCAGGCGTGCACTACACGCCGCCTGCGGGGCTTTTAGGACCTTAGCCGCCATGGCCGATCTCTTTGAAGCGGCAGGTCTGACGCCCCAACAGCCCTCACCGCTGGCAGACAGGCTGCGACCGCAGCGGCTGGACGAGGTGGTGGGCCAGGATCATCTGCTGGGACCGGAAGGCCCGATCCGTCGGATGGCCCAGGCCCGGCGGCTGTCGTCGATGATCCTTTGGGGCCCGCCCGGCACCGGCAAGACCACCATCGCGCGGCTGCTGGCCAAGGAGGCGGGCTATGAATTCCAGCAGCTATCGGCCGTGTTTTCCGGCGTCGCCGACCTGAAGAAGGCCTTCGAGTCCGCCCGGGTGCGCCGCATGGCGGGCCAGGCGACGCTCCTGTTCGTCGACGAGATCCACCGGTTCAATCGGGCCCAGCAGGACGGCTTCCTGCCCTTTGTGGAAGAGGGCATCGTCACTCTGGTTGGAGCCACCACCGAGAACCCGTCGTTTGAGCTCAACGGGGCGCTGTTGTCGCGGTGTCAGGTCTATGTGCTCAAGCGCCTGGACGATGATGCGCTCACGACCCTGCTGGCCAAGGCCGAGACCCATAAGGGCCGCACACTGCCGCTTGAGCCCGAAGCGCGCGACGCGTTGGTAGCTCTGGCTGACGGCGACGGGCGCTATCTGCTGACGTTGTGCGAGACCCTGCTCAACATTGCCTCGGCCAAACCGCTATCGACGAAGGACCTTGGCCAAGTTCTTCAGAAGCGCAGCCCCGCCTACGACAAGGACCGAGAGGAACACTACAACCTCATCTCGGCGTTGCATAAGTCGATCCGGGGATCGGACCCTGACGCGGCGCTCTACTGGCTGGCCCGGATGCTGAACGGCGGCGAGGATCCGCTGTTCCTGGCGCGTCGGCTGATCCGCGCTGCTGCCGAAGACATTGGCGAGGCCGACCCGATGTCGCTGGTGCTCGCCAATGCCGCCAAGGACACCTACGATTTCCTTGGCTCTCCGGAAGGCGAAATCGCACTTGCCCAGCTGGTGGTGCACCTGGCCTGCGCGCCCAAATCCAACGCGGTCTACGTGGCGTTTGATGCCGCGAAGAAGGCGGCCAAGGAGACCGGCTCGCTGATGCCCCCGGCCCACATCCGCAATCCCAGCACAAAGCTTATGCGCGATCTGGGCTACGGCAAGGGCTACGCCTACGACCACGACACCCCGGAGGGTTTCTCCGGCCAGAACTACTTCCCCGACGAGATGGATCGCCGCACATTTTACAAACCAAAGGGCGAGGGATCCGAGGGCCGGATCAAGGAGCGCCTGGATCGCTGGGCGGCGATGCGCGCGGCCAAGGACTAGTCGGGAGGCTTCCGTAGGGATAGCCTAACGCCATTCTTGGGGAGGAAGATCGATGACAACATTAGGCGATGCGACCCGTGCAAACGCGCCATGGCACTTCTGGGTGGTGGCTGTGGTCAGCCTGTTCTGGAACAGCTTTGGCGGTTTCGACTACACGATGAGCCACGTTCAGGGCGTGGCCTACTATCGCCAGATGGGCATGAACGAGGCGCAAATCACCTACATGGATGCCTATCCAGTCTGGATGCATGGCGTGTGGGCGATTGGCGTGTGGGGCTCGGTGCTGGGTTCCATCCTGCTGCTGCTGCGCAGTCGCTGGGCGTCGCTGTCGTTCGTGCTTTCCACCGCCGGCGCGGCTGGTGCCCTGGCCTACACGGGCCTGGTCGGTAATGGCGCGAAGATTATGGGTGGCCTGACGATGCCGGCGGTGATCGTAATCATTTGCCTCTTCTTCGTCTGGTACGCTCAGGCCATGACGAAGCAGGACATTCTCCGCTAAACGTAGCGGGTGAAGCCACTCAACCCGATCAAGCTCTCGTCCACCGAGACCGCCTTCGTACGCAGCCTTGTGCTGTACGAAGACACCGAAATCCTGGCGCTGAACAAGCCGTCGGGCCTGTCCAGCCAGGGCGGTCGCGGACAGGTTCATACGCTGGATGAGCTGCTGTGGGCATTCGCAAAACAGGGGAAACCCAGACCCCGTCTGATCCACCGGCTGGATCGCGATACCTCGGGTGTGATCCTGACGGCCAAGACCAAACCGGCCGCAGGTTTCCTCGGCAAGGCCTTGATGGCGCGAAAGTTTTCCAAAACCTACCTGGCCATCGTGACTCCCGGCGCTCCGGACCCTGCTCAAGGCGTTATCGACCTGCCGCTACGCCGCGATGAGCAGGGTCGAGAGGCTTACATGCGGGTCTGCGCGCCCGATCACCCGGATGCCGAAACTGCGCGCTCGCGATACCGCACGCTGAAAGCTGTGTCAGGGGCGGCGTTGATGGAGCTATATCCGGACACCGGGCGCATGCATCAGCTCAGGGTCCATATGGCTGCACTGGGCCATCCGATTGCCGGCGACGCGCGCTATGGCGGGGCCCTTGTGGTGGCTGGCGAGGCGGTTCCGCGGCTCATGCTGCATGCCCGCGCACTTGTGTTTCCTCACCCCGCGGGCGGCGAAAAACGTCTGGAAGCCGAGCCTCCCGGCGATATGCGGGGCCTGATCGCCAGCCTTGGTCTCGGCTAGATTGCGCCCGCCGATGGCGTCGGCGTTGGCAATGGCGGCTCCGCCGTCGCATAAGGTAGCGGATGCAGACTATCTTCTTCGTAGCGGTCGGTGGCGCGACGGGCGCAGTGATGCGCTATCTGCTGGGCGCACAGGCCCTGCGGGCATTCGGCGGCGGCTGGCCGTATGGAACCCTGATCGCCAATGTTCTGGGTGGCTTGCTGATGGGCGCATTGGTAGCCGTTCTGGCCGCGCGAGGCGGGCCTGATCAAGAAAAGTGGCGGCTGTTGCTGGGCGTCGGCGTCCTGGGTGGCTTCACGACCTTTTCGGCCTATTCCCTTGAAATCGTGATGATGATCGAGCGGCGCGCCTACTTCCAGGCTGCGACCTACAGTCTGGGTTCTGTGGTCTTGTCGGCATCGGCCCTGTTCATCGGGATGATCCTCGTGCGCCGGTGGTTGGCATGAGAGAGGTCAAGACGCTCTACGTCGACAAGGGGGAGGACGGCGTGCGGCTGGACCGCTGGTTCAAGCGTCGTTGGCCGCATCTAAACCATGTGCATCTGCAGAAACTGACCCGAACCGGCCAGATCCGCGTCGATGGCGCGCGGGCCAAGCCGGAGACCCGCCTGGTAGCCGGCTCACAGGTGCGCGTGCCGCCGTTGCCCGACGCGCCGCCAGCTTTGGCAAAAGGCGAGCTCGACCCCCGCGACGCGGCCTTCATCAAGTCGCTGGTGATCTATGAGGACCACGAGGTGCTGGCGCTAAACAAGCCGTCGGGTCTGGCGGTGCAGGGTGGCACCAAGACAACGCGCCACGTGGATGGGCTGCTGTCGGCCTGGGGCGAGGGCCTGGATCGTCCCCGACTGGTACATCGCCTGGATCGCGACACGTCCGGGGTGCTCGTGCTGGGCAAGAGCCCGCAGGCCGCCGCCCAACTGGCCGGTGCCTTTGCCAAGCGGCGGGTTCAGAAGATCTACTGGGCCATCGCCACGGGCTTTCCCAAGCCGGGCGACGGCGTCATCGACCGGTCTTTGGCGAAGCAGGGCATCGGCGACCGCGAGATGATGGCGCCTGCCGACCTCAGTGACCCACGCGCCGAAACCGCTGAGACCGAATATGTCACCCTGGCTCGGGCCGGACCCCGCGCTGCCTGGATGGCTCTGTGGCCTCACACGGGACGCACGCATCAGCTGCGTGCGCACATGCAGTTCCTCGGCCACCCGATCGTAGGCGACCCGAAGTACAACACCCCGGCGTCCCAGGCGTTGTCGGAGGGATTGAAACTGCAGCTCCACGCGAGACGTCTGGTGTTGCCGCATCCGTCGCGGGGCACGCTGTCCCTGGAGGCACCGATCAGCAAGGAGATGCGCGCCGGGTTCGAACGCTTCGGGTTTGATGAGCGCGAAGCCGATCCGGAACCTTTCGGGCGCCGCCGATGATCGGGTTAGGCCAGACCCGAGACGGCCCTGATCTGGGCGCTGTCGGGGAAAATCAGCGTATCGAGCATGCGGCGATCTACGCCCATGTGATCAGCCAGCAGCCCCTTCGACAGCGCACGTAGATCAAGCGTCGGCGCGACATCGCGGTTCTCGAACAGGGCCGGTTGTCGAAGGGTCGGCCAGTCTCCGACAATGCCACCCGGCTTCAGCGCTCCGCCCAGCAACAGGGCTGTTGACGCGGTGCCGTGGTCGGTGCCGCCGGTGCCGTT
>CAMCXF010000047.1 GCA_945883235.1 Phenylobacterium deserti | reverse complement strand
GGACCGCTCATGGCGGCGATCAGAGCCTGATCGCCCCCTAGTCATCGACAGCAAAATCTCAGCTCAACGGCGGAACTCGATCGGTCAAACTCCACCGGGCTAACCAAGCAGAGACCAGGACTCGCGTTTTTCCACGGCCTCGGTCGAATCTCACCGTTGGGTTCGGGCCAACAAGCGGACGTTCGATCAACAGCCACGCCAACGGACCACTGGGACTCAAGTGTCAGATTTTGACCACTAACTGATATTTTGACGGTCTCGTGGATACGTGAATCAAGCGGGACTGCGCTGAAGAGAGGCGGGCGGAGATCAAGAACCAGCCCGGGGTTCACATTTTCCACATGCAGGCCTAAAGGCGGGCCATGGCTGATTTTGTGATCGCACCGCCGCCCGTTCCCGTCGTGCCCGTGGAAGGCGAGACCGGAGGCTTTCCTGTTCGGCGAATTCTATGCGTCGGGCGCAACTACACCGCCCACAGGATCGAGATGGGTGGCGACGACCGTGACCCGCCGATCTTCTTCACCAAGCCGGCCGACGCCGTGGTGCCGCCCGGCCGCGACGCCGCCTATCCGCCGCGTACCAACGATCTGCATCACGAGATCGAACTCGTGGTGGCCATCGGGACCGGCGGCACGGACATCGCCGTCGAGACGGCGCTAGGCCACGTCTACGGCTATGCCGTGGGCGTCGATCTGACCCGTCGCGACCTGCAGAACGCTGCCAAGGACAAGGGCTACCCCTGGGACGCCGCCAAGGGCTTTGACGAGAGCGCCCCGATCTCGGCCATCCGCCGCTGGAACGGCCCCGAGCCCGTCGGTCGCATCGGGCTGTCGGTGAACGGCAAGTCGAGACAGAACGCCGTGGTCGCCGACATGATCTGGAACGTCGCCGAGATCGTTTCGGAAGCCTCGAAGCTCTGGACGCTTGCGCCCGGCGATCTGATCTACACCGGCACGCCCGAAGGGGTCGGCCCGCTGGTGCGCGGCGACCTGGTCGAGGGCGAGGTCGAGGGCGTCGGCAAGCTGGCCTTCCGCATCGTCTGATGGCGTTGACACTTCACAGTGCCTGGCGGGCGACGGCGCCTTACCGGGTCCGGATCGGCCTGGCGTTGAAGGGCGTTGAGTACGACTACGTCGCGGTCGATCTGCTGGCCGGTGAACAACTCGAACCGGCCTATCGCGCCGTGAACCCGCAGGGGCTGGCACCGGCGCTGGACCTGGGCGACGGCCACATCCTGACCCAGAGCCTGGCGATCCTGGAGTGGCTGGAAGAGACCCGCCCGCAACCGCCGATCCTGCCGCGCTCGGCGCTCGACCGTGCGATTGTGCGAGCGATGGCCAATATCGTGGCCTGTGACATTCACCCTCTGAACAATACCCGCGTCGGCCGAAAGCTGAAGGACCTGGGGCTCGACGACACCGCCGTTTCGGCCTGGATTAGCGGCTGGATCAACGAGGGTTTCGACGCACTGGAGCCCATGGTGGCCCGCCACGCCGGCATGTTCGCCTTTGGCGACAGCCCGACAATTGCCGACTGTTGCATTGTTCCGCAGGTGTATTCCGCCAACCGTTTCAACGTGGACATGGCGGCGTGGCCGGCCATCTCGAGCGTGGCAGAGCGCACCGCCATGCACCCGGCCTTCGCTGCCGCTCATCCCAGCCGCCAACCGGACGCCAAGCTCTGATGCCGATGAACCTTGAAGACCTGAAGTCCAACAACCGCATCTGGGCGGAAGCGAAAACGGCGGTCGATCCCGGCTTTTTCAAGCGGCTGGAGGGTCAGCAGGCACCGGAATACCTGTGGATCGGCTGTGCCGACAGCCGCGTTCCCGCCAACGAGATCGTGGGCCTGGATCCCGGCGAGTTGTTCGTTCACCGCAACGTCGCCAACCTGGCCCCGCCACAGGACGCCAACTATCTCTCGGTGCTGCAATTCGCGGTCGACGTGATCAAGGTGAAGCACATCCTGGTAGTGGGTCACTATGGTTGCGGCGGTGTCGCGGCGGCCGTGGACGGCAAGCGGCGCGGGCTGGTGGACCACTGGCTACATCCGATCCGCGAGGTGAACCACGATCATCGCCACGAGCTGGAAGCCCTGCCTGGCGAGAAAGCGCGCTGGGACCGATTGGTGGAGCTGAACGTCATCCGCCAGGTGAAGAACGTCGCGTCCGATGTGTTCCTGCGGGAAGCCTGGTTGCGGGGCCAGCCGGTGTCGGTACACGGGTGGGTCTATACGCTGGGCACGGGGTTGGTGACCGACCTCAACGTCACAGTCAGCGGACCGGCAGATCTGGCGCGCCTGCTCGACTGAACGTGTTGCCGCATCAGACATGAGGATCTGACCTGTTCGGCCACCTTTCTCCTCCTCCGTTGGAGGAGGGGGACCGCGCGAAGCGGGGTGGAGGGGGCTGCCGTCGCACGGCGCCTAAGCCGACGACTCGATCATTCGAAGCGCGGTGTCCAGGTCTTCAAACACCAGGCTCGCCGCGATGCGCAAAGTCCGGATGCCCCCGCAACGCCAGCCAGGCGTCGCGCTCTGCGTCACGCGCCTGAGCGTCACCGATCCAGTGCGTCTGGCCATCCACCTCGACGCAAAGCTTGGCCGCGTCGCAGTAGAAATCCAGCACGTAGGGGCCGATGGGGTGTTGACGTCGGAACCGCAGCCCCTGGGTTTTGCGACGCAGCGCGACCCAGAGACGCGCTTCAGGCGGCGTCATCCGGCGGCGAAGCGACCGCGCACGACGGATTGTTGGCTTTGGGGCGTACATCGGGTCAGAATGTCAAACGTGCGGCTCCCGGCAAGCCCCCTCCACCCCGCTTCGCGCGGTCCCCCTCCCCCGACGGGTGAGGAGAGATAAGACTGATAGGTCTCGGAATCTTACGCCAGCTTGATCTCGCGCAGGCGTTCCTGGAGATAGTCGTCGGCGGTGATCGGCGTCGGGTAGCGATCCGGGTGCGCGGCGTCGACGCAGTTGGCCAGGGTCTCGATCCGGTAGTCCGAATTGAAGTGCAGGAAAAACGGCGTCGAGTAGCGCGGAAACCCGCGACGTTCCGGGGCCGGATTGACCACCTGATGCGTGGTCGACGGCAGGCGGTGGTTGCACAGTCGCTGCAGCATGTCGCCGATGTTGCAGACGAGGCTGCCGGGCGGCGGGTTGATGTCGATCCAGCGTCCGTCGTGATCCTTGACCTGCAGGCCTGCTTCATCGGCGCCCAGCAGCAGGGTGATCACATTGATGTCTTCATGCGCCCCAGCCCGGATATGCGGGCCATCCCTGGGCACTGGCGGATAGTGCAGCAGCCGCAGGATCGAGTTGCCGAAGTCCACGGTCGGGCCAAAGAAGTGGCGGTCGAGTTTCAAGTAACTGGCGATTGCCTCCAGCACCTTCAGGCCCATCTCGTCCAGCGCGTCGTAGAGCCAGCCCACCCTGGCCTGAAACCCGGGTAGCTCCGCCATTGGCCAGATGTTGTCGGGCATGTGATTGCGGAAGCGATGGCCGGGCGGCAGGTCGCGGCCAACGTGCCAGAATTCCTTTAGGTCAAAGTGGGTGTGGCCCTTGGCCGTCTCGACGCCGAAGGGGGTATAGCCGCGCTGGCCCTGGACCGGCAGTTTGTATTTCAGCTTTTCGGCTTCGGGCAGGGCGAAGAAGGCCCGGGTCTGGTCAATCGCGCTCTCGATGCCGGTTTGAGCCATCCCATGGTCGGAGATTACCGCAAATCCCCAGCGCGCAAAGCTGTCGCCCAACTGCTGGGTGAAGGCGGGAAAATCCTTCGCGTAGAGATCGAAGGGGATCGGTTCAATGCTGTCCTGCAGCGATGGGGCCTGGATCATGCCGTCACTTTACACCGGCGACTAGCCCGCCTCCAGCCGCCGCTTCGTTTCGGCCACCGCGTCGTTGTCGGCGTCCCCGGCCTTCTCAGCAGACCGGCGCTGCATCGCGGCGCGCAGCAGGGTCTCCATGGTGGCGCGGCTGTCGCGGGTGGCCAGTATGTAGCCGTCGCCGAAACCGAAAGCCGGTGCGAGAGACTTGAACAGCGCCACGTCCATCTCGCGGAACACATTGACCGCCTTTGCGGCACGACGGTCTGATAGTCCAGGGCGACGCGCCAGTCGATGGTGAGCAACAGAACGACCGCGCCAATGTCGGCGGTTCTCAACGGACCGATAGCAGCGTATGGGGCGGCCATGGCGAACAAGGTTTCCAAGGACGCGGTCGAGGCGCTGCATGGGCGGCTGTTCGACGGCATGACCATCATGGCGGGCGGCTTCGGCCTCTGCGGCATCCCCGAGACCCTGATCGCGGCGATCCGCGCCTCAGGCGTCAAGGACCTGACCGTGGTCTCCAACAACTGCGGTGTGGATGACTTCGGCCTGGGCATCCTGCTGGCTGGCGGACAGATCGCCAAGATGATCAGCTCCTATGTTGGCGAGAACAAACTGTTCGCCGAGCTCTATCTGTCGGGCAAGCTGGAGCTGGAGTTCAACCCACAGGGCACGCTCGCCGAGCGCATCCGCGCGGGCGGCGCGGGCATCCCGGCCTTCTTCACCAAGACCGGGGTCGGCACCCTGGTCGCCGAGGGCAAGGAAGTCCGCGAGTTCGACGGCGAACTTTATGTGATGGAGCGCGGCCTGACGGCGGACCTGTCTATCGTCAAGGCGTGGAAGGGCGACGCGGCCGGCAACCTGATCTATCGAAAGACCGCCCGGAACTTCAATCCGATGATGGCGACAGCCGCGAAATTTGTGGCGGCCGAGGTCGAGGTGCTGGTGGACACCGGCGACCTGGACAAGGACTCCATCCACACCCCCGGCATCTATATCGACCGGCTGGTCGGCGGCGCGGCTTACGAAAGGCGCATCGAACAGCTCACCACCCGCAAGCGTGAGGACGCCTGATGGCCTGGACCCGCGAACAGATCGCCGCCCGCGCCGCGCAGGAGTTGCAGGACGGCTTCTATGTGAACCTGGGGATTGGCATCCCGACCCTGGTGGCCAACTACATCCCGGCCGGCGTGGAGGTCACGCTTCAGAGCGAGAACGGCATGCTGGGGATGGGGCCGTTCCCGTTCGAGGGCGAGGCCGACGCGGATCTGGTCAACGCCGGCAAGCAGACGATCACCGAGCTGGACGCCTCGTCCTATTTTTCATCCGCTGACAGCTTCGCGATGATCCGGGGCGGCCACATCGACCTGTCGGTGCTGGGGGCGATGCAGGTGGCCGCCAACGGCGACCTCGCCAACTGGATGGTGCCCGGCAAGATGGTCAAGGGCATGGGCGGCGCCATGGACCTGGTGGCCGGCGTCAAGCGCGTGGTGGTGGTCATGGAACACACCGAAAAGACCGGCGCGCCCAAGCTGCTCGAGGCCTGCACCCTGCCATTGACGGGTCAGAAGGTGGTGGATCTGGTGGTCACCGAACTCGGTGTGTTCGATGTGTCGCGTGGCAGATCGCCGTTGACCCTGCTGGAAATGGCGCCCGGCGTGATGCTGGACGAGGTGAAGGCCAAGACCGGGGCGGCGTTTCGGGTGGCTGCGACCGCTTAGCGCCAGCGCAGCAGCAATGGCCCCAACGCCGCACCCAATCCGGCGCTGAGCAGGACGCCCAGACTGTACCCGGTGGCGAGGAAGGTCACCGACGTCTCGCCGGGCCGTCGCCGGCCTGGGCGCGGAGCATGAGGGCTTTCAGCCGTGGCTCAACGTCGAGGACCACCCGGGCTCCATGTGAAGTGAGTTCGCGTCAGGTTCGAAAACGTTACAGACGGACTGCCGCGAGTTTTTGCTCGTGATGCTGTAACCTGCATCGACGTCGATGCGAACTCACTGTCGACGGTCGCACTGAAGCACCGTGTTTGAACCCCTTGCTGGACGCCATGCCACCTTGACCGGCCACCCGATCTGGACTGAGGCTAGCGTCACGGTGACGGGTCTCCGCTGTAATCCTCAAACCCCCGAGCGAATGAACACCCCCATGAAACTGCGACTGTTTTCGGCCATTGCCGCCTCGACCCTGTTCCTTGCTGACGCCTCCGGCGCGGCGGCCACCAAGACGGCAGTGTTCGCCGGCGGCTGCTTCTGGTCGGCGGAGAAGGCGCTGGAGTCTGCGCCGGGCGTGATCAGCGCCGTCTCGGGCTATTCAGGCGGCACCTCGACAAAACCGACCTATGAAAACCACACCGGCCACCTGGAAGCGGTGAAGGTCACCTATGACCCCGCCAAGATCAGCTACGCCAAGCTGGTGAGCCACTTCTATCGCAACATCGACCCCACCGATCCCACGGGTCAGATCTGCGACAAGGGCCCGGCCTACCGGACGGCCGTCTTCGTCAGCAACCCACAGGAACGCGCCGTCGCCGAGGCCGAGCGCATGTCGGTGGAAAAGCTGCTGGGTGCCAAGGTGACCGTGACCACGCGCGCCGCCGCGCCGTTCTATGACGCCGAGGCCTATCATCAGGACTTCGCCAAGAAGAACCCCGGCCACTATGAGCGCTACCGCATCGGCTGCGGTCGCGACCGGGTGCTCAAGGTGGTGTGGGGAGGCCGCTGATAGCGTCGCGTGGGCGGGGCGCAAAGCCCTCGCCCACGAACATCTCGACGCGGCGTTTGTGGCGGGCGTCCAGCCTGACACTGCCGATTTCCAGACCCGAGGACGTGGCGAAGTCGGCCTGCATCTCAGGGCGTCGCCACCCCTCGTAGGACACCATCAGCACGCGCCGGCCGATGGCGGGGGTCAGCGGTGAGGCGGTCTCGGCTTGATTGCGCGGCCCCTCCATCAGCAGCCAGCTGGCGAGCGGAGGGCCACCGCCGCCCAGCCGGTCACGTCCGTAATAGGCCATCGAGTAGAACAGGAACCGGTTGTTGACCGCGACGGCGGTCAGGCCGGGTTCGACCTCGGCGCGGTTCAGGATCAGCCGGGTGATCTCGTCCCATCCCCGGGCGCGCTTGAGGCCATTGGCCAGGCCCGCCTTGTCGGCAAGTGTCGGCGAGATCACGCTGGCCAGGAAGAACGCCGCAACCCCGGCCTGCATCACCAGGGCGGCCACCAGCCAGCGCCGCGCACGCCACCGCACCAGCCAGGCCGCCACCAGGATCGCGCCGGCCAGATAGCCCGCGCCGGACCAGTTGGCGTTGGCCCGACTGATGAAAGCCTGGGCTGTCACAATCAACAGCGGCGGCAGGGCGAAACACAGCAGCGTCAGGTCCGCCGGCGTCACATGGCGGCGCAGCACCGCCAGTCCGACCCCGATGCCCAGCACAACGAAAGGGATCGGTCCGAACACCCCCAGCTGTGACCCCAGAAACAGGCCCATCTCTGTCACATTGAACAGCTGAACACCGCTCCAGGCCGCGTTGGCGGCGGTGTGCTGGAAGGTGGCGAAGCCGTGGGTGGCGTTCCAGGCCATGTTGGGCGCGAGAACAGCCGCAAAGGCCAACACCGCCGCCGCCGCCGCCGGCGCCGTCCAGGCCGCGCGCGCGGACCTTGCGGCGACAAGGTGGATCGCGACGCCGATCACAAGATAGATCGCGGCATATTTGCTGAGAAAGGCCAGCCCCAGCGCAACCCCCAGTCCCGCCGCCAGCCACAGCCTTGATCGCCCCGCTGCATCCTGCAGGTTCACATAAGCCAGGATGCTCAGGCCCAGAAAAAACAGCAACGGCGCATCAGTGGCCGCCACCAGAGCCGACAGCTGGACCCCCGGCATCAGCCCATAGAGCGCCGCCGCCGCAAACCCGACCGTTGACGAATAGAGCCTGCGCCCGATCAGGAACACCACCAGTGTGGCCCCGGCCTGCAACAGGCACGCCGACAGGCGCACCCAGGCCTCGGCGTCACCGCCCACCGCAGTCGTCGCCCAGATCGCCCAGGCAATCATCGGCGGCTTGGAATAGTACCCAAACTCCAGCGTCCGCGACCAAAGCCAGTACTGCGCCTCATCCGGATACAGTTCGAGCGGGGTGGTGAATAGCGCCACCAGCCGCGCCACCGTCAGGGCCGCCACCAGGGCAAGGGCCGCGCGCAGATCGCGGGCCGGGGTTGGCGGTGAGGGTGCGGCGTCGGTCATCGGGAACAGTCCTAGCGCCCGCAAGGGTCCGCACGAAACGCTTCTGCAGCTTGGTCGTCGTGACGATAGCGCCCCAATGCATCGACATCGCCGAAAGCTATGGCAAACAGGCAACGCTTTTCTGCATTGTGACAGTGAGAGACTGACCGTAGCAAAACCGTCACCTTTGACCTGGTTTTCCGCGCTATAAGGCGCTCCAACATCAGGGGTCTCCCGTCGTGCAGCGCCGCGCGGATGGGTCTATCAAGAAGGAATACCTCCATGAAAATCAATCTTGGCCGGACACTTTGTGCATCGACTGCGCTCGTAACAAGCCTCTTGCTCGGTGGTCAGGCTTTCGCACAATCGACGGGTACCGCCGTCCTCGAGGAACTGGTCGTCACAGGTTCGACCGGACCCAGGAACCTGGACGGGGCCATCGTGGCGATTGAAGCGCCGAAGTCGCGTGCCTCAATCACCGAAGAGTTCATCAGCCGTCAGGCTCCGGGGCAGTCGATCCTCGACTCGATCAATCTGCTGCCTTCGGTGAACTTCACCAATAACGACGCCTACGGCTCGGCCGGCGGCGACATCACCATTCGCGGCTTCGACAGCCAGCGTGTCGCACTTCTGCAGGACGGCGTTCCGCTGAACGACAGCGGCAACTACGCCATCTTCCCGAACCAGCAACTCGAGTCTGACCTCATCGAGCGCGCCACGGTGAACCTGGGCACCACCGACGTCGACAGCCCGACGGCCGCCGCAGCTGGCGGCACCATCAATTACATCACCAAGAAGGCGGCCGAAGACTTCAGCGTTCGCGGCGAGTTCGGGTACGGCAGCGACAATTTCCAGCGCTACTATGGCACAATCGAGTCGGGTGCGTTCGGCCCCTTCGGGACCAAAATGTGGGTCTCCGGGCTCTTCACCCGCAATGATCTGGTCAAGCCGCACAACTCTCCGCTCTCGCCCAGCGGAAAGATCCAGAAGAAGCAGTTCAACGCCCGTATTGACCAGGACTTCGGCGATATCGGCTGGGCAAGCCTGATTTTCAACTACAACCAAAATCGCAACAACTTCATCAACCGCATCAACCTTGCGACCTTCGCACGCCAGGGCCTTACGACGGCGGGCGCTCCGGACACGAGCCTGGTCTCGGTCAAGAGCTGCGCGCGGCCGACGCCTGCCGCAGGATCGGCTCAGGTCGACAATGCCGGCGCGTTCCTTTGCCCGACCGGCTACTATGACTTCAATATCAACCCTTCCAACACCGGTAACATCCGCGGCCTGTCGAGCTGGAAGCTCGGCGAGCAGTTCACTCTGACCGTCGACCCGTCGTTCCAGTACGTGCTCGCCAACGGCGGTGGCGTGCAGGCGTTTCCGGAAACCGACGCCCAGCTGCGCGGCAACTCGGCAGCTGCGGGTGTTGATCTGAACGGCGACGGCGACATTCTCGACCGCGTCTATCTGTATCGCCCCAACACCACGAACACCCGCCGCTACGGCGTGACGTCGTCGCTGATCTGGAAGTTCACGGACAGCCAGAGCGTCCGGGTCGCCTATACCTATGACCGCGCCAGCCACCGCCAGACCGGCGACGCGGGCTTCGTCGAGCTGGACGGAACGCCCTCGAACGTGTTCGGCGGCAAGGACGGCCAGGGCCAGCAAGTAACTCTTCCGGACGGCACCAACCTGCGCCGTCGTGATCGCCTGTCGATCGCGCTTTTGAACCAGTTCTCCGCAGAGTACCGGGCGCGGTTCCTTGAAGACAAACTTCTGGTCAACATCGGCGTGCGCGTACCGTATTTCACACGCGACCTGAACAACTTCTGCTTCCAGCAAAGCACGTTCAACGCCTACTGCACGACGCAGGTTGGCATCCCGGTCCCGGGGACCAACGACGGCACCGGCAGGCCGTTGGTGACGTTCCCCGCCGCGACCCTGAATTCCTCCGCGACCCTTCGCTACGGCCAGCCGCGGGCCTTCACGCGCAAGTATGACGATGTGCTGCCCAACGTGGGCGTCAGTTACGACGTCACCGAAGCCCTGTCGGTTTATGGCAGCTACGCCGAGACCATCTCGGTGCCGCGCACGGACGATCTCTATGATCAGGTCCTGGTCGACCCGGGCCCCGAAACCAGCAAGACGTTCGACCTTGGCGTCCGCTATCAATCAGGCGGGTTCCTGGCGGCGGCGTCGATCTACAAAACCAACTTCAACAACCGTATCGAACGCGTTCTGGACGAGCCGTCGGGCATCGCATTCTCGCAAAACGTCGGTGACGTCGAGAACCAGGGCTTCGACGCCCAGATCGGCTTCAAGCCGATGGATACCCTGAGCATCTATGCCTCCTATTCGTACATCGACACCGAGATCCAGCAGGACATCAAGAACGCCGTCGCCGGCATCCTGCCGACCAAGGGCAAGTCGATCTACGAAATCCCGAAGAACCAGGGTGCCGTGCGCGTTCAGTACGACGTGACGGATTCGCTGAGCTTCGGCGCGCAAGCCAAGTGGGTCGGCGACCGCTGGACCAACCTGGTCAACACCGAGAAATTCCGGGGCTATGAGCTGGTCGACTTCGACCTCCGTTGGAACCTGAACCAGCTCGGCCTGGAGAAGACCTACGTACAGTTCAACGTGCGCAACGCCTTCGACAAGCGCTATCTCGGCGACATTTCTGCGAACTTGACGGGCACTGCGGTCGCTCAGCCGGGCTACCGCCGGACCTTCATCGCCACGATCCACGCTCAGTTCTGATCGGGCGGGTTCCGAAACATGTTTGGGGCGGTCGCAGCGATGCGGCCGCCCTCTTCTATTTCGGGTCGCCGCTTGACGTAGGCACCTTGTAGAGCCAATTGCGCGCGGCCTGGGTTTTGAGGACCAAAATGAGTTTCACTGTTCCTGCCGAGTGGGCGCCGCACCGGGCGATGTGGCTGGGTTTCCCCAGTCATGCGGAGCTGTGGGAGGACGATCTGGAGCCCGCTCAGGCCGAGGTCGCCGGCCTGGCCCGTGCGCTCGCAGGACCGGGGGGCGAGCGGGTGCGGTTGATGACCGGCCATCCGGACGGCGAGGCGGCCGCGCGGAAGCTGCTGGGCGATGTCGCCGGGATCGAGATCGTGCCCGGACTGTTCGGTGATATCTGGTTGCGCGACACCGGGCCGATCTTCGCCGGTGGCAAGGCGCATGGGTTCCGCTTCAACGGCTGGGGCGGCAAGTACGCGCTGGAGCACGATGACACGGTGGCTGCACAGATCGCAGCAGCGGCCGGTGTCGACCTGGTGGCCAACGACTTCATCCTCGAAGGCGGCGCGGTCGACCACGACGGGATCGGCACGGTCCTGACCACGGGCCAGTGCGTGCTCAACCGCAACCGCAATCCGGGCTGGACCGAAGCGGTCGCCGAGGCAGCGTTCGCCGACAGTCTGGGAGCCGCCAAGGTCCTGTGGCTGGGCGAAGGCCTGCGCAACGATCACACCGATGGCCACGTCGACAATCTGGCCCGCTTTGTTGCCCCTGCGACCGTGGCGATCCCCGTCGCCTGGGGCCGGGGTGACCCCAACGCCGAGGCGTTCGACGACGCCGCCCGGCGCCTGGCCGCCATGACCGATGCCAGCGGGCGCAACCTGAGCGTGGTGCGCATCCCGTCGCCCGGCTGGATCGATGGGGAGGACGGGCCACTTCCTGCCAGCCACATGAACTTCCTGATCGCCAACAAGGCGGTGATCGTGCCGATCTACACCGAGCAGCCGGGCAAGTTCGCCGTGGAGATGCTGAAACAGGTGTTCCCGGACCGCACGGTGGTAGGGTTGCCCTCCACCGCCATCCTGACCGGCGGCGGGTCCTTCCACTGCATAACCCAGCAGGAGCCCGCCTGATGGCCCGCACCCTGAGCGTCGCCGCCATCCAGACCGCTTATGGCGATGACATGGCGGCCAATATTGCACGCACTGCCGGCTTCATTCGTGAGGCCGCAGCGGGTGGCGCCCAGGTCATCCTGCCTTCCGAACTGTTCCAGGGCCCGTACTTCTGCGTGGCGCAGGAAGAGCGTTGGTTCGCCACCGCCTACCCCTGGCGCGAGCACCCCTGCGTCACCGCGCTGGCACCGCTGGCGGCGGAACTGGGCGTGGTGTTGCCGATCTCGATCTTCGAACGCGAGGGGCCGCACTATTTCAACAGCCTGGTGATGATCGACGCCGATGGGTCACTGATGGGCGTCTATCGCAAAAGCCATATCCCGGACGGCCCGGGCTATATGGAGAAGTACTATTTCCGGCCGGGCGATACGGGTTTCCGGGTCTGGGACACCCGCTTCGGCCGCATCGGCGTCGGCATCTGCTGGGACCAGTGGTACCCGGAGTGCGCCCGCGCCATGACCCTGATGGGGGCGGAAGTGCTGCTCTATCCCACGGCCATCGGCTCCGAGCCCCACGACGCCAGCCTGGACACCGCCCTGCCCTGGCGGCGCGCCATGCAGGGCCACGCGGTGTCCAACGTGATCCCTGTGGTGGGCGCAAACCGGATCGGGTTCGAACCCTGGGAGGGCTATCCGAACGGCGGCCAGCAGTTCTATGGCTCGAGCTTCATCGCCGACCACCGGGGCGACCTGGTGGGGGACTTAGGGCGGGGGGATGAGGGCGTGCTGAGGGCCACCTTCGACCTCGACTTCCTGAACACCCACCGCGCGGCATGGGGCTTCTTTCGGGATCGACGGCCGGACCTTTACGGTGCGCTGACGACGCCGCGCCCGGCATGATCGAGACCGACCGCCTGATCCTGCGCGCCTTCCGTGAGGATGATCGCGAGGCGTTTGCCGCGCTCAATGGCGATCCGCGGGTCGGCGACTGGCTGGGCGGCGTGATCGACCGCGCGGCCAGCGACGTGATGCTGGATCGTATCAACGCCCATATCCAGGATCTCGGGTGGGGTCTCTGGGCGGCCGAGCGCAAGGCAGATGCGCGGTTGATCGGCTTCATCGGCCTGTCGACCGTCAAGGCAGGGGCGTTGCCGGTGGGACCGGCCATCGAAATGGGTTGGCGTCTGGCTCACGAGGCCTGGGGTGGAGGCCTGGCCACCGAGGGAGCCAAAGCCGCGCTCGACTGGGGTTTCGCCCACATCGACACGTCAGAGCTCATCGCCTTCACCGCCAGGACAAACCTGGCCTCACAGTCTGTCATGACGCGGATCGGCATGACCGCTGACCCGTCGCGCGACTTTGACCATCCGAGATTGGCGCAGGATCATCCGCTGCTGCGGCATGTGGTGTTCGTGGCGCGGCGGGCGGGCGGCTAAAGCAGCGGGCAGCGAACGCCGCTTAGCTGTCCGGCTCGGTACCGATCATCCGACGAAAATCAAGCCGCGGGCATCCGATTTGCCCGCCTCGTCCGGATCGGCTAGAAGCGGCGACCTCGCGCGCAGACCCCTGGAGGGCGTCGCAGCGCCCCAGTTTTCGAAGGTTATCCAGATGGCCACGACCACACCGACCCCGCAGGGCCAGCTTACCGGCAATGTCCTGTTCTATTCCAAGCCCGAGCCGCTGGCCAAGGAGCTGCACAGCAAGCTTGGCGTGAAGCGCATGGATGGCCCATTCGCCTTCGCCAAGGCCGGCCATGCGGTGCCGCTGACGGTCGGCGAATTCCCGCTGGCCATGGTGACCGGGCCGATCATTTTCGTCGGTGACGAGAAGCTGCCGATCGCCGTCATGGGCTTGAACGCGGGTCAGAACATGTTCGTCAAGGACGACGGCATGTTCGAGGCGGGCATCTATATCCCGGCCTATATCCGCCGCTATCCCTTCGTGTTTGCCAACGACGAGAGCGCCAAGCAGATGGTGCTGTGCATCGACCGCAACGCCGAGTTCGTCACCGACACCGACTATGACATGGCGTTCTTCGAGGCCAACGGCGAGCCGACCGAGTACACAAAGAACTGCATCGAGTTCTGCAACAACTTCGAGATCGAGCGCCAGCGCACCAACGGCTTTGTCCAGATTCTGAAGGACCTCGATCTGTTCGAAATGAAGGAAGCCACCTTCACCCCTCAGAACCCCGACGGCACACAGGGCGAGCCCCAGAAGATCGCCGAGTACTTCGGCGTGTCGGAAGAAAAGCTGAACGCGTTGCCGCCCGCAAAGTTCATCGAACTACGCGACAACGGCGCGCTGGGCCAGATCTATGCCCACATGCATTCGCTGGTCGGCTGGGACCGCCTGATTGCCCTGGCGATGACACGCGAGAGCGAGCAACAGCAGCAGACGCCGACGCTGAACAGCTAACTCCGGGTAAAGACGCTCCGCGTCAGGCAGGAAAACACCAGCCGTCCGGCCTCGTCCAGCATGTCGTGCTGGGCGATGACAATGCCCTTGTCGTCGCCCACGGGGTCCTTGGCCATGACGGTCATGCGGCACCGAAGGAGTTCACCGGCGGGCGGGTTGCGCATCCAGCGCAGCGCGTCGACCCCCAGTCGCTTGGTCTGCGGCCAGTCGGCGGCGGCCAGTGCGTCCAGTTTCGACCAGATGGCAAAGACCATGGCGTCCGGCGCGCCGCGATCTGCCGTCCAGCCCGGCGAAAAGGCAGCGATGAAGGTGTCGAGCGCGCCAGCGTCCACGGCCACAACGCCCAAGGATACGACCTGGCCCATCTCGATATCGTCAAAGGATGCGGGCACCAGACCTCCTGAAGGGTCGCAAAACGCGATTGGCCGATCATGGCGGGCTGGGCGTTCAAGTCGAGCCCGCTTTGCGTCAGCGACCTCGTACGCCATATAGCAACGACGTAGGCCTGTCGGCGCAGAGGTAGTGATGCGGTATCTGTTGGGCGCCCTGTTGGCGCTGATCCTCTCGGGCCCTGTGCTGGCCCAGCCGGTGAACACCGGCCACCTGACGGCCGAGCTGGTCTCGGCGACCCAGGGCGTCGCGCCGGGCCAGACGATCCACGTGGCCCTGCGCCAGACGATCCAGAAGGACTGGCACACCTATTGGCGCAACGCCGGTGACTCAGGCGAGGCTACGCGGATCAAGTGGACACTGCCCGCGGGCTGGACGGCGTCTGACTTCACCTGGCCTACCCCACATCGTTTGCCGGTCGGCCCGCTGGTCAACTATGGCTACGAGGGCGAGGTCCTGCTGCCCATGACGCTGACCGCGCCGGCAGACGCGCGGCCGGGTCAGACGATCACCCTGCGGGCCGCCGCCGCCTTTCTGGTCTGCGCCGAAATTTGCGTTCCCGAGGACGCCGTTCTGACCCTCGCGATGCCGGTGACGGCCAAGGCGGCCGCTGCCGACCCGAAGTGGGGTTCCCGGATCGCGTCGGTGCTGGCGGCCGCGCCGAAACCGGCGGGGCTGGCGGGGGCCTTCGAGAAACAAGGTGAGGTGTTGAATCTGGCCATCACCGGTGCGGCGCTCAAGGGCCAGGATCTGGCCGGCGCCTATTTCTATCCCTACTCGGGGTCAGTGATCGATCATGCCAAGCCCCAGGTCATCGAACGGGGCCCGGACGGCCTGACCCTGAAGATTGCGCCGGGATATGAGTTCCAGGGTGCCACGCCCCCAATGGTCATGGCAGGCGTCCTCGCCCTCGGCGACAAGGCCTTTGAGGTCTCAGCCGCCGCCGGACCGCTGCCGATCGGTGCCGCCGGCCTGGGTCCGCCACCCGCACGGATTACGGCCCCGGCGGGCGCTGCAAACCTGGGTCTGCTTTCGGCGATGCTGTTCGCTCTGATAGGCGGCTTGATCCTCAACCTGATGCCTTGCGTGTTCCCGGTGCTGGCAATGAAGGCCGCATCCCTCGCCGGGCATGCTGAAGATACCGCCAATGCGCGCCGTCAGGGTCTGGCGTTTGGCGTGGGCGTGATCGTCACGTTCCTGGCACTGGCGGGACTGCTTATTGCGCTGAGATCAGCAGGCGCAGCGGTGGGCTGGGGCTTTCAGCTGCAGGACCCCCCCGTGGTCGCCGCCCTGGCCCTGCTGATGCTCGCGGTCGGGTTGAACCTCTCAGGGGTGTTCGAGGTCGGTACCTCGTTGCAGGGGGTGGGATCGGATCTGGCCGCACGCGGCGGCTTCGCGGGCTCTTTCTTTACCGGCGTACTTGCCGTCGTGGTGGCAGCACCTTGCACGGCACCCTTCATGGGTCCGGCGCTGGGATGGGCATTGACCCAGCCGGCGATCACCTCGCTGCTGGTCTTCCTGGGCCTTGGCGTCGGTTTCGCCCTACCCTTCGTAGCGGTAGCCTTTGCACCCGGCCTGTTGTCACGGCTGCCGCGTCCAGGTCCCTGGATGGATGTGTTCCGAAAAGCCCTGGCCTTTCCGATGTATGGGGCGGTCGCGTGGCTGGTCTGGGTGTTGACGGTTCAAGTGGGGCCTGATGCCGTGCCGCGCATCCTGGCTGCCGCGATCCTGCTGGCCTTCGGCGCGTGGCTGTTTGGCCTGGCACAGCACCGGACGGCTGCAGGTCGCCCTGCCGTCTCGCTGACAGCTGCGGCTGGCGTCCTCGCCGTCGCGGCCCTGATCGGCGGAGCGTTCTGGCCTGGCTATACTCTGGCAGGCGACCCTCCGACCGGGGTCGAAGCTGCCAAGCTGGACTACGAAACCTACAGCCCCGCCCGGCTTGCGGCTCTGCAGGCCGAGGGTCGACCGGTGCTGGTCAATTACACCGCCGCCTGGTGTGTGAGCTGTCAGGTCAATGACCGCGTGGCGCTATCGACGAAGTCGGTGTCCCAAGCCCTGGCACGCAACAACGCGGTCTATCTGAAAGCTGACTGGACCAAGCGCGACCCGGAGATCGCCGCCGAACTGGCCAGCTTCGGACGCGCCGGCGTGCCGCTCTATCTGGTGTATGGAGCCAAGGGTGGCGCACCGGATATTCTACCCGCGCTGTTGACGCCCGGCATTGTGGTCAAGGCGCTGGATGCAGCACGGGCACGCTGATCATCGCAACCGCAGCGCCAGCACGGTGAGGTCGTCACTGGGCTCGCTGCCGGCCTCGAATGTCCGGACTGCGGTCACGATCCGATCGAGCATTTCCGACACCGTAGCTGCCTGCGACCCCCGGGATATCGCCGCCAGCGCCTGATCGCGACTGAACAGAGTGCCGTCGGGGGCCTGGGCCTCGGTCAGACCATCGGTAAAGGCCACCAGGATTTCGCCCGGTGCCAGATGATGGCTTTCGACCACGTAAGGGAAGTCGTCGACCACGCAGAGCGGCGGCCCACCCCGCAACCGGATCTCGCGGACTTCACCCGTAGGCGTGGCGATCAATGGGTTCTCGTGGCCCGCGCTGCGCAGGTCGAGCCGTCCATCCAGATGCAGGACGCCCACCAGCAGCGACACCGCCATGGCCTGACCATTGTCACGCGACAGCTCGGCGTTGATACCAGCCACCGCAGCCTCGAGGCTGGTCTGGGGGCGTACCAACAGGCTGCGAGACAATGCCTTGGCCAGGGCCATAAACAGCGACGCCGGCACGCCCTTGCCCGTGACGTCGCCGACCAGAAAACAAAAGCGCCCATCGTCAAACGCGAACGCGTCATAGAGGTCGCCACCCACACTCCGAGCGGGCTCGAGGACGGCGTCCAGCTCGACCGCAGTTGAGACGCGCGCCAGTTCGGCGCGGGGCACCAGCATTCCAGACTGAATGTCCGCAGCGACCGCCAATTCTGTGGAGATCCTGGCGGCAATCACGCGCTCATCCTCAAGGGCAGTACGGAGCCTGGCCTGCACGCGTCGGCCTTCGACGAACAGCATGACAACCATTACCGCCGATGTTGCAGCGCCCGGGGCCAGCATTGGCAAGGGGTCGATCAGCAGGTTGTTCTGAAACCCGATCCAGCTGCCGCCGAACGCCGCCGCAGTCTCAACGAGCGCACCCGAGATCACCAATCCCATCGGCGCACGAGGCACACCGAGCCATGCCAGCAGGACACATCCGAAGCCCACGGCCCATGATAGCGGCGCGCCCCAAGCAGGGGCCTGCAGGGCCGCGCCTCGCAGGATCGCGTCCACCGCCTGGGCTTGGACAAACACTCCGTAGGTCTCGGTATCGCGTGGCGTGGTCACCACATCGGAGGTCCCGGCCGCGGTCAGGCCGACCAGCACAATGCTATCCTTAAAGAGGTTCGGATCACCGCCCTGCCGCAAGAGATCGACAGCCGAGTGTGTTCGGTAGGGGACCCTCTCGCGCTGTGACACCTTGCGCGCGCCGGGCGACACGTCCGGCGGGGCCACCGCAAGACGCGGCTCGACACGGCCGCCGGCATCGACAGGCACCCGATGAGAGCCGATGCGCAGAGCGCGCAGGCCGGACTTGTCGCCCTCGAGTCCAATGGTATTCACGCCCTCGGCAACGCGCACCAGATCAAGAGCCAGGCTTGGCGACAGAACGCCGGCAGGCCGACCCAGCAATGGCACGCGTCGAATGACGCCATCGGCGTCGGGCGGGCCATTGGCCAGACCATGGCCCAGCGCCGCGCCGCGCCGTCCAGGATTTCGAGGTTGGTGACGAGGCCCGCATAGCTGGGGATTGCGCTCGGAACCGGACCCTCGAACTTGACGTCAGGCGGTAAAACGACCGGCCCCGGTTGGGCCACGTCGGTCGGGCCGCTGTCGAAGGACTCCGCCTCGACCCCGGCCCGCGCCAACACCACGGGCGTCCGGCCGACGACGCGGGCAAACACGGCGTCCATCGACGGTAAGCCGGAAATCTCGTTGGCGGAGCCTGCGGAAAGTTCCGGATACAGCCTGGCAAAATCCTGCGGAGCCTGGCGGTCGGCCTCGGCGAACAGGAAGTCGTAGCCGATGACCTTCGCCCCGCGCCCGGCGATCTCCTCCGTCAGGCGTGCCATCGTATAGCGCGACCATGGCCAGCCGCCGACCGCAGCCAGGCTGGCGGCGTCAACTGCCACGACCTGGATCTTCGGCGTGGAATTGGGTGCGGGGGAGAACTTGTGAAAGGCGTCGAACAGGGGCTGGCGAAGTGCGCCACCTGCCGCCAACAGCGCAACCGCCGTCACAAACGCCGCGACAAGGCCCAGCACGCGGACGCGTAGCTGGGCACCGCGATCCAACTCGCTCAAGGGATCAGACGATGACCTCAAGTCCGTCATAGGCGCAGATGACTTCCAGCGGCGACCGGTCGGCCCTGACCAGCTCTTCATAGCGGATGGTTTCGTTGTGCATGCGCTGGATATCGGCGTCCGAATAGGTCGGCTCGTGATGGAACAGCGCCAGGCGTTTCGCACGGGCTGAATGGCAGAGGTCCACGGCCACGATATTGGACGAATGTCCCCAGTCCTGCTTCAGGCTGAGGGTGTCGCCCAGCGAGTACATGGTATCGCAGATCACCAGGTCGGCAGCTCCGAAAAAGCGCTCGAACACGACCTCAGCGTCCATATTGTGCAGCTTGTGCTCGGAATCCGTGGAGTAGACCACCGCCCGCCCGGTCTTCTCGAAGCGATAGCCATAGCTGTCGTGGGAGTGGTACTGCGCCACCATGCTGACCGTCAGGCCGGCGGCGTCGAAGGTCTCGCCGGGTTTGTGGACCACAAACTGGAACTTCGCCTTCAGCCATTCGAACGGGACCGGGAACGAGATCTCCTCCTGCTGACGGCGCAGCGCGGTCTCGGCGTCAGCGTGACCGGAGTGGATCACGATAGTGGCGGCAGGATTGAAAGCGGGCCCGAAGAACGGGAAGCCCATGATGTGGTCCCAATGCAGATGGGACAGGAAGAGGTGATAGACCGGAGGGTGTCCTTCGGCGATGCGGCGGAAGCTGTCGATCCCGAATTCCCGCAGGCCCGAGCCCATGTCGCAGACGACAAAGGCCCCGTCGGCACCCTCGATCTCGACACAGGAGGTGGCACCGCCATAGGCACCGTAGGTCGCAAAATCGAGGTTGGCGCGGGCGAAAGCGTCAGCTTCGGAGACATCGGCGAACGTTCGGCCACCGGCGGCCACCAGGGCGTCGGCGATCTTGGCCTGAATCACGTTGGCCTTTTGCGCCACTGGCAACGAACCCCGCGTGCCCCAGAAGCGTACCAGCATCCCGATCCCTCTTTTGCCTTTCAGACGGCCGACGCGACGTCGGCGACCACCTTGAACAGCATATCATAGCGGCTGATCTCGATGATCTGGCGCATGCGATCATTTGGTGCTGCGAGCGTAATAGGTGCCTCCGCGCCGGCAGAGTCCTTGGCAATCTTGAGCACCCGCAGGCCGCGCGAGGACATGTAATCGAGATCGGACAGATCAACCACCAGCGGCAGCGAGGCGGCAGCAGCCTGACTCACGGCCGCCAGCAGATGAACCTGGAATGCTTCCCATGTCGTCTCGTCGATCTTGCCGATCGGTCGGCCGACCAGAGCCGCTGCCGTCGTCTCAACCTGCCATTCCATCCAGACCTCCGACTTCAGTCCGACCGCTCAGAGCCTGACCAGCGCCCCCATCCCAAACAGACGGCACCCAATGGAGCGGCGCAACAGGAATCGCGTCGCAGCCGGGTTGATCTGCTTTCTTTCGTCCCGGTTCAGCGCTGGATTATTTTGGCACTTTTGTCGAATATCGGGTTTGTTTTAGGGCGCCGGCCGGGGCAACAGTGTTACGGGAAGAAAATGCTTCAATCCCTTATACCAAAAGGTGTTGCATAGTCGCATCAGCGTCAAAACTTTGACGCAAAGGTTCCGCCCGATGCTAGAAAAAGTCGCGCCCTTTTCCTAAAGTCCGACACTTCCAAGGCGGGCCCGCTCCCTGAGGCCACCGAGGGGAGGACACACATGATCAAAAGCAGATTCTTCTGCAGCGCTTCGGTTCTGGCTGCGGCTATGGCTCTAGGCGCTTCCGGCCAGGCGTTGGCCCAGACCGCAACCCCGGAAGCCAACGACGTTGCTGAGGTGGTCGTCACCGGTTCATTCATTCGCGGCACGCCGGAAGATGCCGCTCTGCCGGTCGAGGTGATCGGCGCCGATGAACTTCAACGTCGCGGTTCGCCCAACACCATTGAGCTGATCAAGAGCCTGCCGATCAGCGGCCCGGTGCTTGGCGACTCCAACCAGTTTTCGACGGCCGCTCAGGGCCAGGTCGGTGCCGGCACCATCAACCTTCGCGGGTTGGGCAGTCTGCGCACGCTGGTGCTGGTCAACGGTCGCCGGGTCACTGCGTCTGCCGGTGCGGGCAGCGGTGGTGTCGACACCAACTTGCTTCCAGTTGCCGCCATCGGCCGGGTCGAGGTGTTGAAGGACGGCGCGGCCGCGACCTACGGGTCGGACGCTATTGCCGGTGTGGTGAACTTCATCACCCGCACAAACTTCGACGGCCTGGAACTTAGCGCCGACTATCGTCTGGTTGACGGCTCGAACGGCGACTACACGGCCAACGCGCTCTACGGAAAGACCTTCGACAACGCGAGCCTGCTGTTCTCCGCCGGCTATCAGCGCCGCTCGGAACTGAAGACGACGGATCGCGACTGGTCCTACCGTCCCTACACCGAAAACCCCTCGGGCTACTCAGTGCTGGGTCAGCCCGGCACCTTCCTGCCGCTGGGTGCCACGGGCGCACCGATCGCAGGGCCGACCCGCGACGCAAACTGCGGCGCGGTTGGTGGTTTTGCAGGCTTCTCCGGCAACACCCCGGCTTGTTATTTCACCTTCATCCCGTTCGACAATCTGATCGAGCGCGAAGACCGCTACCACGTCTTCGGTCAGGCCAACGTCGATCTGAACGAGACCACCAAACTGCATGTTGAGGCCTACTGGGCCAAGACCGACATCCCGCAGATCCGCTTCTCGCCCGGCTTCCCTCCGATCCAGGGTCCGAACGGCCCAGGCAGCGTCGGCGTCTTCTCGACCCCGATCAGCAACCCGGGTGCGGTGACTGCGCTGCAACAGGCTGGCTTCACGCCGGCCCAGATCGCAGCGACCAGCCGCGTTTCGATGACGTTGTTCCGTCCGCTTGGCTCGGGCGGCAACCCGATCTTCGACAACGGCGGACAGAAAGGCTACCGCAACTATGACATCTTCCGGGTGTCCGGCAGCCTGACCGGGGAACTCCCCATCGCCGGCATCGGCTACGATCTGGCCGTCACCTACTCCAAGACCGAGAACCGTCAGCACACGCCGGACATTTTCATCGACAAACTGCAACGGGCCCTCAACGGCTTCGGCGGTTCGAACTGCACCGGCACGACGCCCGGCGCGAACGGCTGCCAATTCTTCAACCCGTTCTCCAACGGCTATTCCGGCAACCCCGCCCTGGGATTGACCAACCCCGGCTTCGTGTCGGCCAATGCCAACAGTGAAGCCCTCGTGAACTCGCTGTTCGAGCGAGGCTCCGAGACCCGCCAGGTCCAGGATCTGTTCGTCGTCGACTTGGTGTTCAACGGCGAACTGCCAATCGAACTGCCGGGCGGTGCCATCGGCTGGGCGGCGGGCGGTCAACTGCGGACCACCGACTTCCAGTCCACCCTGCGCAGCCCCTTCCAGGACGTGCGCGTCAACCCCTGCCCTATCCCCGGTGCGACGAACTGCGCCCTGGCGACAGGCCCCTACATCTTCCTGGGACAAGGAACCCCGACGGAACTTGAAGACTCAGTCTACGCGTTCTTCGCGGAAACCAACCTGCCGATCACCGATACAATCAACGCCCAGGGCGCGATCCGCTTTGAGGACTACGGCGGCCTCACCGGCTCGACCGTGAACCCCAAGCTTTCAGTCAAGTGGCAGGTCGTAGACAACTTCGCCCTGCGCGGCTCGGTCGGCACCACGTTCCGCGGCCCGACGCCCGCCAACCGTTCCACCAATGGCGTGACGGGGCTTTCTGGCATCCAGGCGGCGGGCAATAACTTCAAGTCGGTCGACTTTGCCGGCAATCCCGATGTCGGTCCGGAAACGGCCTTCACCTACAATGTGGGGGCCATCTTCCAGAGCGGCGGCCTGCGGATTATCGCCGACTACTGGCACTTCAACATTGAAGACCAGATCGTCACGGTTCCCGCCCAGATCGTGGCGACCGCCGTCGGCGGTGTCGGCAACGGCGCGCAATCCGTCAACTGCGCCAGCGCGCTCCGCGGCTTGATCACCTTCTCGAACAACAACGCCTGTATCCAGGGCGTGACAGTCGGCAACGACATCCAGCGGGTGAAATCGGACACGGTCAATGGCCCCCGGATCAAGGTCACCGGCATCGACGGCACGGTCGACTACAAGATGAACGACATCCTTGGCGGCAATGTCACGCTCGGCGCTTCGTTCAGCCGACTGGTCAAGTACGACATTGGCGAGTTCCGTCTGGGTGGCGTGTTTGTGTCCACGGCCTACAGCGCGCTCGGCTTCACGAACTACGACCGTTTCCCCGGCACCGTGTCCAAGCTTCGGGCCGGCAGCTATGCGGAGTATTCGCGTGACGAGCACAACCTGCGTCTGGACCTGACCTATGTGGGCGGGGCGACCGACAATCGTGGCCCCACCACGATCCAGACCGGCGCATCCACCAACTGCAACGTCGCCAATGCCCAAGCAGGGACGGCGATCAACTGCCAGCTCACGACCCTGGGTCTGAAGGTGAAGGAGTACTACACCCTCGACCTGAACTACCGGATCCAGTTGCCGTGGGACACCACGGTCACCGCCTCGGTGTTCAACATCTTTGATCGCGATCCGTCAGCGGCGAGGCTTGAGGCTGGGTACGACCCCTTCATCGGCAGCCCCTATGGCCGATCCTTCAAGATGAGCGTTCGCAAGAAATTCTAGCCGCGAAACGCCTCCAATACTCTGGACGCCGCCGGCTCACCCCGGCGGCGTTTCTTTTTGTCAATTGCGTCAACTTGTGCACTCGGTATCGAAATTCCGAACGTCTGTATGGTCACACGCGTGATTTTGCTGGCGCAAACGGAAAAACCCGACGATCATTGGTTAACTGTACAGTATGGAGCTCCGTATTGTACAGTTGAGCCAAAACGTACAATACGGATCTTCGTGCGTCAGACATGGAGGCGAAATCTTTCGGGGAGTGACAATGACCAAACGCAGCTATTTCTGTGGCGGCTCCATCGCAGCCGTTGCCCTCGTGCTCGGCATGGCCGGCACAGCCGCCGCCCAGACCGGCGCGGACAAGGATGCGGCCGACCTTGAAGAAGTGGTCGTCACGGGCTCCTTCATCGCCGGTACGTCCGAAAAGGCAGCTCAGCCGGTTGACGTGATCGGCGTCGCCGAACTGGCCAAGCAAGGCGCGCCCAGCGTCGTCCAGCTGGTCAAAACCTTGACCGCCGCCCAGTCGTCGCTCGGCGAAAGTAACCGCTACAACGGCGGTGCCGGTACGGCCTCGATCAACCTGCGCGGCCTTGGCTCCGCGCGCACCCTGGTACTGATGAACGGCCGACGTCTGGCCGACACCACCGCGGCCGCCTTCCAGGGCGGTGGCGCTGACCTGAACTTCATGCCGACGGCCGCCATCGGACGGATCGAGATCCTGAAAGACGGCGCGGCCGCGACCTACGGTTCCGACGCCATCTCCGGGGTGGTCAACTTCATCACCCGCAAGGACCTCGAGGGCTTTGAGTTCAATGGCAACTACGCGCTGATCCAGGACTCGGACGGCGATTACGACGCCAGCCTGGCCTACGGCCACGTGTTTGACCGCGGCAACATCCTGTTGACCGCCGGCTACCGTGTGCGGGGTCGACTGGACGCCCAGGATCGCAGCTATGCGGTTCGGCCCTTCGAATCGGTCTTCTACGGTGGCTGGTCAGGCTCAGCCAGCCCGGGCAGCTATGGCACCGCAACCGGGGCTACGCTCTTCCGCGACAACGGCTGTAATGAGTTGGGGTCGCAGATCCTGTCGGGCGGGTTGAAGCCGGTCGCCGGCAATGGTGCCGGTCAACCGCTCTGCCGCTACCAGTTCAGCAATTTCAATGACCTAGTGAATGAGGAACAACACTACCAGCTGTACGGCGAGGTCAACTTCGAGCTATCAGACAACATGAAGTTCCACGGTGAAATCGCCTGGAACCGGAACAATGTCCCGGATCAACGGATTTCCCCGGCCAACCTGACCACCCAGTTCCCGACCGCCAACACATCTGGCGCACTTGTGGCTCCAGGCTTCAACAATCAGACCCGCTTCTTCGTTCCCGCCAGCAACCCCGGCCTGATCGCCCTGCGCACAAACTGCGCCGCGCCGCTCTCCGCCGCCCAGTGCGCCGCCATGGCGGCAGGCGTCACCACCAGCCAGACCTCCTGGCGTCTGATCGGGGTTGAAGGCCACCCCACCAACAAGGACGGCGCCGACCACCAGGACATCGAGCAGACCCAGTACCGGGTCTCCGCCGGCCTGAGCGGCAAGTTCGACGGCGGCTTCCTGGACGGCCTGACCTGGGACACCAACCTAATGTTCATGGAGAACCAGGGCATCGTCACGACGAACGACCTGCTGGTGAACCGCATTCAGCGCGGCTTCAACGGACTGGGCGGTCCCAATTGCGATTTCCGGACCGGCACCCCCGGCGTCGGGAACTGCAAGTACATCAACCCCTTCAGCAACGCCATCCGCACCAGCGCCATCAACGGCGCTGCGAACCCCTACTTCGTCTCGTCGGTGGCCAATGATCCGGCGGCCGTCGAGTGGCTCTACGGGAAGTATACCAACGTCCGCACGAACCAGCTCTTTGTCGCGGACGCGGTGGTCTCGAAAGAAACCGGCATTGCCCTGGGCGGCGGCAACATCGCCTTCGCCGCCGGCGTGCAGTATCGCTTCGACCGCAACATCGATAACTGGGAAGGGCTGGGTGACGTGGGCGCCACGCCTTGCGTCGACTCCATCGATGGACAGCAGGGCCAGTGCGCCAACCCGGTGGGTCCGTTCGTGTTCTTCGGAGCCCAGAAGGACTTCGACGTCGATCGCAAGATCGCGGCAGCCTTCGCTGAAATCAAGCTGCCGATCCTGGAGAACCTTGAGGTCAGCGCCGCCCTCCGGCAGGAAGAATTCGGCGGCCGGGTCGGCTCCACCACCAACCCGCGGGTCTCTGGCCGCTGGCAGGTCATGGACTGGCTGGCCGTGCGCGGTTCCTATGGCACGACCTTCCGCGCCCCGGGCCAGGCAGCCTTGACCCCCGGCAGCAGCAAGGGCGTCCGCCTGATCAGCGGGTCGTATCGCGCCGTCGTGACCGAGAACAACCCCGACCTCCAGCCGGAGACCGCCACCACCGGCAACTACGGCGTCCTGTTCAACATCGGCGGGTTCAGCGCCTCGGTGGATTACTGGACCTTCGACTTCAAAAAGGAACTGATCGTCGAGGACGCAGGCCAGTTGGTCGCCGCCATCAACGCGACCAACTGCGCCAAACCCGCCTTTGCGGCGCGGTTCGTGTTCATCGGCGGCGTCTGCACCGGGGCCAACCTGCTTCAGGGCACGATCAAGATCGTCAACGGCCAGAACACCAAGACTTCCGGCTTCGACCTTCGCGCCCAGTACGACTTCGACAACTTCTTCGGCATGGATTTCTACGACACCAAAGTCAGTGTTGGCGGCGAAGCGACCCTGACCGAAGAGTACAAGCGCGGCGCCACCACCCTGCTGGAAGACCCGTCGATTGTTATCGCGCCGGCGCTGGATCGGGCTGGCAAGCACGACCTGACCGGCGAGTTCTATTCGTTCCCCAAGACGCGGGCGTCTGCCTTCGTCAACGTGACGGGCTCGAACTGGAACCTTCGCTATCAGTTGCTCTATCGTGAGGGCACGACCGTGGCGGCAGCTGCTTGCGTCGGCGACGCTGGTGCCGGTGCCACGCCGGATTGCCGTTACAACTACACATCAGGCACCTATCAGAGCGTCGGCAAGCTGAAGGACTTCTGGCAGTCCGACGTTACCCTGCGGGTCGAACTGCCCTGGGAAACCACGGCGACGCTCAGCGTCCAGAACCTGTTCGACAAGGATCCGCCCTTCGCGCAGAGCTTCTACAACTACGACGTGACCAACGGGAACCCGCTGGGCCGCGTGTTCAAGGTCGGCGTCAAGAAGACCTTCTAGGATTGAAATCGACATCCGGGTGGCTCTGCGTCACCCGGGTGGACCTTCGAGGGCACCGGTGAAAGCCGGTGCCCTTTGTCGTGGGAGATCGTTTCCTAGGGCCGCGCGCGTTTCGGCAGGGCCTTGACTTCCTCGACCGTCAGCTTGCGCACGGTGCGGACCGGGCATCGTTGAGGGCCGAGCGTTGAAGGCGCGATGATCTCCGCATCCAGGCCGCTGCAGATGTTGGAACCGCCGCGCGAAACCACAGCGATTTTCTGGGTCCAGTCCACGTCGTTGCAGCGCCCGAACATTTCCAGCTGATAGATATCCTTCACGCCCACCCTCAGGTTGACGACCCGACTGTCGCTCGAGGCGAAATTGGTCACCTGATGGGTCCAGAAACACTGGCGCGCCGGCTTTGTGCCGGCGGCAGGTTCGACGGCAGATTTGGCATTTGCGGTGGCCGTGGCGATCAGACTTGCCGCCGCGGCGATCAGGACGATGTTCCAGGTCATGTCAGGTCCTCTCAAGGTCTGCGCCCCCCGAAGCCGGCAGCATACGCCCGGATTTCGTCCTTAGGAACGCCCTCGCCTGGCCGCACGCCAGACAAAGCGCTCTGGCGACACCAGGGCGGCGGCCTCGGCACTGATCGGTGAGGGCGCACCCATCACCAGCGCGGCCACATGCTCGGCAAGCAACGGCGCCAGGGAAAAGCCGCGGGAACCGAAACCGCTCAGCACATAGACGCCACTCAACGCGGTTGGGCCAGCCAGCGGCATCATATCCTGGCTGACAGCTCGGACCG
>CAMCXF010000046.1 GCA_945883235.1 Phenylobacterium deserti | reverse complement strand
GTTGCGGTCATCGATGATCGCCTGCAGGCGCTTACGATCAGTTGGGCTCAGATGAACGGTGACGCCAGTACGCATCCCGAAGACTCGCACAACACCACGCCCTGGGGAATCCCACCCCGGACTCTTATGTCCCGATCAATCCACTAGGCTACGCGTGGGTCCCATCTGATGAAAACGGGGGGTGCCACCCCGGTGGGGTCTGGCTGGCAGGGAAAACGAAGGGGGGTACCCCCTAGGCTTGCTTGGACTGGGTGGGGGGCGACAGGCGGATCACGATGATCTCCGCCTATTTTGTCTGGTGAATTGTATGGTGGTTAAGTCTACCTACCAATACCTCAATAAAAGCAATGATAACTGGCGGAAGGGGTGGGATTCGAACCCACGGTGGGCTTTCACCCACGGCGGTTTTCAAGACCGCTGCCTTAAACCACTCGGCCACCCTTCCAGCGCGCGCCCTATAGCAGGGAAGGGATGGACGTCTCCAGAGCAAGAAACGATTAACCTCGTTTCAAGCTTCCCCGGCCATTTTGCCTGTGGATGAGTCGGAGGTTGATACCGTGGATGACCTGGGTTTGAGGCGCAATCTGCGTCTGGCGGCTGTGCTGCTGGCCGGCGCTTCGCTGGCTGCGTGTGTCAACATGTCGCCCCGCTATCCCAGCCAAGCGAACGGCCCGCAGAGCGCACCGCCGACGCAGGGGGAGTACAAGGTCGGCAAGCCCTATCAGGTGGGCGGTATCTGGTATGTGCCGCGCGAGCAGCCGAACTACGACCAGACCGGCGTCGCGTCCTGGTACGGCGAGCAGTTTCACATGAAAGCTACGGCCAACGGCGAGCGCTTTGACATGGCGACTGTCTCAGCGGCGCATACGACCCTGCCGCTGCCGTCGATGGTGGAGGTGACCAACCTGGACAATGGCCGCAAGCTGGTGGTGCGGGTCAATGATCGCGGGCCGTTCGTGAGCGACCGGATCATCGACCTGAGCCGCGAGGCCGCCCGACAATTAGGGTATGATCGCCAGGGGCTCGCCCGGGTGCGGGTGCGGTTTGTGGGCCCGGCGCCGTTGCTGGGTCCTGACGGCGGTCTGCGATACGCCAATGCCAAACCCTATCCGACGCGGTTGCCCGCTGCCGTGGCTGCGGTGGCGACATCGTCGGCGGTCTCGGGAGCTGACCCGGTGATGGAACTGGCCTCGGCCATGCCACGCGGCGCGCCTGTGGCCTCGCCCATCACATCGCAAACTCTCCCGCCGCTGATCGGTTCCGAGATTTCCAGCGCGCCGATCCCGCCGGCTGCGGGTCTGGCCAATGTGGGCGCCATTCCCATCAAGTCGGCGCTGAGGGTGCAGGCCGGCGCGTTTACCAGCGAGGTAAATGCGCAGCGCGCCGTCAGCCAGCTATCGGCCACCGGTGCGGCCTCGATCGAGGCGCTGCAACGCGATGGGTTGACGCTCTATCGCGTGGTGATGCCGGCGCCCGAAGACGAGGCGGCGGCCTATGCGCTGAGGGATCGCGTCGCCGAGATCGGCTTTCTCGACGCGCGCGTCGTGCGTACCTTCTAGACAAAGTCGCCGAACTCCCCAATTTGGCCGCGTGACGCGCGGTCGGTTCATCAGTTTCGAAGGCGGGGAGGGGGCGGGCAAGTCCACTCAGGTCAAGCGGCTGGCTGACCGGTTGCAATCGCAGGGCCACGGCGTGGTCGTGACCCGTGAACCCGGAGGATCGCCGGGCGCCGAAAGCATCCGCGCTCTGGTGCTGCGCGGGGACGCCGACCGTTGGAGTCCGGTGACCGAAACGCTTTTGATGTATGCCTCGCGCCGCGACCACATCGAGCGCGTGATCCGCCCGGCACTGGCGCGCGGCACCTGGGTGGTGTGCGACCGCTTCGCCGACAGTACGCGGGCCTATCAGGGTGCGGCGGGCGGGACTGATCCTGGCCTGATCGCGGCGTTGGAGACCTTTATCCTGGAGGACATCCGTCCGGATTTGACGCTGGTGTTCGATCTGCCCGCGGATGTTGGTTTGGCGCGCGCCCATGCCCGGGCCGGGGCCGAGATGCGGTTTGAGTCCAAGGGTAGGGCATTCCATGAGCGGCTTCGCGAGGGGTTTCGCGCCATTGCCCTTTCCGAGCCGGATCGCTGTGTCGTGATCGACGCTGCGGCGGATATGGACAGTGTGGAACAGGCGGTCTGGCGCGCTGTCGCTGAGCGGCTGGCGGCCCATGGCTGAGTTCGAGGTTCCGCATCCGCGCGCAGTGTTCCAGTTGCAGGGCCAGGAGGCGGCCGAAGCGTCGTTCGAGGACGCCCGGGCTCGCGGGCGATTGCATCACGCCTGGCTGCTGACCGGGCCGGAAGGGGTCGGCAAGGCGACGTTTGCGTATCGCGCGGCCCGGCGCCTGCTAGGCGCGCCACTGGACCCCGACTATGGGGTCCTGGGCTCAAACCCCGAACATCCCATAAGCCGACAGGTGGCGGCCCGCAGCCATCCCGACATAATGGTGCTGGAGCGCGAGGGGCCAGATGGCAAGCCGCGTCGGATCATACCCGTGGACGATGCACGCAAGCTGTCGGAGTTCTTCTCGAAATCCCCGGCCAGCGCGCCGCACCGGGTGGCCATCATCGATGCGGCGGACGATCTCAACCCCAATGCCGCCAACGCCATCCTGAAGACGCTGGAGGAACCGCCGCCGCGTGGGGTGCTGTTGATGGTGAGTCACGCGCCCGGCCGGTTGCTGCCGACCGTCCGGTCGCGGTGCAGGCGCCTGGCGTTTCGGCCGCTGAACCTGGAGGTGACGGCAGACTTTGTTCGCGACCGCACTGATGTGGATGCGGATGACGCGCTTCGGCTGGCCCGCATGGCCGAGGGCGCGCCGGGACGTGCCCTGGTTCTGGCGGCAACCAAGGCCCTGACGATGGATGACGCCGCGCGCGACATTCTGGAGAGCCTGCCGCAAGTGGATGACACCCGCGCCTTATCGCTGGCCGAGAGTTTTCGCGGCGGGGAGGGGGCCGCCCGCTTCGCGCTTCTGTTCGAACGGCTTTCGGACCGGGTCCACGGGTTTGCGACCGATCAGGCAGGGCACGGCGCCGGTGGTCTCGACCGCTGGGCGGCGGCCTGGGAAACCCTTCAGCGTCTGCCGCGCGAGGTCGAGGGGTTGAACATGGACCGCGCCGACGCGTTCTTTACCGCCCTGGCGGACCTGCGCCGCGCGGCGCAGGCGTAGCCGATGCTGATCGACAGCCACGTAAATCTGCACGCGCCGCAATTCGACGACGACCGTCAGGCGGTGATTGATCGTGCACGGGCGGCCGGAATCGACCTGATGGTCAACATATGTGACCGAGTGACGAACTTCGCAGCCTGTCGCGCGCTGGCGGATCAGCCGGACATCTGGTGTACGGTGGGCACGCACCCTCACGAGGCCAAGGACGAACCGGAACTCTCGCCTCAGGCGTTGATCGACCTGGCCGCGGACCCGCGCGTAGTCGGTATCGGTGAATGCGGTCTGGATTTTCACTATGACCTCAGCCCGCGCGACCTGCAGGCCCGGGTGTTTCGCACCCACATCGCCGCAGCGCGCGCCACGGGCCTGCCGCTGGTGGTGCACACCCGTGAGGCTGACGCCGTGATGGCTGACATTCTGGAGACGGAGTTTGCCGCCGGGCCGTTCCGGTTGTTGATGCATTGCTATACCTCCGGCGCAGACTTGGCACGGCGCTGTGCGGCGCTAGGGGCATGGTTCTCGGTGTCTGGGATCGCGACCTTCAAGGCGGCGCAAGATGTCCGCGATGTGATCGGCGGCATGCCAGGCGAACGCATCATCGTCGAGACCGACTGCCCCTATTTGGCACCCGTGCCCTACCGGGGGCGGCGGAACGAGCCGGCCTATGTGCCCCATGTGCTGGCCAAGCTGGCCGAAGTGCGCGGCTGGTCGCTGGCCGAGGCCGAGACGCGGACAACCGACGCCTTCTTCGCGCTGTTCGACCGGATTCCGCGGCCATGAGCAGCACGCTGGAGTTCACGATCCTGGGCTGCGGGTCGTCCGGCGGCGTGCCGCGTGCGGACGGGGAGTGGGGTGTCTGTGATCCCGACGAGCCGAAGAATTTCCGCATGCGCTGTTCCCTCCTCGCCAGGAGGTTGGGCAAGGGGCCGCAAACCACCGTGTTGATCGACGCCTCACCTGAGATGCGAATTCAGACCGCGCGGGCCAGCGTCAAGCGGATGGACGCGGTGTTGCTGACCCACGATCACGCCGACCAGGTGCACGGGCTGGATGACGTTCGGGCCTTCTACATTCGCCAGCGCGCTCGGATTCCCTGCTGGATGGATCAGCCCACGCACGCCACCATGTTGCGCCGGTTCGGCTATATCTTCGAGGGCGAGGGCGGTTATCCGGCAATCTGCAACGCCGAGGGTATCCCGGCGCACGGGGTTCCATGGGAGGTGGACGGGCCATCCGGCGCTATCCCAGTCGTGACCTTCGATCAGGACCATGGCGGCGTGAGGTCTGTGGGTTACAGGTTCGGCGGAGTGGCCTATTCCAGCGATGTAGTGGGCCTGGATGATGCAGCGTTCGAGGCGCTGGCCGGGCTTGACGTCTGGATCGTGGACGCGCTGCGCCGCCACCCGCACCCGACGCACGCACATCTGGAGCGGACCCTGGAGTGGATCGCCCGGGCGAAACCCAGGCGCGCGATCCTGACCAACATGCACATCGATCTGGACTATCAGGAGTTGTTGGCGGAGCTGCCGCAGGGGGTCGAACCAGCCTACGACGGCATGGTGATTCAGCATGAACTCAGGCCGATAGACGCGTGATTATTCCTTCGCTTAAGTTGGGTTTTCTCGCCTCAGGAAACGGGACCAGCGCCAGGGCCATCTGCGAGGCGATCCGTCGTGGCGATCTCGCCGCGGATGCACGACTGCTGGTAAGCAATCGGCGTGATGCAAACGCGTTGGAGTGGGCGCGGACGGACGGCCTCCCGACGCTGTACATTCCCACCGTCAGTGATCCCGCCGCCGCAGACGCGAAACTGGCGATATCCATGCAAGAGCAAGGGGTTAACCTCATTATCTTGTCTGGATACCTGCGACATCTGGGGCCGACGACCCTCAAAGCCTTCAAGGGACGCATACTCAACATCCATCCGGGCCCGCTGCCGCAGTTTGGTGGCGAAGGCATGTACGGACGTCGCGTCCACGAGGCGGTTATTGCGGCGGGTGTAGAACAGACAGCGATCGTGATTCACGGCGTCGACGAAGTCTACGACCGTGGACCGGAACTGGCACGGAAGTGGGTAGCCGTCGAGCACGGTGATACCGTCGAGCGTGTGGAGGCCCGCGTTACCGTTATGGAGCCAGTGTTTTTTGTTGAGACGCTGCGAGCGGTCTCCGAAGGGCTGCTGATCCTGCCTGTTGGCTGAGGAGTACGTACGATTTCTGATAATATTACTTAGGCGTATTACCAACGCAGGTCATCGATAGATATGTCACCGGCCTGACCAATTGGAATGACACAGCCGTTCCCTTCGGTTTGGGCGCTGAGTGTGACGGCGGATGACTGTTCTCGGACTTGGTGCGACGGTGATCTGCATCCGCCAGCTCCCATGAGGCCGCCACGTCCAGGGCGTCCAGAAGCGTGTCCGCCATCAGCGTGGCGTCAATCATGATGTTTGTCGACGTGATAGGAACCCGGTCCACGGTGACGACATTTTGGCACAGGCAAATTGACGATAAGCCACCGAAGTCCGCTCACGCCCTTGTGCCGCGACGTGGCGGTCGCCAACTCATAAGGTGTCGACGTCACACTTGGAGCCTTCCCATGCGTATCCTCGCCCTCTCAGCCGCAGCGCTGCTGGCCAGCGCGACCGCGGCCCTCGCTGCGCCTGCCTCGGTCACCGTCGCGGTCGCGCCGGAACTGCAGAAGACCTTTGAAAAGACCTACGGCGTGCGCGAGGCCGAGCGGCTGACGGCGGATTTGCAAGCCTCGGTCGAGAAGACACTCGCCCGCGCCGGGGCGCTCGACGGCGCGCGGATCGAGCTTACGCTCACCGATGTGAAACCCAACCGGCCCACGTTCAAACAACTTAGCGACAAGCCGGGCCTCTCGATGCAGAGCTTCGGCGTCGGTGGCGCGGCGATCAGCGGCAAGATCATCTCGGCGGACGGGACAGAAAAGCCCCTCTCCTATCGCTGGTACGAGACCGATATTCGCGAGGCCTCCTACAACTGGGTCTGGTCCGACGCCGAGTGGACCTTCGACCGGTTTGCCCGGAAGCTGGCGCGTGACGGGACGGTTGTCGCCCAGCGGTAGCTTGCCTGACAGAGCGGCGCGCGGTCAGATCAGACCTTCGCCGTTTCACCTGAGTCTCCGCCATGCCCCGTTCTGCCCCGCCTGCCGACATGCCGCCTATGGCGCGATTGCTGGCGATCATGGCGCGGCTGCGGGACCCGCAGGACGGATGCCCCTGGGATCAGGCGCAGACCTTCGCCACCATCGCACCTTACACTGTCGAGGAGGCCTATGAGGTCGCCGACGCGGTCGAGCGGGACAACCTGAGGGACCTGAAAGACGAACTGGGCGACCTGTTGCTGCAGGTGGTGTTCCACGCCCGCATGGCCGATGAAAAAGGCGCGTTCAATTTCGACGACGTGGCCCGCGCAATCAATGACAAGATGGTGCGCCGCCACCCGCACGTGTTTGCCGATGAAAGCTACGCCTCGCTGGATCAGCAGAAACAGGGTTGGGAAGTACTGAAGGCGACCGAGCGCGCCAGCAAGGCGATGGGTCCGACCAGTTTGCTGGATGATGTGCCGGTGGCCCTCCCCGGCCTGACGCGCGCCGTGAAGCTATCCAAACGCGCCGCCACGGTAGGGTTCGTGTGGCCGACGGTTCAGGATGTGGTGGCCAAACTGCACGAAGAAGTGGGCGAGTTGCTGGTCGAGGTGGAAGCCGGGGACATGGCCAAGGCGCGCGAGGAACTGGGCGACGTGCTGTTCGTGGCCGCCAACCTGGCCCGCACGCTCGACATCGATCCCGAAGACGCCATTCGCTACACCAACGCCAAGTTCGTGCGGCGGTTTCAGTATGTGGAAGCGCGGTTGGCGGAGCGCGGCAAGACGCCGGCCCAGTCAGATCTGGCCGAGATGGACGCGCTGTGGGACGAGGCGAAAACGGCAGAACGGGCCTGAACACAAATCACCGTCATCCCAAGTTCAATCGCAAGGAGATGGGTTCAGTGCGCGCGCATTTCGGCTTGGGGGAACATCTGTTCGAACTGCCCCATGGCTTGCGGTGACAGGCTGACGGCCAGGCGAACCGAGCCGTCCTTGCCGTCGTTGCGCTCAAGCACCCGACCGTTGCGGTAGAGCCAGGCGATGGCGGCACCCTCCCCGGCCGGCGCGTAGATGTCCACAGGCGGTGCCTCATCGACCAGGGTCGCCACGGAAGTCAGGAGGGCGGCGCAGCCCTGCCCTGTCACCGCCGAGACCAGCACCGCCGGCGGATCAGCGCGGCGCGCGTCGTGGATCAGGTCCGGCAAGGCGTCGGCGGCCAACAGATCGGCCTTGTTCCAGACCTCGAGGATGCGACGTTCTTCCATGTTGACGCCAAGTCGGGACAACACCTTGCGCACGTCGTCAGCCTGTGCGGCGCTCTCCTCGCTGGCGATGTCGCGGACATGCAGCACGACGTCGGCTTCCTTGACCTCTTCCAGTGTGGCGCGGAACGCCTCCACCAGTTCGTGCGGCAGGTCTGAGATGAACCCCACGGTGTCCGACAGGATCGCGGGGCGTCCGTCGGGGAGTTTCAGGGTCCGCAAGGTCGGGTCGAGGGTTGCGAACAGCATGTCCTCGGCCACCACGTGGGAGTCGGTCAGCCGGTTGAAGAGTGTGGACTTGCCAGCATTGGTATAACCCACCAGAGCCACCGTCGGGAATGGAACCCGCTTGCGCGAGGCGCGCTGCAGGGTGCGGGTGCGCCGCACCTCGATCAGTTCCAGCTTCAACTTGCGGATCTTATCGGCGATCAGGCGGCGGTCGGTCTCGATCTGGGTTTCGCCCGGGCCGCCCATGACGCCCATGCCGCCGCGTTGGCGTTCCAGATGGGTCCAGGTACGGACCAAGCGTGATTTCTCATAGCTCAGACGCGCCAGTTCGACCTGCAGGCGACCTTCTCGCGTTCGGGCGCGGCGGGCGAAGATCTCCAGGATCAAACCCGTGCGGTCCATAACCTTGGCGGCCCAGGCCTTCTCCAGGTTCCGCTGCTGCACCGGCGAGAGCGCGTCGTCGATGATCACGACCTGGCAATCGAAGTCCTCGACCAGCGCGCCGATCTCCTCGACCTTGCCCTTGCCGAACAGGGTGGCGGGCGTCAGCTTGCGCAGGTTGACCGCCATCGTCTCCCGGACCTCGAGATCGAGGGCCATAGCCAGCCCAGCGGCTTCCTCTAGGCGGGCCGCCGGCAGGCGCGCGCCGTCGCGCCCCTCCCGATCGGGATGGATGACGAGGGCACCCTGCACAGGTGCCTCACGGTCTACAGATTTTGAATGGCTCAATCGACCTCGTCGTCCGCCGGCTCGTACAGCTGCACGGGTTGCGACGGCATGATGGTGGAGATGGCGTGCTTGTAAACCAGTTGCGACTGGCCGTCCCTGCGCAACAGGACGCAGAAGTTATCGAACCAGCTGACCACGCCCTGCAGCTTCACGCCGTTGACCAGGAAGATCGTCAGCGGCGTCTTGGTTTTCCGCACGCTGTTCAGGAAGGTGTCCTGGAGGTTTTGTTTTTTCTCACTCATTGGCTTTCCGCCTATTTTCGCTCGGGCGGCAAATCCACCCACACACAGGTTCACGCTAAGCCGCATATTGCGACGGTTGCAATCGCATGCTGTCGTTTAGACAGCTGTTGCTTTCGCATGCTCGATATAGAGCGCCCGAAGCCGCGCCGCCACCGGTCCGGGCTGTCCCGAGCCGACAGTTTTGCCATCTATCAACACCACAGGCAGCACGAGGGTTCCGGCGCCGGTGATGAATGCCTCCCGTGCAGACAGGGCCTCGTCTGACGTGAATGGCCGCTCTTCGACGTTGAACCCGGCTTTGCGGGCGACGTCCAGCAGAGACAGGCGGGTTACGCCTCGCAGGATGTTGGCGTTGGTGTCGCGCGTGCGCAGGTTTCCATCACCATCCACGATCCAGGCATTTGACGAGGTACCTTCGGTAACCAGACCAAGGTCGTCCACGAACCAGGCTTCGACAGCGCCAACTTCGCGGGCTTTCTGTTTGGCCAAGGCGTTGGGCAGCAGGCCTACGGTCTTGATGTCGCAGCGACCCCAGCGATTTTCAGGGGTGGTGATCACGGCAACTCCCTTGCGCGCCCGCGATTCGGCGGCGTCACGGTCCACGCGGCTGACGGTGATCACGACGGCGGGTGGCGTACCTTTGGGAGGGAACGCATGGTCGCGGGTGGCAACACCGCGGCTGATCTGAAGGTAGGCCAGACCCTCGCGGATATGATTGCGGCGGACGGTTTCCTTCAGCACCACGGTCAGAGCCTGGCGGCTCATCGGCATCGTGATCTGGAGTTCGGCCAGGCTTCGTTCCAACCTGGCGAAGTGGCCGTCAGGGTCACCCAGCTTGCCATCAAACAGCGCCCAGACCTCATAGACGGCGTCGGCGAACTGGTAGCCCCGGTCCTCGATATGGACCACCGCCTCGGCTTTGCGGACAAACCGGCCGTTCACATATGCAACGCGAGACATGCCTCAGACCTCCTCGGGATCGCCGCCGCGAGCACCAGACAGGCCCAGCGACTTCAGTTTGCGATGTAGCGCCGAGCGCTCCATGCCGATGAAGCCGGCCGTCCGTGAAATATTTCCGGAAAAGCGCAGCATCTGGGCCGTCAGATAGTCACGCTCGAAGACTTCGCGGGCCTCGCGCAGCGGCAACGCAATGATCCGCTCCGCCCCCAGCGACGTGGACTGGTCATTCACAGAGGCTTCCGGCGGGAGCATGTCGGCGGTGATCGGGTCGGTGAGCGCACCTGTCGCCAGGATCAGCATTCGTTCCACATTGTTGCGCAACTGCCGGAGGTTTCCCGGCCAGGCGCGAACCTGAAGCATCGCAAGCGCGTCGTCCGACAGCCGCCGGCGCGGCATGCCCGAGGCCTCGCAGATGCGGTCGATGAAGTCGTCGATAAGTTCCGGGATGTCCTCCCGCCGCTCAGAAAGGCCGGGGACGTTTACCGGCACGACGTTCAGGCGATGAAAAAGATCTTCTCGGAATCGGCCCGCTGCGATTTCTTCCCGCAGGTCCTTGGAGGTCGACGAGATCACCCGCACGTCCACCTGAACGTCGGCATCACCTCCAACGCGACGGAACCGCTGTTCGACCAGAACCCGCAGGATGCGCCCCTGGGTTTCGCGGGGCATATCTGCGGCCTCGTCCAGATAGAGTGTGCCGCCGTGGGCGCGTTCAAACACACCGATCTTGGCGGTGCGATGGGCCGTTCCTTCCTCGCCGAACAGTTCGACGTCCATGCGTTCCGGCGTCATCCCGGCCGCGCTGATCGGAACAAATTCGTTGCGAGACCGGGGACTGGCCGTGTGGATCAGGCGCGCCACCGTCTCCTTGCCGGAACCCGCCGGGCCTGAAATCAGCACCCTGCTGTTGGCACTGGCCAACTTGCCGATCATCTGCCGCAATTGTTGAGACGCGACCGAGCGACCCAGCATACCCTCAGGAGTAATTGCCTGCGTACGAAGCCGGCGGTTTTCACGCCGCAGGCTCGTGGTCTCCAGTGCGCGTTCAACGACCAGCAGCAACCGATCGGATTTGAACGGTTTTTCGAGAAATTCGTAGGCCCCGCGCTTGATCGAACTGACCGCGGTTTCGATGTTGCCGTGGCCGGAAATCATGATCACCGGCAGGTCGGCGTCCAGCGCCTTTACCAGGTCCAGCAACTCCAGGCCGTCCATCCCGCCGCCCTTCATCCAGATATCCAGGATCAGTAGCGAAGGTTTGCGCGCGCGAACGGCCGCCAACGCGCTTTCGGAGTCGCTTGCGGTGCGGACGTCATAGCCTTCATCGGTAAGAATCCCGGCGACGAGATCGCGGATATCCGCCTCGTCGTCGACCACCAGAACATCAGCCGCCATTAGCTATTCCTCATCATACGGATACGGATCGCTGGGTGTTTTCGACGCGTGAGATCATCACGGCGGGAAATCTCAAGATGGCCAAGGCCCCCTGCCCGGACCGGGCATCGGTCAGTTCAAGTTCGCCGCCGTGGTCCTCCAGGATGCGTTTTACGATCGCCAGCCCCAGACCCGTCCCTTTTTCCCGTGTTGTCACGTAGGGCTCGGTTAGGCGGTCGCGATCCCGGGCGGGAAGGCCAACGCCATTGTCCTCGACCTCGATGGTCACACCGGTCTCATCGGCAAGCAGCCGGGCGCGAATCTTACCCTTGTGCCGGGGTGCGCCAGCGGACCGGGCGTCCACAGCCTCGGCTGCGTTTTTCAGGACATTGCTCAGGGCCTGTCCGATCATCCGACCGTCGGCCATCAGATTGACCTGAGGTATAGGCTCCTTCAACTCGACGGTCAGGGCCGGACTTGCCACACGTTGTGCGAACACGGCGGCTCGAAGCATCTCAGTGCCATCAACGCGTTCAAACCGGGGTGCGGGCATGCGTGCAAAGGCTGAGAACTCATCCACCATCCGACCGATGTCGCCGACCTGGCGCACAATCGTGTCGGTGCAGCGATCAAAGGTTTCCAGCTCTCCAGGGGCAATATCCTTGCGGTACTTGCGCCTTAGCCGTTCCGCCGACAGCTGGATGGGCGTCAGCGGGTTTTTGATCTCATGTGCGATGCGCCGGGCTACATCGCGCCATGCGGCGTTACGTTGAGCGGCGACGAGGCGGGTTACATCGTCGAAGGTCAGCACAAGACCGCCCTCGCTCTGGCTGGCGCGCACGCGCAAACGTCTGGAATCGCGTCCACGCGCCACATCGATTTCCTGCTCGGCCTCACCAGCGCGACCTGCTGCCGCCAACGCCGCAAACTCGGGAACGGCATCCGCCAGTTTTCGCCCCCGCCCGTGATCTCCAGGCAGGGCGAGCAGGACGGCGGCCTGCCGATTTGCGACCGAGATCCTTCCGTCGGGGTCCAGCCCGATCACGCCGGCGCTGACCTCGGCCAGAACCGTTTCGATGAACTGCCGGCGTTCCTCCGCCTCCTCGCCGGCGCGCCGCAGCGCCTCCTGTTGAGCCTGAAGATCGTGGGTCATGTTGTTGAAGGCACGCGACAATACGGCAATCTCGCCGAGGTCAGCGTCTGCGTCCACGCGCGCGCTCAGGTCTCCTCCGGCGACACGCCCGGCGGCCTGTACTAGCCTGGCAACAGGCGCGGAGATTGTGTTCGCTGCCGCGAGCCCCAACCACACTGCACCAACCAGTAGCAACAAGGCCGTCTCGATGAAGCTGAGGGTAAAGATCGTCTGGATCTTCTTGCGGTTCTGCGCGACGTCGCGATAGGCCACCAGCGAGCTTTCTGCTTCGCGCAGCCTCGCCGTGATGCCGGGCTGCAGAGCTCGCGATACGTAGAGATAGACACCCGAGAAGGCCGTCAGACGATAGACCCCGCGCATCACATCCGAACCCGGTGGATTGACGATGTAGACATCACCTTTGTCGGCTGCGGCGTAGGCATCGGTCGGCGGGGCCATGTAGGGCGGCGCGCCCTGTCCCTCCGCCTTGCCAAGGACCTGTCCCTGACGGTTGATCAGATAGGCTGCGGGAAACCCGTGATACGACGCCAGTGCAGCCAGATAGTCGTTGGCGGCCTGGGGCTTGGACTGGAGCGAATCGGCCTCACGATTGAGGTCTGTCGCCATCCCTTCGGTGACGTGGTCGAAAATATAGCTGGTCTGCTCGGAGACGTAGGAGCGAAACACTGTCGCAGAGTTTTCCACCACGGTCTGCACCCGGTCGCTGAACCATCTCTCAACGCCCTGGTTAACCAGCACCCCGTAAAAGATCGCGATGACCAGGGCGGGGACGAGGGCTGCCAGGGAGAACAGCCAGACAAATCGCAGGTGCAGCCGTGCGCCAGCGTCCTGAGCGCGCACCCGCAGGAGCGCGAAGATGCGAACTGAAACGGCGGCCAGAAGCCCCAGGATCAGCGCCAGGTTCAGCCCGAGGACCATCAGGATGACGCGGCTCAGCGGCCCGAGTGGACCTACGACAGGGGGGTAGGCCGCCAGCAATATGGCCAGGCTGGTGAGCGCCGCAGCAACAGCGTAGCCGATCCCCAGAACCGGCCGGGAGGCAAGTGCACTTCTGACCCGAACGATCGCGGGACGCTGGAACAAGGGGTGCGAAAGCAACGCCATTAACACTGAGACTAGGCGACTGTGCCTAAAACTCAACAGTTATGTGGCTTGAATGCCAGTCCGCTGGCGTGCATCACCGCCGCCCGCGCGCCATCTCGACGCCCAGGTCCTGGATCTTTTTGCGAAGGGTGTTCCGGTTCAGCCCCAGGATCTCGGCCGCACGCACCTGATTGCCGCGGGTCGCGGCCAGGGTCAGCTGGATCAGCGGCCTCTCCATTTCTTCCAGAACCCGATCATAGAGCCCCACCGGGGGAATACCGTCGGGCTGATCGGCAAAGTAGGTGGCAAGTTTCTGTTCCACGAGTTGGGCCAGTGTTGCCGGCCCATCCTGCCCCTGGATCACCGGCTGCTGGTCAGCCAGTTCCTTTTCTATGATCCGTGCCGAGATAAGATCTTCGCCATAAAGTGCGCACACCCGGCGAACCAGGTTCTCGAGTTCTCGCACATTGCCGGGCCAGCTGTGCCGCTTCAGACGATCCAGCGCTGCCGCGTCAATAGTCTTGGCCGGCAGACCCTCCCGATTGGCGCGTAGCAAAAATGCGCGCGTCAGGTCCGGAATATCCTCTGTGCGATCACGCAAGGGCGGTATCCGCAAGGGCGCGACATTCAGACGGAAGAACAAGTCCTCTCGGAACAACCCCTGCTGGATCAGCGCCCTTAGGTCGCGATTGGTCGCGGCAATGATACGTACATTGGGCCGGCGTCCGGTCTTGGGGTTCAGGGTCGGCTCAGAGCCGTCAATGACCCGCAGCAGCCGTGTTTGCGCATCCAGCGGCATGTCGCCGATTTCATCCAGAAACAGCGTGCCGCCGTCGGCGTCGACCAACTTGCCGTGGTCGGTCTCGTCCTTGCCAAACAGTTCGGTCTCGACCCGCTCTCGCGGCGTGGCGGCGAGGTTGATGACCACGAACTTGCCATCGCGGCGCCGTCCCATGTCGTGCAGCGCGCGCGCGACCAGTTCCTTGCCCGTGCCGGACTCCCCGGTAATCAACACCGTCAGGTCGGCTCCGACCAGCCGGGCGACGGTACGATACACCTCCTGCATCGGTGCAGATCGACCAATGAGCGGCAGTCGATCATCACGCACGGCGCGGGCCTGGGCCTTCGCGGCCTCTGCGTTAGCAGGTCGGGAGAGAGCCCGCCGCGCCGCCGACGTCATGTCATCCAAGTCGAAAGGTTTGGGAATGTACTCAAACGCCCCGACTTCGGCGGCATTGACCGCCGTGATCAGGCTGTTCTGGGCGCTCATCACAATGATCGGCAGTTTCGGACGCTGCTTTTTAATTCGAGGCAAGACGTCGAACACGTTTTCGTCCGGCATCATGACGTCGGTGACCACCAGATCGCCTTCCCCGTCTGTGACCCATTTCAACAGAGTTGCGGCATTGCCGGTCGCCCTCACCTGGTATCCCAGTCGAGTGAAAGCCTGACTGAGGACCAGTCGAATCGACGCGTCATCATCAGCGATCAGGATTTTCTTGGAAGCGGCGTTCATGCTGAGGCGTCCTGGGGCGTCGAAATTGGCAACAGCACACGGAACACCGTGCGACCGGGCTCGGACTCGAAATCGATCAAGCCACCGTGTCCGGCGACCAGCTTGGCGACCAGCGCCAGGCCAAGGCCGGCACCGTTGTTCTTTGATGTGACGAAGGGGTGAAACAGGCTCTCACGAAGGTGCTCCGGCACGCCGGGACCATTGTCCTGGATGCGAACTTCCAGTGGCGCGCCGCGCAGCGACTGTCCTTTGGCAGCACGCACGCGCACGCCATGGCGATAGGCCGTGTGGATCGACACCTCGCCGCGCCCGTCGTTTCGTGAGTTGGCCGCTTCTGCTGCGTTCTTCACCAGATTGAGAAATATCTGGATCAACTGATCCTCGTCACCCGGCACGGTGGGTAGCGACGGGTCGTAGTACTCCCGAAGGCCCAGACCATCGGCGAACCCGTTGGAGGCCAGGGCGCGAACCCGATCAAGTATCTGGTGAATGTTGATCGGGGTCAGCGTCGGCAGCGCGTCGTCGGAAAACGCTTCCATTCGGTCCACCAGTCGGCGCACACGGTCGGTTTCTTCGACGATCAACTGCGCCAGCGGCACATCTTCGGCCTTGGCACCGGTCTTGAGCAGTTGGGCCGCACCGCGGATGCCTGCCAACGGGTTTTTGATTTCATGCGCCAGCATGCGTCCCAGGCCCACCAAAGATCGCAGCCCCGCGACTTCCTGGGCACCCCGCTCACTCCCCATACCGTGCCGGACGCTGAGGTTCAGCAACACCGACCCGTCCCCCAGCGGCACCGCAGCGCCATCGGCCTCGAACGGTGGCAAGCCAAACAAGCTGATATGAATGCCGCGCTCCCGGACCCGGGCGTTCTCCTCGATCGCCCGGTTCAGCAACGACACCAGCGCTGATCCCGGCGGCAGAGCAGCGCGAAAGCGACCCCGGGCCAGCAGGCCCAATCCTTGGCCGAACAGCGTTTCGGCCGCTTCGTTAACGGCCACGAGGGATCCCTCGGCATTTATCACCAGGGCCGGATCCGGGCTGAGCTCAAAGGCCAGGACCTTGAACGCGTTCGGGTCAATTCCAGATGATTGGAGCCGGTTTTTCTGGTTCATGCCGCAAGCCTGTGCTTTGGAGCCGCCCAAAGGCTTGTTAGCCCCTGTTCAACCAGTTGTGCGTCCTCCAGACGGCACAGAGCCGCGCGCGCTTCTCTCCGGGCCTGCGCGTCTGCAGGCCAGGGGGCGTTTTCAATATAGGCCGCCAGGTGCTTGCGGAATATCCGCAGGCCCAGCCGCTCACCGTAGAATTCGAGACTGTCGCGGAAATGCGCGAGGGCGATGTCCAGTCTAGTTTCACCATCTGGCTCGACGAAGGCGCGGCCATCCAACGCTGCCTCGATCTGGGCCGCGATCCACGGACGGCCATAGACACCCCGGCCGATCATGACACCGTCGGCACCTGACGCGGCCAGCGCCGCTCTCGCGCTCTCGCCATCCGCAATGTCGCCATTGACGATCACGGGGATCAAAACGGCGTCCTTCACCGGGCGCACAGCGGCCCAGTCGGCCTGTCCCTTGTAGAACTGGCAGCGGGTGCGACCGTGAACCGTGATGGCCTTGATGCCCGCCGCCGCCGCGCGAACGGCGAGCTCAGGCGCGTTTCGCGATGCGTCATCCCACCCGAGGCGCATTTTCACGGTGACGGGGACACTGACGGCTTCGACGGCCGCTGCCATCAGTTCGACCGCCAGGTCCGGTTCGCGCATCAGTGCGGAGCCCGCCATCGCACCGGTAACCTCTTTAGCGGGGCAACCGAAATTCAGATCAATGACCTGCGCACCAGCGGCCTCGGCCATCCGTGCGCCCTCGGCGATGTGGTCTGCGCGTCGCCCGACCAACTGGACCACCATCAAGGGTAGCCCGGCACCAACGGCGGCGCGACGCACCACATCTGGCCGTCCCCTGGAGAACTCGGCGCAAGCGACCATCTCCGTCGCCACATAGGCCGCGCCGAGGCGGCTTGCGGCGCGCCGGAACGGCAGGTCGGATACGCCCGTCATGGGCGCGATCCACACGCGCCCCCCGACAGCTACATTTCCGATATTGAGCGTACTGCTCATTTACTAGTCACCTCACGAGCTTCCTTTTTAGGCAAATGAAGCGGCGGCGTAAAGCTGGAACAATCAGCAAGGTTTCCGTAAGACCATAGGCATGACGTTTTCAGCGGTGATCGTGGCGGCGGGCGAAGGTCTGAGGGCCGGACCCGGAGAGCCAAAGGCGTGGCGCGCGCTGGGCGGACGGCCCATTGTCCGCTGGTCGGTCGAGGGATTTCTAGCCTCAGGCTGCAGTGAGATTGTGGTCGTTGTCGCGGCAGATCGTATCGATCACGCCCGAGAGGCCTTGTCGGGCCTTTCCAAATGGAAAACCGTGCCAGGCGGCCTCACACGGGCCGGCTCCGTGCGGGCCGGGCTCGCTGCCCTGTCGGCAGATCGCAGTACCCCGGTACTCGTTCACGATGCAGCACGTCCATTTGTCTCGCGCGAGCACATTGTTCGCCTGCTCGAAGGCCTGGAACGGGCCGACGGCGCTATCCCCACGCTCCCGGTTGCCGATACCCTCAAACGGGGCGTGGATCAGGTCGAGGGCACGGTGTCTCGAGATGGTCTCTGGTGTGCCCAGACACCGCAGGCCTTCAGACTGGGGCGACTTGAGGCGGCCTACGCACGGTGGCCGAATAACGAGCAGCCCACGGACGATGCGTCCGTCATGGAGCGCGACGCGGGTGTTGTCACGATGGTCCAGGGCGACCCCACGCTAATGAAACTGACCTATCCGGAGGACTTTCTGATGGCCGAACATCTGGTGGCAGAGCAGCGTGTCATGCGGATCGGCCAAGGGATCGACGCACACCGGTTCGGACCCGGCGACAGTGTCTGGCTCTGTGGTGTCCAGATCCCCCACGATCACGGTCTGGTCGGACACTCTGACGCCGACTGTGGCCTGCACGCGCTGACCGACGCTGTGCTGGGAGCGATCGCCCAGGGTGACATTGGCCAACACTTCCCGCCCTCCGACCCGAAGTGGAAAGGCGCATCGTCCGACCGCTTTCTGAGCCACGCCGTCGATCTGGTTGCCGTCGGGGGTGGGCGCATTCTGAACGCGGATGTCACCCTGATCTGCGAACGCCCCAAGATCGGGCCTCATCGTGAGGCCATGCGCGCTCGCCTGGCCGAGCTACTACGGGTTCCCCTCGACCGGGTCAGCGTGAAGGCCACGACGACAGAAGGCATGGGCTTCACCGGACGCGAGGAGGGCCTGATGGCTCAGGCCATCGTCATGGTGGAGACATCGGCCTGATGCGGACTAAGGCAACCAGGTAAACCGTCCCTTGAGGTTGGTGTACATCGAGCCCGCAAGGTTGGTGTAGTCGTCTGTCCAGGGCCTTACCTTGAACGGATCGGCGGTGCGCCAGCGCGGATCAGCGGCAAAGCCGGCCAGCGCGGCCTGACTACGCGCCACAATCACAGCATCTTCCGGAGAATCCCAACTCCCCTCGGCGTCCTTCTCAGGCCGGAATTCCTGAACCAGCGCCCAGCCTCCGGCCTTGCGGGACACTGATTGTGCGGGGCCCATGAGGTCCAGATTCCGGTTCGAGAGATGCAGGATCAGGATCCCGTTTGGCTTCAGTTTTTCGAGGTATCCGCGCACGGCCTCGACCGTCAGAAGGTGTGCCGGCACCGCGTCAGACGAAAACGCGTCGATCAACAGGATGTCGAAAGATGCGGCCGCTTGTTTGGCCACGGTCAGCCGCGCATCGCCTATTACGTAGTCAATCGGGCCCTTGGCGCACTCGGTGGTGTAGGTGAAATTCCTGGGATCGGTCGCGACCTTGACGACGAGCGGGTCGATTTCAAAGAATGTCAGGCGATCTCCAGACCGGACATAGGCGGCCACGGACCCGGTCCCCAAACCTACCGTCCCGATCCTGAGATTTGGCGACATCGCGGCCTTGGCCAGGAACACCTGACCGATCGGTGTGCGCGGCGTATAGTAGACCATAGGCTTGCATCGGAAGACCGGGTTTTGAGCCTGCGCTCCGTGTAATGTGGTGCCATGGGCCAGCATTTTGACCCGACCGCCGATATTCGGGACTGTTGTCTCCGACAGCTTCAGGACGCCAAAAAAGCTGCGCCAGCTCTGACGGGTGTCGGTCTGGTCGGCGGCGGTCTCTGACGCAAAGGAAAGAACCGCTATGATCGCAAGGAAGAACAGCGCCCTGCCCCGCACGATGAGGGCCGAAATGACGGCCAGAACCATCATGCCCTTCATGGCCATATCGAACAGTTCAGACTGGTCAAAAGCGCCCACGACCGACTGCGTCGTCACATGCCCCGATGCAAAAGTGACGGCTATCGGTATGCCCACCGAGGCGAGTACGCCGAGGACCAGCATAGACCACTGCCAGATCGGAATCCGGTTAAGGTTGCCCCATGGCCGCGCCAGGCAGGCCAGCATCAGGACCAGCGGGTACTCCCAGACATCCTGAAAGATCACCGGCGCGACAAAGGCGTTGAAGCCGCCGCCGACCACCCCGCCCACCGACAGACACAGGTAGAACTCTGTCAGCCGCCCGGGATCCGGCCGGCGGGCTACCAACCGCTGGTGACACATAAGGGCGGTCAGGAAGAAAGCCGCCAGATGGATGAACAACTGCAGGCCAAAGAACGTGGTCCGGAACGGCAGGAACGCCGTGCATGCAGCCATCGCCGCGGCCTGAAGGGTCAGGGTTAGGCCCAGCGACATCACCGGCTTTTCCTGGAAAGCGATGATGAATGTGATCAGATATAGCGCCAGTGGCAGCACCCAGAGGAAAGGTGCTGAGGCGACATCGGTGGTGATGTAGGTAGTTACCCCCAGCATCAAGCTGGACGGGATAGCCGCCAGGGCGACCCAGATGAGCCGATCACGCCAGGAAACGGGCGCGCTGGCGACCGCGATCGTGTCGGCACCCGGGGTTCGAGCGCGCGACACGGCAAACCCCAGCCCGGCTATCAACACAACGAACAGACCGTAGCCCGCACTCCAGCCCAGCCGTTGCCCGACCACGCTGAACAGGGGCTCCACCAACATCGGATAGGCCAGCAAGGCGATCAGACTACCGAGATTGCTGGCCGCATAGAGGACGTAAGGCTCCTTGCCCTCAGCCGCGCCCACTGTCCGGGCATGCCAGGCCTGTACCAACGGGGCCGTGGCCGACAGGATCGCAAACGGCGCGCCGATGGATAGCGTCAACACCGCCAGCAGCCAGAGGTTCGGGTGGTCTGACGAGGGCGGCCCTGCCAGTCCATTGACGCGAAGCGGCAAGGCTATGGCCGCGACCGCCAGGGCCGCGCAATGGATCAAGGCTTGATTCCGCACCGAGCGGATGCGTTGCAACAGGTGTGCGTAGGCATAGCCCACCAGCAGCGCGATCTGGAAAAACGCCATGCTGGTATTCCAGACCGACGAACTGCCGCCCAGCAGCGGCAGCACCAGCTTGGCCACCATTGGCTGGACCAGAAACACCAGGGCCGCACTGGTAAACACCGTCACTGCGAACAGCGCGGGCGGGGCCTGACGGGTGTCGGTGTCAACGGCGAACGTGGTCATGGGTCTCGAATCGCCTTGATCGAAAGGGACGAGCGATGCTCTGTGGTGGCACCCAACCCGTAAAGAGACCTTGTCGCCTATGTTTAATCTGGAGATTGTCACCCTCGCCCGGCTGTTGATCGACGAGGCGCGGGAACGCTCGCTCCGGATCGTTACGGCTGAAAGCTGCACAGGCGGGCTGGTGGCCGCCGCCATCTGCTCGATCCCGGGGGCCTCGGATGTGTTCGAACGCGGGTTCGTCACCTACACCAATCGCGCCAAACAGGAGATGCTGGGGGTCCCGGGCGATCTGATCGCCGACCTGGGGGCGGTGTCCGAACCGGTCTGTCGGATGATGGCGGAAGGCGCGCTGGAAGCCTCCAACGCACACATCTCGGTCGCGATTACCGGCGTCGCCGGGCCCGGCGGCGGCACCCGGATGAAGCCGGTCGGCCTGGTCCACATCGCAACCGCTCGCTCAAATCAACGGATCATTCACACGGAAGAGTTCTTCGAGGTCGAGACCCGCGAGGAAATCCAGTTGGCCGCCGTTCAGGCGGCGTTGCAGGCCATGCGCGATCGTATGGTCTAAATGACGTCTGATCTGGCCATCACGCCGCCGCACCTCGTTCGCGCCCTTCGGCGACGCGATCTGGCGGGCTTGTTGCTCAATGCCATGATGGGCGCGGGCATGCTTGCCGCCCCTGCCAAGGTGTTCGGTTTGGCCGGGGACTGGAGCTTCATCGTCCTGGCCATCAGCGCGCTGATCCTCTTGCCCTTGATCCTTTGTTTCGCCGACCTCGGGAGCCGGTTTTCGGCCACGGGTGGCCCCTATGTCTATGCCAGCGAGGCGCTGTCGCCCGTATCGGGTTTCGCCGTCGGGTGGCTGCTCTGGATCAGTCAGGCTCTTTCCGTTGCGACGCTTTCGAACCTCCTGGTCAGCTACCTTGCGGGCTTTCTGCCAGAACTTTCGGGTGGTTGGCCTCGCGTCGCCTTGATCGGCGGCCTCGGTGTGATTTTGACAGCGATAGTCCTGACCGGCATCCGACGATCTGTCGGGGCCAGCAACCTGCTGGTGGTGCTCAAGGTGACCTTTGTGCTCGCGTTTCTGGTGGCGGGGATCGCGTTCGTTCAGCCGGAACGGGTTGTCTCGACGTCGTCGCCACCTGTGCCCGTGACCCTGGCTCAGGCGATCCTGATCTACCTGTTCGCCTACTCAGGCTTTGAGCGCGCTGCGGTCGTGGCCGGTGAGGCCCGTGATCCAAAACGTGATGTACCAATGGCCCTGATCGGCAGCGTCGCCGCCGTGACCCTCGCCTATGCCGCCGTCCTGCTGATCTGTGTCGGCGTCCTGGCTGCGCCGGCAGCCACGGACCGACCCTTGGCGGAGGTGGGTCGCCAGCTCTTCGGCGCACCCGGTGCAATCCTGGTGTCCGTGGGAGCGGGCGCGGTCATCATCGGCACCATTCTTGGAATCATCATCTCGATGCCGCGCATGCTGCTCGCCATCGCAGAGAATAGACAGCTGCCGTCGGTGCTCGGCAGGGTGGACCGCCGTTGGCACACACCCTGGATCGCGATCCTCATTTCAAGCGCCCTATCGTTCGGTTTTGCCATTTTCAGCGATGTGATCGGAGCCCTGACCTTTGCCACGGCCACACGACTGGTGGCCTACATCCTTTGTTGCCTGGCGCTTTTCAGGATGTCCCGAAGGGCTGACGCCCCTCAGCCCCAGTTCCGCCTCCCGGGGGCGAGATATGTTTCGATCGGCACTGCCGTGCTGTTCAGCGGCGTCCTGGCCCTGGGTGCGACAAAAGAGCTTCCACCGCTGCTGGCTGTGCTTGCCGTCGGCCTCACTCTGTTCGGACTCACCCGATGGTCGGCGCACCGTAGAGCACCCTGGCCCGGTCTTCGAAACAGCTCATCAGCCGATCCACCGCATGGTGGAAATTCGCCCTGAGCAACCCGTCCAGCAGCCGCGATTTGAACTCGAAATCGATGTCGAACTCGATCCGCGTTCCGGCGTCATCCGGAAAGAACTGCCAGCGGTTCGCCAACTTGCGGAATGGTCCCGACAACAGGTCCACATCGATCTGGCGACCCGTGCTGTCTCGCCGGACCCGTGTCGCGAACCGCTCTTTCAGAAACGAAAACCCGACACCGGCCTCAGCGTCCAGGGTGTCGACCCCATCGCCAAGATCACGCCCATTCCAGGTCCGCATGGCGCTTATCCATGGCACAAACTCCGGGTAATGCTCCACGTCTCCAACCAGGCTCATCAACTGGTCTGGTGTGTAGGACAGCACCTTTGAAACGTGATGGCGCACCTAGCCCGCGTCCTTGGCCCGCCGTGCCGCTTGTAGTCGGGCAAAATCCTCACCCGCGTGGTGCGACGAGCGCGTCAGGGGACTGGCCGAGACCATCAGGAACCCCTTGGCGCGGGCGATCTCTTCGTAGGCCCGGAACTCGTCGGGGTGCACGAACCGGTCAATGGCGGCGTGTTTGCGGGTGGGCTGGAGGTATTGGCCGATGGTGATGAAGTCGACGCCGGCGGCGCGCATGTCGTCCATCACCTGCATCACCTCCTCCTTCGCCTCGCCCAGGCCCACCATGATGCCGGACTTGGTGAACTGCGCTGCGTCGCGCTCCTTCACCCGCTCCAGCAGGCGCAGGGAATTGTAGTAACGCGCGCCAGGGCGGATGCTCAGATAGAGGCGGGGCACGGTCTCCAGGTTGTGATTGAAAACGTCAGGCCGCGCATCGATGAGGTCGAACACGCCCTCGACAGGTTTGCGCAGGAAATCCGGGGTCAAAATCTCGATTGTCGTGCCGGGCGCGGCCGCACGGATCGCCAGAACCACGGCGGCGAAGTGCGCCGCTCCACCGTCAACCAGATCGTCGCGGTCCACCGAGGTGATCACCACATGCTTCAGGCCCATCTTGGCAACAGCATCGGCCACCCGCGCAGGTTCGGTCGGATCTAGCGGACCCGGCTTGCCCGTCGCCACATTGCAGAACGCGCAGGCACGGGTGCAAATCTCGCCCATGATCATCATGGTGGCGTGGCTCTTGGACCAGCACTCGCCGATGTTCGGACAGGCGGCCTCTTCACAGACCGTCACCAACCCGTGGCTTTTAACGATCTCCCGGGTGGCGTTGTAACCCGCCGAGCCGGGCGCGCGGACGCGGAGCCAGTCTGGTTTGCGCAGCAGCGGCGTATCCGGACGCGCCTGCTTTTCCGGATGACGCGGACGTGGTGCCTTGAGGGTGTCGATGACTACAGCCATGTCCCTAGATCGTCCTTCACGGCTTGTGGATCAAGCGGGAGATTTGTCCGGACAGATCCAGGCGACACCGACCTTCCCACAGCGCCCACCAGCCGGTACGGTTGTCGCAATGACAACAACCGGGAGGCGCGCCCTTGCGTCCGTTCGACAATGCGCTCGCGCAGTCTTCTGTTTTTGATGCGCTGGTCGCAGCCTCCAAGACCTATGGGGCCAAAAAACCGATCCTCGAGGACCAGGAGCGCAGCCCCCTAAGCTACCTCGACCTGATCCGGGCGGCTTTTGCGCTGGGCCGCAAGATCGCCGGGTTCACGCGCAAGGGCGAGCGGGTGGGCGTCATGCTGCCGTCGAGCTCCGGCGGTGTGGTGACGTTTTTCGCGCTGCACGCCTTTGGGCGCGTGCCGACCATGATGAACTTCACGGCTGGGATCCGGAACCTGAAAGCCGCCTGTGAATTGGCCCAGGTGCGGACAGTACTTACCTCCCACCGGTTCGTGGAACAGGGCAAGCTTCACGACCTGGTCGACGCACTCGAGACCCTCACAAAGGTGGTGTATCTGGAGGACGTCCGAGCGACGATCGGCCTGCCGGACAAGCTTTTTGCGGCGGCGGCGGGCGCGTTCCCCGGCAGGTTCCGGGTGGCGACCCGACCGTCTGATCCTGGCGTGATCCTGTTTACGTCCGGCAGCTTCGGTGCGCCGCGCGGCGTGGTGCTGAGCCAGTCCAACCTGGTGGCAAATGTGCGCCAGATCGAGGCACACTTCCCGATGAACCGTGACTGGGTGTGGTTCAACCCGTTGCCGATCTTCCACTGCTTCGGCCTGACGGGCGGGGCGTTGTTGCCAATCCTGGGTGGCATGAAGTCGTTCCAGTATCCCTCCCCGCTCCACGTCAAACAGATCCCGGAGCTGGTGAAGGACACCAGGGCCAATGTTCTGTTCGCGACAGACACTTTTCTGAACCAATACGCGCGCTCGGCCGACCGGGACGAACTTTCGGGCCTGACCTTCATCGTCTGTGGTGCCGAGCGGGTGCGGGAGGAAACCCACAATCTGTTCCACGAGAAATTCGGGCCGATACCGTTGCTGGAGGGCTATGGCGCGACCGAAGCGTCTCCCGTGATCGCGGTGAACATCCCGACAGACAACCGGCGCGGCACTGTGGGTGGCTTGTTGGCAGGTGTTGAGACCCGGCTGGAGCCGGTCGAGGGCATACCTGGCGGAGGCAAGTTGCTCGTGCGCGGGCCCAACATCATGACGGGCTACCTCAACGCGGACGGCGGCACGGATCCGCCGACCGGCGGTTGGCATGACACTGGCGATGTGGTCTCGATTACCGACGACGACTGGATCACGATCATGGGCCGGGTGAAGCGCTTCGCCAAGATCGGCGGCGAGATGGTTTCGCTCACGGCCGCGGAAGACCTCGCCTCCGCCGTCTGGCGGGAGTCTCGTCATGCGGTCGTCGCCCTGCCTGACCCCAAGAAGGGCGAACGCCTGATCCTGGTCACCGACCGCCGCGATGCCGAAGCCAGCGCCCTGATCGCCCATGCCAAGGCCATCGGGGCACCTGAACTGGCCGTTCCCCGCAAAATCATCCACGTCCAGGAAATCCCCGTCCTGGGCACCGGCAAGACAGACTACGTGGCCTTGCAGCGGATTGTTGACACCGAGATGCAGCGGGCAGGGTAATGTTTGGTTTCCCTCCTCATGGAGAGGGGGGTCAGATGTGCAGGACCTTGCCGTAAGCATCCAGCGCACTCTCGTGCATCGCCTCGCTCATGGTCGGGTGCGGGAAGACGGTGGCTTGGATGTCCTCTTCCGTCGCCTCAAGGGTCATGGCCAGCACGTAGCCCTGGATCATTTCAGTGACTTCGTGGCCGATCAGGTGGGCGCCGATCAAGGCACCGGTCTTGCCGTCGAACACCGTCTTGACGAAGCCCTCGGTCTCGCCGGACGCAATCGCCTTGCCGTTCACCTTGAAGGGGAACCGGCCGACTTTGGGCTCCAGACCCTGTTCCTTCGCCTGGGCTTCGGTCAGGCCCACCGAGGCGATCTGGGGGTTGGTGTAGGTGCAGCCGGGGATCGGCGAGGTCAGGTTTGAGGGCTTCAGGCCCGCAATGTGCTCGATGCAGTGCACGCCCTCGTGGCTGGCCTTGTGCGCCAGCCAGGGTGGCCCCGCGACGTCGCCAATGGCGTAAAGGCCGGGCACACCGGTGCCACCGTGGCTGTCAGTGACGATGTGGGTGCGGTCGATCTTTACCCCCAGGGCCTCCAGGCCCATATCCTCGACATTGCCGACAATGCCCACCGCGACGATGCAGACGTCGGCTTCAAGGGTCTCGGCCTTGCCGCCGGCCTCGATCTCCAACGCTACGCCGGCCTTGGTCTTGGAGAGCTTTTTCACCGCCGCGCCCACCCGGAACTTGATCCCGCGCTTCTCGAACGCCTTGTGCGCGGCCTTGGAGACCTCTTCGTCCTCCACCGGCAGGATCCGCGGCAACATCTCGATGACCGTAACTTCCGAGCCTAACGCGCGGTAGAAACTGGCGAATTCCATACCTATGGCGCCTGACCCGATCACCACCATGGCCTTTGGTGCCGCCTTGGGAACCAGCGCCTCGCGATAGGTCCAGATGCGCTCGCCGTCCGGCTCCAGCCCGATGGCCGGGATGGTCCGCGCCCGCGCACCGGTGGCCACGATGACGTGCTTTGCCGTCAGCTTGCGCGCACCGACCGAGACCGTCGGAGCGACCGACCCTTTTTCGAGTTTGGCCGTTCCGACCACCACCTCGATCTTGTGCTTCTTCATCAGATAGGTAACGCCGGCGTTCAGCTGAGCCGCCACCTTGCGCGAACGGCCGATCACCGCGGCAAAGTCGAACGCCCGTTTTTCCACCGACAGCCCATAGTCAACCAGATGGCCCAGGGTCTCGTACATCTCGCCGGACTTCAGCAGCGCCTTGGTGGGAATGCAGCCCCAATTCAGGCATATCCCACCCAGCTCGGTCCGCTCGACGATAGCGACCTTCATCCCCAGCTGTGAGGCGCGAATCGCCGTCACATAGCCACCGGGTCCGGACCCGATGACGATCACATCGAAGACGTCAGCCATCAGAGCAGCCTTTCAATCGCGCCCTCGAGCGCCTTCGGTTCCACAGTGGGCGAGAAGCGGTCCACGACCCGGCCACTCCGGTCGATCAGGAATTTGGTGAAATTCCACTTGATGCCTGTCGTACCCAGAACACCTGGTTTCTGGCGCTTCAGCCAGACGTAGAGCGGGTGGGCCTTCGGGCCATTGACATCGACTTTCCGCATCATCGGAAAGTCCACCTCATAGGTCAGCGAACAAAAGTTGGCGATCTCGGCAGCGTCACCCGGCTCTTGCGCGCCGAACTGGTTGCAGGGAAAGCCCAGCACCACGACGCCCGTTTCCCGGTACTTGCGGTAGAGCGCCTCCAGCCCCGCGTACTGGCCGGTGAAGCCGCACTTGCTGGCGGTATTGACGATCAGGATCACCTTGTCCCGGTGGTCGGCCAGCGGCGCTGGCTTGCCGTCGAGGGTTTCGGCGTTGAAGTCATAGAAGCTGGCCATGGGCGACCTCAAACAATCAGCGTGATGGGGTCTTCCAGCAGCGGCTTGAACGCCGCCAGCCATCTCGCCCCGGTCGCCCCGTCCACTACCCGGTGATCGCAGGTCAACGTCACGGTCATAACGGTGGCGATGGCCAGTTCGTTGCCACGCACCACAGGCCGTTTCTCGCCGGCACCCACCGACAGGATCGCACCCTGCGGCTCGTTGATAATTGAGGCGAACGACTTGATCCCGAACATGCCCAGATTGGACACCGAGAAGGTGCCGCCCTGGAATTCCTCGGGCTTCAGCTTCTTGGTCCGCGCGCGTTCGGCAAGATCCTTGGCTTCGGTGGCGATCCGGGCCAGGCCCTTGGTCTCGGCGCTGCGAATGATCGGGGTGATCAGGCCGCCCGGCACGGCGACAGCCATGGCGATGTCGGCGTGGTGGTGCATGGCGATGCCTTCGGGTGAATACGAGGCATTGGCCTCCGGCACCCGCATCAGCGCCACAGCGGCGGCCTTGATCACCATGTCATTTACGCTGACCTTGACGCCCTGCTTCTCCAGCATGGCGTTGAT
>CAMCXF010000045.1 GCA_945883235.1 Phenylobacterium deserti | reverse complement strand
GCCCTAGCTCTTTGGCAGGCCGAGCACGTGCTCGCCCACGATGTTGCGCTGGATCTGCGAGGTGCCGCCGCCGATCGTGGCCGAGAAGGCGTTGAGGTAGGACCGTGTCCACCAGCCGCCGTCCACGGCGTTCTCGTCGCCAACATAGTAGGCACCGCTCGGGCCTGTGAGGCTGATCGTGAACTCGTTGATGCGCCGTCCGAATTCCGTGTGCATCAGCTTCGAACTCAGCGCCAGGCCCGTGGGTCGATCGGTGTTGAGGGGCGTAAAGCCCGTGCGTTGCGCGCAAAGGGAGTTGCTCTGAATCTCGATCATGAACTCAACCATCTTTGCCCGGATGGCCGGATCCTCCAACGCCGGCCGGTCGCCCCGCTGCATCCGCTTGGCGAGATCCAGCACGTCCCAGGCGTTCGAACCGACGGCCACATAGCCCCCGGCCTGCCCGCCGCGCGCGCCCCGCTCGTACTCGAGTGTCCGCATGGCGACCTTCCAGCCGCCGCCCTCGACACCGACCATCTCGTCGGCCGGGATACGCGCGTCGCGGAAGAAGGTCTGGGTGAAGCCGTGCTCGCCGGTCAGCTTCTTGATCGCCCGCGTCTCGACGCCTTCGATCTGCATCGGGGCCAGAAAGAACGTCAGGCCGTCATATTTGCGCGAGGTGTCCGCGCGGGTCCGCGCCAGCAGGATCATGTAGCGGGCGTACCTGCCTAGCGTCGTCCAGATTTTCGAGCCGTTGACGACGTAATGGTCGCCGTCGCGGACCGCCTTCGTCTGTGCGTTCCCAAGGTCCGACCCGTTCTCGGGTTCCGAGAAGCCCTGGCACCAGATGTTCTCTGCCGAGAGGATACCCTTTAGGTACTTTGCCCGCTGGGTTTCCGTGCCCATATCCAGCAGCAGCGGCCCGGTCCAGTTGAGACCGATGGCGTTGAGGAAGATCGGTCCGCCATGCCGGCGCATGGCCTTGGTTGCTTCGGTCTGGAAGGCCTGCGGCAGCCCGCCGCCGCCGTATTCCTTCGGCCACGCCGCGCCAAGGTAACCGGCTTGATAGACCTTGTTCTGCCACTCCCGCAGGAAGTGAAACTGCTGGTCGGTCCCAACCTCCATGAACGTCAGCGGCAGCATGAACCCCGGGTCGCGGACCACGTTCTCCCGGAACCAGGCGTCCGCCGCCTCGGCAAACGCCTTCAGGTCTGCGGGGTCGACATCAGGCATTAAGGCGTCCCTGGTGGATTGTTCCGGTTTGTCCGCACGTCGTGCAGGGTGTCGCGACGGCCGAGGTATGGATCATCACCGGTAGCGTGGCCATAGTGCCGCGCCATCTCCAGCCTCGGATCCTGGGCGAAGATGTGTCCCGCGCCCTTGCAGCGCGTGAATCCCAGGATGTCCTGCAGTTCGGGCGCGAAGGTCATCATCCTGCCGGGGCTCACCCCAAGCATGAGGTTCTCCTGCTGCCGCATCGAGCCGTTGCAGTAGTTGATGGTCAGAGCCACGCGATCGCTTTTCGAGCGGTTGGCTCCGGCGCCGTGGAAACAGGTCCCGACCACGAAGGCGATGCCGCCGGCCGGCATCTCGAGACCGATGGTGTCGTAGGTGGTCTTGTGGTCCGGATCATGGTCCCAGGTGTTGCTGCCGGGGACAACGCGCGTGGCACCCGTCTCTTCGGTGAAGTCGCTCAGTGCCCACATGGTGTTGCACACCAGGTTCGGATGCGGGCGGGGGAAAGCATAGACCCCGTCGTCCACATGGATCGGCTGGGCCGGTTCGCCAGGGCCGACGACGGCGCTGCCCATGGTCGACAGCAGGAAGCCCTCGCCCAGCACATGGGGCATGACCTGCAGGATCCAGGGATGGACAGCGACCCTCTGCCAGACCTCGCCGTCGTTGAGGAGGTCGAACCAGCGGCGCGTCACCTCGCCGGTGAACGGCTGGGGCGGGATGTCGCCGCCGGGCCGGACCCGCTCGAGCCGATCCAACTCGTCGCAGATCTCGGCGCGGAAGTTGGGCGGAATGGCGTCGGGCATGATCGAGAAGCCGTCGCGCGCGATGTTGGCGACGTGAAGGGCGACTTCAGCCTCGCTGAGTGTGGGGAGTATGCATGTGGTCAGCGACATGTAGGTTCCTGTTGTTCCGTCAGTTCTTGGCCCAGTCGAAGGTCTTGGGAATCTTGGAATAATCCGCCCCGCCAAGACCCGACTTACCCAGGAAGTCGTCGCGGCCCAGCATGGTGGCCAAGGCCGCGGGTTTGCCGGCCAGCCAGGTTTTGTCGAGGTGGCTGTAGTCCTCTACCGGCCGCAGGGCGAGGCGCCCGAAGGTGATGTGCAGCACGACCCGTTCGCCGTCGATGGATCGGGGATAGTTGCCGTGCCAGACCGAACCGTCCCAGCATGCCAGCGAATTGGCCGGACAGGCGATCGGAATGGCACCTTTCTGCTCGGCGATTTCGTCCCAACTCGGGTGGCGGCGATGAACCTGTGATCCCGGAATGACCTTGGTCGCCCCGCCGGCCTCGGTGAACTCATCCATCACCCAGCACATCGTGAACAGCTGGTTGTGCTCTGGAAAAGGTGCCGGGAACCAGTTCTGGTCTGCGTGCAGAGGCAGCTCGGCCGCGCCCTGCGGGCGGATCGAGGCGACCAGCTGCGACAGGACGGCGCCGCGCCCGCACATGACTTCCACCAGGGCAAGAAGCTTTGGGTTGAGCACGACCTCCTCGATGACCGGATCGCGGCCGAGCAGCATGCCAGCCGAGTAACCACGAGCGCCGCCCGGGGTCTCCTGGGCCAGGCGCAGGCAGGTCTCCCGCAGGCGGGCGGTGAACGCAGGCGTGGCGATGTCGCGCACCGCCGTGTAGCCCTCTTCGCGCAACTGCTCGACGTTGGCGCTCATCCCCAAAGCCGCGATCCTCGCGGCGAGATCGTCGCGCAGTTCGAACGGGGCCCGGCTGGTGGTGGGGACTTCCGCCCGTGTCTCGGCGACCTTGGCTTCACTCATGGGCTTTCCTTCAGGCCTTTCGGTTTCGCTTCGTCAGGCTGTGACGAGCGCGAGGCGGTTGTGCAGTTCCACCAGGTAGGGCGGAGCCTTGGACATGTCGCCCTTTCGACCGGGCGGCGGGGATTGATCGGCGGCGGCCCGGCGAGCCGCCAGGATTTCCGGGGTGTAGACCAGGCGGGCCACCGGCAGTGTGGTCTGGTAGTCCGCTGTGATCTCGACGTCGGCGTCAGCGATTTCGCCAGCCGCTACGGCTACGGACTTGCCGTCGATCCGGAAATACCAGGCCGCCGTGCCCGAGGGCGCGATGTCCGCCGGCGCAGAGGTGAAGCGCTCGCAGACGCTGAAGCGCCGGCCCGCCTCGCCGTGGGTCGAAACAAGGTCTTCGAGAACCCGGCGCGCCTCGTCCACCCAGCCCGGGCTTGCGAACGCCAGCTTCACGCGAAGGGATCCGTGCCGGCGCGCATAAGGGGCGCGACGCGCGTCCCGTCGGGAGCCTGTGGATTGTCGTAGGGATAGAGCGGTTTGCCGATGGCCCGTTCCAGCTCGGGGTACTTCTGCAGCAGCTGCGGTGAGACGTTGCCCGAATAGTTGCGCATCGTGCGCATGTAAGGCCTGAAGTAGTTCTGCACGAGCGTAACCCGCAAGCCCGACTTGGTGCGCGGCACCGAGCCGTGCCAGGTCGCCCCGTTCCAGATGGCCAGCGAGCCGGACTTGGCGATCAGAGGAAAGGTCTTGAAATGGGTCGCCGCCAGGTTGGCTTCATGGGGCAGGGTGGCGCGGCCGTATTTGTGACTGCCGGGAATAAACACAGTCGGGCCGTCGTCGGCGCTCTCATAGTCAGTGCAGATCCAGGAGGCATTGCACATGTGGGCGATCTGACCGGCTCCCGGCGGTATGCCGTGCGAGTCGCTGTGCAGGCCCAGCGGGTCGCCGCCCGCGCCCTTGATGATCCAGGTCTGTCCGCCGAAGATCGCGCTCTGGCCGCAGAGCCACCGAACCAGCGTCAGCACCACCGGGTTGATCGCCGCCTCGACGAACACCTCGTCCTCCTCCAGCAGGTCCCAGCCGTTTCGGGTCTTGGGCACGATGGAGGCGGGCGCCGTGGCTGGATCGCCGATGACGATATCGTTGCGCTTTTCGCAGGCGTGGACGATCGCGCCTCGCAGGCGATCGATGAATCCCGGACTGGAACGCAACGTCTCGGGCGGCACGACGGTCATGCCGTAGGCTTCCAGCTCGACCACGTGTTTAAACAGACCGTATGTCTCAAGGTCGCCCATCAGCGGGTCAACGTTCGGAGAGGTTCCATACTTGGCGATATCCATCGGTTCTGTCCTGTTCGAGGTGGGCGCGGGCGAATGTCTGTGATAACGAGTTACCGTTCACCGTCAACCCTTGGCTGATGGGAGGAATGGCGGCAGCGGCGCATCGAAAAAGCGCAATTAGGCCGGTGGCTCACTCCTGATGGTGAATTCCGCCTGATCGGGATCCTGCGGGTCGAGGCGGTCGTCGATAATGCTCTCAAGGCTGGCTTTGAACCTGATTGACTCTTCAGAATGTTCGGCCATCTTCTAGGTAACTCGTTATCGGCGGACCGCATCGGCGACGTTGAGGACGGGACGGGCGCCGGTCAGGCGTCGCGAAGGGGGAAGCCACAGTGACCATCTTAAATCAAACGGTGCCCGGCAACACACGCAGGCTGCGTCTGCTGGTCTTTCTCGGCGGCGCGTCGCTGCTGTGCTGCGCCCAGGCTGCGGCCGCGGCCGAAACCGCTGCAGACCCAAACACGATCGCCGAGATCGTGGTGACCGCTACCGGCACGGAACAGAACCTTCAGACGGTGCCGATCGCGGTGACCGTAGTCAGTCCCGAGATCCTGAAGCAGCAGAACATCAATCGACCTTCGGAACTGAAATATACGGTCCCGTCGCTGACGATCGCGCCGTCGTTCAATGTACTCAACAACCTGTTCTCAGTTCGTGGCCTCGCCGCGGGCGTGACCTCCTACTTCTCCGAAGCTTCGTGCTGCACGGCTGGCTCTGCGGTCCCGTTTCTTGATGTCGCGAGCATTCAGGTGCTCAACGGACCGCAGGGGACACTGTTCGGGCGCACCAGCGGATCGGGCGCGATCCTGATCACGCCTGTGCGTCCCAGCCTGACCGAGCGGGAGGGCGAGGTTCGATTCACCGTCGGTGACTATGGACGCTTCAACTTCACCGGGACGGCCAGCCTGCCCCTTATAAAAGACAAGCTGTCCCTGCGATTGGCGGTCAACAGCGTCAACATGGAAGGCTACACCAAGCAGATCGGCAACGCCGACCGGCTGGACGAAGAGCGCAGCCAGCAGGCCAGATTGAGCCTGCTCTACAAGTCGGATCGTTTCGAGAATTACGCCAGCTTTGGCATTGTCAATCTCGACCAGAACACCAACAACTCGGTCCTGGCCGGGACCAACGTCAACGGGATCGCCCTCTACAACCTCCCCGCCGCCGCGGGCCCGGCCGTGTTCGGGGCGGCCTGCAACCAGGCGGTGACGCTCGGCGCCGCCACATCAGCGGCCGCCTGCATTCAGCAACGGCTGGATCTGCTGGCCGGTCAGCGGGCAGCGCTGCTTCGAGAGCAGGACCGCATTGCGAGAGGCGGCAAGGATGCGATCCGTCTGACGCCCGCGCCGATCCCCGGACAGCCCGCGTTCCTGCGCCTCAAGGACTGGAACTTCCTGAATGTCTTCGAGGTTGACCTCGGGCAGTTCGGCCCGGTCAACGTCAAGCTGAAGGATATCTTCAGCTATGAGGAGATCACCAACAATACCGCCAGCCCCGCCGACGGGATCGGCGGGCTCGCCCAGAACGCCGGGTCGTTCAATACGGCCGGTGTCGGCGCGAACAACATTTCCGGACGGACAGTCGTACCGGCGCTCGGACCCTACGCGCGGATCACTTCGAATGAGTTCAGGATCAACCTGGATGTGGCTGACGGAACGCTGATTTCGACCCTGGGCTATTTCTACTCGCGGACGAAGCTGCCGGCGACGAGCAAGGGAACCGGCAACATCTTCACGGTGTTCGGCGCCACCCTGAACCCGCTGTTCAACTACAATTCCGCCCAGGGTTTCCAGGATGGAAGCTACTCGGAACAGACCGGGATTTTCGGCCAGGCGACACTGGATGCGTCGAAGTTCGGTTTGAGCGGCTTGAAGCTCACCGCCGGATACCGCCATTCGGAAGACGAGCAGGCTGACCGCAGACGCGCCGCCGTGCTCACGCTCCCGCCGACGGTCCCGCAGGCCGTGTTCGTTCCCGGTCCGACCCGGACCGTGACTGCACTCAAGACCGACGGCTACAATTACAATCTCTCGGCAACCTACGAGTTCAACAACGACCTGATGGTCTATGCTTCCCAGACTCGCGCCTATATCCCCGGCGGCATCAACGTGCTGATCCAGAACGCAGCGAACCTGCCCAGCTACAAACCGATCTTTGATCCGCAGACCATCTTGGCTCGGGAGATTGGCGCCAAACTGGACTTCGAAGTCGGCGGCATGGTCGGTCGCATTAACGCGGCTGCCTATCGGTACAACTTCACCAATATTGCAGTCGGATTCAGCGGATTCACCGGCACGACCAGCGTCGGCTATACGGCTAACGTCGCAGCGGCGAAGCTGAAGGGCTTCGAGGTGTACGGAAACCTCATTCCCTTCGAGAACTGGCAGATCCGCGGCTCATACAACTACAATGACGCCCACTACACGGACTGGACGGCGTCCGATCCGCATAACGCGGCCCGCCCGGGTGATGCGATCTGTTCGCCCAAGTCACAACCGTCAACCTGCCTTATCGACCTGACCAACAATCCGTTCCAGCGGATGCCGAAGCACCAGGGCAATGTGACGGTCGTCTACAGTCCGCCCATCGATCCCAGTCTCGGCCAGATCAACCTGTCGGCTTCGCTCTATGCGCAGTCGCTGGTCTGGTACAACGCCAGCGCCTTCCGTCTGATCCAGGTGCTGCCGACGGCGAAGCCGGGCATCTCGCAAAAAGGCTACTCGGTCCTCAACTTGCGGGCAGATTGGCGGGACGTGATCGGCAGCGGCATGGACGCGGCTCTTTTCATCACCAACGCGACGGATAAGGTTTACTCCAACGGTAAGACACCGCAGCTCCTCACTCTGGGCTACTCCGTCTCCTACTATGCGCCGCCACGGATGATCGGGTTCGAGTTGGCCAAGCGGTTCTGAGCCGGGTCCAGCGGGTGTCGAATTCCGAAGTGAACGCGGCGGCCCGCCGGCGACGTCTGGGACTTCGAACCAAGCTTGGCTTCTCGATCGGCTCGATCGAGGAGTCCATGGTGACGGCGGCCGGTGCCGCCACGATGATCTACTACAACCAGGTCCTGGGGCTTTCGCCGGCGCTGTGCGGGACCGCGTTCCTGATCGCGGCCATCTCCGACGCCATCTCGGATCCCTTGGCAGGTGCCTTTTCCGACAGTTTCCGATCCCGATGGGGGCGGCGCCATCCCTTGATGCTATTCTCGGCGCTGCCCATCGCGCTCAGCTTCTACTTCATTTACCAGCCGCCCTCGGGCCTCGGGGAGCAGGGCCTCTTCCTCTGGCTGACCGGCGCTCTGATCGCCATGGGGATCGCCAAGGACTTCTACGCCATTCCGCACTTCGCCATGGGCGCCGAACTCACCGACGACTACCACGAGCGCACCTCGATCTACGCCTGGAACTCGATCGTGGGCGCAGTCGCCGGGATCGCGATGGGCGTGGTGATTTTCACCCTGATTTTCCCGACCAATCCGGCTTTTGACAACGGCATGCTGGACAGGTCGCGCTATCCCGTGCTGGCGCTGGGTGGCGCTGTCACCTGTTTCGTCGCGGTCGTCGTCTGCACCTTGTCGACGGCCGATCAGATCCCTTTTCTGCATGGGCACGAACCCCTGGGCACCGCAATCCGGCGCAACTATGCGACGGCGTTCCGGGAGACCTGGGACAATTTCCGCGGGTTGATTACCAATCGGTCCTATCTGGCGATCTGCAGTTGCTGGTTCGTGCTGGCCGTGTCGGGCGGGATCCTGGGTGTCGTCGGCATGTACGGCATGCTCTACGCCTTCGAGTTCACGACGGAAGAGCTTGCGCTCAGGGCCTTCCTGACGGTGCCGGGCATCCTGCTGTGCGTGCCGCTCTCGGCCTACCTGACGCGCCGGCTGGACAAAAAGCACACCGTCGTCCTGACGATCATTATCTCCTGTCTGCTGGTCGGGAGCCCTTATACGCTGAAGCTGCTCGACCTGTTTCCAGCCAACGACTCGGTGGCCTCGCTGCCCGTGTTCCTTGGCCTGGTGGCGCTGGGCTATATTGCGTTACCGATCGTGCCGATCGTCATCAATTCCCAGATGGTGGACATCGCAGACGAGCACGAACTGCGCACCGGTAACCGGGCGGAGGGCATGATCTTCTCGGTGCGGCTGTTCGCCATCAAGGCGACGGGGGGGATTGGGTCGATGATCGCCGGCGTCGGCCTGGAGGCGATCCACTTCCCAAGGAACGCCAAGGCCGCGACCCTGTCGCCCGAGGTCATCGACGGGCTGATGTTTATGATGGGACCGCTCTACTACATGATCGTATTCAGCGGCCTTGGCTTAGCCCTGTTGTACAATATCGACCGAAAGCGGCACGAGGAGATCCTTCGCGCCCTGGAGGACCGCCGTGCGGGATCGCCGTCGCCTCAGGCAAACTGATCGGTGCCAGTTTTAATGAGCGGCGCCACCCGGTCGCGATCCGGGGCCTGCGGGTTCTCGTAGGGATAGACCGGCTTGCCGACGATCCGGTCCAGCTCGGGGTACTTCTGAAGAAGCTGCGGCGAGGTCGTCCGGTCGTACATCTTCATCGGCCGCATGTAGCTGCGGGAAAACGTCTGAACCAGTGTGACCCGCAGGCCCGGCGATGAGCGCGGCACGGAGCCGTGCCAGGTCGCGCCGTTCCAGATCGCCATGGAGCCGGCCTTGGCGATCAGCGGGAACCACTTGAACGGGGTTGTCGCAAGGTCGGTTTCGTGGGGCAGGGTGGCGCGGCCGTACTTGTGACTGCCCGGCACGAACACCGTCGGGCCGTCCTCGGCGCTGTTGTAGTCGGTGCAGATCCATGAGGCGTTGCACATGTGGGCGATCTGGCCGGCGCCGGGCGGGATGCCGTGGGCGTCACTGTGCAGGTTCAGGCTTCCCATGCCCGACCCGGTTGGCCCCTTGATCAGCCAGGTGTTGCCGCCAAAGATCGCACTCTGGCCGCAGAGCCAGCGCACCAGCGCCAGCTGTACCGGGTTGGTCGCCGCCTCGACGAAGACCTCGTCCTCCTCCAGAAGGTCCCAGCCGTTTGCCGCCACTTCCGGCCCCGGTGCGGCGGTGCGGTAATCGCCGATCACCACGCCGTTGCGCTTTTCGCTCGTGCGCAGGATCGCCTCGCGCAGTCGTTCGGCGAAAGCGGGGTTCGACCGCATCGTTTCCGGCGGCACGACCGTCATGCCATAGGCCTCGAGCTCGACCACGTGCTTGAACAGACCATAGGCTTCGATGTCGGCCATCAGCGGGTCGACGTGCGGTGAGGTTCCGTAGTCAGAGATGTTCATGGCAAAGCGTCCTGGTTGGAATGTGTGCAGGGTGCGTAGGATAACGCGTTACCAGTGGACGTCAATATACATGGAAGGCGCTTGGCGTTATGCGTACCGGATGTTCCTGGCGGGTCGTTGAGTTGCTCGCCGGCTCGACGGCCTTGAATCGATGCGATGTCCCTGCAAACCCTTAGCGAACCCGCCACATGACTCGGAAGACCGAAGCCGATTCCGCCAAGTCCGAGTTGCTGATCGCGATCGCACGGGATCTGATCCGGGAGAGCGGCGACTTCGAACTGTCCATGCGCGAATTGGCGGCGCGCGCCCAGGTCAGCCTGCGCACGCCCTATGTGATCTTCGGATCCAAGGCCGGCCTGATCAGCGCAATCCTCAGGGCCGATCAGGCGGTCTACCGGGAAAAGCTTCGCGCCCTGCCGCGCGGCGACGCTTTCCACGATCTGTTCAAGAGCCTGACGGCCGGCGTGGCGTTCTACGCTGAGAGCCAGCCCTTCTACCGAGCGCTTTTCCGCGAGACGCACGCCTATCCCGAGAAGGGTGAGACGGAGCCGGCCCGCGAAAACCCGGATCGGTTTGTGCGAACCTGCCGGCGTGCGATCAACGAGGGCCTGGTCCGGCCCGGCGTCGATCCTTGTGTGCTGGCCGAGACGCTGCTCGACATCTTCGCGGCCAATGTCCGGACCTGGGCGGCCAGCAACTACGATGTCCAGTTCGTCGAGCCGCGGGTTGGGTTCGGCTGGTGCGCCGTGCTGGCCGGCGTCGCCGTGGAGTCTCACGCGGAGCGGATGCGTCGCAAGATGCAGGACTTCCAGACTACGCTAGAGGATTTCGCGGCACCGCGGCGCGAGGTGCTGGCTGGCGACTAGGGGCGCGCGAAAGAGTCTCGGCACCTCTAACTAAGGTAACGTGTTATCATCTGTTACTCAATAGCGTGGTGCGGCTAGGATTGGTCCCACTCTTCGCTCACCGCCTGGTGAGCGGGAAAGCCTCGAAGATCTGCCGATGAAACTGCCGCTACGCGAACGAAAGAAGATCGAGACCCGCAATCGCATCATTGAGGTGGCGAACGCGATGTTCCGTGATCGGGGCTTCGCCGGCACGACGTTGGACCAGATCGCTGACGAGTCCAACATCCACAAGATCACGGTGCTGAGATACTTCCCGAGCAAGGAAGCCATAGCGTTCGCCGTCGATGACGAACTCTATTCGAGCTTCTCAGAAGAACTGAACGCCCGGCTGGGCAACGTCCTCGACACTTGGCGCGGCTATGTTTTCAGAACATCGTCCATGGCGACGAAGAGGCATCAACTGATCGAGAGATTCGTGTTCGTCGCTTCCGAGCCAACGCTGCTCTCCTACCAGCTTCGGCTGGACGCGCGATATCAGCGGACACTCGCCCGTGCTTTTGCCGAGGAGGTGGGGGCCGACCCCGAGACCGATATCTTCAGCCGCGCCTTGGCCGGACTGCTGGTGGCGGGCAACGCCAGCGTCGCACAGATGGCGCTGAAAAACGGCGACTACAGTCAATTGCAGCCCGCCTGTATGGCGGTGATCGACCTGGGCGCGGAATTCTATCGGGCGCATTTCCAGAGGAGTGCCTGAGCGCGGCCAGCGCCGGGGCTGTCGGCCATTGGCTGGTCGTCATCTCGCGCCTTGACATGGGGGCGCCTTGTGGGAAAATACAACCCGGTTGCAAAATATGGCCAAGCCGAGGCGGCGGAACCCCAGTATGCAGATCAAGGACTGGGCCTCGTGCCCCACGCAGTCGAAGCTCTATCGGGAGTTGGCTCAGCTCGGTTTGCTGGAGAACATCGCCGAGCTGGACGTGTTCGGCTACACGGTCGTGCCCCCTGAAAAAGTGGGGCCGCCCGAGTTCCACGCCAAGGTGAAGGCCGCGGTCGTCGATGTGGTCCAGCGTCGCTTCGGTCGGCTGGGCAACGACGGCCTGACCTGGAAGGACCGCAACCAGATCGTCCGGATGATCCTCTGGGAGGACCGGATCTTCGAAGAGCTGCTGCTCAATCCGGCCGGCCTGGGTTTGATCCAGCACCTGATCGGGACCAACTGCATCCTGTCGCTGTTCGATGGCTGGGTGAAGGGGCCGGGGTTGGGCCGAACGCCGCTGCACCGCGACAACTGGGACTTCACCCGCCATGCGTCGCCGCCGGAGCCCAACAGCGCCAACTTCAACTACATGGTCACCGACTATTCGGCCGCGGACGGTGCCATTACCTTCGTGCCGGGCAGCCACAAGTGGCGTCGGCCGCCGATGCCGGCCGAGATCGAATACTGGGCCGACCGGGCCGAGCCTATCCAGGCGCCGGCCGGCTCCATGGTGGTCTGGGGCGATCTCACCTGGCATGCCTCGGCGCTGCGCGCGAACCTGGGCGAACGGCTGATGATCCTGGGCACTTATTCGCGGCCGTTCATGCAGACCCAGGGGCCTTACCGCCAGACGGTCACTCAGGAGGCGCTTTCGCGCAATCCGCTGCGGTTTGCCGGCCTGATGGACGTCTACGGCAGCTTCCCGTTCGGTGAGCAGGACTTCGACGTCGTGCGCGGGCGCGAAGCGGCGGCTGTGCAAAGCGGCCTTGTGGACGTCTCGCCCTACCACAGCCTGTTCGACCGTGAGCCGGCGGGGGATCGCGTGTCGGTCCGGCCCGACTACGACTATTTCGCTTTCGACCTCGAGGTCCATACGGCGAACGTCAAGGCCCGGGCCATGGGCGGAGCCGCCGCGCTGGCAAACGCCGAGCGTCAGAAGATGGCGGCCAACACCGCCGCCATCGCCGACCAGACTTAGGCCTGCGAGGGCCCCGCCGGCCGTCAGCCCGCGTTGCGAGCCCTCAGTTGGGCGGTCACGGCTTCGTGGCTGGCCTGGTCGATCCGGTAGAACCGGACGCAGAAGATCGACAGAACGCTCATCGCGGCAATGATCGGCAGGTACATCAGGACAAGGTTATGCAGCACATCTTGCGGGACCTGGCCGGGGACCGCCTTGTCGGGGAAGCCGACCATCACCAGGATCAGGCCGGGAATGATGGTCGCGACGCCGCTCAACGCCTTCTGAAGGGTGGTGACGCTGCTCAGCATCAGGCCCTCCGATCGGCGGCCGGTCCGGAGTTCCACGTATTCCACCACGTCCGACATCATCGAGTAGATGAGAAAGAGCGCGGCACCGGAACAGACCGTCGTCAGCGCGACATCCACGAAGAGGATGAGGAAGAGTAGGTCCGTGCCATTGGGCGGCATGAGGCCGAGGAGCTTCAGGCCGAGCGGCGCCTGACCGATGATCAGCGTTCCGGTCATGAGGGACATAGTTGCCACCTTCTTTCCCACTTTGCGGGAGAGCCAGGGGCCAAAGAAGGCTGCGGTCGGAACCGCCACGAGGCCGGCGAGGCCGAGTGTCGCCAGCTTGCTTGCGGGGAACTCCCAGAAATAGGTGTTCAGATAGACGCCGAGCCCCAGCGTGACGCCGCTGACAATGCCCGAGAAGACCCCCGACAGGATGAGGGCGGCGAAGTCGCGGTTGAACACCGCAATACCGATCTCGCGGAGTAGAAACCCGCGCTCCTTGGGCCGCGGGGGCGGCCGGTGCAGCGTCGGGATGAGCCGGTGGGTGCCGATAGACGCCGTGAGGATCGCCGCCACGCTGATCAGCGCCGTGGTCGTCGCATAGGGGCCGTAGCCCGCCTGGTTCAACTGCCCGACCGGTTGATCGACCGTCGCGCGCAGGAATATGGCAAACCCCATCCAGTTGATCCCGACCCCGGCAAGGGCGCCGACCATGTAGCGGAAGCTCCAGAGCTGGGTGCGCTCATGATAGTCGCGGGACAGTTCCGGATTTAGCGCCGTTGCCGAGACTTCGAAGAGGCTGATGAAGACGCGGCTGAGAACGATAAGGATCAGAAGCCACCCGAATAGGGCGAGGTCGGACCAGCCCGCCGGCGGGTAAAACAGCAGAATCCAGCAGATCGCGAACGGTGCCGCCGAGGCGTACATGAACGGGTGACGTCGGCCCCAACGGGAGCGCAAGTTGTCGGAGAGCTGCCCGAAGATGGGGTCCCAGATCGCATCGACCACGATGGAGATTGCCAGCGCCAGACTGACCCACTGCGCTGGCAGGCCGACGACCTGATTGTAGAACAGCAGAAGTAGCCCCATCAGGGGGGTCTTGGCCGAATAGGCGAACCCGCCAAGCGAGTAGAGCACCTTGACCGACGTGGCCAGACGGGGTGGTTCGATCCGCGGTTCGCTGCTCATTCAGAGTCTACCGTATGACCGAGAGAAAAGTAGGCCGGCCGCGAAGCGGCCGGCCAGTTTGAACCCCAGGGGAGGGGAATCCTATCGGCCGAATTCGTAGCGGAACTCCACGCCATAGGTGCGCGGTTCGCCGAACAGCGAGACGCTGTTGCCCAGCGAGTGGAGCTGGGTGACTGTGGAGAGCTTGTAGGTGACGTCCGTCACGTTGTTGACGAAGGCGGCCACGCTCACGCTCGAGCCGTGGATGTTCTTCCAGTCTGCCCGGAGATTGTAGCGCTCGAAATACTTCTGCGCGACGACGTCGCGGATGCCGGGCCCATAGGTTTCGATCTGGCGTCCGGCCTGTGCCCCAAAGTAGCGCCGCGACTGCAGGGACATGGAACCACCCAATGTGACGGGACCCAGCGCCTCATCGAGAGGCAGCGTATATCGCACGTTCAGGCTGGCCTGATGCTTGGGTATGAAGGGGAATGGATTGAATGAGAGGTCCAGCAGGCAGATGGCCGTGGTCGCCGGTGGCAGGCACCGCGCATTACCCGGCCGGATCAGGCTGAGCGGATCGGGGCCGATGAATTTCTTATAGGCGGCGTCCGTATAGGCGTAGGTTCCGGAAACGTCCCAGCCCCATGCGCGCATCTGTCCCTGCAACTCCAAGCCCTTAATCTGAGCTGCAGCCGCATTAACGACATATGTTGCTGTTACGCCATTGACAGCGGCGCTGTATCCGACCTGGATGTTTGAATAGTCAGTCTTGTACAATGCTCCGTTCAGGCGGCCATTTATGTCGCCGATGGTGAAGTCGTACTTCGCGCCAAATTCAATGTCCTTCACCTTTTCTGGACTGAATGCAGGCGTGAAACTGGGAAGGCCCGCCGAGTTGGTCACGGTGTTCAGACCGCCCGGCCGGTAACCAGTACGCCGCGCGAGATAGACCAGCAGATCCGGCGTCACGCCGGCCTCCAGCGACAGGTTTGAGTTGTAGCCGTTGCTCTTGGTCCTGGCCGGTGCAAGGGCCTCGCCCGGGACATAGGCGCCGGTCGCGATGTTGGTGGTCACGCGGAGCTGGCGCAGCTCCGATTCGTCGTAGGATTTACGGATGCCGCCCGTTACGTGCAGGCTGTCAAAGAAAGGCGCGATGGAACTGAGATTGGCTGTGGCCTGCCCGTAGCCAGCCTTCTGGCGCTGGTAGCCGCCGTTGGTGAAGTTGAACGACGGATTGAACCCGCGAGTAGCAAGCGTGATGCCCGAGTAAACGCGGCTTAAGTTGCGGATGCCGCCAAGGTTCACAGGGAACGGCGTGCTCTGGTAGAAATAACCGACTGTCCAACTAAGGAGGTCGTCACCAACGACGCCGCGGGCCTGGGTCTCGTTTGTATAGACCTTCTGATAGGGGCCGACCCCAAACACCGCGTTCCGGCCGACCTGCTGACCCGCGCCCGTGAAGGTGTAGGCGGCACCGCCGATCGACATCGAATCTTGGATCAGTCCGCCCAAGCCGTCGACTGACCACGCCGTATTCCCGCGGGCTTCCTGATAACCAAAGATGTTGCGCACCTCGAGGGTCGTAAAGCCCAGGTCACCGAAGTCGTAGGCGGCGTTGGCGACGAAGGTGTTCTTCCTCAGAGTTTCGCGTTGCGGCAGGTCGATGCTGTCAGGAACAAAACGCAAGGCGTCGCCGCCCTGGCTGGTTCGTGCGGCTTCAGCAAGCAGGGAGGGCCTGAAGGTGGAAGCGATGCGAAGGCGCTCGTCGATGCATGCCGACACATTGGGCGACAGACCATTCGTGACAGCCGAATTACAGGCCGCGCCGAACACCGCCGTACCCGTGGTCAATCCGCCCGGTGCGTTGATGTTGGCGGGCAGGTTGTAAAGCGCCAAGGTTGGGTTTGCGCCCTGCAGCACATAGCCGCCTGGCTTCTGATCGACGTCGTAGTAGTCAAACAACGCCTTCACAGTAAAGCGTCCGTTTCCAGGCTTCCAAAGCGCGCTGATCCGGAAGTTTTCGCTGTTGTTCTCGTTACGCTCTTCGCCCCTTGTCAGGGTCTTGGTGTAGCCGTCGAGGTGGTAGCGATTGGCCGCGATCCGGACGGCCAACTGGTCCTGCATGAGCGGCACATTGAGGACCGCCGTGAACTTGTTCAGGCCGAGAGATCCGACACCGGCGTCGAACGACCCTTCAAACCTGTTCAACTCGGCCGCGTTCGGTGTCACGACGACAGCGCCGGCCGTGTTGGCGCGCCCAAAAAGGGTGCCCTGCGGCCCGTTCAGCACCTGCACCGACCCGATATCGTAGAACGGCGCGGAGGATTCCGTCGGACCTCCCGGGATCTCGGCGAAGTAGACCGACGTGCCGCCGGTCAGGCCGCGCACGGCGAAGCCGCCGGACAGGCGCCCGAAGACGGTGGTCATCTGGACGGACGGCGCGTGGAACTGGATTTCGGTGGTGTTGACGATGGCCTGCTCGCGCAAGGCATTCGCGCTGATCGCTGTGACCGCGACCGGGACATTCTGGATGTTCTCCTCGACCCGGCGGGCGGTGACCAGAACCTCCTCCAGTTCATTGCCGGTCTTCGCTGCGGCCTCAGCGCCCGGCGGCTTGGTCTGGGCCTGGGCCGCGCCGGCCAGGACGCTAAGCGCGGCTCCGCTGAGCAGGATCAACAACTTCGAGCGCGGCTGTCTGCGGTGTTTGTGAATACGATAGGGTATCATAGCGGCTTCTCCCCGCGCTCCGCGATTTTGTTACCAAATTGCGTTAGCGTCTCAGTATGACGTGTGAATTTGGTATGTTTGTCAATCGGCCAGTTACTACGTTCCGTGCTCCATTCCGTGCTCCGTCCGCGACACGCATTCTGAATCCTTCGACAAATGCGTTTGGGCAGCGACAAATGCGTGTGGGCAGGCGAAGCGCGCGCCAGCTGCGGCAACGTGATCGCGCCAAACTGGGTCTGGTACCTTTTTAGGACTCGACATATACTGAAACTCAGTAGCAAAATGTCCCTCCGAACCGGATGGTGTCGGCGAATGGGAGGCCTGCATGGAAATCGGCGACTGGAGCGCGACCCGCGAACTGAACGGTCTCTACAGGCAGATTCGTTCGCTTGGCCTGGAGACCCATGTGGCGGAGATGGACGCCTTCGGCTTTACGGTCATTCCGCAAGCCCTGTCCAAGGCGACGGTGGAGAGAGCTCGCAACAGCATCCTGGCGACGGCCGAGAAGCGGGTCGGGCGGTGCCTGGACCCCGAGACTGAGGAGGAGTTCGGTGAATTGACCGGCGGCAAGGAAGTCGCCGGCCAGCACTATCTGCTGTTCAAGGATCCGGTCTTCGAAGAGATCGTCCTTAACGAAAAGCCACTGGCGCTGATCACCTACTTGCTGGGCCAGAGCTGCTGGCTTTCCAGCTGCTACAGCCATGTAAAGGGACCGGGCAAAGTCGGGCTTTTGCTGCACAGCGACAACGGCAACGGCGTGCCGGTTTCGCCCATGCCGCCCTACTCGATGACCGCGAACGTCAACTACGCACTCACGGACTACACGAGGGAGAGGGGTGCGTTGGCCATGGTGCCTGGCAGCCATCGACACGCCCGCCAGCCAGTCGAATCCGAACGCTATCTGGCCGGTAATCAAGCGAACCCCGACGCGATCCCGATGGAAATCCAGGCCGGCGACGCGGTCGTCTGGCACGGCAACACCTGGCACGGCTCCTATCCCCGCCTCGTGCCCGGCCTGCGGATTAATCTAGCCACTTACTACTGTCGGCAGTTCATGGCTGTGCAGGAGATCTATTCCCGCGATGTGCCGGAGGCGGTCATGGCCCGGCACGGTCGGGATTCCCGGTTCGCCCAGTTGATCGGCTTGAACCACTTCAACGGTTGGCAGGACGATGGGCCGGACCTGGATAGCCGGATGAAGATGCCGGCCGGCCGCACTTGGCATTCGTGAACAGGGGCAGCCGATGAAATACGAATTTGCCAGCCGCGAGTGGTGCGCCGTCCTGCATGGCTTGATCGCCGAACGGGCGGCCTGGGAAGTGAAGAGCAAGCCAAACCTTGCCATGTCGATCTGTGAGGTATTCACCAACGCGCCTGCCCACATGGCGGACGCCGATGGCAAGGTGGCATGGAGCTGTGTCATCGAGGACGGGCAGGTGGATTTCCAGATCCGCGAACGCGACGATGTGAAATTCAAGGTAGTCGGCGAATACGCCGCGATCCTCCCGCTCGGACAGTACGACACCCGTGGTGATCCCGAGCGCGCCGCTGAGCTCGGCACCATGGCCGCCAAGGCGTTGGAGAGCGGCGGTATGAAGACAACGGGCGAACGGATCGCCAATCCGCAGGCGATCACCTCCATCCACGACGCCATCGCGAGGCTAACCTTGTGACGAGACGGGCCGTCGGCCCCGCCAACGCTCAACGATCTGAACTCACTTCCGCCCTAGAACTGGAAGTGCCCTGTAACTCAAAGACACGAGGACCTAAAAATGTCCGAGACCCTGGAAAAGCCCGTCGCCGAAACGGCGCGCCCTATGTCGCCGATCTCCCGGCGGTTCGGCCGCAACGATGACGCCGCGTTCAATCGCATCATGGCCAGGATTGACGAACTGGGACTGAACCGGAACCTGCTGGAGTTGGAGACGGTGGGCTACACCGTGGTTCCAGTTCTGTCCGAGGACCGGATCGAGCGCGCCAAGGCCGCGATTCTGCGCCGCGTGGAGAGCTTGACTGGTCGCAAAATAGACCCGCTCACCGCCACCTCCGACGATTTCCAGGGCATGGCCTATCAGCACTACCTGCTCTACGATGATCCGGTATTCCAGGAGATCTTGCTGGAACCCAAGCCGCTGGCGCTGATGACCTACCTGCTGGGCGAGAGTTGCGTGCTGTCATCGATGGGTTGTCACTTCCGCGGACCAGGCGGAATGCCCCTGCCGTTCCACGCCGACGGCTCGGCCGACGGCCTGATGTCGCAGGCATCGATGGTCGCCAACTGCAATTACGCTCTGACGCCTTACAGCCGTGAGGCCGGGGCGCTGGCGATGGTTCCCCGCAGCCATCTGAAGCAACGCCAGCCATCGGCTCACGAAAACTGGACGGCCGGCGGCGAGACCATGGCCGAGATCACCGCCCGCAATCCGGCGCCAAACGACCTGGACACAATCGACTGGGAACTGCCGCACGGTGCCGTCACCATGAATATCAACCCGGGCGATGCCGTGATCTGGCACGGCAATACCTGGCACGGCGGCTGGCGCCGCGAACTGCCCGGCGTGCGCATGAACCTGGCGACCTATATGTGCCGCCAGCACATGCTTCCGCAGGAACGCCATCATGACACGCGTCATCCCGAGGTGTTGAAGCGCCACGAAAATGAGCCGCGCTTCGCCCAGTTGCTTGGTACGAAGACCTTCAACGGCTGGCGAGAGGAAGGCCCGGACTTTACCGGCGTCAGAACATCGCCGGCCGGATTGTTCGACTGATCACGGCTTCCGGAGCGTGGGTGCGCCATTGACGCAAGAAGGTCGAGAACAGAGCCACGTCGTGTCTGTTGCAACCGTCCAGCCTGCCGTACCCACCTCCGATTTGGAGCAGGCGCGCGCCGACCTGGACGCCCGGGGGTACTGCGTGATCCCCGGCGTGCTGTCCAAGGCCGAGGTCGCGGCGCTGAAGGCGCGGCTTGGCGAGCAGGCGCGGGGCGAGGATGCGCGCGGGGTCGGCTTCCACGACGGCGGGCCGGCGCGGACCAACCAGCGGGTCTGGATGCTGATGAACAAGGGCCGGGTGTTCCGCGACCTCATGCTGCACCCGGCGGTCGACTCGCTGATGGGCTATCTGCTGGGACCGGATTTCCTGGTGTCGAGCTTCACCGCCAACGTTGCCGGGCCGGGCGGCGAGCCGATGGCGCTGCACACCGACCAGGGCTACGTCGGCTTCTGGACGCCCGTGCCCGTGGTGGCGAACATCGCATGGATGCTCGACGACTTTACCGACGCCAACGGCGGCACCCGGCTCGTGCCCGGTAGCCATCTGAACGCAGAGGCGACGCCGCGGTCGTCCGCCTATGCGCCGGACAAGCCCGCGAACATGCCGACGCTGGAGGACACGATCGGCGCTGAGGGGCCGGCCGGATCGATCCTCTGTTTCGATGGGCGCATCTGGCACGGCACCGGGGCGAACCGGACCGACAAGCCGCGCCAAGCGCTTTTGAGCTATCACTGCCGGCCGTTTGTGCGGCAGCAGGAGAACTTCGTGCTGGGGCTGGACCCCGCCATCCGCGCCGCCGAGCGGCCTGCGCTCCTGAATCGGCTGGGCTTTGCGACCTGGGCCGGACTGGGGCGGGTCGAAAGCCCGCGGCCGGCGACACCCTTGTTCGAAGCTACCGGAGCGGTCGGAGCCTTGGCACCCGATGGTTCGCTGCTCGATCCTGCTCAGGCGTGACCGGAGACCAAAACACAGATGACCTACAAGCGCTTCGGCAGCACAGGCCTCCAGATCGGCCCGATTGGTCTCGGCACCGTCAATTTCTCCTGGCTCACCGATGAGCCGGACAGCTTTGCGATCCTGGACAAGGCTTTGGAGTCCGGGGTGAACCTGATCGACACCTCGGACAACTACAACGCCGGCCAGACCGAGGCGTTGCTGGGCCGCTGGTTCGCGCAGGGCGGCGGGCGGCGGGAGCGCACCGTGCTGGCCAGCAAGTGCTATTCGGCGCCGATGGAGTGGGGCTCGCCCGACCCCGTCAAGCGCACGGGCAGCTGGGTCGGCCCCAATCAGCGCGGCCTGTCGGCCAAGCACGTCCGCGAGGCCTGCGAGGCCAGCCTCAAGCGACTGAACACGGACTACCTCGACCTCTACCAGATGCACCACATCGACCGGACCGTGCGGTGGGAGGAGCTCTGGCAGGCGATGGAACTGCTGATCCAGCAGGGCAAGGTGCTCTACGTCGGCTCGTCCAACTTCGCCGGCTGGCACATCGCCCAGGCGCAGGAAGCGGCCCGCGCCCGGCATGGCCTGGGCCTGGTCTCTGAACAGAGCGTCTACAACCTCACCAAGCGGACGGTAGAGCTTGAGGTGATCCCCGCATGCCAAGCCTACGGCATGGCGTTCCTGCCCTACAGCCCGCTGGGCGCAGGCCTCTTGGGCGGCAAGCCCGGCGAGAACGACAAGGGCAGGCGGACCTATCTGAAGTCGACCCCGGCCATCGAGGCCTTCCAGACCCTCTGTGCCGAGCTGGGCCATGCGCCCGCCGAGGTGGCCCTCGCCTGGTGCGCTAGCCAACCCGGAGTCACCGCCCCGATCATCGGACCGCGAACCATGGCCCAGTTCGACTCTGGTCTCGCTGCCATGCAGATTCGCCTGGACGACGAGACGCTGAAGAAGCTCGACGCGATCTTCCCCGGGCCCGGCGGCCCGGCCCCCGAAGCTTACGCCTGGTAGTCCGCCACCCGCTCTCGGAGTTCCGTTCATGCCCCAACTCTCGCTCGATCTCACCGAAGCCGTCGCGACGGTCACCATCACCAATCCGCCCCTGGCCACGATGGACCCGGGCACGGTGCAGGAGATCGCCGACCTGATGCCGCGCCTGCGCGAGCCGGACGTGCGCGCCGTGATCTTCACCGGCGGTATCGAGGGCTTCTTCATCCGTCATTATTCGGTGGTCGAACTCGACCGCTCGGCCCAGGGCGAGGGGCCGACCCAGCCCCGCCGGCCGGTCAACCTGCACGACCTGCTGCTCGAGATCGAAAACCTGCCCAAGCCGGTCATTACGGCGCTCAACGGCACGGCGATGGGCGGCGGCTGGGAGTTCGCCATGTCCACCGACATTCGGGTGGCCAAAGACGGCCCCTATCGCTTCGGCCTGCCGGAGGTGTCGGTCGGCATTCTGCCCGGGGCCGGCGGTACGCAACGTCTGACCGCTCTCGTCGGACGGAATCGGGCCATCGAGATGATGCTCCGCGCCAGGACCGTTCCGCCGGCCGAGGCGCTGGCACTGGGCATGATCGAGGAGCTGGTTCCCGCCGACACGCGCGAGACGGCGCTGGACCGGGCGCAGGCCATCGCCCGCGAAATCGCCCAGCGCTCGCCCCTGGCCGTGGCGCACATCAAGCGCCTGGCCCGCGAAGCCGTCTCGCCGGTCAGCCGCGACATGTTCCGCCTGGAGGCGCAATTGTTCGCCGAGTTGATGCGCAGCCCACAGGCCAAGGCGCTGTTGGCCCAGGTGGCGGCGACGCACCGGACGGGGAGGGTCGACTGACACCTCACACCCTTCAGTACAATCAACAGGACGAGACATGACAGGCAGACTGGCAGGCAAGGTGGCGCTCATCACGGGCGGGACGAGCGGGATAGGCGAGGCGACAGTGGAACAGTTCGTCGCCGAGGGGGCCAAGGTGATGATTGTCGGCCGCAACGCTGACAAGGGCTCAGAGATGGTGGCGACCCTGGGCGCCAGCACCCGATTCCACCAAGCCGATGTGCGTGTCGAAGCCGAGATCAAGGCGGCGATCGACGCCACGGTGGCCGTTTTCGGGCGGTTGGACATCCTGTTCAACAATGCCGGCGGGGGCACGCAGGGCGGCGTCATGGACCTGACACAAGACCAGTTCGACGACGCCATGGGCCTACTGCTCAGCAGCGTCCTCTTTGGCATGAAGCACGCGGCCCCGATCATGGTGGCCCAGGGCTGGGGCGCGATCATTAACAACTCGTCGGTGGCTGCGCTTCAGGCCCACCGCGGCGGCTATCTATACTCCATAGCCAAGGCTGGCGTGACCCAGGCCACCAAGCTCGCGGGCATGGAGTTGGGTCGACGCGGTGTGACCGTCAACTGCATCTCGCCTGGCGGCATTGCGACGCCGATCTTCTTCGGCGGTTCTGCCCGGGCGGTGACGATGGAGGACGCCCACGTGACCGCCACCATGGCAAAACTCGAGCGCAGCCTCGCCAACAGCACGCCGCTCCAGAAGTCGGGCTATCCACGCGATATCGCCGCGGCGGCGCTCTACCTCGCCAGCGACGACGGCCATTTCGTGAATTGTCACGATCTGGTGGTGGACGCCGGCATGACGTTCGGCGGGCGATCAGACTATGGGATGTCGACCTGACCCGGCCTTGAAGTGACACTCCATGATCGGCGGGGCGCGCCTCGAACCAGTGGAACAGCATGTGTCCACGCCATTTAGAAATGACGGCCAAAAAAGGATTCTAACCCACTTGGGAGTTTGGGTTTCCAGGCCTCGGAAATGTCGCGGGAAATTCCCTGTTATCGCCGCAGAGACCGGCGATTGCCGATAATCACCAAATAGGCGTGGAGCGCTGATTTCAGCAGAGTTTGGCGACGTCTCAGCACAACGTTGCGAGACTAGAAAAATTGGCCTAACATACTGAGATTATTGAGAAAAATAGGTGGCGGTGCGGGTGTCCGCTATGTAGCAAGCAATTACAGTTAGTTAAGACAGATATTGAGAAAATCCCCTAATCTGTCCCCTAATAATATCGCTGAACGGACGCGAACGAGCCTGAATTTCCACCCGCCAGAGTTCACTTCCTGCTGCGATGCCCCACCCCCCCTATCGACCCCGGTAGGGGGTATCCTGCATAGCTACATATCGGCCATGAGAATGGGGCGGCATTTTAGGCTCGGCAGTTATTGTCCGACCGACACCCCCCGTTAGAGGCAACCCCCAAGTCTTTCTCATTGATGCTGGCGACGGACAATCCCTGCATCCAGCCTGTTTGGCTTCGATAATGTTGCCGAATTCGATGTCGGCCAGGGTGCAGCCCGCTGCGAAGCCACAAAGACAGCGCTGAATGGATCAGCGCTCATGGGTGCCATCAAACCTGAAAGTCGGTGAGGTCTAGGCCCGGCGCGGACATGCGCTGTGCGAAGCGCCAGGGTCGACTCCGTGCGTTTAAACGGCAGCCGCCCAAGAAGAGGGTCGCCCCGAAGGACGCCCCGTTTCGTTATTATCAAAGCCATCAGTCTTAAACCAGAGCAGGTCCAAATAGTGTGAAATCTGCGGAAGTGAGGCTCACAGTCCCCGTTAGGATAATGGCCTGGTCGGCGTTACTGCCAAAGCCGTCGGAGTCCTTGTCCAAGAATACCACAGTGTCGGTACCAACTGTATAGGCGATAATTTTGACGTGTGATGTTGCGTCGTTGAAGATAACGTTTGCGGCTGTTAGGGCCTGAGCGAAGGTCGTTATGGCCGTTGTTGCTGCCACTTGTTGGAAGGTAGCGGCACCCGACGGCACAGTGTTCACCCCATCTATCCTATCGGTACCGGATAGGAAGTCAGTGATCCTGTCTGCCCCAACGAAGGTCGCGGGCGAGTCATCACCAAAGAAACTTGTGAAGACGAACATGTCCGCGCCATCGCCACCGGTCAGTATATCCGCACCCGTACCCCCAGTGATTTCGTCGTTGCCCGCACCGCCGGTGATTGTGTCCTTACTGCTACTGCCGACGATGGTGTCGTTACCTTCACCGCCATCGATGAGATCGCTGTCGAACTGGCCTTGTATGCTGTCGTCACCGGTACCGCCTCTGATGTTGTCTTCGCCTGAAGTGCCGTTGATGGTGTCGTTTCCGGCGCCGCCAGTGATTGTGTCGCCAGCGTTAGCGTTACTGCCTTGTATGCTGTCGTCACCGCCATCGCCGTTGAGGACGACACTTACCGCTTGGCCCATGATGGTGTCGTTGCCATTACCGCCGGAGATGGTGTCGTTGCCTGAAGTACCCAAACCGGCGGCGAGGTAGTCATCACCCTCCCCACCGGTGATCAAGTCGCTGCCGTCACCGCCCGTGATGGTTTCGGCTCCTGTACCGCCGGTGATTGTATCGTTTCCGCGGTTACCATCGATGACACTGTTACCGGTCCCACCAGTGATGACGTCGTCGCCGCCGACGAAGTTGGGGTTGACCTGGTCGATGTAATCGCCGTCGATGACGTCGTTACCCCCGCCGCCGGTGATGGTGTCGCTGCCGGCCCCGCCGTTGATGGTGTCATTGTCAGTACCGCCAGTGATAGAGTCGTTTCCGCCTTGGCCGTCGAGACTGTTCAAGCCGGCTGCGTCGGAGATAGTGTCGGCTCCGTCCCCACCGCTGATGGTGTCATTCAGTCCATCGAAGGGGGCGACAAGCGCAATCGTCTCGCTGTCTCTGAGTACATCGTTGCCGGCATCGCCGTTGATGACGTCGTTGCCGACAGCACCCTCGACACTGTCATCACCATTACCGCCGTTGATGGTGTCGTTACCCAACGAGCCGCCGGTGATGGTGTCGCTTCCTTCACTGCCGTTGATTAGGTCGTTTGCAGAACTGCCGACGATGCTGTCGGCTACGGAGCTCGTGAAATCTGCGATGGTGAGGGTTTTACTACCGCTCAGGATAATGGCCTGGTCGACACCAACGACGTTGTCGCTATCTATGAAGACCACAGTGTCGCCACCCACTGCGTAGGTGACAGCTCTGGTGCCGACGAGGGATCCGGTTATCGCCACGCCGGTCGGGCTGACGGACGCCGCGGATCCGACGACTGCTTTCGCGGCGGCCAGCGCAGTCGTAAAGGTATACGGCCCCCCCGCCGTAACGACTGACAAGCCCGAGACACCAGCCGACAGATCGAGGTCCAGCGCCGCCGCAATCTCTAGCTTATCTGTGCCTGGCCTGAAGTCTGTGATCCTGTCTGCCGTTTCCTCAGTAATGCCGGTGTCACCCGCCGCGAAGACGAAAACGCTTGGCTGAAACCCACTGCGGCTAGTCAGTAAGTCGGCTCCGGTACCGCCAGTGATAGTGTTCGCACCCAGGGCGCCCGTGATGGTGTCATTCCCGCCGCCGCCCAAAAGGAATCTAGTACCACCGCTGATGCTACCTGCCCCGCCGGTAATGACATCGTTACCTTCACCGCCGCTGATGGTGTCATTACCGAAGCCGACCGACGAGCCCACGATGCTGTCGTCTCCAGCACCGCCGGAGAGGGAGTCGTTTTCGGCAAAGTCGGAGTCAGTGATCGTGTCGTTTCCGGCGCCGCCGTCGACCGTGTCGAAACCGGTAGTGGCGATGATCAGGTCGTTACCGGCATCGCCAGTGATGTTGTCGTCATCGAAACCGCCATCGATGGTGTCGTTGTCGTTACCGCCGCTGATGGTGTCGTTTCCGCCATTGCCGGTGATCGAGTCGTTTCCAGATCCGCCGCTGAAGCTTTCGTTGGCGGCGGTGCCGATGATCACATCGTTGCTATCGGTGGCAGCAATGTTGCCGAATTCGATGTCTGCGAGCGTGCGACCGACGAGAGCGACGGCCTGTTCGACCACGGTACCTGCAGCGGCACCCTGGAACACGAGCGTGTCGGTCCCCACCTGGACCACATAATATTCGAAGGTGGAGTTGGAGGCGAAGAAGGCATTGGCCGCTGTAAGGGCCGTCGCGTAGTCAGCATGCGTTCCCGCTTCGACATAGTTCGTAGGCGTTGCCACCGGGCCCGTGAAATCAAACTGATCGCCAGCCCCGGCGACCCCACCCGTCCAGTCGGTAATGCGGTCGATTGATCCAATGGTGGTGCCGGAAGCTGCGGCATTGAAGACAAAGGTGTCGTTGCCACTTCCGCCCGTCAGGGTGTCGGTACCCGTACCGCCCTCGAGGACATCGTTGCCGTCGCCGCCGAGGATCCCATCGTTGCCGGTGCCGGTCGTGAGGGTATCGTTACCCGCGCCGCCATTTATGTTGTTGGAGCTGTTACCTGCGAAAACGAAGTCATTGCCGTCGTCGCCGGTGATCGTGTCGTTACCATCACCCGTGGTCACGGTATCGTTGCCGCCGCCGAGACTGATGACACTCCCGCTCGCGGAAGCGCCGCCATCGGTGACCACGTCATCGCCATCGCCAGCCGTGATGGTGTCGTTGCCGGTACCGGTCGTGATGGCATCATTGCCCGCACCGCCGAGGACGGTGTTGTCGCCATCGCCGGCGTTGATCGTGTCATTACCGTCACCGCCGTCGACGTTGTCGTTGCCGGTTGTCGTGGTGATGGCGTCGTTACCAGCGCCGCCCGTGACGACGTCATGGCCGCCGCCGCCCGTGACGGTGTCGTTGCCGTCTTCGCCGAGAATGGTTTCGGCGGCAGTCCCCCCGGTGATGGCGTCATCGCCGGCGTTACCGTTCAGCAAATCGTTGCCGCCAGCGGTCGACGTGATCACGTCATTGCCGGCGCCGCCGAGAATGGTGTCCCTGCCGGTATTGGTCGAGGTGATGGCGTCGTTGCCCGCGCCGCCATCGATGGTGTTGGTCGAGGTGACCACGCCCGCAACCGTGATCGTGTCATCGCCTGCGTCGCCCAGGACGCTAGAGGATCCGGTGCCGCTCACCGTGATGCTGTCGTTGTCAGCACCGCCGTCAATCGTGACAGAGGTCGCCGTTAACACCGATCCCGCTTCTGCGGTGATGGTATCCGAACCGCCCTCACCGAAAATTCTGTCGTTGCCGCCGCCGCTCGCGATGACGTCGTTGCCGAGGTTGCCGTTCAGGAAATCGTCACCGGCGCTGCCGGTAATCTGGTCATTGCCCTTACCGCCCAGCAGCGTCGATCCCGACGTTACGGTGGACGAATTAGACGCTGTAATCGTGTCATCGCCCAGGTTTCCCTGGGCAACATTGGCCCCCGTGCCGGCGTCGATGTCGTCGTTGTCCTTGCCGCCACAGATGGTGTCAGCGCCTGCGCCGCCACTGAGCGTGTCAGACCCGATATTGCCATGCAGGAAATCGGCTCCACTGGAGCCCGTAAGAGAGTCAGCTCCGTCGCCGCCGTAGATGGCCGCCGGGGAACCACCTGTCCGGGTGATTGTATCGGCGTTGGCGGTGCCCACATAGAGCTCACTGCCGTCGACAAAGATCACCGCCTTGGAGACGCTCCCGATGCTCGCCGGGAACGTGACTGCCTTGCCGGTGAGGCCCGAGGTAATCGTCACGGTGGCCGACGCCGACGCCGTCGCGGCATTAAACAAGACCGTCGTGGTTGTGGCCGTTTCCGCCGCATTTCCGAAGATCAGAGTATCCGTCGTGACCGAATTGAAGCTCGCCGCCTGGGCGGCGGTGATGGTCTCGAAATAGTATAAAGGCATTGGGCTCTCAGCGCGTCGATAGACGTTTCGGGACAGACGCGATCAGGATTTCGCGGAGTGTTGGCCTCGTCAGGGAAGAAAGCTTAGACGATGATTTTGCGGTTTAGCAAGCGCAGATGTTCGATTTTTGGGTATGGCCAAAGACTGCGCGCTGGAAATACTTTGAACGTGAGATTTTCGTCAGAAGTTTTGAGACAGCCGGACTTCGGATTTAACGGAGATTTGGCCTCATCTGGGGTTGATATCTAGGCGGCGATTTTGCGGTGTTTGGTCGCCCTATCCATCCTAGTCTATTAGCGGTATAATGATACCGCCCCAGGCAGCCCCGCAGGACCCGCTGGAGCTTGAGATCAGGCAGGAGCAGGCCCAATGAATCCAACCGGCCATGGCGGCTTCC
>CAMCXF010000044.1 GCA_945883235.1 Phenylobacterium deserti | reverse complement strand
GCGTTGCCGGGTGAACTGGCGGGCGAGCCGCTGGAGCTCGCCGCCGACGGAGCTCAGCTGATCTACAGCTTCGACACTCAGGCCGAGCAGACCGGCATCGCCGACCTGATCCGCCGGCTGGCCGGCCACGGCATCGACTTCAAGGACCTACAGACTCGCGAGAGCAGCCTCGAAGACATCTTCGTCAGCCTGGTGCGGAGCCGGCCATGAATCCCTACGCCGTTCGCGCGATCTACCAGTTCGAGATGAACCGCTGGATGCGCACCATCGTGCAAAGCGTGGCCGCACCGGTGATCTCGACCTCGCTCTATTTCGTGGTGTTCGGCGCGGTGATCGGCAGCCGCATGGCCGCGCTGGACGGGGTCAGCTACGGGGCGTTTATCGTGCCGGGCCTGTTGATGCTGGCGATCCTGACCGAGAGCATTTCGAATGGCTCGTTTGGCATCTACATGCCGAAGTTCGCGGGCACGATTTACGAGGTGCTGTCGGCGCCCATTTCGTCGGCGGAGATGGTCATCGGTTATGTGGGCGCGGCGGCGTCGAAGTCGATGGTTCTCGGGCTGGTGATCCTGGCCACGGCGCGGATCTTCGTGCCCTACGAGATCAACCACCCGTTCGTGATGCTGGCGTTTCTGGCGTTGACCTCGGTAACGTTCAGCCTGTTCGGGTTTCTGATCGGCATCTGGGCGGATGGGTGGGAGAAACTGTCGATCGTGCCGACGCTGGTGATCACGCCGCTGACGTTTTTAGGCGGCAGTTTCTATTCCATCGACATGCTGCCGGGGGTCTGGAAGACCATCGCCCTGTTCAACCCGGTGGTTTACCTGGTGAGCGGTTTCCGCTGGAGCTTTTACGGGGTGTCCGACGTGGGCGTGGGCGTCAGCCTGGCCGCGACGCTGGCGTTCCTGGTGGTGTGCCTGGCGGCGGTGACCTGGATTTTCCGGACGGGGTGGCGGCTGAAGACGTGACCTCCCTCCCTTATTGGGGAGGGACAGCGCGCCAATGGCGCGCAGGGTGGGGAAGCCACGATCATATAAAGGGTTGCGGTCAGAACAATATGAGAACACACTGCCTCATATGAGACCCGAGATTAACCGCGCCCGCCTCATGCGAGGCCAGATGAGCGATGTAGAGGTCATCCTTTGGAGCCGCCTCAAGCGCCTTCGCGAGCGTGGATTCCACATGCGGCGTCAGGCACCTTTCAGGGGCTACTTCCTCGACTTCGTTTGCTACCAGCGCCGGGTGGCCATCGAAGTTGACGGCAGGCAGCATGCCGATGACATCCAGGCGGATCACGACCGGGTCCGGGGCGCGGTGCTGAGCCGTCACGGATTTCAGACGCTCCGGTTCTGGGCCTCGGATGTCCGACGAGATGCCGATTGGGTGATGGATCAGGTCGTTCTCGCGCTTGAGGCGGCTACGCCGGTTGCGCAGGCGGGGCGATCTTCGGCGGCGGAGCTTGATCGCGACCGCCCCACCCTGACCGCTTCGCGGTCTGTCCCTCCCCATTAAGGCAGGGATTTTGGCGACTGGCGGCGAAGGGCTATATGACTCCGGGCACCACCAGCACGTTTCGCAATGAACCGAGTGGCGCCCGCGATAATACCGACTGCGATCAAGATCACAGCGAAGAGGAAGAGAAGTATCACCAGAAAGCTGAAGCTTCCGGCCTCCTCTCTCCAGAAAATGCTCTGCCAGATACTGGGCGCCATTGCGATGGCGACGGCCAAAAGACCCGCACGAATCAGCCAGCCCTTGAGGAGAAGCCATGCTGGGAGCGCAACATAGAGCGCGATTGTGATGACGGTGAGGACAAGGGCTTGCGTACCGATACTCACCCGGACATTCCCCTACTCGTCCTCGTCGAACCGCGCCGCGACCAATCCAACCAGCGCCTCCACAGCGGCGTCAGCTTCATCTCCCTCCGCCACGATATCAATGCAACATCCAGGCGCGGCGGCCAGCATCATCAGGCCCATGATCGAGCGGGCGTCGACGGTCTGGCCATCCTTGGAGACGCGGACTTCGGCATCGAAGGTGGCGGCGAGTTTGACGAATTTGGCCGAGGCCCGGGCGTGCAGCCCGCGCTTGTTGATGATCTCGACGGTGCGGTTCGCTTCGCTCACTTCTCTCCGGCCAGAACATAGGATGCGACGGATATGTACTTTCGCCCGGCTTCTTGCGCCGCGGCAACAGCTTCTTCCAAAGAAACGCGTCCACGCACGCTGGCCAGCTTGATCAGCATCGGCAGATTGAGGCCAGCGATGACCTCCGCCCGGGTCTGGTCCATCACAGAAATCGCCAGGTTGGAAGGCGTGCCGCCGAACATGTCGGTCAGCAACACGACGCCCTGACCCTGCTCCACGCGACCGCAGGCGGCCAGGATATCCTGGCGGCGGCGCTCCATGTCGTCATCCGGACCGATGCAGATGGCTTCTACCGCAATCTGCGGACCCACCACGTGCTCCATGGCGGAGATGAACTCTTGCGCCAGCCGTCCGTGCGTGACGATCACGAGGCCGATCATGCCTGATGTTCCAAGGGGTATCCCCACCCGATGACGCCGGAAATAGGGGCGCGAGCGCAGCTAAATACGCCTCTTGTGCGCTGCGTCAAAGGCTGTGAGTGCGAGTCCGAGCCTGATCGGCGCAGAGACCTCGAACGGCGCTACCTTGAGTAGCTGAGTGGAAACACCCAGAACCGTTTGAGTTGCAGGTTCCGGCATCCGGTCTGCGACACCGGCGCGGACCAGCAGGCAGACCTCGCAGAACCGGCGCGCGGGCGCTGTCACAATGCCAAGGCCACGAACCTCGATCTGGCCAGCCAGGACATCCGGCGCCCGCCCATAAAGACGCCCGTCCGCAGCCCAGAGCAGGACCCGGTCGTCCGCCACCAGCTGGAACCCGTGGGCCAGGGCCCGCAGCGCCAGATCGCTTTTGCCGGCGCCGGACGGCCCCTCGATCATAATGCCGCGCCAGACCCCGCCAATCCTGCGTGCAATCAGCCCGGCGTGGTGGATCACGCCGACGCTTCCGGAAGCACCAGAATGAATACGGCACCAGACGTCTTGCCGTCGGCTTCTGTACGATTGGCGGCGGCCAGCGTCCCGCCGTGGGCCTCAGCGATCTGGCGGGCGATCGATAGGCCCAGACCGGAATTTCCGCCAAACGCAGCACCGGGCGGGCGCGAGGTGTAGAAGCGATCAAACACGGTCTCGAGATTTTCCGGCGGAATCCCCGGGCCCTCATCAGCGACAAACGCCGTGACCTCGCCCCGGGAGGCTTGCAAGCCGACAGTCACCACACCGTCAGGCGGGCTGAACGAGCGGGCGTTGTCGATCAGGTTTCGCACGATCTGACTGAGTGGGCCCTCGCGGCCCATGACGGCGATCGTACCCATATCCGGGTGGGCTGCGAAGGCCACTGACGGCTCGTCCGACTTGGTGGTGGCCTGATAGAGGGCGACAATGTCAGCGATAAGCCGCCCCAGATCGACGCGCCTTGGCTGATCGCGAGACAGCTCGGCGTCGAGTCGCGAGGCGTTGGAGATGTCGGTGACCAGCCTGTCCAGGCGCTGGACATCGTTCTTGAGAATGCCCAGCAGCCGCGCCCGCGCCGGTCCGTCTCCGACCAGGTCGAGCGTCTCAACCGCGGACCGAAGGGATGTCAGGGGGTTACGGATTTCATGCGCCACATCGGCGGCAAAGGACTCAATGGCACCCATCCGCTCGCTGAGGGCCAGGGTCATTTCCTCCAGGCTTCGCGCCAGGTCGCCCACCTCATCGTCGCGTCGGGCCAGCTCCGGCAGGGAGATAGCCCCGGCCCGGTTCTGCCGCACCCGATCGGCGGCGCGGGCAAGGCGCAGAACCGGTTGAGCCACCAGGCTGTTCAGCAACAACGACGAGGCAAGCGTCACAAGGATGGCGATCAGGATGAACGGCACCAGCGCCGCACGCTCGCGGGCGATGATGGCGTCGACGTCGCTGGCTTCAAGGGTGACAACGCCCAGCACCGCGCGCACATGCTGGATAGGAATTGACACCGAGACAACCCTGATGCCGCCGTCGCCACGCCGCATGCCGGCGTAGCGGTCGCCCCTGAGTGCGGTTCCGACCTCTTGCGCCAGATCCCCCTGCACTTCGACGGCGCTTGGCGGCGTGGCGCGCGGCATGAGACTGAAGCCGGTACGACCACCCTGGCGATCCTTGGCTGGCGGCAAGGCGCGAGCCTCCACCTTGTCGGTCATCCAGTCGCTGTCGGCCACGAGGCGGCCGCCCGCATCGAACAGCCGCGCCCGCTGGGCTTTGGGATTGGAAAGGGTCTGCAGCAGTTCCGTGGCCAGCAGTGTGTCCATCTGCGGCTCCGGCTCACCAACCGTCGCCGCCTGGTTCAGGATACTGGCGATCAGTTCACCCTGGGTCGTCAGGCTGTCAATCCTCGCATTGACCAGACCGCGACGCAGTTCGTTCAACACCAGCGCGCCTGAAATCAGGATCGCCAGGCCGAGCAGGTTCAGCGCCAGAATCAGTCTGCCGAGACGCGAGCCCGGCAGACCTCGAAGCCGCAATCGCTTGCGCGGCGCGTCAGGATTCGCGGTATCTGTAGCCGACGCCATAGAGGGTTTCGATTGCGTCGAACTCAGGGTCCACCTCGCGGAACTTCTTCCGCATGCGCTTGATGTGGCTGTCGATGGTACGGTCATCGACATAGACCTGATCGTCATAGGCCGCGTCCATCAGGTTGTCGCGGCTCTTCACGAAGCCGGGGCGCTGGGCCAGCGACTGCAACAACAGGAACTCCGTCACTGTCAATTTGACTGACTTGCCCTCCCAAAGGCTCTCGTGGCGGGCAGGATCGAGCGTCAGCTTGCCGCGCTTGACCGCCCGGGCCGCAACATCGGCCGCGCCCATCGAGGGCCCTTCTGCGCCGTCGGTCTCGCCGCGGCCGGCGCGACGCAGAACTGCCTTCACACGCTCGATCAGCAGGCGCTGGCTGAAGGGTTTGTGCATATAGTCGTCGGCACCAAGGTTGAAGCCGAGAATCTCGTCGATCTCCTCGTCCTTCGACGTCAGGATGATTACCGGCATGTCGGAGGTACGGCGCAGGCGGCGCAACACCTCCATGCCGTCCATCCGGGGCATCTTCACATCCAGGATCGCCACATCCGGCGGATCGTTTTCCAGAGCGGCCAGGCCAGAGGCGCCGTCATAATAAGCCTTGACCGTATGCCCGTGACTTTCCAGTGCCAGGCTGACTGACGTGACGATGTTCTCGTCATCGTCCACCAGGGTAATTTTCGCCATCTTAGGTCGATCTCTCCTGCAACAGACCAGGTTGGCTATTGAACCTGGACCATGGCCTGAATGGGGCCAGGCCAAAACGCTAGCAAAGTCAACACGCCCTTAAGCTTGTCAGGCGACTATCGCCCGTATCCGAGGGGACGCGTCCGTGGGCAGCTATAGCGTACATTTTGAGGTGTACGTCCGAAAGATGTCGGGCGCACCCTGGTCGCTGCACCTCGCGACCGAGGACCGTGCAGCGGCACTCAAAGGTGCACAGGAACTGATGACCGAGGGGCGCGTTGCCGCCGCCAAGGTGACCAAGGAAACCCTCGATCAGGAGTCCGGTGAGTATCGCGCTCTGGAAATCCTAAAGCTGGGTGCTGCCGAAGTTGCCGCCAAGAGCCGTCCTCAGGTCGAAGCCCAACCCCTCTGTGTCACCCCGCAAGATCTCTACTCACCGCACGCGCGCGACCGCATCGGCCGCCTGCTGGAAGAATGGCTGAACCGCAATAACGCTACTCCGTTCGAGTTGATGCACCGACCTGATCTGGTCGAGAGACTGGAAGCTTCGGGTTCGGACATGCTGCACGCGGTGCAGAAGGTCGCCATTCCCGAGGCCCATGCCCGGAACAAGTCCGTCCATGAACTGATCCGGTATTTCCAGGCCCTGGTCGACCGCACCGTCGACCGGCTGATGAAAGATGCGGCCAAGGGCGTTCTTCCGGACATTGACAGGGAGGGGTTCGCGGCCACGGCAGAGCGGCTCTCGGGCGAGGCCGAGCGCGGCTATTTGCTGGGTGCCGGTGTGGCCGCTTCGATCGCCTCGGCGACCACATGGTCGGACAAGGTAAAGCGCCTGCTGGACCTGGCTGACGCCGCGCCGCGCCAGGGTCCCGCCCGGGGGCTGGCCTTGATGACGGTGCAACAGCCGCTGGCCGAGATCCTCGAGAACAAACCCGGCATGCTCAACATTATGGGCGAAGGGCGCGATCTGGGTGTCAATCTGGCCGCTATGACACGGCTGGCGGCTTACGATGCCGTTGATCGGCTGATGAAGATTGAGGACTCGGTCGCAAAGGTGATGCCGGAGCTTTCCCCGCTGGCGCTGCGTCTGGCCATGTGGCTGGGCGGGGAGACGTTTCTGGACACGCGCGCCGCCATCGGCCGTCGCATCCTGCGCGAGTTGACGGGAAGCCGGCGCCTGCGCCCCGGTGATGCGGCCGGTGAGATCGATATGCTGCGGGCACTGGGCATGTCGCTTACAGCGGCGGCCGGCAAGCTGTTGCCGCTGGAAGACGTCCAGGCCGCGTTCACCGCCCGCTCGAAGATGCTGGTGACCGGTGACTTCGTTGAAGCCTACCTCGGCCAGAAAATGACCGCTTGCGAAGAGATTGCGGCCCTGATCTGGCTGACGGAGAATATCATCGGGGCCTCGAACAAGCGGCTCGCTGGGGGCTGGATGAAGGCGTCGGTAAGCGCCTTGCGCTTCCAGAAGGAGATGGAATCCAGCGACGAGACCCCCGCAACGCGATTGGCCAGGCTAGCTGGCCTTCAGCGTTCGGCGGCACGATGCGGACTGGTCCCGGAGGACTTCGAGCCGATCCGGGACCAACTGGGCCAGATCGGCGGCGAGATCGAGAGCCGTGCCAGACTGACGCAGAACCTGGCCAGGGCCGATGCCCCGGTTTTGCAGCGCCTGACCCTGTTGTTGAAACTCGCATCAGGAGAAACGGCACCTCTGGGTCCCGCGGCCAATCGCGCCAAGGCCGAAGCGATCAAGCTGGTCAAACAGAGTGAAATCCGCACAGAACTGTCCGCAGCGCCTCAGCGGGTCGAAGCGTTTCGCGATCTCATCCAGCAGGCAGGGTTAGCCGCCTAAGCCAGTGCCTTTCGCAACGCGGCGACCACCCGCGCCACATCGTCATCCTGCATGCCAGGATAGAGCGGTAGCGAGAGGCATCGCGCATACCAGGCGTCCGCGCCCGGCAAATCCGCATCGCCGTAGAGGTCGCGATAGTAGGCCTGGCGGTGAACGGGGATGTAGTGAACCTGGCTGCCGATTCCCTGCGCCTTCAGGGCGTCGACGACCTGTCGGCGCGTTCGCCCGGCGGCATCGAAGTCGATCAGCACTGTCATCAGGTGCAAGACCGGGTCGCTCCAGGCCGGACTCTGAGCCGGCTGGACCACCGGCGCGAGCTGGACCAGAGCGTCTGAGTAGAGCGCCGCCAGAGCGCGTCGCCGCGCGGCAAACTGCGGAAGCTTTTTCAGCTGCGACAGGCCGAGAGCACAGAGGATGTCTGGCAGGCGATAGTTGAAGCCTGGTTCTGGCATTTCATACCACCAGGGGTCAGCCCCCTCGGGCCGCACCATGCCGTGGCTGCGAAGGGTCCGCAGGCGCGATGCCAGTTGCGCGTCGTTGGTGGTTATCATCCCGCCTTCGCCGGTAGCGATGGTCTTCACCGGGTGGAACGAAAACGTCGCCATTGCCGCGTGACGCCCGTCGCCCACCGTCTGGGCCACATTGCCGTAGGTCATGGTGGTGCCCAGTGCGTGAGGTGCGTCTTCGACCAACACCGCACCGGCATCCGCAGCCAGCGCCGCCAGGCCCGGCAGGTCCACGGCATCGCCGCGCAGATGGACGGGAAGGACAGCGCGCAGTTGTCGCCCGCCGACGCGCATCATGGCATCAGCCAGTGTGGCGGGCGTCATCAGGCCGCTGTCGGGATCAACGTCGGCAAACACCACGTCGGCACCGACGTATCGCGCGCAGTTGGCGGTGGCCAGGAAGGTGATCGACGGCGCAATCACCACCTCGCCCGGTTTCACATCCAGGGCCAGCATCGCCAGATGCAGCGCTGCGGTGCCGTTTGAGCAAGCCACAGCGTGATGGGCCCCGACCACTTCGGCGAACGCGACCTCGAAGGCCTCGACCGTAGGCCCGGTGGTCAGGAAGTCACCGCGCAAAACCTGCGACACAGCGGCGATGTCGTCGTCGTCGATGGTTTGTCGCCCGTAGGGGAGGATGGGCTGTGACATGATCAGTCGTCGGCGCGCCGACGGCGTTCGCGGGCGGCACCCTCGCCTAGCATGTGCATCAAGCCCGCGCCGTCCAGCCAGGTGTCGTTGGTGTCGCTCGCGTAGCTGAATTCCTCGGCCAGGCGGCCACCAACCAGCGGTGCGCGCGTGTACTCCACGAACGCGGGTTCGATGGCATAGCGGTCGCCAAGGTCCACCGTGTTTCGGGCGTCGTCAGCCGAGATCATCATTTCGTGCAGTTTTTCGCCGGGCCGGATGCCGACAACCTTGGTGGCCACGCCGGGTGCCATGGCGGCAGCGATGTCGGTGATCTTCATCGAGGGAATCTTCGGTACGAAGATTTCGCCCCCATGCATGCCTTCCAGCGACGAGAGTACGAAGTTGACGCCCTCGTTCAGGGTGATCAGAAACCGTGTCATGCGGACGTCCGTGATCGGCAGTTCCTGGACGTCGCGCTGTAACAGACGCTGGAAGAACGGGATCACCGACCCCCGCGAGCCCACCACATTGCCATACCGCACGACGGAGAACCGGGTGCCGATGTCTCCCGACAGATTGTTGGCCGCCACAAAGGTCTTGTCCGACGCCAGCTTGGTCGCGCCATAGAGGTTGATCGGGTTGCAAGCCTTGTCGGTGGATAGCGCCACCACCTGTTGCACACGATTGGCCAGACAGGCGCGGACCACGTTTTCGGCACCCATGATGTTGGTGTGGATGCATTCGGACGGGTTGTACTCGGCCGCCGGCACCTGTTTCAGGGCCGCAGCGTGGATTACGATATCGACGCCGCGAAACGCCAGGGACAGCCGTTCGCGATCCCGGACGTCGCCCAGAAAGAAGCGCATGAGCTTGAGCTTCTCGGGCGAGAACCGCTCAGACATGTCGATCTGCATCTCGCTTTGTTTAAGCTCGTCGCGTGAATAGACGATCAGTTTTCGCGGCGCGTAGCGTTCCAGCACGGTCTCGATGAACCGGCGGCCGAACGAGTCGGTGCCTCCGGTTACCAGGATAACCTTGCCGTCGAGGTCAAGTTTGGTCGGTGCAAATCGGCCCAAGGGGCGCTCCAGTCTCGCTGAGTCGCCCCGTTTTCGCAGGCTGGCGTAAAGAGACCGCTAACCATAATCAGCGATAAGGCGACCATGGATCGTCGCTTTCTGGTCGCTGCCGCCGTTGCCGCCGCCCTTCCGGCGGCTTCCCTGGCTGCGGGCGGCGAATCGACGAAGACCGCTGTCACCAGCAACTATGTGAAAATGGACCCCCTGCTGGGCACAACAATCCGCGGAAGCGGGCGGCGCGGCGTTCTGGCTGTGGACTGTGGGCTGGACGTGCCCGATCCGGTCCTGCGCACACTGGCGCAGCAGTCGGTTCCGAGACTGCGCGCCGCCTATGTGCAAACGATCCAGGCCTATGCGTCAGGGTTGGGACCCAAGAGCCTGCCCAACGCGGAATACATCTCCATCACCCTGCAACGTCAGACAGACGCCATCCTGGGCCGACGCGGCGCGCGCGTCCTGCTGGGCGGGATTGTCGCGAACTAGGGTTCGGCGATTTCGTCCATGAACGTCGCCAGTTCCACATCCAGCACCGTCACCCCGTCGGCATCGTGGGTGGCGAGCGTCACGTCCACGCGGTTGTAGACGTTGAACCACTCGGGATGGTGGTCGAGCGTCTCGGCCTTGATCGCCACGCGGGTCATGAAACCGAAGGCGGTGTTGAAGTCCTTGAATTTGTAGGTGCGCTGGATGGCGTCGCGGGCGCCCGGTAGAGCGCGCCAGCCGGGTAGTCGGGTCAAGGCTTCGGCGGCGCCGATCCTGGCAGGCCGAGTCACGCGGCAATCTCCTCGGGGAAGCTGAGGCCGGTCAGTCCCGAAAGCTCAGCCAGGGTCTGGTCCACATCCACGACCTTGATGGCCTTCATTCCCAGCGCTGCGGCGGGCTTGCAGTTGATGCCGAGGTCGTCGAGGTAGATGCACACCTCAGGTGCCACCCCCAACTGCTCGCACATCATCCGGTAGATCTTCGGGTCCGGCTTGCGGACGCCCGCCTTGGAGCTTTCGATGATGGCGTCGAACAGGGGCATCACCTGAGTCATGGCACCTGCTGCGCGCTGACCTGCGTCCTGACCGGGACTGTGCATCGAGACCACATTGTTGGTGATGCAGGCGACCTTGAAGTGGGCTTTGCAGATCTTCAGCGCCGCGACCATGCGGGGTCGGATCGTGCCGTTCAGCAGCGGCAGCACATCTGCGCCCCGCACGGGGTGGCCCAGTGCGGTGGACTCCTCGAGGAACAGGGCGTCAAAGCCCGCCGTATCCACCTCGTTGCGTTCGAACACCGCCCAGGCGTTGGTGTCCGGGTTGGTCGCATTGATCTTGCGGATCAAATCCTTCGGTAGGCCCCGCCCGGCCTCATAGCGATTGAAGGCCTCGAAGGGCGAGGTGGTGAAGACCCCGCCGAAATCCCAGATCACCGCTTCAACCGCCAACGCGCCACTCCTGCATGTTTACTTCGCGTGGCAACGCTAGAGAGGCGCGCCGGGACGTGCAAGTAAGGGCCGATGCTGCCCTCGCGCTTTCCTCGCCCGCTTCGCCTGGGCCTCTACGTCCTGGCCACGGTCATCCTGCTGGTTCTGTGCCTGCTGCCGACGCAGGATCTCCCCGACACAGGCACGGGCGACCGGTTTGAGCACACGGCCGCCTGGTTTGTGCTGACCATCACGGGCTATCTGCTGGCCCCTAGACGGAGGTTGGCGATTCCGGCCTTCGCCTTGGCCTATGGTGCCCTGATCGAAGTGCTGCAGGGCAGCTTGGTCACGGGCCGTCATGGCGATGTGGCCGATTTTCTAGCTGATGGTGTGGGCGTAGGCTTGGCAGTGCTGCTCTTTCTGGCCGTAGGGTGGATCCGCCGGAGATGACTCTGCGCCACGCGCCCTGGGAGGAGTCCGGCGAGTTCCGGATCGGCCTGCGCCCCGTTCCGACCGAGGCGTGGTTCGAGGGTGGAGAGGCCGATCCGGGCGCGCGTAAGGATGCGCTGTTCGATGCTCATCCCGCTCTGGTGTGGGCCGAAACAGAACCGTCGCGCGCCGCTCAATCCGAGGCGCTGACGATGGTGTCGCAGGCGTTGGGCCACGCGATCGCCCCGGAGGGCCACCCTCCTCTATGGTCGGCAAGTCGTGCAGTGGCCGACGACCTCTGCCTGATGGAAAAGCGCGACGGCGTGTGGCGACTGACCGCGCTGTCATTGTGTGCCGGCAGCTTCTTCACGGCGTGCGAAGTGATCGGTCGCAGCCTGTCGGAACTGCATCGGCCGGTGACGGGCTTCGAGGACAGGTTGCTGGCAAGGGTCACCCGCGTTTTCGACAATCTGCGTGACGATCTGGTCCTGGAGCGCCGCAACTGGAGCGTGGTCAGCGACGCGAACCTGTTCGCTCCCGACCCCGGGCCCATGCGGGCGGCGATCAGAGCCATCGATCCCACCACCGCCGCCGAGGTCGTCCAGGTTCGTGTAGAACGCCAGACCCTGCGTCGGCTGCCGGTCTGCGGTGGCGTGGTGTTCACGATCAGGGTGTGGATCGCGCCATTGTCAGCTATCGCCGCAGAACCCGTACGCTTGGCCCGCTTCGCCCAAGCCTGGCGCTCGGCCCACCCCGATTTCCGTGCCTACAAGAAACTGGAGCTCTATGACGATCTGATCGCCCGGGTGATCGACGGCGTCTGATGGCGCGACTATGGTCCAGGAATGACCGAGCCCGCCGCGCCGAAGCCCTTCATCTACCTCGCCGTGCCCTGCTACGGCGGTGTGCTGAACCTCTATTTCGTGAATTCCATGTTGGCCCTGCAGGATGCCTGTCGCGAGCGCGGCATCGGACTGCACATCGACCTGATGGGCGGCGACGCCCTGATCACCCGGGCAAGGTCGCGACTGGCGGCCCAGTTTCTGGCGCACCCGCAAGCCACCCACATCCTGTTCATCGACGCCGATATCGGGTTTTCGCCGCAGAACGTCTTTCGCATCCTCGAAGCTGACAAGGAGGTGATCGCCGCCGTCTGCCCGCTGAAGCGAATCGACTGGGACAAGGCGCGCCGCGCCGCCAAGGCCGATGTCCCCGACCTGCAGGCGGTTTCTATCGGCTATGTAGTGCGGTTCCTTCCGAACCCGGACAACAGCGTCAATGTCGAAGAGGGTTTCGCCCAGGTGGCCTATGCCGGCACCGGATTCCTACTGATCAAGCGCGACGCCATGCAGCGGATCTGCGATGCCCACCCCGAACTGCGGGCCAAAATGCGCGATATGGCCGACACCATGGCCGCCGAGGCGGTGATGGTGTTCGACACCATGGTGGAGCCGGAAACAGGCCAGTACCTGTCAGAGGACTATGCCTTCTGCCGCCGCTGGCGCGACCTGGGCGGCGACATCTGGGCCGACTTCGAGGCGCGCCTCACCCATGTCGGCCATGCGGCCTACACGGGTAGTCTGATGCAGGCGTTGCAGGCCGGGGTCTGAGCTATGGCTACTCGGCCGGGGCCGCCGCCGCGGCTTTCCGGGCGGCGATGGCGGCGCGGGTCTGGTCGTAGGACGTCCTGTTGATCCGATAGCGGCCATAGAAGAAGGCGGCCACCACCGCGGGCACACCCGCGATCACGCCGTCCCACAGCGCCAGACTGTGCAGAACCTCGACGTCGACCTCGCCTGGCCTGGCCTTCTCCGGGAAGGCGATCAACGTCAGCACCAGCCCGGCGAGCGCCGTGCCAATCGCCTGGTCGACCTTCGCGAACAGCGTCCGGGTGGAATAGAGAACCCCCTCCTGGCGAATACCGTGCCTGGCCTCGTTCTCGTCCGCTACATCGGCCAGAGCCGACATAACGCTGATCGACAGCACGCTCAGAGCGCCGCTGGAGATCGCCGAGAAGACGATCAGGATGGGGATGATGAATGGGGTCTCATGGCTCCAGAAACCCATCAGGCCCATGCCTATGGGAATGGCCGGAACCACGCCATAGGTCGCCGCGGCGGCGATCATCGTAGTCTTCTTGTCGTACCGGCCATGCAGGCGGGCGGCCATGATGAAGGCGGTGGCATAGCCGGCGAAGGTGCCAATCACGAAGAAGCTGAGCTCTTCGCTGTCGAGCCCCCAGAAGAAGGTGTTCACATAGACGTGCAGCACCGTGCGCAGGCCCAAGGCCAGCGAAAGGAAGAAGAAGCCCACCAGCAACCAGACATAGTTGACGTTGGTCATCGCCGACTTTACGTCGGAATAGAAGGCGAGCGGACTGAAGGGCGGGGTTTCCTTGGCCGGCTGCGGCAGATGCTTGATGCGGTCGTGGGTCAGCGCGGCGGACGCCAGCAGAATCACGAAGGCCACCGACCCCATCACCAGGGCGTAGGGCGACCAGGCCTCCGGATTCAACAGACCGCGCGGATACTCCTCGGTGCGCTTGAAGAAGATGCGTAGGGCGATGATCGTGGTCAGCGCGCCGCCCACCCAGGTGAAGAAGCTGTTGTAGGCCATCACCTTGGAGCGTTCGACGTAGTTGGGCGACAGCTCGCCGCCCAGCGCAATATGCGGAGTATGGTAGAAGGCCATGCTCCAGCGCAGGACACTGACGCCCGCCAGGAACCAGACAAACAGTCCGGTATCGCCCAGCCCCGCCGGTGGGTTGAAGATGGCGAAGAACGAGAGCGCGATCGGCAGGGCGGCGGCGTACATGTAGGGGTGGCGGCGGCCGAGGCGTGACTTGGTGCGATCCGAAATCGAACCAGCCATGGGCTCGATCACCCCGTCCAGGACCAGGCTGACTGACACCGCCAGCCCGGCGAGCAGCGCGGGCAGGCCCAGGACCTGATTGTAGAACAACACCGCGTAGGCGGTGATCGTGTGCAGCGCGATCGCTTCGGCAGCACTGCCGATGCCGAACGAAAGCTTGGTCTTCAGCGGCAGGCGATCGGACGCAGCGACGTCAGTCATTCAGTCCTCCAGTGCGCACTCACCGGCGCTTGCCTGGCAGGAAGCCCTATGAGTCCGCCCAGGTCAATCGGCCCATACCGAAGTTTCGAGGGGGAAATGCGGAGCGAGACCGGTCCTGTAACGACATTGCTACCGTTCCGTACTGGGCGTTTGGCAGCATCAGCGTCTAGGATAAGCTGTCGCGCATCGTGGTGCGATAAGGGAGCCTTCCGTCTTTGAAACACCTCCTCACCCTGGCGGCCTGCGCCGCCGCGCTCTCCGCCTGCAGCCCGGGGAAACCGGCAGGCACGGCGATCTCATCTAGCGCCAAGTTCAACAGCGAACTGCCGATGAGCGAGTTCATGGGCCATTTCGTGGACCCAGCCGCCTTCATGTACTGGAAGGCCTCCGGCACCGAGATCACAGAAGCGGGCGAGCGCGACCTCTCGCCGACCACTGACGAGGGCTGGGATGTACCGGTCACCGGCGCCACCATGCTGATGGAAGCAGGCAATGCGATGCAGCTTCCAGGCCGGGTCAGGGCGCCTGAAGCCGACTGGATCAAGTACTCGCAGCTGTTAACCGAGCGGGCCAGCATCGCCCGTGCGGCGGCAGAAAAGCGTGACAAGAAGGCGGTCTTCGATGAGGGCGGCAAGGTCTATGAAGTCTGTGTCGCCTGTCACGCGCAGTTTGTGATCGAACCCGAGGTCAAGGCCAACGGTGCGGCAAAGGCCGATCCGCTACCTGCGATGCCGGGCGCAAAATAGGCGGCGAACCTAACTGGGCGGTCGGGCCTGGGCCGCCGGGACATTCGCGACGATCCCGGCCTCGTTGCCGGGCTGGCCCGACGGGACCAGATCGTAGAAGCCGGACAAGCGCAGCCGGACGACGACCGGCTTTTCGCTGGAATTTGAGAACTGCCAGCCCTGGATGCCGTCGAAGGGGGCCGTCAGCGCACCGTGCTGCCTCAGGCCGAACGCCTGACGCCAGGTGGTCACCGTCACCGGTTGGCCTTTTGCCGGCGTCGTGTGGCCATGCTGGTCGTAGTGGAAGTCGCGTGGCTCGGAGGTGCCGATGACCTCCCAGCTGTAGACCAGGGTGGCATCCTTCTTCATCCGCACCTTGTATTCAAGCTCGGAGCGGTCGGCACCGGCCAGGAAGTCGCCCAGCGGGATCTCGATCACATCGGTGCGGTAGGGGGTCGCGTACTCCCGTGCGCGGGCCGCGCCGGCCTTGTCCGTGTCAATCACGGTCTCATCGGGCGCCCACAGCCGGGACAGGCCCGACAGCTTTCCAACGCCCAGCGGGTCTCGGTTGAACTCGGCCGGCAGGATGACCCCCAGCACGATCAGGGACGCCAGCGCGGCGGCCCCCAAGATCGCCAGGATCAGCCGACCGCGCGGCATGGGACGGCTGGGTTCTGTACTCATGAGACGGCTCCACCAAACACGTAGCCCGCAACCTGATGGCCGGCCAGAACGAACCCGGCCAGCAGCAGCAGCACATTGGCGGCCTGGGCCGTCGGTTCGAACGCCCGCGTCCGTCGCCAGAGGGTCATGATTACCAGGATCAGACTGAGCGCCAGAAGCTGGCCGATCTCGACGCCGACGTTGAACGACACCAGGTTGGCCAGCAGGCCATCGGGGTTGAGCTTCAACGCCTGAAGCTTGGTCGCCAGCCCCAGACCGTGCACCAGACCAAAACCGAACACCGCCAGGCGGGGGTCAATCTGTCCGCCGAACAGGGTGCGGAACCCGCCGAGGTTCTCTATGGCCTTGTAGGCCACGGATAGTCCGATCACGGCATCCACCAGATGCGGATCGACGTTCCACTGGAAGTACACCCCGGCCAGCAGGGTGATCGAATGGCCCAGCGAGAACAGACTGACGTACAGCGCAATCTGGCGAAGCCGGAACAGGAAGAAGATCACGCCGACCAGGAACGCCAGATGGTCGTAGCCGGTCACCATGTGCTTGGCGCCCAGATACATGAAGGGGATCGGGTCCGGCCCCCGCGCCGCCGCGACGAACGCCGCGTCCGTCCCGCCGATGTTGTGGGCGAACGCCGCCGTCGCGCCGCAGAGCGCCAGCAGGGCCGCCAGCGCCCAAGTCTTTCGCGAGGGTGACGTCAAGGCGATCAGAGTTTCAATCCGAAGCGCGGGCCGATCAGGATCATGGCACCGTAAAGCAGGATCGTCAGCAGGCAGCCTGCACCCAGCGCCGCATAGAACGGCATGCCCCGTTTCAGAAGGATCGGCAGCAAAAGGAACATCGGCATCGACGGCAGCACGTACCAGAAGGTCGCGCCGGCGTGGTCGGCCAGCCGGACGGGATCGCGCGTCTCGCGCCAGAGCCAGATCATCGCCAGGATCGACACCAGCGGCAGCGACACGATGAGCGCGCCGAAGCCTGCGTTGCGCCGGGCAACTTCCGACACCACGGCGATGATCACGCCGGAGATCGCGGCCTTGATGATCAGATAGAACATGGGTTCTTTCTACGTCGGTTCGTCAGGTCGTTGATAGCGTCTGTGTCGTCATGGCGGCACCGCTGTGCTGGACCTGATGATCAATCGGTGCGGAAGGGTGATGTGGCGGGGGTGAGCCCCATTTCCGGACAGGATCTCGAGAAGCAGGCTGACGACCTCATGACCGATCTGTTCGGTTGGCTGGCTGACGGTGGTCAGCTGCGGGTCGAGGTAGCGGGCGAAGCGGATGTCGTCGAAGCCCACCACCGAGATGTCCCGGGGACAGCTCAGGCCCCGGTCGCGGATGGCGGACATGGCGCCCATGGCCATCTCGTCGCTGAAGCAGAAGATCGCGGTTGGTGGCGTGGGCTGCGCCAGCAAGGCCTCGCCCTGAGCGGCCCCGGACTCGATGGAGAAGTCGCCGGTGGCGATCGTGAGGGTGTCGGCGCGGCCCCGTGACCCTGCGGTCTGGCGAACGCCGGCCAGCCGGTCGCGGCTGATGGGACTGATCAGGGGGCCGGTGATGACGCCGATGCGGATGTGGCCCAGATCGTAGAGGTGCGCCATGGCTTCGGCGGCGGCGCCTTCGTTGTCGATGTGGGCGCTGGAGACCGCCAGACCGGGGCTGAACTCACAGCCGTTCACGATGGGGGTTCTGGGGCCGAGTGTCGCCACCATGTCGGCCAAGGTGTCCGGCAGGCGATGGCCCAGAAAGATCAGGCCGTCGGCTTCCTTGCGCAGCAGCATCTGCGCGTACTGTTCCTCCCGGGCCTCCTCGTGGCGGGTGTCGCCCAGCAGGACGGCATAGCCTGCCGCCGTGGCCGCTTCCTCGACGCCCCGGATCACCTGCGAAAAGAAGGGGTTGGAGATGTCGGGGACGGTGACCAGGATCTTGTCGGTGCGCAGGGTGCGTAGCGTCTTGGCGGCCAGGTTCGGGGTGTAGCCGAGATCTACCACCGCCGCTCTGACCCGGGCGCGCGTGACCTCGGCCACCTGATCCGGCGCACTGAACACCCGGGACACGGTCGCGGTGGAGACCCCGGCGCTGCGCGCAACATCCTGTATCGTCGCCATCGCGCGGAGAGTGGCGGCGGAGGCGAGGGAAGACAAGCGGGTGCGCTACGGCCTTTAGCCGCCTCCTCTCCCCCGCGACCTCGCGACAGCGAGGGCGACGAGAGGGAGAGGGTTGGGAGAGGGAGAGGGTTGGGAGAGGGCCGGCTGGGCTGACTCAGATGTGAAGTCGAGGCCCCGCAAACCTCGCCGCCGCACCTCCTCGCCCTCCCATCAGCGGATCACATTCTCACGCGCCGGCCCTCTCCCAACCCTCTCCCTCTCGGCTTCGCCGGGGGCGAGGAAGGCTGATCGCCGGAGTCCGGGTGGCATGATATCTATCCACCTGCTCAAGCCGAAAGCGCGCAACACGTCCCATGGGGGTAGGTATCATGTCGCCAATTGGATTGGATGAAACGACCCTTAGGGGACGTTTGGAAGGTCGGCTTCCGGCGTAGTCGCGCGGGTGCTAGCGACTGAAATTCGATGGAGTGCCCCAATCTCCGTACACAGCACGCATGACAGCGGCCCGCGTCTGCTCGGGCGTTAGCGAACCGGGCGCGTAGTCTGGCATTTTCTCCCATGGAACTAAGTGACAGCAGCGCCGAGCTTCGGGAGCCTGAAACCGGTAGAATTTCTGCGCCGGCGTGCCCACGTTCCAAAGACCCCGTAGTTCCCTTTGGTGCGCATACTGTGGCGGTTTCACCAACGCCTCAACAATCTCGTCTTCCGGAGCAAGCGCCCGGAATGCGTACTGAATGTCGGCGACGTGTTGGAAGATAGCCTCGTTGACAAGGCCGCTGGCAGAGAAGGCCTTCGCAAGCTCGTGAAAAAACACGATCGGGCGGTCTATAAAAAAGGCGGCGTCATAATCGGCAGAGAAGTTGCGACAGAGGTCACGGTGCAGCACATGGGACAGGGAGTATATTGCGTAATTGAACGAGACGTTAGTCTGCATAACGACGTTTCCGCTACAGCCGGGCGCGCCAAAGACTGGGGGTACGCGGTCGCCGCGAGCACGGAACATGTGAACTGTGTCGTCTGTAATCGTCTGAAAAATCAACCCTTCTTCGTCATCTCCAATCATCGGACCGTGTGTCTCTGTGTCGTAAGAGATGACGGTTCCGATCTGTACTGTTCCGTCGCGGAAGAATTGGTCGATGTGCTCTCTCACCCCGTACTTCACTAAGTGCATCAAGGTGCGATCCTCCTGCAGCGGACTTGCGAGCAAACCCAACTTCGATCATTGGCACGATAAAGGAAGCAACCTAAAGGCGATTCGGACCCTAGCGCAGTCGCCATTCCTAAGTTGCCGTAGGAGAGCGGTCGTGATGAAGGCCGCTCCCGGCGGTCTGCACCCGCGCCGCACCAGCCCATCACCACATGTTGCCCCTCACCCCACCGCTTGCTATCCCTGAAATCGATTACATCGGAACCACAGAAGCCGCGCCAATGAGCTTCTGAGCCGCGTAAACCCGGGAGCCCAACGATGACGGTTCAAGTGCGGCTGTTCCTGATGATGGTGCTGCAGCTGGCCGTCTGGGGGGCCTGGGCACCGAAGCTGTTTCCCTACATGGGCCTGCTGGGCTTTGCGCCCTGGCAGCAGTCGCTGGTGGGCAGTTGCTGGGGGGTGGCGGCGCTGGCCGGGATGTTCTTTTCCAACCAGTTCGCAGACCGCAACTTCGCCGCGGAGCGGTTCATGGCGGTCAGCCATCTGTTGAGTGGCCTGGCCCTGATCGGGGTGGCGTTCTCGTCGACCTTCTGGCCGTTCTTTGCCTGCTACATGGTCTACAGCCTGCTCTATGTGCCGACGCTTTCGGTCTCAAATTCCATCGCGTTCGCGAACCTGAAGGACCCGGCCAAGCAGTTCGGGGCGGTGCGGATGGGCGGCACGGTGGGCTGGATGCTGGTCAGCTGGCCGTTCATCTTCCTGCTGGGTGCAAAGGCTGACGTCGACCAGATCCGCTGGATTTTCCTGGTGGCGGCCATCGTGTCGTTTGCCTTGGCGGCCTACAGCCTGACCCTGCCCCACACCCCGCCGCGTCGCGAGGCCGAAGGTGTGGACAAGCTGGCGTGGCGGCGGGCGGTCAAGCTGCTGGGGGTGCCGTTTGTGGGCGTGCTGTTCGGGGTCACGTTCATCGATAGCGTGATCCACAACGGCTATTTCGTGATGGCCGACGGGTTCCTGACCAACCGGGTGGGGATCGCCGGGAACCTCAGCATGCTGGTGTTGAGCCTGGGTCAGCTGGCCGAGATCGCCACCATGCTGGTGCTGGGCCCGGTGCTGGTGCGGCTGGGCTGGCGGACCACGATGATTATCGGCGTGCTGGGCCATGCGGCGCGCTTTGCGGTGTTTGCGTTCTTTGCCGACAGCGTGGCCGCGATCATAGCCGTCCAGCTGCTGCACGGGATCTGCTACGCGTTCTTCTTTGCGACGGTGTACATTTTTGTCGACGCGGCATTCCCCAAGGACGTGCGCTCCAGCGCCCAGGGCCTGTTCAACCTGCTGATCCTGGGGATCGGCAGTGTGGTGGCCAGCTTCCTGTTCCCGACCCTGATCGGGCGGCTGACGACCAAGGTGACCGATGTCAGTGGCACCGAACTGCAGATCGTGGACTACCAGACGCTGTTCCTGGTCCCCACCGGGATGGCGCTGCTGGCCGTGGTGCTGCTGGCGCTGTTTTTCCGCCCACCGACCCGTGGCCCCGAGCCCGTGGCCGAGACCTGACCATGTTCCCAGACGGAGACGTCCCATGCCCCCCATGTCGTCCGGTTTTCACCGGCGGAGCTTCCTCGCCGCTGGCTTTGCGGCCATGACCGCGACGGGCGCAGAGGCTGCCGCCAAGCCGTTCTTCAAGCGCCACGGCCTGCCCATCGGGCTGCAGATCTATACCCTGGGTCTGGAGGCGCAGGTCGACCTGCCGGCCACGTTCGCCGCCGTGGCCGGGATCGGTTACCGCGCGGTGGAGCTGCCGGGGCTGTTGCTGGCGCGGGCTGGCGAGGTACGGGCGGCGCTCGACAAGACCGGGCTGGTCTGTCCCAGCGTCCACGTCCAGCCGCGTGGCGGGCCGAACGATGCGGCGTTCAACAATGATCTGGGCAAGCTGGGCGCGGCGCTCAACACCGTGGGCGTCAAGACGGCTGTGGCGCCGATTTTCCTGATCCCCGAACGGTTCGACCTGAAGCCGCAGCCGGGCGAGGACCGCGGCGGGGTGCTGCGTCGCCTCGGGGCCGGGATGACCGTCGACGACTGGAAACTGAACGCCGATTTCATGAACGACAAGGCCCGGGGCCTGAAGGCGTCCGGCATCAAGGTCGCCTACCACAACCACAACTTTGAGTTCGCGCCGCTGGGTGACACCAACGGCTTTGAGATCCTGCTCAAGCACACGGACCCCTCGCTGGTGTCGTTTGAGCTGGACGTGGGTTGGGTGGCTGCCGCTGGCCGCGATCCTGCCGAGGTGTTCGCCCACCACAAGGGCCGCTTCACCCAGATGCACGTCAAGGACATCAAGGCCTCCTCCAAGCCCAACTACGTGCTGAGCATGGACCCGACCGAGGTGGGCTCTGGCACGCTGGACTGGAAGACACTGCTGCCGGCGGCCTGGGCGGCAGGCGTGCGGGGTTACTATCTGGAACAGGAGCCACCGTTCACCCGGCCGCGCATCGAGGCGGCGAAGATCGGCCACGATTTCCTGGCCAAGCTGGTCGCCTGACCATGAAGGCGCTGACCCCCTTGCGGATGGCGATGGTGGGCGGTGGGCCGGGGGCGTTCATCGGGCCGGTGCACCGCATGGCCGCCGAGCTGGATGGCCGTATCCGGCTGGTGGCCGGGTCGTTCAGCCGCGACGCCGCGCGCAACGCCGAGGCGGGCCGGATGTGGGGTATCGACCAGGACCGCACCTATGGCGACTGGCGAACGATGCTGGCGGCCGAGGCGGCGCGGCCGGATGGTGCCCGGCTGGTGGCCGTGGTCACGCCCAACGACACCCACTTTGCGATCTCGGCGGCGGCGCTGGACGCCGGGCTGCATGTGATGAGCGACAAGCCCGCGACGCTCAATCTGGCGCAGGCTTTGGACCTGGCGCGCAAGGTCGAGGCCTCGGGCAACGCCTATGGCCTGACCTATGTCTACACCGGCTATCCGATGGTGCGTGAAGCCCGCGAGATCGTCCGGCGCGGTGATCTGGGCGCGGTCCGCAAGATCGTGGTGGAGTATGCTCAAGGCTGGCTGTCGCGGCCCATCGAGCGCGACGGTGACCGGCAGGCCGGCTGGCGGAATGACCCGGCCCAGGCCGGGGTCGGCGGCTGCATCGCCGACATCGGCGTCCACGCTTTCAACATCGCCGAGTTTGTCAGCGGGGTTCGCGTCGAGCGGCTGTGCGCCGATGTGGCCAGCGTGGTGCCGGGCCGGGTGCTGGACGACGACTGCAACATGTTGCTGCGGTTTGAGGGCGGGGTTCGCGGGGTGCTGATCGCGTCACAGATCTCGGCAGGTGCGCGCAATGGCCTGCAGATCAAGGTCTACGGCGAGAACGGCTGTGTGAGCTGGTCGCACGATCGGCCCGTGGAACTGGCGCTCGACCTGCTGGATGCGCCCAGTCAGATCCTGCACGCGGCGTCGGGCTACCTGAGTGCCCCGGCCAGAGCTCGCGTCCGGATCCCGACGGGCCACCCGGAAGGTTTCATTGAGGCCTTCGCCAACCTGTACGCCGACATGGCCGATGCCATCTCGGCGGGGCGGACTGACCCCACGCCGGTGCCCGGGATTGCCGATGGCCTGCGCGGCATGGCCTTTGTGGAACGCGCCGTCGCCGCCAGCCGCGACGGCGAGGGCTGGGTGTCGCTGGATGGAGTAGGCTTATGAAGACGTTGAAGGGGCCGGGCATCTTCCTGGCGCAGTTCATTGGAACCGAAGCCCCGTTCAACAGCCTGGACGCCATCGCCGAATGGGTGGCGGGGCTCGGCTATGTCGGCGTGCAGATGCCGACGGGCGATGCGACGTCGTTCTTCGATCTGGCCCTTGCCGCCGAGAGCCAGACCTACTGCGACGAGGTGGCCGGGCGACTGGCGCGGCACGGCCTGGTGATCACCGAGCTTTCCACCCACCTGCAGGGCCAGCTGGTGGCGGTGCATCCCGCCTACGACGCCCTGTTCGACGGCTTTGCGCCGGTGGAGACCCACGGCAAACCCCAGGCGCGGCAAGAATGGGCGGTCGGCCAGCTGAAGGCGGCGGCAAAGGCAAGTCAGCGACTGGGCCTGACCGCCCACGCCACCTTCTCGGGTGCGCTCGCCTGGCCCTATTTCTATCCTTGGCCACAAAGGCCCGCCGGCCTGATCGAGGAGGCCTTCGCCGAGTTGGGCCGGCGCTGGCGTCCGATCCTCGACGCCTTCGATGAGGCCGGCGTCGATATCTGCTATGAGATCCACGCTGGCGAAGACCTGCACGACGGCGCGACCTTCGAACGGTTCCTGGACGAGGTGGGTGGCCACGCCCGCGCCAACCTTCTCTATGACCCCAGTCACTTCGTGCTGCAGCAGCTGGACTATCTGGACTACATCGACCGCTACCATGAGCGTATCCGCGCCTTCCACGTCAAGGACGCCGAGTTCCGGCCGAACGGTCGCTCCGGCGTCTATGGCGGCTACCAGTCGTGGGTCGACCGGCCGGGCCGGTTCCGCTCACCCGGCGACGGACAGGTCGACTTCAAGGCGATCTTCTCGAAGCTGGCGCAGTACGACTATCCCGGCTGGGCGGTGCTGGAGTGGGAGTGCGCCCTGAAGCACCCCGAGGACGGTGCCCGCGAAGGCGCGCCCTTCATCCGTGACCACATCATACGCGTGACCGAGCGGGCTTTTGACGACTTCGCCGCGTCGGGTGTGGATGCGGCGCAGAACCGGCGACTGCTGGGGCTTTAGAGCGCCGCCAGCACCGCGTCACCCATCTGCACCGTGGTCAGCGATCCGCCGAGGTCGCGCGTGCGCGCGCCGCCGGCCAGGGTGCGGCCCACGGCGGCGTAGAGCCGGTCCGCCTCGGCCGGACGACCCAGCGACCAGCGCAGCGCCATCTCGAACGACAGGATCGAGGCCAGGGGATTGGCGACGCCTTGGCCGGCGATATCCGGCGCGGACCCGTGAATGGGCTCATAGAGGCCGGGCGTTCCGGCCACGCCCAGCGCCGCCGAGGGCAGCATGCCCAGCGATCCGGTCAGCTGGGCCGAGATGTCGGAAAGAATGTCGCCGAACAGATTGTCGGTGACCAGCACGTCGAACTGCTTGGGATTTTTTACGATCTGCATGGCGGCGTTGTCGGCCAGGATGTGTTCCAGCTCGACATCGGCGTAGTCGCGGGCGTGCAGGGCAGTGACGACGCGCCGCCACAGCAGGCCTGAATCCATCACATTGGATTTCTCGGCGCTGGTCACCTTGTTGCGGCGGCCGCAGGCCAGTTCGAAGGCCACGCGGGCGACGCGCTCGATCTCCATCGTCGTATAGACCTGGGTGTCGACGGCCCGCTGGCCGCCGCCCGGCAGGTCCTCGATGAAGCGGGGTGCGCCGAAATAGATGCCCCCGGTCAGCTCGCGCACGATCATCAGGTCGAGGCCCTCGATCACCTCACGCTTGAGGCTGGAGGCGTCGGCGAGCGGCTGGAAGCACAGCGCCGGGCGCAGGTTGGCGAACACGCCCATACCGGCGCGCAGGGCCAGCAGGCCAGCTTCCGGGCGCTTGTCGCGTGGCGCATTGGCCCATTGCGGCCCACCCACAGCGCCCATGAGCACGGCCTTGGCACTCTTGGCGGCGGCGAGCGTTTCGTCGGTCAGGGGGCTGCCGTGCTGGTCAAAGCTGATGCCGCCGAACGGGCCTTCGGCGATCTTCAGATCCGGCGTCAGGGCCTCGGCCACGCGCCGCGCCTGGGCGGTCACTTCCGGACCGATCCCGTCGCCGGGCAGGAGCAGCAGGTCGGTCATGGTGTCGGGCCTTCAGCCTAGCGCGCGTTCGGAGGCGACCTCATAGAGGCTGAGCTTGCGCTCGAAAACCCCAAGCTCGGCGCCGGCCGCGCGCCAGGGTGCCATGTGGGGCGCCTTGAAGTGGGCCTCGATGGCCGCCTGATCGCGCCATATCTCGAACACCCGGACCAGACCTTCGTCCTTGGCGTCGAAGCCGTAGGAGTAGGTTTCGCAGCCGTCTTCGGCACGGCTGGCGGCCAGCATGGTGTGCATGTGGGGGCGCAACCGCTCGATATTCCCGGGCGGTACGCGGACGGTTCCGGCGACGATGACCTTCATGCGCGCTCCAGCCACGGCTGGGCCAAAGCGCGCCGGGTCTCGTAGCTGTCGATGTAGGTGGTCTTGCCCAGCGTTTCGCCGATGGCGTCGAGGCCGAGCAGCATCTTCTGCTTGCGCTGCGGATCGATCTCGAAGGCGAACACCTTGCCCGAGGGCGAGGTCACCCGCTGGGTCTCCAGGTCAATGCTCACCACGTGGTTGCCGCCGCGCGCCTCGTCCATCAGCTGGGCGACTTCCTCGGCCTTCAGCACTACCGGCAGGAGGCCGTTCTGGAAGCAGTTGTTGTAGAAGATGTCGGCGAAGCTGGTGGAGATCACCGCCCTGACCCCGAAATCCATCAACGCCCAGGGCGCATGCTCGCGGCTGGACCCGCAGCCGAAATTGTCGCCGGTCACCAGCACGCCCGCGCCCTTGTACTCAGGCCGGTTCAGCACGAAATCGGGTTTCTCCCGGCCCTGCTCGTCAAAGCGCAGGTCATAGAACAGCCCCTTGGCCAAGCCCTCCCGTTCCACCGTCTTGAGGAACTGTTTCGGGATGATCTGGTCGGTGTCGATATTGGCCAGCGGCAAGGGGGCCGACTTGGCGTCCAGGCGGGTGAAGGGTTCCATCAGCGCGGTTCCGCATTCTGTTGCAACATTAGGGTCGGCACGCCCCCCGGCGCATCGCGCACCGTAAAGACCTTGGTGCCGGGCTTGCGGCCGGTGCGGACCTCCGAGACGTTGAACCCCTCGGCGATCATCCGGGCGCGGGCGGCCTCGGGATCGCTCACGCGCCAGGCCAGTCCGCCGAAGCTGTCGGGGCTGTCTGTGGGGGCGGTTTTAAGGCTGGCGGCCACTTCGAACACGGCGCTGCCGCAGCGGAAGAACAACTGTCGCACGCCCCACTGTTCATTCGACCGGTCCAGCCGCAGGTCCATGCCGAACTTGGCACCATAGATGCCGACGGCGCGGTCGGCGTTGGAGGTCTGGACGACCACGTGGTCAAGTTCGGAGACTGCGGCGGCCTCGTCGCCGGTCGCTGGCGATGTGGTCGGTGCACGTCGCGGCCAAAGGAGGAAGTGCAAGCCTGCCGCCTGAACGCGGCTGAGCGTGCCCATGGGCTCGACCGCCAGCCCGCGGCGCTCCAGCAGGCGCGTCGAGCCGGCCACGTCATCGACCTGGAACGCGGCCAGCCACTGGCCTTCGCCCGCCTCGTCCAGGCGCTTGCGAACCTGATGGCCCGGGTGATCGTCGCCGGGCGCGATGATCTCGAAGGCCATGTTGGGAAACCGGAACCAGGCCCGATGCGCGCCGTCGCCCGGCTCCAGATCAGGCTCGCGGCCGAACAGTCGGCAGTAGGCGTCAACTGTCGCTTCAAAGTCGCGAACGGCGATGGCGATGTGGTCCAGTCCGGTGATCACAGGAAGTCCCTCACGTCTGCGATATGGCCGGCGATGGCGGCGGCGGCGGCCATGGCGGGACTCATCAGGTGGGTGCGTCCGCCGCGGCCCTGGCGGCCCTCGAAGTTGCGGTTGGAGGTCGACGCACAGCGTTGGCCCGGGGTCAGACGGTCGGGGTTCATCCCTAAGCACATCGAACACCCCGGCTCGCGCCACTCAAAGCCAGCAGCCTTGAAGATCGCGTCCAGACCCTCTTCCTCGGCCTGATGGCTGACGAGGCCGGAACCCGGGACCACCATGGCGCGGACATGCGGCGCCACCAGTCGGCCGTTCAGGAAGGCGGTCTGCACGATGGCGGCGGCCGTGCGCAGGTCCTCGATCCGGCTGTTGGTGCACGAGCCGATGAACACCACGTCGACCTTCGCCTCGGTCATCGGCTGGCCGGGCGTGAGGCCCATGTAGTCCAGCGCGCGCGCGATGGCGGCCTGCTTTTCCGGCGCGTCGAAATCGGCGGGATCCGGCGCCTTGCCGGTGACGGCGACCACGTCTTCCGGGCTGGTGCCCCAGGTGACCAGTGGCGCGATGGTCGCCGCATCCAGATGGATCTCGCGGTCGAACACGGCGTCATCGTCGGTGAATAGCGTCTTCCAGTAGCTGAGCGCCATGTCCCACCCGCCGCCCTTGGGGCCCGCCGGACGCCCCATCAGATAGTCGAAAGTGGTCTCGTCGGGGGCCACCAGCCCCGCCCGCGCGCCGGCCTCGATGGTGAGGTTGCAGAGCGTCATGCGGCCTTCCATGGAGAGTGCCCGAACCGAAGAGCCGGCATACTCGATCACGGAGCCGGTACCGCCCGCAGTACCGATCTCGCCGATCACGGCCAGGGCGAAATCCTTGGCGCCGACGCCGGGGGCGGGTTCGCCCTCGATGTTGACGCGGAAATTCTTCGACTTCTTCTGGCGTAGCGTCTGGGTGGCCAGCACATGCTCGACCTCCGAGGTGCCAATCCCCTGGGCCAGGGCCCCGAACGCGCCGTGGGTGGAGGTGTGGCTGTCGCCGCAGACAATGGTCATGCCAGGCTGGGTGCGGCCCTGTTCCGGACCCACCACATGGACGATGCCGTTGCGGATATCGCCCATCGGGAAATACTCGATCCCGAAGTCGGCGACGTTCTTCGTCAGGGTCTGCAGCTGCAGCCGCGCTTCCAGGTCCGCCACCGCGTCGACGCCCAGGGCCTGACCCTCGGTAGGCACATTGTGGTCGGCCACCGCCAAAGTCCGGTCTGGCCGGCGCACGGCGCGGCGGTTCGCCCGGAGGCCCGCGAACGCCTGCGGTGTCGTCACCTCATGGATCAGGTGCAGGTCGATGTAGAGGATCGCTTCGCCGTCGGTCACATCGACGACATGCGCGTCCCAGATCTTGTCATAGAGGGTCTTGCCGGACATGCGGCGCATGTAGGTCTTCAGAACGGTCTGCGTCCAGTGCCGCGTGGCCGGAAATTCCTGTGTCAGGCTGCGACGGCGAGCCTGTCGGCAGGCAACGACCTCATGCCGATCAGCGCAACGCGCAACGCGACGGCCAGCGACGTGCGCGGCTCCGCACCAACCTTCGCCACCAGCCGGGTATTATCCAGCAGCACGGGCCGGTCCCACAGATACTTCATCTCCACCAGCTCCCGTATCGTTTCATTGAACGGTGCCATGACGCTCAGCACGAACCACGGAAGCCGACCGACCTTAAGTTTGCGCCCCGCCGCGATCTGCAGGGCACCCACGAAGCCGTCACCGGTGACCTCGTGGCCCTGGAAGTGGAACACCTCGAACGGACCAAGGTCGGTGTCCAGCAGGCGCACAAACGTCTCGGCAAGATCGGGCAGGTAGGCCCACGCATGGGGGATCGCCAGCGGCTCCGGATAGCTGACGGCGGCACCGGTCGTTCCGGCTTCACCAGGGCCTGGGCGAGCATGCTGCCCCCGGTCGGTTTGGGACCAAAGAAGTCGCCGGCTCTCACAATCAGGCTGTGAACCCCGTCGCCAGCCGCAGCGCGGAGCGCCAGCTCCATCTGCACCCGGATCGCGCCCTTGCGGCTGATCGGCGTCTGCGGCGACGTTTCGGAGATGAGGGGCAGGGCGTCTTCGCCATAGTTGTA
>CAMCXF010000043.1 GCA_945883235.1 Phenylobacterium deserti | reverse complement strand
CAAGACCCTTCTGCGCAAAGCCGCAGAGCGCACCGTCGAGGCCACCTGGCGACGCATCGGCAAACTCCTCGACCACTTCTCAGCCGACGAATGCGCCAACTACCTCGTCAACTCCGGATATGCTGCAACTTGATCCGGTCACGCTCTAGCGACGGATGTTCCGCTGACCGGCGTTGAAGATGTCGGGGTGCGTCTGCAAATGTCTTGAGGACCCATGAAAATCTATCTGATCGCCGCTATTGCGGCTCTCTGTGCCAATGCCGCCAACGCTCAGCCAGGCCCGGGTGGTCGAGGGCCCAATCCGGACGCCGATGGCGACGGCAAGGTCACCCTGGCCGAGTTCAAGGCCGCTGACGCCGTCCGTCAGGGGCGGATGTTCGCCCGGCTCGACACCAACAGCGATGGCAAGATCGACCTGGACGAGGCCAAAGCCATGGCGCAGCGCGCCAATGGCCCGGGCCGCGGTGGCGGTGACTTGATGCGGCTGGATGGGAACAAAGATGGCTCCGTTACACGCGAAGAGATGTCCGCCATGTCGCAACGTCGCTTTGAGATGGCCGACACCAGCAAGGATGGTTGGCTGTCGAAGGAGGAGATGAACATGATGCAGCAGAGGACGCGTGGACCCGGCCCACAATAGACGCCTCCTGGAGACAGCAAGGCTTGGGGGATCCCGACGAGGAGCTCTTGGCGCGGGTTGCCGACGGCGACCCCGCGTCCGTGCGCGCGCTCGTCGCACGGAAGCTGCCACGCCTGCTGTCGCTGGCCGGGCGAATGCTGGGCGATGCTTCCGCCGCCGAGGATGTGGCGCAGGAAGCGTTTCTGCGGGTCTGGAAACAGGCACCGCGTTGGCGACCCGGTGCGGCCAGGTTCGATACCTGGTTGTACCGGGTGGCGCTCAATTTGTGCTACGACCGCCTGCGCCGCCGTCGCGAATTGAGTTATGCCGAGCCACCGGATCGAGCGGACGAGGCTCCCGGGCCGGAGCGAGGCCTGGAGGCAGCAGATACGGGCCGCCGTGTGTCCGCCGCGCTTCAGGCCCTTCCGGATCGTCAACGCGAGGCCATCGTGCTCTGTCACTACCAGGAGCTTGGCAATATCGAGGCGGCAGCGATTATGGGGGTCAGCGTCGAGGCGCTGGAGAGTTTGCTGGGTCGCGGTCGCCGCACCATGCGGGTCGTCCTGGCCGATTTGAGGGAGTAACGCGATGAATTCGGAGCGTTTCGAAGCCCTTGCAGACGCTTTCGGTGGCGAGGTTTCCCGTTGGCCCGCCGCAGAGCGTGATGCAGCGGCCGCGCTGATGCTCGCCCGACCCGACTGGGCGGCTGCTGTGCTGGCGTTGGCCGGCGAACTGGATGTGCGGCTGCTCGCGTATGCCGCGCCGCGCGGTGCTGCAGAGTTGGTTGAGCGGATCGTCGCCGCGGCACCCCGGTCGCGCAAAGCGCGGTGGGTCGCGTGGCTGCTGCCGGCGGGGATGGGTGCAGGCCTGGCTGCCGCCAGCGTGGCCGGGTTCGTCGTTGGCATTCAACCTATGCCGAACAACGATCCCACGACGATGACACCCACGACGATCGCGGCTGCTAGTGATGATGATTTCAGCTTTGACTTCGAGGAGGAGGTTTGATGAACCGCTCCGTCCTGCTGGCGGCGCTCTTCGTGTCGCTCATCGTGAACGTCTTTGTTGCCGGTGCGTTTGTGGGCTCGCGGTCGAAGCCGGAACGCTCTGACCGGCCCTCGACGGTGCAGGATCCGGAGCGACGAGACCGCAATCCCGTGACGGCAGCGATACGAACATTGTCACCCGAGGCGCAAACGGCCTGGCGCGCGCAGACGCCGGCCTTTCTGGAGGCCAATGGTCCAGCAATGCGTGAAACCCGGCGTGTCTCCCAGGCCGCGATCCAGGGCCTGTCCGCAGACCCGTTCGATGCGGCTATTGCCGCAGCAGATCTGGAACGCGCCCGGAACCTCGAGCACAAGAACCGCTTGGCGATGGATCGGCGGCTGGTGGCGTTCGCTGCGACCCTATCGGCAGAGGACCGCGCAAGTCTGGCGCGCGCCCTGGCCCGACCGCGTAACGTGCGCGCGCCGCCTCAGGCTGCCGCGCCGGCGATGGATTGAACTTCGCTCTGTCGGACCGGAAGCGCGAAACTGGCGACAGTGCCGCGACCCGGCGCGCTGCGTAGGTCCAGCAGTCCGCCATGAAGCTCGATCAGCGATTTGCTGAGCGCCAGACCAAGACCTGTTCCTTGAGTGGTCTTTGAATGCTGGTTCTCGACCTGCTCGAAAGGTCGCGCCAGCCGCTCCAGGTCCTGGGGCAGGATACCGATGCCCGTGTCCTGCACGCTGATCCTGACCCGCTCACCTAGCGCATCTTCTCGCTGCTCGCCGCGCACCGTCACGCGTCCGCCGCGCGGAGTGAACTTGATGGCGTTCGAGAGCAGGTTCAGCAGCACCTGTTTCACCGCCCGATAGTCGGCCTCGACGTCCGGTAACTCACCGAAATCCAGCACCAGATTCAGGCCGGCAGCATCGGCGCGGTTGCGCACCACGCGTAGCGCTTCTTCGGCGAGGTCAGCCAGGCAAACCGGCTCGAACCTCATGTTCATCTTGCCGGCCTCGATCTTGGACATGTCGAGGATGTCGTTGATCAGCGCCAGCAGGTGCTGGCCAGAGCTGAGGATGTCGCGGGCGTAGTCGCGATAACGCGCGTCTCCGACGGGGCCGTACATCTCGCCGGCCATGATCTCGGAAAAGCCGTTGATCGCGTTCAGCGGCGTCCGCAGTTCGTGGCTCATGTTGGCCAGGAAATCACTCTTTGCCTGGCTGGCGGCTTCGGCACGGATTTTCTCGGCCTCGTACTTGCGCGCCAGTTCGGACAGTTGCTCCTGGCTCTGCTCCAGATTGATGACGACGCGCCGCAGTTCGGCCTCGCGGAGACGTCGGGCCTCTTCCTGGGTTTTCAGCACGGTGATATCGGCCGCAGTGACCACAAGCCCGCCATCGGCTGTAGAGCGCTCCGAGATCTGCACCCAGCGGCCGTCGGACAGCTCGGCTTCCCGCACGCCGCGCCGCCCGCCTGGAGCCGGATACTCCTGACGGATCGCATTTCGCGCGGCCCTGGCGACAGGTTCGCGGCTGACGCCAGCCTTGATCAACTCGTGATCCAGCTGGAAGAAATCGAGAAAATTCTTGTTGGACATCACCAGACGCCCGTTCCGGTCCCAAAGGACGAAAGCCTCTGACGTACTTCCGATGGCGTCCCGTAGCCGCCCTTCGGCGGACTGGGCGCGGGCCTGGGCCAGGCGCTCCTCAGTGACGTCGAGGGCGACGCCGATGATGCGGGCGAACCCGCCTTCCGGGCTTTCGCCGAAGCCCCGACCCCGGAAATCTATCCAGACCGGCCTGCCGCCCGCCAGCGGTGGGACGCGGAACGACACATCGAAGTCGCCGTATATCGCCGCTGTGGACAGGGCCTCACGCATTCCGTCGCGATGGCCGGTCGCGACACGGTCCAGCACCTGCTGACCATCGACCTCACCGCTTCGCCAGCCAAACAGGGCGGCGGTGACATCGGACATGAAGATTGTGTCCGCCGCCAGATCCCACTCCCAGATCCCGCACCGCGCCGCCTCGACCGCCATGCGGAACCGGGTCTCCGAATCGCTGCGCGCCGCCTGCACCTTGTCGACTTTCAGGGTTTCCCGGATCAGCAAGGTTCCCAGCGCAAGCGCGGTGAACAGCGGGATCAGGAACGCCGCTGCCAGCTCCGCCGCGCTAGGCGCGCCGTAGGCCAGGCGCAGGAAGGCACCCGCAGTGAACAATCCGAGCAGCGCCAGGGCACCAATGATCCCGGGGCGCGTAAACCGACGAAGCGCAGACGTGCGCGGGCGCGCCCGCCGTTCGGGCTGGACGCCGGCCACACTGTGCCCTCCGCCGTCGGCCACCGTTGCTGCTCTCCGGATGATTCGCCGACCTGAACGCCGAACCCTGCCTGAGTCTAGACTGATCCGCCCGCTCTGGTCATCGTCGGTTATGTCGCATCAGTTCAGAGCGCGGGACGCCAGTTCCAGGACGTTCTTCGACAGGCCTTCGACGGCGACAATTCGCTCCAGTTCGACCCGCATCAAGGCACCGAGTTCCGGCTTCAGACGTCGCCATCCCCCCAGCGGATCCACCATGCGTGCTGCGGTCATCGGATTGAACCGATCCACGGCGATGATCTGGTCTGCCAAGAAACGATAGCCCGCCCCACTCGGATCGTGGAACCTCACCGCATTGAAGTTGGCGAAGCTGGAGATCAGCGCGCGCAGGCGGTTAGGGTTCTGAACGTCAAAGGCCGGGTGCGCGGTCAGGGCCAGGATACGTCCGAACGCCTCTTCGGAGGTGTCGCGTCCCTGCACGGCGAACCACTTGTCGATCACCAACGGCTCGTCACGCCAACGGTCGTAGAAGTGACCCAAGGCGTCGTCGTAGGCGGCTCCGCCGATCTGCATCAAGGCGTTCAGGCCGCCCATGGCGTCGGTCATGTTGGCCGCCGCCTCATAGTGCCCGCGCGCGATCTCGGCGACGTCGGCGCGAGGGTTGGCCGCCATCAGGTCGAGGGCCGCGTTTCGCAGGGCGCGGCGGCCAGCGCCGGCGGCATCCGGCAGGAAGTCGCCCAGATCCTGCAACCCGATGTGCAGGCGGCGAAGCTCGGCATCCAGATGCAGCGCCAGCCGCAACTTGAGCGCCTTGCGCGCCGCATGGATCGCCGCCGGGTCCACCGGGCTGCGCATCAGCGCAAGATCGCTCTCGGCGGGCAGCGATAACAAGAGCGCCTTGAAGGCTTCGTCGGAGGCCTGATCGCTTAGTGCTCGTCCAACCGCTTCCGCAAAACGCTCCTCGCCGACCTCATTGGGCTTGCCATCCGAGCGGGCCAGGATCAGGTCGCTGGCAAGGTCCTGACCGGCCTCCCAGCGGTTGAACAGGTCGGGGTCGGCGGCCAGCTGCAGGTAGCGCGCATTCGGCTCCGCGTCAGTCTTCAGCACCACCGGCGCCGAGAACCCTCTGAGCGCCGAGATGACCGGGCGGCTGTCCACGCCGGTCAAGGTCACGCTCACCTCTGACTTGTCGAGCACGATCAGGGTTTCATCGACGGCGTGCCCATCGCGCTTGAAAGCCAGGGTTCGCCCCTCATGGTCCAGCAACCCGACCGTGACGGGGATCGGCAGGGCGCGCTTGTCCGGCTGGCCGGGGCTGGGCGGCGTCGTCTGCGTCAGAGTCAGGGCCAGAGTCCGCGCGACCTCATCATAGCTGGCTGTCAGGCTGACCCGGGGCGTGCCGGCCTGTTCGTACCAGGCGAAGAAATCCGACAGGTCGCGCCCCGACGCCTCAGCGAAGCACTGGATAAACGCCTCAACGGTGGTGGCGTGGCCGTCCCAGCGGTCGAAGTATATGTCCATGCCCTTCCGGAAAGCGTCGGCACCGATCAGGGTTTTCAGCATGCCGATGACCTCCGAGCCTTTCTCGTAGATCGTGGCCGTGTAGAAGTTCTCGATCTTCATATAGGCCGACGGGCGCACGGCGTGGGCCAGTGGCCCCTGGTCCTCGGCGAACTGGCGCATGCGCAGCGCCTTCACTGCCTTGATGCGGCCCACGGCATGTCCGCGCATATCCATGCAGAATCCCTGCTCGCGGAATACGGTGAGGCCTTCCTTCAGGCACAGCTGGAACCAGTCGCGACAGGTGATGCGGTTACCCGTCCAGTTGTGGAAATACTCATGCGCCACCACCGCCTCGATGCGCTCATAGTCCAGGTCGGTCGCGGTCAAGGGATCGGCCAGCAGCAGCGAGGAGTTGAACACGTTCAGCCCCTTGTTCTCCATCGCCCCGAAGTTGAAGTCGCGGACCGCCACGATCATGAACAGGTCCAGGTCGTACTCGCGGCCATAGGCCTGCTCGTCCCAGATCATCGAACGCTTCAGCGAGTCCATCGCGTAGGCCGCGCGGCCCGCCATGCCGGTATCGACATAGATGCGCAGGTCCACCGTGCGCCCGCTCATGGTCACGAGCTTGTCCTCCAGCACGTCCAGCTCGCCGCCGACCAGGGCAAACAGGTAGCTGGGCTTGGGGAAGGGGTCGTTCCAGACCGCGAAGTGGCGACCGCCGGGCAGGTTACCCTTGTCGATCAGATTGCCGTTGCACAGCAGGTGACGGAACACCTGGTCCGCCTCGATCCGCACCGTATAGCGCGACAGCACGTCGGGACGATCGGGCCAGAAGGTGATCTTGCGGAAACCCTCGGACTCGCACTGGGTGCAAAACCGGCCTCCGGACATGTAGAGGCCCTCCAGCGCCTTGTTGTTCTCCGGATCAATCTCGACCTCGGTCTCCAGAGTGAAGGCGGCAGGCGGGGCGTGAATCGTCAGGAACTCGGCGTCGATCGTGTGCTCGGAGGCCGTCAGGGCGCGCCCGTCGATGGCCACCGAGATTGGCCTTAAACGTTCGCCATTGAGCACCAACGGCGAATCGCCCTCGCCATTGCGCCGCACGTTGAGGCGGGCCTTCACGCGGGTAGTATTGGGCTGAAGGTCGAAGGTCAGATGGACCTCGTCGATCAGATACGCCGGCGGGCGATACTCGGAGAGCTGGATCGGTTGGGCTGTGTCTGTGCGCATGGGGCTTTCTACGCGGGCGAGTGCGGCGGTGCCAAGGCGCAGTGGCGAAGGCCTCGCCGTTTCAGGTCAAAGCTGGCCCGCAGCGATCAGCCGGGCCAGGGCGTCGTTGACGCGCGTCTGCCAGCCGCGCCCCTGAGCACGAAGGTGGTTGACGACGCTGGGGTCGAGACGCAGGCTGACAGCCGCCTTCGGGCCGCCCTGCCCGGTGGGCCGGCCGCCTTTGCGCCGCGCGATCTCCTCGGCTGACGCGGCCAGCCGGCCAGCGCTCAGGACGTCACGGCCACGACGGGCCTCGACGAAGAAGTCGTCGCCCAGCGGCGGATTGTCGTCCAGATCTGCGGGCGGCGGAGGTCGCTTAGAGGTGATCGCCATAGGCCTTCCATTCGCGAGAGTCGGCGGGACGCAGGCTGATCGCACGGACCGTGTCGTCGTCAATGTCGACGTAGATCAGAACCACCAGACGTTCGCCCAGCCATCCAAGGGCCTGCATCCGCTGTTCGCCATAGTTGAAGCGCCGGTCTTCGCGGATGAGGGCGGATGCGAAATCGAACCCCGCAGCTTCTCCCAACGACAGACCGTGCTTGGCCAGATTGGCAGCGTCCTTCGGAGGATCGACGACTACATCCACTGAGGTTTTGTATATGCAAAACCAGTTCGTGGCAATTCACTCGCCGCAATGCGCGATGAAATCCAAACCTCTTCACGTCGACCGACAGGTCGAGGCTGGCCGCGCGCCGTAATGGCAAAGGCCGACCAGCCAGAATACGGTCCCGCCGAGGGCGCCCAGACAGAAGATGAGGCCCAGCATTTTCACTACCTCAATCCAGCCAAACAGGGTTCGCTGGCCATCCTGGACGGTGATCTGCCCACCGACGGACGAAAAGTCATTCTGGCCCGGCAGCAGCATGAGCAAGAACCAAGGCACCGTAGCGACGAGTCCGCCCGTGAGGACCGTCCAGATCAGCCGAGTCCGCAGCCATCTCTTCAGGACCACTAGCGCGGGTAATCCGAAGAGGATGGTGGGGAGATAGCCTCCGATGAGTGCATATATCATAGCCCAACGCGCGAAGCTGCTGAAGCTGCCTTCGTCGAGCAGCACGGGCGTTGAGGCCAGAAGTGCAGGAACAAGCGGCGCGAGCGAAAACGCACCCAATATTCGCCGCCAATCCGGGCGGTCCCAAACATCATCGTTGGTGATGTTGGTTGTATTCACGTCGACCCCGCCCCCAATCCTCTCGCCAAGAACCTACATCCCGGTCGGGACTGTGAGCAATCCATTGTCAATCACAGGTTTAACGGCGGGCAATGCGTCGAGCGAACGCGCCTGACGCGAGGTCATACTTTTCTTGGGCCCGTTCCGGCGCGATGGTGGCCTTGGAAACGCAAAGTGCGGCCCGTCCGCCCGAGAGGCTCCCATGAATTTTGATTTCTCTGACGACCAGAAGTTCCTCAAGACCGAGGCGCGGAAGTTCCTCGACGCCAACTGCTCCACCGCCAAGGTGCGCAAGGTGCTGGATGACGAGAAGGTCGCCTATGACGCCGCGCTCTGGAAAGCGGTCGCCGCGCAAGGGTGGCTTGGAGCGGCGATCCCCGAGGAACACGGCGGCCTTGGTCTGGGGCATCTGGAACTCTGCGTGATCGCGGAGGAACTGGGGCGGGTCGTGGCGCCGATCCCGTTTGCGTCCACGGTCTATTTTCTGGCCGAGGCGGTGATGCTGGCCGGGTCCGACGCCCAGAAGGCCGCATTGCTGCCGAGGATCGCGGCAGGTGAGATCATCGGCTGTGTCGCGACGTCGGAGGGGCCGGGCGTGCTGACGGCGGCAGCCCTGCAATCCAGCGTCACTGGCGGCAAACTCTCCGGAACCAAGCTGCCCGTGACCGATGGTGACATCGCCACCCATGCTCTGGTGATTGCCAAGGAAAATGGCCAACCGGGTCTGTTCCTCGTGGACCTGTCCGGCGGCGTGACACGTGAAGCCCTGCAGACGCTGGACCCGACCCGAGACGCTGCAAAACTGACGTTCGCAGGTGCCCCCGCCGATCGTCTGGGCGCGCCGGGCGAAGGCTTCGCCCTGCTGGAACAGGTCACCGACCGGGCCGCGGTGTTGCTGTCCTTTGAGCAGTGCGGCGGCGCGGACCGGTGTCTGGAAATGGCCAAGGCCTATGCGATGGAGCGCTATGCGTTCGGTCGCGTCATCGCGTCCTACCAGGCGATCAAGCACAAGCTGGCCGACATCTACATCAAGAACGAGCTGGCCCGCTCCAACGCCTACTACGGAGCCTGGGCGCTCAACACCAGCGCGCCGGAGCTGCCGGTGGCGGCCAGTGCGGCGCGGATCGCGGCCTCGGAGGCCTTCTGGTTTGCGTCCAAGGAAAACATCCAGACCCACGGTGGCATCGGCTTCACCTGGGAGATCGACGCCCATCTCTACTACCGGCGCTCGCGCCAGCTCAGCCTGGTGGCCGGGGCACCCCGGGTCTGGAAAGAACGGCTGATCAGCCACCTCGAACGCAGGAATGCTGCCTGATGGATTTCAACGACACTCCCGAAGAAGCCGCCTACCGCACCCAGGCCAAGGCCTGGCTCGAAGCCAATGCGCCCAAGCGTGACGGCGGCGGTGATGTGGAAGGTGCCAACGCCGACTACATGCCCGCCTCCAGAGCCTGGCAGGCGAAGAAGGCTGCCGCGGGCTACGCCTGCATCACCTGGCCAAAAGAGTGGGGCGGGCAGGGCGGCAACCCGATCCAGCAGGTGATCTTCAACCAGGAAGAGGCCCGCTACCCGATCCCACCCAACCCCTTCACCATCGGGCTGGGCATGTGCGTGCCCACTGTGGCGACCTTTGCGGACGCCGACACCAAGGCCCGGTTCGTCGGGCCCGCCCTGCGCGGCGAGGAAATCTGGTGCCAGCTGTTCTCCGAACCCTCCGGCGGCTCGGACGTGGCGGCAGCGCGAACCAAGGCCGTGCGCGTCGACGACGGCTCCGGCGACTGGATCATCGACGGCCAGAAGGTGTGGACGACGGGCGCGCAGTTCTCGAACTTCGGCATCGTCGTCACCCGGACCGACACTGACGCGCCCAAGCACAAGGGCATGACCATGTTCTGGGTCGACATGAGCGATCCGGGTATCGAGGTCAGACCCATCCACCAGATGTCGGGCGGTTCGGGGTTCAACGAAGTGTTCTTCACTGGCGTGCGGGTCAAGGACAGCCAGCGGTTGGGGGCGGTCAATGACGGCTGGAAGGTCAGCCTGGTCACCCTTATGAACGAGCGGCTGGCCGTGGGCGGCGCGTCCGGCGCGGGCTGGTCACAGTTCATGGAAGCGGCACGCGGGATCACCGGCGTCGACGGCCGGCCGGCACTGAAGGATCAGGCGCTGCGGGAGAAACTTGCCGACTGGTACGTCCAGGCCGAGGGCCTGAAGCACACGCGCAACCGCACCATGACCGCACTCAGCCGGGGCCAGACGCCCGGGCCGGAGAGCTCCATCGGCAAGGTGGTGGCCGCCACCCAGATGCAGGACCTGGGCAATGAGGCGCTGGAGATGCTGGACCAGTACGGGATCATCAGTGATCCGGAGCTGGCCCCGCTGCGCGGCGCGTTCCATGCCTCGGTGATGTCGTCGCCGGGCCTGCGGATCGCGGGCGGGACCGACGAGATCCTGAAGAACATCATTGCCGAGCGGGTGCTGGGCCTGCCAGGCGACATCCGCGTCGACAAGGATGTGGCGTTCAAGGACCTGCCGACGGGGCGTTAACGCGGGTCGTAGGCGCGGCCGATCTCCGGGCGTGCGCCGACACTGGGCATGAACTCGGGCTCGCGACGGGCTTTGGTCGCCTGCTCGAACGCAAATCCGAGGCTAAGCAACTTCGCCTCCGACCAGGCCGGACCGATGAACGACAGTCCCAGAGGCAGGCCGCTGACGTTGCCCGCCGGGACTGTCAGGTGCGGATAACCGGACACCGCTGGCAGTGTGGTCGGCGATCCGAATGATACGCCGCCATTGACCGGGTCGACGACGGAGGGCGGGCCGTTGCTGGGCGATACGATGGCGTCCAGCTTGTTTTCGACCAGCATCTTGTCCAGGGCTGCGCGGGACAGGCTGCGAGCCTGCGCGCGCTTCTGAAGATAGGCGGCGTCGGTGATCGGCGGTTTGGCGGCGGATTGCTCAAGAATTTCCTGGGCGAAGAGCGGCATCTCGCGGGGCTCGGCCTTGTTGAAGGCGATCAGCGTCTCCAGCGTGCGGGCGGTGACGGCGGGGGGCGTGGTGGCGAGGTAGGCGTCGAGCGCTGCCTTGAACTCGGTCCGCAGACAATCGCCCTCCAGCGTGGAGATCTGCGCCAGGACGCCGCCGTCGGTCTTGACCTCGACCAGCACCGCGCCCTGCGCCTCCAGCGCTTTCATCGCCGCGTCAAATACCGTGTCGGCCCCGGGCGAGCGGCCCTTGTTGGGGGACCAGACGCCGATCCGGGCACCTTTCAGCGCTGTGCGGTCGAGGGCTTTCAGGTAGTCCGTCTTACGCGCGTCGGCGTCTTTCGTGGCGGCGTCGGCAGGGTCGCTGCCGGCGATCACGCTCAGCAGGGCCGCCGCGTCGGCGACCGTGCGGGTCATGGGCCCCGCTGTGTCCTGTTCCGGCGAGATCGGGATGATGTGGGTGCGCGACACCAGGCCCACGGTGGGCTTCAACCCGACAATGCCATTCATCGCCGCCGGGCAGATCACCGACCCATCGGTCTCAGTGCCGATGGCGAAGGCCGCCAGCCCGGCCGCTACCGCTGCGCCGGACCCGGCTGACGAACCGCAGGCCGTGCGATCCAGGCTGTAGGGGTTGCGCACCAGCCCGCCCACCGAGCTCCAGCCGCCGATCGACCGGGTCGAGCGGAAGTTGGCCCATTGCGACAGATTGGCCTTGCCCAGCACGACCGCGCCGGCGTCGGTCAGGCGCTTGACGATCGGCGCGTCGCGACCGGTGACATTGGCGGCCAACGCCAGCGAACCGGCCGTGGTGGCGGTGCCGTCGGCGGATTCGATATTGTCCTTCAGCAGGATCGTCACGCCGTGCAGCGGTCCCCGCAGTTTGCCAGCCCGCCGCTCGGCGTCCAGCTTGCGGGCGTCAGCCAGGGCATGGCTGTTGATCGCGAGCACGGCGTTGAGTTTCGGCCCCGCGCGGTCGATCCGTTCGATGCGCTCCAGATAGGCGCGCGCCAGCTGTTCCGAGGTGACCTTGCCATCGGCCATGGCGGCCTGCTGTTCACCCGCCGAGGCATAGGGACTGATTGTCTGGGCCTGAGTTCCGCCTGACGTCAGACCAAGCGCGAGAGCCATGCCGAGTGGTTTGAACATACCGAGCTCCGGGGAGAGATGGACTGTTGTAGCGCGTCGCAGGGCGCGCGCCAGCCACGTGGCACCGTATGCCTGCGACCTCATGCCCACGAAACATCGGTGGCCTTTGCGCGGCCCGCAGTGCAAGCATGTTCACATGACGGGCCTCGGGGGAGACCAGCGATGGATATGAATGCTTCGGCGACGGTCGAGCGCGACGCGGTGGGCTTCATTGCGGACGTGAAGACTGCTGTCGCGGCCTATTTCGTCGACCGCGATCTTTCGCAGAACGCTGACCTGGGCATGATGATCAAGACGGCGATCATTCTGGCGGTGACGGTCGGGGCGTACGCGCTGTTACTGACCAATGCGTTCGGGCCCTGGCAAATGCTGGGTCTTGCGGCCGTGATCGGCGTCGGGATTGCCGGAATTGGGTTCTCGGTGGCGCATGACGCATTGCACGGGGCCTACAGTGCCTCGCCCAGGGTCAACAGCCTGTTGGGGTTCACCTTCGATCTGTGCGGTGCCAATGGCTATATGTGGAAGATCACCCACAACGCGATCCATCACACCCACACCAATATTCACGGGCTGGATGAGGACCTGACGGTCTCGCCACTGCTGCGGCTGTCGCCGCATAGTGAGTGGAAGCCGATCCACCGGTTCCAGCACCTCTACGCCTTCTTCGCCTATTCGCTGTCGACGCTGTTCTGGGTGCTGGCCAAGGACTACAAATACTTCGTCCAGCGCGACCTCGGTCCCTATCGCAACATGACGCACAAGCCCGGGGAATGGGCCGCCATGATCGGGTCAAAGGCGCTCTGCTATATTTGGTCCATCGTCGTGCCGCTGATGGTGCTGGACGTGACCTGGTGGCAGTTCCTGATCGGCTGGCTGACCATGCATCTCATGGCTGGAACGATCCTGGGCGTCGTGTTCCAACTGGCCCACGTGGTCGAGGAAACCGATCACCATACCGAACGCGAAAGCGGCGGCAGCGCCGAGTGGATGGTCCGCCAGATGGAGACTACCTCCAACTTCGCCCGTGAAAATCAGGCGCTGAACTGGTTTGTGGGCGGGCTGAATTTCCAGATCGAGCACCACCTTTTCCCGAGGATCTGCAGTGTTCATTACCCAGCGCTCAGTCGCATTGTCCGCGCCGCAGCCCGCGACCACGGCTTTGCCTACAACGAGCACGCGACGTTCCGTCAGGCCATCGGGTCACACTATCGCACGCTCAAACTACTGGGTGGACAGCCTGTGGCGGCTTAACGAGCTGATCGAGTTTCTAGAGGCCCTGCCAAGGTCCTATTCCCAAATACTTGAACGTCATGGCCGGGCTCTTGTCCCGGCCACCCATAAGCACCGATCTCACCGGGTTCGATGGGGGACCGCCAAGGGTTCTACGTGGACGCCTGCGTCTATTGATGGCCGGGACAAGAGCCCGGCCATGACGAGCAGGAAAATGGATGTGAGCTGAACCGGGGTACGCTAACGCCTCGCCGGCAATCCCTTCAGCAGTTCGGCGACTGCCGCATCCAGCTGGGTGTCCTTGCCTGCAAGCGTCTCGCCGAGCTGCCGTTCGACGGTCAGGTCGACCGGACGCGGATTGCGTTCCATGTTTTTGCCGTCTGCGCCGTCGATACGGATGAACGGCACGCGGAAGATCGAACCGTCTATCAGCGCGGTCTGGCTGGTATAGATGAGCCAACCGGCGGTCGGGACGCCCACGATCTTGCCGAGGCCCAATGCGCGGTAGCCCTCTGCGAAAATCTCGGCATCGGACAGTGTGGATTCGTTGGCGACCAGCACGGTGGGCAGGCCCAGTGCGCGCTGGCCCAGGTTCTGGCGGCCGGGAACGCCGAACAGGCCGCTCGGTGTCATGGTCATGAAGTTCCTGCGGCTGAACACGTCCAGCATATGGCCGTTGAGAAAGCCGCCGAAGTTGTTGCGCACATCGATCACCACGCCCTCGCGACCCTGGTTCTGGGCGTCGAGGTCGATCGCGAGCTGGCTCAGGCTGTTCGTGCCCATGTCCGGGATGTGGACGTAGCCCAGCCGGCCACCACTGGCGCTTTCCACATAGGTCCGGCGATCTCGCACCCACTGGCGATAGAGCAGGCCTGACGCCGTGCTGGCGGAGATCGGGCGGACGACGGCGACGCGACGTGCGCCACCCGCAGTTGCCATCGTCAGGGTGGTACGCTTGCCAATCCGGTCGAGCAGCAGGCCGCCCAGGTTAACGCCTGCGCCGACGCTGCGTCCCTCGACGGCCAGCAGTGTGTCGCCGATCTTGATCGCGCCCTCGATGTCGGCAGGCCCAAGTGCGATCACCTCCCGGATGACCAGACCCCGGCCTGCGTCCTGTGCTGTCCGATCAAAGCGGAGCCCCAGGTCGCCTATGCGTGGTGAGGGTACCGATCCGAAACCCTCGGCGGGACGGCTTACGCCCAAGTGAGAGGCATCAAGTTCGCCCACCATGAGGTTGATGACACGCCGCAGTTCGTCCGGCGTTCCCGCGCCTTGGGCAAAGGGCTCGAACCGGGCGCGCAACGCTGCCCAGTCCTGTCCGTGGAAGGCGGGGTCATAGAAGCTGCGGTTGAGCGTTGACCAGGCCTGATCAAAGACCACCTGCCGCTCCGCGTCGAAGCGGATGACCATCTCGCCGTTGATCTCAAGCGCTCTGGGCCGGGGGCTCTCGATGGCCGTGATGCTAACGCGTCCGCCATCGAGGAAGTAGAGTTGTTTCGAGTCGGGATCGAACGCGTAGTCGCTCTTTGCCCGACGACCGCCGACAAGTTGCTCGGGTGCCGCCGTGTCCCGCGTCAGGTCATCCAGGTCATAGGCGAAGAGGTTGCGGTTGGCTGTGTAGACGAGGGTCTTGCCATCGGGACTGATAGCCGGCGTATCCGCCGAGACCCCGAGGGGAATAACGGTTGTGCGCTCCCGAAGCCCGTCGAAGACGATGCTTACGGGCTCGATCCGTGCCGGTGCGCCGGTAGGTTTGTCTGTCGAAGACGGCGCGGCAGCGGCGGGAGCAGGCGTCGGCGCGGTTTCGGTCTGGCGGCTTGTCCGTACTCCGGGGGTGATGCGGAACAACTCCCGGAAGGCATCCTCCCGGTATTTCGGCGTATTGAGCAACAGGTCGATGCGGACGATCCGGCTGTCCTCATTCCGCTGCGCCGTGTCGAACAGCAGGTATTTGCCGTCAGGCGACCAGGCGATGGCGTCGCTGGTGGTGCCGTTACCCAGAAAGCTGACCTGGCGAGCCTCGCCGCCGGCAACGGGCGCGACCCAGATGTTACGAAACGCGCGACGATCCGTGACCATGAACGCCAGCCAACGGGAATCGGGTGACCAGGTCGGGCGCGCACCGTTTTGACGTCCCAGCGCGCCCCTGAACACCAGCGTTCCGCCGCCGGGGCTTCCACCGTCACCGATCGCAACGACGCGCAGCTCATCCTGCCCGCTGACGTAGGCCAGTGACTTGCCGTCCGGCGAATAGGCGGGTGACCAGACATCGCCAGTGGCACTCGTCAGCGCGCGCTCCGTCTGAGTGACGAAGTCGTACTCCACGACCTGGCGGGTCAGGCCGCGCTCCGAGATGTAGGCCAGTCGGCGGCTGTCCGGTGACCAGTTTGGACTGCTCTCGGCCCCGGGCGTCTCGGTGAGACGTTGCGCAGTTCCGGCATCCTTGGTCGATGCCGCGAAGACCTCTCCGCGGGCGATCAGGGCCAACTTCTTGCCATCCGGCGAGAGCGCCATGGACTGGAAGCTGGTCTCGCTGACGCGGCGCTCTCCGGCGCTTGCAGGCGCGCCGCGCAAAGTTATCGGCACCCGGGCCACGCTGCCGGTTGCTGTCTCCAGTTTCCAGATCTCGAACTCGCGCTCGAAGACGATGGCGCGCCCATCGTAGGCGATTGACGGGAACAGCACCCGGCCGTCGGTGAACCGGGTAACCACCTGCGGGCGGGAGCCCGCCTCGACATCCATGCGCCAGATGTTCTCCGTGCCGCCCTCATCGCTCAGGAAGTAAAGTGATGCGCCATCTGCGCTCCACATCGGCCAGAGCCGCTTGGACGAGGCCTCCAGTAGCCGGCGATAGGGGCCCGTCTCCGAGACAGACTTCAGCCAGAGCTCGGCCTGGTCGATGTGGGCGTGGCCGTTGCGCCACCAGTCGCTGCTCGACCGCCCCTTCGCCATCAGGGCGATGGTCAGGCCGTCTGGCGAGGGTGCTGCGTGGAATTCATTAAGGTAGCGCTCACGACTGATCTCCAGGGGTGTCCCGCCGTCTGAGGCGACCCGGAAAATGTCGTTCTGCGAAGCAATATCGTTGGCGGCCGAGGACAGGTAGATCCACTTGCCGTCCCGCGACCAGCCGTCCAGCCGCTCAGCGGAATCCGAAAACGTTAGCCGTCTGATCTGACCGGTCGCCAACGCCATGACGTAGATGTTGGATGCCCCGTTGCGGGTCGAGGTGAACGCAAGTTCCCGACCATCGGGCGAGAACAACGGCCGGCCCTCGGTCGCCGGATCTGTGATCAGGAGGTTGGCGGTGCCTCCATTGGCCGGCGCGGTCCAGATATCACCGCCGGAGACGAAGGCGATCTCCGCGCTGTCTGGTGAAAGGGAAGGCTCAGCCAGGGTCGGGCGCGGCGCTGCGACCCCCTGTGCTGCCAGAACTATCGCCATCGCAAAAGCGAAAAGCCCGATGACCCGGCGCGGGGTTAAGGAAGACAAGCTGCTGTTCACAAGCAACTATCTAGAGCCACGCTTGATCTTGCGCCAGCGTCCCTAGAACAGGCCCACACCCTGCCAGATCGCCAGGCCGACGACCAGAACCCCGACGAACCAGGTCAGCATCCGCAGCGGCAGGACTTTGGTCATCCAGCCGGCCAGAGGGGCTGCGACTACGCCGCCGGCAATCAACCCGCCCAGTTGCCAGGCCAGGCCGGACAATCCTTCAGTGTCCCAGTGTCCGGTCAGCAAGGCGACCAGGAAGGCGGCAGACGTGGCGATTGCGACGAACATCTCTGCTGTGTTGGTTGTGCCGATTGCCTTGCGTGGGTCGGCACCGATGCCCATCAATGAGCTGGTCACCACAGGACCCCAGCCACCGCCGCCGATGGCGTCAAAGAACCCGCCCACCAGTCCGAGTGGAAAGGGTGAACGCCAGGAAAACACCTTGGGCCGGGTCTGACGCCAGGCGCGATAGAGGATGATCAGGCCCATCAGACCCAGCCAGCCGACGACATAGGGCTTCACGGCCTCGCCGGGCACGGAGGTCAGCACATAAGCGCCCAGCGTCCCGCCCAGAACGCCACCGCCGGCCAACAACGCCAGCAATCGCCAGTCGACGTTCTTATAGAAAATGTGAGAAGCGCCGGATGCCGCGCCGGTGAAAACCTTTGCACCGTGAACCACTGCGGATGCATTGGCCGGACTGACGCCAAGGCTGAGCAATACCGAGGTCGAGATCACGCCAAAGGCCATGCCCAGGGCACCATCGACCAATTGGGCGACGAAGCCAACCGCCGCGAAAAGCCAGAAATTCGGGTCCATTCCGGAGTTGGTAGGACTATGGCTACCGCCGCACTAGCCCAGAACCTCTGATAGCGATCACAGAAGAGTTAGGCGCTTCGGGATCGCGCTCAATCCTTGGCACGTTCCTGGTACGAACCGTCCTCGGTGAGGATCACCACGCGCGTACCGGCGGCGATATAGGGCGGCACCATGATGCGCGCGCCATTGGCCAGGATCGCCGGCTTGTAGGAGGACGAGGCGGTCTGGTTTTTCACCGCAGGCTCGGTATCGACGATTTCCACCGTCACCAGGCGCGGCAACTCCAGGGCGATCGGAACCTCATCGTGGGTCGACAGCATCACCGTCATGCCGTCTACCAGCCATGGCGCGGCATCGCCGACGATCTCCGGGGTCACCACGACCTGGTCGTAGTTTTCCGGGTTCATGAAGTGGAAGCCTTCGCCGTCGCTGTAAAGGAACGTGTAGTTGCGGTCGTCGACGAACGCGCGCTCGACCTGTTCGGTGGTCCGCCACCGCTCCGACACCTTCACGCCGTCAGAAATGCGTCGCATGCTCAATTGGGTGACCGGCGTGCCCTTGCCGGGATGGATGTTTTCGGCGGTCAGAACCACATAGAGTTTGCCGTCCATATCGACGACAGAACCCTTCCGTAGCGAGCTTGCGATGACTTTGACCATGGGTCCTCAGCGACTGTGGCGGAGCCGGCGGACAGGGTCGCGCGATTCCGTTGATGAAATTCTCGTGGCGCCCCTATAGCGACTGGAACCGAAATCGCCAGCCCCCAGCCAGATCGTGCCATTTCCTGACCCTGAAGAAAGTCCCTGGTGGTCGCCGGACAGGCGGGCCGACCGCGCGCCGTTCCTGGCGAGCCGAGGTCGGATCATCCGCGCGGTGCGAGGCTGGTTCGAGGGGCGCGGGTTCACCGAGGTGGAAACTGCGGCGCTTCAGGTCTCTCCCGGCAACGAGGCGCATCTGCATGCCTTCGCCACAGAAGCCGTGACCGCGACGGGTGAGGGGCGGGCGATGTATCTGCACACCTCGCCGGAGTTCGCTTGCAAGAAACTGCTGACGTCGGGTGAGCGCGAGATTTTCACCCTGGCCAAGGTGTGGCGCAACCGTGAGCGGGGTCCGCTGCACCACCCCGAATTCACGATGCTGGAGTGGTATCGTGCAGGTGCCGCGTATGAGGGGCTGATGGACGATTGCGCCACCCTGCTGGCGGTGGCCGCCGAGGCCGCCGGAGCCCGGATGCTGACGTTTCGCGGGCGAGAGGCTGACCCGTTTGCAGACCCGGAGCGTCTAACGGTGACCGAGGCGTTTGATCGCTATGCCGGAGTTGATCTGTTTGCTGACGATCTGGCGGGGCAGGCGCATTCACGGGGCATTCGAACCGCGCAGGATGACACCTGGGCCGATGTTTTCAGCAGGATCATTGTGGAGAAAATCGAGCCCAACCTCGGCCATGGCCGGGCGACGATCCTGTGCGAGTATCCGATATCGGAAGCCGCGCTGGCGCGCCCCAAGCCGGGGGATCCGCGTGTGGCGGAACGGTTCGAGCTCTATGCCTGCGGCGTCGAACTGGCCAACTGTTTTGGCGAGCTGACGGATCCTGTCGAACAACGTCGGCGCTTTGAGATCGAAATGGCGGAGAAGTCCCGGCTCTACGGCGAACGCTATCCACTCGACGAAGATTTCCTGGCCGCGCTGGCGATCATGCCGCCGGCCAGTGGCGGCGCTATGGGGTTCGATCGTCTGGTGATGCTGGCTACCGGTGCCAGCCGCATCGACCAGGTGCTCTGGACGCCGGTGGCGTGAGCGACCATATGCGCAGCCGCATGACCAACCGCACCCTAAGGACCGTCGAGGACCTGGCCACTGTCGGCGTGGTCGATGTCGCCCGATCGCCGGAGCTGGCCGAAGTCGCGTCGCGCTACGCTGTGGCGATCACACCGGCCATGACGACCTTGATCGAACCGGGCGATGGTCCGATGCGCCGCCAGTTCGTGCCCACCAGCGACGAGTTGATTCAGACACCGGACGAGCGCGCCGACCCCATCGGCGACGACGCGCACAGTCCGGTTGAGGGGATTGTTCATCGCTATCCCGATCGCGTGCTGCTGAAGGCCAACCACGCCTGCGCGGTCTACTGCCGGTTCTGTTTCCGACGCGAGATGGTTGGGCCGGACGGCATCCGGCCGCTGTCCCCCGAGGCGCTGGACGTCGCCATGGCTTACATCGCCGGGCACCCGGAGATCTGGGAGGTGATCGTCACCGGCGGCGACCCGTTGATCCTTTCACCCCGACGTTTGCGCGATCTGGGCCGACGACTGGCCGCGATCGGGCATGTGAAGATCGTGCGTTTCCACACCCGCGTGCCGGCGGTCGACCCGGAACGGATCACCGAAGACCTGGTCGCCGCGCTGAAGTCGTCGGGCAAGACCACCTGGGTCGGACTGCACGCCAATCACCCGGACGAACTGACGCCAGCAGCCAAGGCTGCCTGCGACCGGATCCTGGATGCCGGTATGCCGATGGTCAGCCAGACGGTTCTGCTGAAGGGCGTCAACGACAATCCGGCAACGCTGGAGGCGCTGATGCGCCGGTTCGTGGAGCTCAGGATCAAGCCCTACTATCTGCATCACCCGGACCTGGCGCCCGGCACCCGGCACTTTCGCAACACCATCGCCGAGGGTCAGGCGCTGATGCGAGACCTGAACGGCCGCGTGTCGGGTCTATGCCAGCCGACCTATATCCTCGACATCCCCGGGGGGCACGGCAAGGCCCCGTTGGGGCCCTCTTACGTGTCCGACGGCGAGGTTATGGATCCTTCCGGACGGCGGCACGTTTACCCGCCTGTGTGACAGTAAAGCTGTTGCGGGAATGTGACGCTCTGCCTGCTTCAGAGTGTGGTTGTATCGACACGGGCCGTCCGCGAGCCCAGATATTCTGGCATCCGCGAATCGGCGGTGCGGGTAGTCTTTCAATCTGACGTCCGGCGCGGCCGAACGTTCAGCCAAGAGGGCCGGGTAAAGTCATGGGCGGGCGGGGTTTGCGGGGCGGACGCGTCGGGCGTTGCCTGGCTTTTGCCGCCGCGATGCCTATGGCGTTTGGGTCTCTGGCCACGGCACAGTCTGTGCAGGCACCGTCTGTTGCGGCCATTCCCTCTGCACCTGTTGCTGTGGTTCCGCCACCGCCCCCGCCGCCGGTCGAAATTCCGCCGCTGACGGTCGCTCAGGCGCAAACCGCGCTCAAGGTGATGCAGTCCGCCGATCTGCAGGGTTTGCAGGCCAGAACCTATGTCCCGGAAGGGATTGCGGCCTCAGGCGAGCTGACGACAGCGCAGCAGACAGCTCTGGTCGATGGCCTGCTGCGCTATGCTCACGATGTTCGCAACGGACGAATGGAAGCTGCGGACTTTCCAGACGATTGGGCGGTGCGTCCCGCGGCCTATGATCCGGCGCCGGATCTGGTGCGGGCGCTGGCCGAGGGCCGGTTGCAGGCGTGGCTGGACAGCCTGCCGCCACGATACTCCGGCTACGCTACCCTGAAGCGCGGACTGGCCCGTTATCGGGAAATCTCTGCAGCCGGTGGCTGGAAGGTGATGCCAACTGGCAAGCCTATGGGCCTTGCGTCGACCGACCCGCGCGTCCCGGCGCTTCGGGCGCGGTTGGCGGTTGAGGATGCCCAGGTCCCCGCCACCGGCGCGGCAGTTTTCGACAAGCCGTTGCAGAAAGCCGTCCAGCGCGCCCAGCGACGCTTCGGATTGCGGCCAGACGGTGTGGTTGGCCGCGAGTTGCTCAGCCACCTGAACCAGCCCGTCGGCCAGCGTGTGCTGCAGATCGTGGCCAATATGGAACGCTGGCGCTGGTTGCCGTCGGTGATGCCGGCGACGCGTGTGCAGGTAAATTCCGGCGCTGCCGTCGTGACCCTCTTCCGCGACAACCAGCCGGTGATGTCGATGAAGGCGGTTTCGGGCCGCCCGGGCAACGAGACCCCGATGCTGGTCTCATCGATCCACAGCGTGGTGATCAATCCTCCGTGGAATGTGCCATCCGGCATCGCCCAGAAGGAACTGTGGCCCAAACAGAGAGCCAATCCGGGTTATTTTGCCAGCCATGGCTATCGGATCATTCCCGTCGCCGGTGGCCAGCCGCGCCTGCAACAGGCCTCTGGCGACCAGAGCGCGCTCGGCAGGTTCAAATTCGACTTCGACAACCCCTTCGCCGTCTATCTACATGACACGCCGTCCAAGGGCGGCTTCGGACAGTTTGCTCGCCAGGACAGCCATGGCTGTGTACGCCTTGAAAAGCCCCGGGCCCTGGCTGAGGCCCTGCTGGAAGGCGACGTGACCTGGACGCCCGCGGCCATCGACACCCAGCTTCTGGGCGACAAGACGGTCCGCGCGCGCCTGAGTGTCCAGGTGCCGGTTTACGTCCTCTATTGGACAACATTCCCTGGTGCCGACGGCCAGATGCATTTCCGCAGCGACCCCTACGATTGGGATCGGGAGTTGTTGCAGCGCGTGGGTGTGCTGGCCGCGCCGGCAAAGCCGTCACATGCCACGGCGTAGGGGGCCTGTATGCTGAAGACTGTACTCTGGATTGCAGGTGCCTGTGCCGCCGTGCTGCTGGCACTCGCGGTCAGCCGAAATATGAAGTTTGACGACGCGCCGCCGACGTCGCCCGCAGTGGTGGTTGATGAGCCGGTCGAGACCCCGGTCGTCGCCCCGCCCCCTCCGCCGCCTGTTGAAGCCAAGCCGGTCCCGACCCCCGACGAAATCCAGATTCAGGAAGACGCCGCCGCAACCGGCATGACAACGGTTGAGCCCGAAGAGACCCCGCCGACCAACTAGGCCCGGATCACGCCCCTCGCCATTGGCGCACACGGCCTGTGTCGACGTGAACGAAGTTGGATACCGGATAATAGCCAACGCCTCCGGCACTGATCGCCGTGGCCGCAGCGCGCAGGTTCGAGAGTTCGATGCCCTCGATCCGCAGATCAATGGCCTTGCCCACGGTGTGTTGGCTATGTTCGGCCACGCCATTGCTGCGCCGATGCAACATCGCGTTGGTCTTGGGAGATCGATATCCGGAGATGATCTGGAACGGTTTTCTTGTCTCGAGCTTGCCGCCGACAGCATGCAGGGCGTCGAACAGCGTGGGGTCGATGAAGTGCTCGTCACCGGTGCGCCAGTCGCGCATCACACGCGTAGCCTCGGCCAGGGCATCCGGCAGGTAGCTGCCATTAGCGTAGTAGACCGAGCTGAACCGCTCGCCGGTGTGCAGGTTGTCCAGCACCGCCCAGCGGGGTTCCCAGATGTCAAAATTCTGAGCCCAGGCGGGCGCAGCGATGGCGCTCAGGCCGGCGGCGGCCCCGAATTTCAGCAAGTCTCTTCGGCGGACGAGGTTGGGCATTGAGCCTCCGGGGCCGTCTTCAGGAATGTGCAAGATGGCGTGGCAATCCTTAACGTCAACCCCACCAAGGGTTTGGTGCGACCGCAAGCCGCAACCATCCACAGATTGTCGGTGGGCGCTCTTGCCGTATGTCGCCCGGCCCGGGATAGTCGCGCAGCACCGGTCCTTCGACGAGATCGGGGGGGAGGACACATGCAGATTTTGCGTTTGGTTGGACGATGAGCGCGCCCGCGCCCGAGACCGCCGTCACATCGCCCGCCATCCTGCGCAAGGTGGTGGCCGCCAGTATGATTGGCACCACCATCGAGTGGTACGATTTCTTCCTCTACGGCACCGCTGCGGCGCTGGTGTTCAACAAGCTGTTCTTTCCGGAGTCCGAGCCGCTGGTGGGCACCATGCTGGCGTTTGCGACCTATGCGGTGGGTTTTGTGGCCCGACCGCTGGGGGGCGTGGTGTTCGGCCATTTCGGCGACCGGATCGGGCGCAAGAAGCTGTTGATGCTGAGCCTGATTATCATGGGTGTCGCGACGGTGCTGATCGGCTGTCTGCCGACCCACGGGCAGGTGGGGGTATTGGCCCCGATCCTGCTGGTCGTGCTGCGTATCGTTCAGGGGTTTGCGGTCGGCGGCGAGTGGGGCGGCGCGGTCCTGATCGTGGCCGAACACGGTGACGCCGCGCGGCGTGGCTTCTGGGCCAGCTTCCCGCAGGCCGGTGTGGCAGCGGGCAGCCTGCTGGCGTCCGGCATTCTGGCATTGATGGCGGGACTTCAGACCGAGGCCGACTTTCTGGCCTGGGGCTGGCGCGTGCCCTTCCTGCTGTCGGCGGTGCTGATCGGGGTCGGCTACTGGGTGCGCGCCACCGTGGAGGAGAGCCCGACGTTTCAGGCGGTAGCGAAAGAGGCCTCAGCCGTCGAAAAGGCACCGGCACTGGAGGCGATCCGCACGCGTCCCAAACAGCTGCTCATAGGGGCCGGGCTGAAATTCGCCGAGAATATCAGCTACTACATCATAACTGTCTTCTCGATCACCTATGTGACCCAGGCGGTGGGCCTGAGCAGAGGAGTTGCGCTGAACATCATCCTCATCGCCTCTGCGGTGCATGTGGTGATGATCCCGTTGTTCGGCAGGCTATCTGACCGGGTCGGACGCCGGCCGGTTTATGCGTTCGGTGCCTTCGGAATGGCGCTCTGGGCCTTCGTATTCTTCCAGTTGCTGGACACAGGCCAGTTCGCGTTGATGGCGGCGGGCGCGGTGGGTGCGCTGATCTTCCATGCCGCCATGTACGGCCCGCAAGCCGCGTTCCTGGCCGAGATGTTCCCCACGCGAATCCGCTATTCCGGGGTCTCGCTGGCCTATCAGGTGACCTCGATCTTCGCCGGGTCGTTGGCACCCATCATCGCGGTCGCTCTGCTGCGGGCGACGGATTCAGCGACTGCGGTGGCGATCTATGTGTCGGTCGCCTCGGTGATCACGGGGACTGCGGCGCTTTTGGCGCGCGAGACGCGGGGCAAGACCTTTGCCGAGATCGACGCCGAGGGCTGAACGCGGCGGGCGGCGAGTTCTTTGTGAGCGTGCGTTGCGCCGGAGGCCGCCCCCCGCTATCTGCACGTCGACTTTCCCCGCACACTGACCAGCGAGCCCCGACGCCCCATGGCGCAGCAATACATTTTTCAGATGCAGGGCCTGACCAAGGCCTATCCCGGCGGCAAGAAGGTGTTCGAGAACATCTGGCTGTCGTTCTACTCCGACGCCAAGATCGGCGTGGTGGGCGTCAACGGCTCAGGCAAGTCGACGCTGCTGAAGATCATCGCCGGCGTGGACAAGGAATTCGGCGGCGAGGCCAAGGCGGCCGACGGCGTCAAGATGGGCTATCTGGAGCAGGAGCCGCACCTGGACGAAAGCCTCGACGTCTGGGGCAACGTCATCAGCTGGTGCGAAGAGAAGAAGATCTTCGACCGCTACAACGCCATCGCCGTCGAGCTGGGCGACAACTACACCGACGAGCTCATGGAGGAGATGACCGCCCTTCAGGAGAAGATCGACGCGGGCGACCTCTGGGACATCGATTCCAAGATCGAGATGGCCACGGATGCCCTGCGGTGTCCGCCCAACGACTGGAAGGTCGACAAGCTGTCGGGGGGTGAAAAGCGCCGCATCGCGCTGGCCCGCCTGCTGCTGAGCAAACCCGACATGCTGTTGCTGGACGAGCCCACCAACCACCTGGACGCCGAAAGCGTCGCCTGGCTGCAGCATCACCTGGAGGCCTTCCCGGGCTGCGTGATCCTGGTTACCCACGACCGCTACTTCCTGGATCAGGTGACCAAGTGGACGCTGGAACTCGATCGCGGCAAGGGCATCCCCTACGAGGGCAACTACTCCGGCTGGCTGGAGCAAAAGACCAAGCGCGTCATCCAGGAACAGTCCGAAAGCACCGCTCGCCAGCGCGCCATGACCCGCGAACTGGAATGGGTGCGCAGTGGCGCCAAGGCCCGTCAGGCCAAGTCCAAGGCCCGACTGGCGGCCTATGAGGACATGGTCCGCGAACAGGAGAACACTCGCGAGGCCCAGACCACCGCCACCATCCAGATCCCGCCGGGCCCACGCTTGGGTAACCTGGTGCTGGAGGCCAAGGGGCTGTCGAAGTCCTATGGCGACAAGGTCTTGTTCGAGGACCTGAGCTTCAGCCTGCCACCCAACGGCATCGTCGGCGTAATCGGCCCCAACGGCGCCGGCAAGTCGACCCTGTTCAAGATCATCACCGGTCAGGAACAGCCCGACGGCGGCACCTTCCGGGTCGGCGAGACCGTCAAGCTGGCCTATGTCGACCAGAGCCGCGATGCGCTGGATCCCTCCAAGACGGTGTGGCAGGAAGTCTCTCAGGGGCTGGATATCCTGGCCGTCGGCAAGCGCGAGATTAACACCCGCTCCTACGTCGGCTCGTTCAATTTCCGCGGTGGCGATCAGCAGAAGAAGGTCGGCCAACTCTCGGGCGGGGAGCGAAACCGCGTTCACCTGGCCAAGACCCTGACCGAGGGCGGCAACGTTATCCTGCTCGATGAGCCCACCAACGACCTGGACATCGAGACCCTGCAGAACCTCGAAGAGGCGTTGGAGGAATTTGCGGGCTGCGCGGTGGTGATCAGCCACGACCGCTGGTTCCTGGACCGCCTCTGCACCCACATCCTGGCCTTCGAAGGCGACAGCCACATCGAGTGGTTCGAAGGCAACTTTGAAGCCTATGAGGAAGACAAGAAGCGCAGGCTGGGGGCGGATAGTTTGATCCCGCACCGGATCAAGTTCCACAAGTTCACCCGGTAGGGGCTGAACTCCGTTTCCACCTGGGGTTGCCTCAACGCACAGGGAAGGCCTAGCTTTCCTATAGTAGGCAGTAGGGGGCGTCAGCATGCCGACGATCACGGGTACAGACGGACCCGACTATCTGGTCGGCCCAGGCTCCGGCGACACCATCGTCGGCGGCTCAGGCAACGACACGATTGTCGCGGGAGGCCCGGGTGGCAGGCTAACGGGTGGTTCCGGCGCTGACACTTTTGTGTTCGCGCCCGGTTACACGAACGGCGCGACGATCACCGACTGGTCCTCCGGCGACCGCATAGTCTTCAGCACGCTGCCGGTCGCCTACCGGATCACGGCCGCGGTGAATTTTAACTTCGGTTTCGCCGATGCGCATGCCGATGCCGCGGCCAAGTTGGCGGCGGGCTTTCAGATCGTGGTCGAGGCCTATGGCGCAAATGGTTCAAATGTCGCTGTCTTCGTCGACAGCCAGAACAACCGCACGATCGGCGACTCGCTGGTCTTCCCAGGCTCCGATCTCTCAGCGTTCTCCGACGGCACGTTTATCGGCGGCGGGGGATCAACGGGACCCTCGGGATCTCAGTCGATCGGCGACAGTGGCCCGAACACACTCACGGCGGCCGCCGGAAACGACACGCTGAGCGGCAGGGCCGGCCATGACGTCTTGGTCGGCGGCGCCGGCGACAATGTGCTGTTCGGCGAGGACGGGAATGACACCCTGACGGGAGGCCAGGGAAACGATCTCCTCGAAGGGGGTGAAGGTGGCGACACCGTCAGGTTCGCCAATGCCGCCAGCGGCGTCACAGTCGACCTCAGGATCGCGACTGCTCAGCAGACCAGCGCCAGCGAGGGCCGCGATACGATACGAAACGTCGAGAACGTCGAGGGCTCGCCGTTCAATGATCGGATCGTGGGCGGAACCGGCTCCAACACGCTTTTTGGAGGTGCCGGCGACGATACCTTGAGCGCCGCTGGTCTCGGCGGCGCGCCTGACACTCTGAGCGGCGGCTCCGGCGCCAATGTGTTCGACCTCGGATCGCCTGGCCATTCGCCCGCCGCCGGCGCGCTGAGCGGACACCTCGAAAGGCTCGACCGCATTACCGATTGGCACAGCGGCGACGTCCTCAGATTCCCCGATGTTGCGGCCACGGTGGCCAACTATGTGGAATTGAATGCTACCAGCTACGACGACGCCTACGCTCGAGCCATGGCCGCGGCGCGGGGCGGGGCGATCTACGTAGCCGCGCAGATCGGTTCGGACGTAGTCGTGTTCGACCCCCGGTTCGCCCTGGCGGTGTTGCTCACCGGGGCCAGACTCACTGACATCTCCGCGGACAACATCCGGGGAAGCGCGGCCCTACCGGCACCCCCGGCACCCGCGCAGCACGGGACGTTCCCCTTGGATAGCAACAGTATTACCGGGCCCTTCGTCGTCGGACCGAATGAGATTATCGTCCTTCGGGAAAGTCCACCGAAGGCAGGCATCCATGCCGCTCTCTACCTGGATCCGCAGCAAGGGCAGCCTGATCCGACCTTCCGAAATCAAGGTAATATTGAAGTAAAAGCCGCAACTATAAATAGCGTTGTCGCACTGTATGTAGGAACATCGTCATTCTGGTCAGAAAATGTAATCGTAAATGACGGACGAATATATGTGGAATCCTCCGTAGATATTCCATTTTACTCGGGTACTGCCCGCGGAATATGGGCGACGTCCTGGTCTCCGGATATCATGAACAGGGGAATCATCGAGGTTCATGGAGATGCTTTTGCAAGTGCAATCACATCATGGGATTTGGCCCATAATGGCGTGCCATGGACTCTGACAAACGCTGACACCGGAAAGATCATCGTCGGCGCAAGGGGACAAGCCGACGCAGTTTACGCCGCGAACGGGGGACTGGTCATCAATCATGGTCTTATCCAGGTCACTGCACTCAATATCGATGAATATACAGGAGCCTGGGGGATAAAATTTCCAAATGGTCACGGAGAAGTCGTCAACTACAGGACTATAGAGGCGGGTAGTCCAAATGGCGGAGTATATACCGCAGCAATAGAGCTTGGCCCATATGAGGCTAACACTATCATAAATTATGGAATAATTGCAGGAAAGCTGGCAATTTCAAGCTTAGATAATAAGAATGGTCCTGGAAATACTAAAGGAGATCTCGTTGAGAACTACGGCACCATAAACGGCGAATCGATCCTGAATGAGGGCGCTGACACCTTCATCAATGGAGGAATCGTGAAAGGCGCTATCGACCTCGGCTCGGAAAACGACACCTACGACGGCCGGTTCGGCTCGGTCAGCGGCATGGTTTCCGGCGGTCAGGGCTCCGACAGTCTGGCCGGCGGGGCAAGCTTCGACAACTTCCAGGGCAACCAGGGAAATGACACAGCCAGCGGCGGACCTGGTGATGACTGGGTGGTGGGCGGCAGAGACAGCGACTTGCTGTACGGCGATGCTGGCAATGACCTGGTCTACGGCAACCTTGGATCCGACACCTGCCATGGTAGTGACGGCAACGACACGATCCGAGGCGGGCAGGACAACGATGTCGTGAGCGGCGGCGCCGGTGCCGATTTCGTTTCCGGCGACAAGGGCGACGA
>CAMCXF010000042.1 GCA_945883235.1 Phenylobacterium deserti | reverse complement strand
TGAGCGCCAGATACATCATCGGCCGGATCACGACCTGGCCGCCGACCACCATGGCCCGGTCCTGAATCTTGTGCATGCCAAGGATGCCCGACTGCGGTGCGTTCAGGATCGGCGTCGACATCAGCGAGCCATAGACCCCGCCGTTCGAGATCGTGAAGGTGCCCCCCTGCAGGTCCTCCAGGGCCAGCTGACCATCGCGGGCCTTCTTGCCCAGGGCGCCGATCTCCTTTTCCACTCCGGCCAGGCTCATCAGATCGGCGTCGCGCACCACCGGTGTGACCAGACCCTTCTCGGTGCCGACCGCGACCGAGATGTCGTAGTGGTTCTTGAAGATCAGGTCGGTCCCGTCGATCTCGGCATTGACCTCTGGCACCTGCTTCAGCGCATGGACTACGGCCTTTACGAAAAAGCTCATGAAGCCCAGCTTCACGCCGTGCCGTTTTTCGAAGACGTCCTTGTACTGGCTGCGGACCGCCATAACGGCGCTCATGTCCACCTCATTGAAGGTGGTCAGCATGGCCGCCGCGTTCTGGGCTTCTTTGAGCCGGCGCGCGATAGTCTGGCGCAGGCGGGTCATCTTGACCCGCTCCTCACGCTCGTGGATCGCACGCGGCGCGGCTGGCGCAACGGCTGGCACAGGTGCCTGGGCGCGGGCCTCGAGGGCCGCCAGCGCATCGCCCTTGGTCACCCGGCCGTCCTTGCCGGTGCCGGGGATCGCGGCGGGTGAGAGGTTGTTTTCTGCCGCGATCCGCTGGGCCGACGGCGCGAGAACGGGTTCAGTCCTGGCCGCAGGCACCGGCGCGAGTACAGACGCCGGCTTTGCCGGTTCCACCTTGGGCGCCGCCACAATCTTTGGCGCGGCCGCGACGGCGCCTTCGGTAATCTTGCCTAACAGCGCGCCGGGCCCGACCGTAACGCCTTCTTCCGCCGCGATTTCAGACAGCACGCCGTCCGAGGGCGAGGCAACTTCCAGACTGACCTTGTCAGTTTCCAGCTCCACCAGGATCTCGTCCTTGCGGACCGCATCGCCAGCCTTCTTGGCCCAGCGCGCCACCGTAGCTTCGGTGACGGACTCGCCCAGGGCGGGGGTCATGATGTCGGCCATTGGGGGGAAGACTCCTTGAGATCGCAGTCGGACTTGGGCAGGAATGTTGTTCAGGCGAAGGCTTCGGTAAGGAACGTCTCGAGTTCCTTCAGGTGCCGGCTCATCAGACCGGCGGCTGTAGAGGCCGAGGCCGGGCGACCCACATAACGGGCGCGCTTGGCCTTGATACTCATCCGCTCGAGGCTCAGTTCCAGCCAGGGGTCGACGAACTGCCAGCCGCCCATGTTCTTGGGCTCTTCCTGACACCAAACCAGCTCGGCGTTCTTGAAGCGCTTCAGCTCATTGGTCAGGGACTTCAGCGGCCACGGATAGAACTGTTCCAGACGCAGGATGTAGACATCCTGGCGACCGCTCTTGGCCCGCTGCTCGATCAGATCGAAATAGACCTTTCCGGAACAGACGATGACGCGCTTGATCTCCGTGTCGGACTTGAGCGTGACGCCGCCGACATCGCAGCCGGCCTCGGCACCATCGATCATCACGCGATGGAAGCCGGTGCCCGAGGTCATGTCGGCCAGGGTCGAGACGGCGCGTTTGTGACGCAGTAGGCTCTTGGGTGCCATCACGATCAGGGGTTTGCGGTATTCCCGCAGCAGCTGCCGGCGCAGCGCATGGAAATAGTTGGCCGGCGTGGTGACGTTCACCACCTGCATGTTGTCCTCGGCGCAGAGCTGAAGGAAGCGTTCAAGCCGGGCGGATGAGTGTTCAGGACCCTGGCCCTCGTAGCCGTGGGGCAGCAGCATCACCAGGCCGCACATGCGGAGCCACTTGCGTTCGCCTGAACAGATGAACTGATCGATTACCACCTGAGCGCCGTTCACGAAGTCGCCGAACTGGGCTTCCCAGATGGTCAGGGTGTCCGGATCGGTCAGCGAGAATCCGTACTCAAAACCCAGCACCGCCTCTTCCGACAGCGCCGAGTCCAGCACCTCGAAGTGAGCCTGCGCGCGACCCAGATTCCGCAGCGGAAAATATGTTTCCTCGGTCTTCTGATCGACCAGACCGGAGTGTCGATGACTGAAGGTGCCGCGCACGCTATCCTGGCCGGACAGACGCACAGGATAGCCCTGGTCCAGCAGGGTCGCAAAGGCCAGCGACTCACCTGTGGCCCAGTCGATGCCGACCCCGGTCTCGATGGCCTCGCGGCGACCGGCGATCACCCGCTCAACGGTCTTGTGGACGCTCAGGTTTTCCGGCAGTGCGGTCATCTTGCGACCCAGGTCGGTCAGCTTTTGCCTGGACACGCCTGTCGCGTGGCGCTCCTCCCCGGCGGGCAGCTTCAAACCGGACCACTTGCCGTCCAGCCAGTCGGCCTTGTCGGCGGCATAGGCTTTGCCGCCATCAAACTCGGCGTCGAGGAATTTGTCGAACTCGCCGATCCAGCCGTCGACATCGGCCTGGCCGCAAACACCCTCGCCGACCAGGCGCTGGGCGTAGAGGTCGCGGACCGTCGGGTGGCCCTTGATCTTGGCGTACATCAGCGGCTGGGTCATCGTGGGGTCATCGCCCTCATTGTGACCAAACCGGCGATAGCAGAACATGTCGATGACCACGTCCTTGCCGAACAGCTGGCGGTATTCGGTGCCCACCTTGGCGGCGAAGGTCACGGCTTCCGGGTCGTCGCCGTTGACGTGGAAGATCGGCGTCTCGACCATCAGGGCCACGTCGGTCGGATAGGGCGAGGAGCGGCTGTTCTTGGGGCTGGTGGTGAAGCCGATCTGGTTGTTGACCACGAAGTGCATGGTCCCGCCGACACCATATCCGCGCAGACCTGACAGGGCGAAGCATTCCGGAACGACACCCTGGCCTGCAAAGGCCGCATCGCCGTGCAGCAACAGCGGCATGGCGTGGCCACGACCGGCATCCGGCTGCTCACGTAGCGTGAAGGCCTGCTTGGCACGGACTTTGCCGATCACCACCGGGTTGACGATCTCCAGGTGTGACGGGTTTGCGGTCAGTGACAGGTGAACTTCGTTCCCGTCAAACTCGCGGTCCGACGAGGCGCCCAGGTGGTACTTCACATCCCCCGAACCCTGCACGTCGCTGGGCAAGGACGAGCCGCCTTGAAACTCATGAAAGATCACGTGGTAGGGCTTGCCCATCACGGCGGCCAGCACGTTCAGGCGCCCCCGGTGTGGCATGCCGATGACGATGTCTTTGACGCCCATCGCGCCGCCGCGCTTGATGATCTGCTCCAGCGCCGGGACCATGGCCTCGCCGCCGTCGAGGCCGAAGCGCTTGGTGCCGGGGAACCGGCGGTGGAGGAACTGCTCGAAGCCCTGGGTTTCGATCAGCTTCTTGAGAATCGCCACCTTGCCTTCAGGTGTGAAGACGATCTCCTTGTCGCGGCCTTCGATCCGCTCCTGCAGCCAGGCCTTCTCCTTGGGATCGGAGACATGCATGTACTGAACGCCCACGTTGCCGCAGTAGGTGCGGCGCAGGATCGCCAGGATTTCGCGAACCGTCGCAGTCTCCAGACCCAGCACGAAATCGAGAAAAATCGACCGGTCAAAATCCGGCTCGGCGAAGCCATAGCTCGCTGGATCAAGCTCGGAGGCGTCGCCCAGCGTGGTCGCCAGACCCAGTGGATCCAGATTGGCCTTCAGGTGGCCACGCATCCGATAGGCGCGGATCATCATGATGGCGCGCAAGCTGTCCAGGGTGGCGGCACGAACCTCGTCTACCGAGGCCGTGGGCTTGCGGGTTTCAATGGTCTTGCCGACCTTGGCTTCAACGGCAGGCCAGAGCCCGTCAATCGCCGACAGCCAGTCCGGGCGCGGACCGGGCACGGCAGGACGGGACCATGCGGGCTTTTCCGCCGCGCGCTTCACCTCGCCGGCACCATCAAGCAGGGTGGCGAAGAATGCCTGCCATGAGGGCTCGACCGAGCCTGGGTCCGCCGACCATCGGGCATAGAGGTCTTCCAGGAAGGCCGCATTGCCGCCGTAGAGAAAAGATGTCTCGGCCAGAACGTCGTTGATAAGGCCCGCGTCGTCCGCCATGTCGTTCGCCTTCCGGGGCGGGGCCACGGACTTCGAAAGAAGGAGCCGAGCGCAACCGCCCTAAATCAAAACTCGACGCCTAGGCGCCCTTCAAGACTTCGAGCAGGGTCGTTCCTAGGGCCGCCGGCGAGGGAGAGACGCGGATGCCCGCAGCTTCCATCGCGGCGATCTTGTCCTCGGCGCCACCCTTGCCGCCCGAAATGATCGCGCCTGCGTGACCCATGCGTCGCCCGGGGGGAGCAGTGCGCCCTGCAATGAACCCAACCATTGGCTTCTTGTTTGGTGAATTCTTGATGAATTCCGCCGCATCTTCTTCGGCAGAACCCCCGATTTCGCCGATCATGATGATCGACTCTGTCTCCGGGTCCTTCAGGAACATGTCGAGCATGTCGATGAACTCGGTGCCTTTCACGGGGTCGCCGCCGATGCCGACGGCCGTTGTCTGGCCCAGGCCCACCTGGGTGGTCTGGAACACAGCTTCGTAGGTAAGGGTGCCCGAGCGGGAAACAACACCCACGGAGCCCTTGCGGAAGATGTTCCCCGGCATGATGCCTATTTTGCACTCATTCGGGGTCAAAACGCCGGGGCAATTTGGCCCGATCAGCCTTGATTTCGAGCCGCTGAGCGACCGCTTCACCCGCACCATGTCAGCCACCGGGATGCCCTCGGTGATGCAGATGATCAGGCCGATCTCGGCGTCGATGGCTTCCAGGATCGAATCCGCGGCAAAGGCCGGCGGCACATAGATCACACTGGCATCGGCCCCGGCCTCACGCACCGCCTCACCCACCGAGTTGAATACCGGCAGGCCGATGTGGGTGGTTCCGCCTTTGCCGGGCGTGACCCCTCCGACCATCTTCGTCCCGTAGGCGATGGCCTGTTCAGAGTGGAACGTGCCCTGGGCCCCGGTGATGCCCTGGCAAATGACGCGGGTGTTTTTGTTGATCAGGATGGACATGGTTAGGCAGCGCCCCGCACGGCTTTGACGATTTTCTCGGCGCCGTCCGAGAGGTCGTTGGCGGCGATGACGTTCAGGCCGCTCTCGTTGATGATCTTCTTGCCGAGCTCGGCGTTGGTGCCTTCCAGGCGGACCACCAAGGGCACGGTCAGGCCCACCTGCTTCACCGCCGCAACCACGCCCTGGGCCAGCACATCGCAGCGCGCAATGCCGCCGAAGATGTTGACCAGGATGCCCTTCACATTGGGGTCGGCCATGATGATCTTGAAGGCCGCTGTGACCTTGGCCTCGTCCGCACCGCCGCCGACGTCCAGGAAGTTGGCGGGCTCTGCGCCATAGAGCTTGATGATATCCATGGTGGCCATCGCCAGACCTGCGCCGTTGACCATGCAACCGATCTCGCCGTCGAGAGCGATGTAGGAGAGGTCGTACTTCGACGCCTCGATCTCCTTGGGGTCTTCCTCGGACTCGTCGCGCAGGGCGACGATGTCCTTGTGGCGATAGAGGGCATTGCTATCGAAGCTGATCTTGGCGTCCAGCACCCGCAGGTGATCATCAGAGGTGACGATCAGCGGGTTGATCTCCAGCATCGACATGTCCTTGTCGACGAACGCCGTGTAGAGCTGCCCCAGCAGGACGGCGGCCTCTTTGGCCAGTCCGCCGCTCAGCCCCAGCGCGCCGGACAGGGTGCGCGCGTGGTGCGGCCAGACGCCGGTGGCCGGGTCGATGGAGAAGGTGATGATCTTTTCAGGGGTCGAATGGGCGACCTCCTCGATGTCCATCCCGCCCTCGGTGGACGCCACCACGGAGACGCGGGATGTCTCGCGATCCACCAGCAGCGACAAGTAGAATTCCTTGGCGATCGCCGCGCCCTCTTCGATGTAGAGGCGGTTGACCTGCTTGCCCTTGGGACCGGTCTGATGCGTCACCAGCACCCGGCCCAGCATCTCGGCCGCGTTGGTCTTGACGTCCTCCGCGGACTTCACCACCCGGACGCCGCCCTTGGCGTCGGGACCGAGGCCTTCGAACCGCCCCTTGCCGCGCCCGCCGGCGTGAATCTGGGACTTCACGACGAAGACCGGGCCCCCCAGCTTGGCGGCAGCATCGACGGCTTCATCGACGGTGAAGGCGGCAAATCCGCGCGGGACGGCCACACCGAACTCTGCGAGGACGGCTTTGGCTTGGTGTTCGTGAATGTTCATGAGGCCTTGGGGTCGGCTGCCGACGTGCTCGCCTGCACGGCGAGTGACGCGGCTTATAGGCGCCGCACCACCCGATGACAACCGCGTGAGGGCCCAAAACCGGCCTTCCGCGACGGTCCTTCACTTAGGGGAATGGGCCTTCAGCCAAAGAACATCATCCACAGGGTCCGGCCAGGGATAAAGGCGAAGACCAGATTGATGGCGAAGCCGCCATAGAACAGGCCCATCATTGTGCGCCGATGGCGGCGCACGTCGTGGCGTTTGGCCCAGAACACCGCCAGGGGCGTGATCAGCAGGACCCAGCCGGTGAACAGGTGCAGCCAGGACCAGCTGCCGTGATTCAGGTCCCGGATGAAGATGGTGGAACCCGCCGTCGCCAGCACCAGCGACACCCAGGCCCAGCCCCCGACCCGGTGGAAGGTCCGGCCCTTGCGGACCGTCATCAACACACCGCCCAGCACCAGAGCCGCAAGCGCGGTGGTCAGGTGGACCTTGATGACCGGCGATAGCGCTGTGAAAAGGGCCATGTTCGGCCAATGCGGATCGGCCTGAGCCACCAGTCGTGCGACGGGCCCCGACACATTGCCCATCGAAAGCGCGACGATGACCACGACGACCGCCATCGATGCGCCGAAGCGCACGCCGAAGCTCATCGGCGCGCGGCGCGGCGTTTGCGAAATTGACGACATCCTCTATCTCCATTTCAGGCGGGCGGCGGCTCTTCGCGGCCCGGTGGATCTGGACATGACGCCGTGAATTCTGGAGCGCGAGCGAGGTTACGTCGGATGACGCCCGGGTTTCGCGAACCACAACCGGCTGCGGTTCACGCTTCGTGGATGACGCGCTGATGAGCGCGCCTGAAAGATTGCCACAGACATCGCCGCCGCCGGCCAATCATCTGCGTGGTCTGGCGATCACCCTGGCCGCCGGCGTGTTCCTGGCCTTGTCCAGCGCGTTCGGAACCGGCGAAGCGCCATTGTTGAAGCGTCTGGCTTACTGGTTGCCGGTGATGGCGGTGGGATATGGCTGGGGGGCGTTTGTCACGACGCAGATCACGCGCCGGGCCCGAAGCCTTGGCGACAACGTGTGGCTGACCGGGGCTGCGGCCGCGCTGGCCATGTCGATCCCCTTCACGTTGGTGGTGTGGGCGGCCACCCGGGTCGTGTTGGGATCAAATATGCCGGTTCGCGGCATTCCGTTCCTGTTCGGCTATGTGCTGCTGGTCTCGGCGGCCCTGACCGCGATCAACCTGCTGGTCGAGACCCGCCGCACCGCATTGACCTACGCAGACCCCGCGCCGCCCAAATTCCTGGAAAGGTTGCCGCTGAAACTGCGGGGCGCAGAGATCTGGGCTGTCGAGGCTGAAGACCACTATCTGCGCCTGCACACGTCCAAGGGGCAGGACCTGTTCCTGCTCAGGCTGGCTGATGCCGTCGACGAACTGCAGGGCATCGAGGGCGCCCAGGTCCACCGCTCCTGGTGGGTCGCCCGCGACGCCATAACCGAGGCCAAACGCGGTGACGGACGGGCGACCCTGACGCTCAAGGACGGTGCCGAGGTTCCGGTCAGCCGCACTTATGCGGGACTGTTGCGCGAACGTGGCTGGATTTAGACCGGGGACGTTCAATCCTCCCCCCCCGTGCGCGTAGCGTGACGATAGGGAGAGGGAAGGGAGAGGACAAAACGCCTTAGCCCAGCATGTCCTTCACGGTGTCGCGCTCGCCGACCAGCTCGTCGTTGGTGATCTTGATCTTAGACTTGGCGAAGTCGTCCATCTCGTAGCTGGTGATGACCTCGTACGCGCCGGGTGCGGTGGTCTTGACCGGCATGCCGGCCCAGACGCCTTCGGCGAAGCCGTAGCGGCCCTCGCTGTTCACTGCGACCGAGTGGATCGCGCCGACGGTGGATAGATCCCGGACATGGTCGATCAGGGCGTTGGCCGCCGAGGCAGCCGAGCTCTGGCCGCGCGCTTCGATGATCGCCGCGCCGCGTTTGCCCACCGTGGGCAGGTACTCGTTCTCAAGCCAGGCCTGATCGCCGATCACCGAGGCCGCGGCCTTGCCGCCGATTTTGGCGTGCGTGAAGTCGGCGAACATGGTCGGGCTGTGGTTACCGTAGATGTAGAGGTCCGACACGTCGTTGATCGACACGCCGGCCTTCTTGGCCAGTTGGGCGCGACCGCGGTTTTCGTCCAGGCGCACCATGGCGGTGAAGCGGTCGGCGGTCAGGCGCTTCGCCTGGCTAGCGGCGATCATGGTGTTGGTGTTGCAGGGGTTGCCCACCACGGCCACCCGCGCGTCATCGGCGGCAAACCTGTCAATCGCCTGGCCCTGGGCGATGAAAATCTTGCCGTTGTCCTTCAGCAGGTCGGCGCGTTCCATGCCGGGGCCACGGGGCTTGGAGCCCACCAGCAGCGCCCAGTTTACGTCCTTGAACGCCACCTCGGCGTCGCCGGTCAGGATCATGTCCTGCAGCAGCGGGAAGGCGCAATCCTCAAGCTCCATGGCCACACCCTTCAGCGCCTTCTGCGGACCCTCGACGGGGATTTCCAGCAGCTGAAGGATGATCGGCTGGTCCTTGCCCAGCATCTCGCCCGAGGCAATGCGGAACAGCAGGGCGTAACCGATGTTTCCGGCGGCGCCGGTGACTGCGACGCGAATGGGTTTCTTGGCCATGGGGCTGCTCCTCGTTGGACGTTTGGGCGTTGCGTAACCCGTTGACGGCGAGCCTGCAATGCCGCAGGCGACGGGGGTGAAATTCCAGCTTCATCCGACCTTTCTCGCGACCTCCGAAACGGTCGGTGACCTGAGGCTTTGCCACGTCCGGATTCAGGCCGATGCGCGCTGGCCGTGGGCGGTGCTGATCCCCCGGATCGCCGGCGCGCGCGAGTTTGAGGATCTGTCGGCGGCTGACCGCGCCATATTGATGGAAGAGGTGGTTCTGGCCGGCGCAGCGGTTCGCGCGGCGGGTCAGGCGCTGGGTCAACAGGTGGAGAAACTCAACGTCGGTCAGCTGGGTAACCTGACCCCGCAGTTGCATATCCACATGGTGGGACGGCGGATCGACGACGCAGCCTGGCCCGGGCCGGTGTGGGGCGTGGGTGTGGCGGAGGCTTACGACCCGAAAACACTGTCCGTTGCGATGGCAGCTCTACGCGAGGCCTTGCGGGTTTAAGGGGCGCGGCGGCGCAGGGTCACGGCCTCGGTACCCCCGGCCTTGGTGAGCTCACCCGCCAAACGACCTTCGGCGTCGACTTTCAAGACTATGCTCTGCTTGCTGATCTGAAAGGTCAGGCCGCCGGCCGTTCGCTCCACCTGTTCGATAAACCCGGATCCCTCCAGCGCACCGGGGCGGCTTGGATCGCGCCAGGCCCCTTCGACGACGCCGTTCCGGTCGGCCAGTTGCAGCAGGAAAAGCTCCCGCGTTCCCGAGTTCAGCGCCCAGGAGCCCTCCATCGGTCCCTGAAACGCGTTCGCAGATGCCATCGCGGATCGCAGACGATCGTCATATGCCGCAACCGTAGACGCCTGCGCGCCCGCCTGAGTAGCGAACAGCGCGATCAACGCCAGCGGGCCGGGGCTGATCCTCATGGCATCTCGCGGGCAGCGATAACATCGGAGATGCGGATCAGGCGCTCGGCCTCGGCCAGATGCAGTCGCTCGACCATCCGGCCATCTACCCTGAGGACGCCCTTGTCGCGGGTCTCCGGTGCCTCAAATGCCGCAACAACCGTCCTCGCCCAGGCCACCGCGTCCGGTTCCGGCGTGAAGGCAAGATTGGCCGCCTCGATCTGACCGGGATGGATAAGGGTCTTGCCGTCAAATCCCCACTGCGCGCCTTGCGCACACTGGCGGGCAAGGCCGTCATCGTCGGCGATGTCGTTGAACACCCCGTCCAGGATGGCGATCCCGTGGGCGCGCGCCGCCATCAGGCTGAGGCTCAGCGCGGTCATCAACGGCGCGCGCTCGACGGTCAGTGCGCAGCGCATCTCCTTGGCAAGGTCATTGGACCCGATCACCCAGACCGTAACGCCCAGCCGGGCCGAGGCCGCGCCGATCTCGTCCAGGGCAAACATGGCCTGGCAGGTCTCGATCATCGCCCACAGGGGGACATCAGGGCCGACGGCCGCACGCGCCGCCGCCAGGTCCTGGCTCGAACTCACCTTAGGGATCAGGATGGCGTCCGGTCCGGCTGCGGTCGCGGCGACCAAGTCATCCCGACCCCACGGCGTATCCAGCCCGTTCGCCCGGATCACCAGCTCGCGGGGACCGAATCCAGCCGCCTTGGCCGCCGCCACTGCACCGGCGCGGGCTTCGGTCTTGGCGTCTGGAGCTACGGCGTCTTCCAGGTCCAGGATCACCACGTCGCAGGCCAGCGTCCGCGACTTTTCAATCGCCCTGGCGTTGCTGGCCGGCAGATAGAGGGCACTGCGGCGAGGGCGGCCTGGGGTGGTCATCAAGGCTCCGGTCTTCAATGGCCGCTTGGCGAGGCCCTCTTCTTAGCGTTTAGGATGGGGCGATGACCACAGTTCCGATCCGATATGACGCTGACGCCCGCAATGTGCTGGGCGCAGAGCTGGTGCCCTGTTCGCTGGATCCCCTCACCGGCTTCTTCCGAAACGGCTGCTGCGAGACCGGCCCGCACGATCTGGGCCTGCACACGGTATGTGCCGTGATGACAGCGGAGTTCCTGGCGTTTTCGAAGCGGGCCGGCAACGACCTGTCCACGCCCAGGCTCGATCTCGGTTTTCCCGGCTTGAAGCCAGGCGATCGCTGGTGCCTGTGCTCGCCGCGCTGGAAAGAGGCGCTCGACGCTGGCGCAGCCCCGCAGGTAGTGCTGGAAAGCACGCACGAGGAAACCTTGGCCATCGTACCGCTGGGCGTTCTCAAGGACTATGCCGTCGCGCTTTAGGGCTCGATCAGCGGATAGCTCGCCTCGGCGCGGTATCGGGACCCTTCAGGTCTGAGGATGCTGGAGTAGAGTTGAAAGCTGCCGACCCGGATCGGCGATGATTGCAGGCGCGCGTTCGCCTCCAGCCAGACGGCGACCTGTGCCGGGTCAGCACGTTTCAGATAGGCCAGGGTCACATGCGGTCGATATCGGCGCGGATCGGGCGTCAGACCCGCTTTTCGCGCGGCGCGTTCGCAGGCTGCCGCCAACCGCTTGAGCGCGGTGTTCTCGGCCACTCCCACCCATACAGCCGACACCTCGTCTCCCTCTGAAAACGAGCCGACCCCCTCAAGGGCGATCTCGAACGGAGCCACGGCAAGCTCCAGCAGCGCTTCGTCCAGATCGCGCGCGGCATCCTCTCGGATCTCGCCGAAAAATCGCAACGTGACGTGCAGCGCCTCCAGGAGCCGCCAGCGCGCCGACCCGATCCCCGTCTGCCGGGATTGCAATTTCACCCCGATTTCAGGCGGGATAGCCAGGGCGGCGAACAGGCGGATCATAAGAATTTCATATGTTGATCATGAGCCGAACGCTCACCCCCTTGTACAACAGCCAATTGGAAACGATATTCCATGGGCGTCCGGATTGCGGGCGCGCATCAAAGGGTCTTGCTCAAATGAGCGACTATAACAGCGACTTCGCGCGCCAGGTCCCCGCGGATCGCGCCGATATGTCCGTGGACGTGGGCCTGCGCAGCTTCATGCTCGGCGTCTACAACAAGGTGGCGCTGGGTCTGCTCCTGTCGGCGGCGCTTGCATTCCTGACCAGCAGCTTCCAGCCGATCAGCAGCCTTCTGTACACCGTGAGCAACGGCCGCGTCGGCTACACTGTGTGGGGCATGGTCATCGCCTTCGCACCCCTGGCGGTGATGATGTTCGGCATGTTCGGCATGCGCAACGCCACACCCAAGACGGCGGGTATCTTTTACTGGACGATCGTCAGCCTGATCGGCGCGTCGCTGGGCGTCGTGGTGCTGCGTTACACGGGCGAATCGATTGCCTCGACGTTCCTGCTGACCGCCACGGCTTTCGGCGCGCTCTCCCTGTTCGGCTATACGACCAAGAAGGACATGACCGCGTTCGGCAGCTTTCTGATCATGGGGATGTGGGGCCTGTTCGGGGCCTCGCTGATCAACCTGTTCCTCGGCAGTTCGATGATGAGCCTGATCATCAATGCCTTGGGCGTGTTCATCTTCGCGGGCCTGATCGCCTTCGACACCCAGCGTCTGAAGATGCAGTACTATGAGCTGGGCGGTGACCAGGCCGCGATGGGCGTTGCCACCAACTTCGGTGCGCTCAGCCTCTATCTGAACTTCATCAACCTGTTCCAGTTCCTGCTCGCCTTCCTGGGCGACCGCCGCTAACCGGCGGCTTCAAGACCTGACGATAAGAACCCCGGCGGGCAACCGCCGGGGTTTTTCGTTGCGGCGAGCAGATCAGTCGACCACCGAGAATCGACCCTTGTCGAAGAACCGCAGGACCTGCTCCAGCTCATGGCCACGCTTCAGCACGTGTCCCCCATGGCCGACGATGGCCCAAGCCCCTTGTTTGCGCGCCAGGGCCGGGTGTTTCTCGATGCGGTAGAGCGGAGCTTCGCTGCTGCGACGAAACACCGAAAAGACAGCACAGTCGCGCAATCCGTCCATGCCGTAGTCGCGCCACTCCCCGGCAGCGACCATGCGCCCATACAGGCTGAGCAGGCGCTCCAGTTCGCGCCGCTCGAAGAATACGGTCGCTTGCCGGGGCGCCGCGTGACTCGATTCGAAAGCCATCGGTGCGGAGCCTAAACCCGGCTGCCGGCTTCGGGCCAATGGATTTTGGTGGCGCACCCGGCGGGCTGCCGCGAAATGACCTTGTTTCGGTCCAGCCTGCGCCTGATAGGGCCGGGATATTGGCATTGTCGGTTGGTCAGAGACCCGTTGGTTCCGGACCCTGAAAGCCCCCCCAGCCCCTTCCGGGATATGGCGGACTGGCCAGCCGACACACAGATATCCCTCTACGGATGAGGGCCCGCCCGGTGCTCCCCCGCCGCGCGGGCCCTTTTTCGTTCCGGCGTCAGGACCCGGCCAGGGCCAGGCCCAGCACACGGCCGCCTCGCGGACCCTGCACCACCACTGCGGTCTTCAGCCCATCCTCGATAGGTGTCGGCAGGCGGAACGCGCGCGGGGTGCCGCGCCAGACGCCCAGGCGCTGCATCTGGCGCACCACGTTTTTCTGCACCACCGTCTCACCGCGATTGTCGCCGGCTCTGACTGTCACTTCCACGGAGCGTGGATCGTAGCGGATCAGCCAGACCTCAGCCCCACCCCTGCCGATCCGACCGGACCCCACGTCGACCCGACGGGATCCCACAAAGCGCATATCTGGCGGATTGCGCGTCTGGGTAGCCGCAATGCGGACCAGCCGGTCGACCTCGGAGGCCTTCTGGCCCTGTGTTTCCTGACGGCCGTCCACCACGACCTGCGGCGTATAGGGCTCGCGCAGCTTCAGGCGGGTGACGTAGGCGCGCTGACGCGCGGTGTATTCAGGCCGGGCAAAGGTGTCGGTCCAGCCGAGGTAATCCCAGTAGTCGACGGAAAAAGTCAGGGCCAGAACGCCCGGGCGCTCGGCCAGCTTGCCCATATGAGCGTCGGCATCGCGGCACGTGCGGCACCCTTGAGCCGTGAACAGCTCCACCAGCACAGGCGGCTTGGCCGCCGCGCCAAACGGCAAGGCGACAAGGATCAGACTGAAAAGCGCGGTTATCCGCATGCCTTGGACTTAAGCAGCGTTCGCCGCACTGTAAATCACAAGAAGGCGTGAGGGCGACCACATCGCTGCAGCCGCCCCCGGCTTCTTACGTTCGGCGGGTGCCCCTACGCCTCCGGCTTGGCTAGGCTGCGCAGGACGTAGTTCAGCACGCCGCCGTTCTTGAAGTACTCAAGCTCCATTGGCGTATCGATGCGGCAGCGGACCGGGAAGCGGGCGATGCGGCCGTCCGAGGGGCGGTACATCTCCACGATCAGTTGCTTGCGGGGGGCAAGCTCGGTCAGGCCGCGGATCGTGACGATCTCCTCGCCCGTCAGGCCCAGCTTGTGCCAACCTTCCTGCAGGAACTGCAGCGGCAGGATGCCCATGCCCACCAGGTTCGAACGGTGGATCCGCTCGAAGCTCTCGCAGACCACGGCGCGGACGCCCAGCAGCTTGGTGCCCTTGGCCGCCCAGTCGCGTGACGAGCCGGTGCCGTATTCCTTGCCCGCGAAGATAACCAGCGGACGACCTTCACCCTGATAGCGCATGGCCGCGTCGTAGATCGACATCTGGTCACCGGAGGGGAAGTGTTTGGTGACACCGCCTTCAACCTCGGGCGTGATCCGGTTCCGGATGCGGATGTTGGCGAAGGTACCGCGCATCATCACCTGGTGGTTGCCGCGTCGGGCACCATAGCCGTTGAACTCGGTCGGCGGCACCTGGCGATCAACCAGATACTTGCCAGCGGGGGTGGTGGCCCGGAACGATCCGGCAGGCGAGATGTGGTCGGTGGTGATCGAATCTCCGAACACGCCCAGGACGCGGGCCTCGACGATGTCGGTGACCGGCGTCGGCTCCATCTTCAGTCCCTCGAAGTAGGGAGGGTTGGCGACGTAGGTCGAGGTCATGTCCCAGTCGTAGGTCTGGCCGCCCGTGACTTTGATATTCTGCCAGTTCTTGTCGCCCTTGAAAACGTCGGCGTAGCGGCTGGCGAACATCTTGCTAGTGACGTTCTTGCGCTGAAGCGCCGTCACCTCGGCCGTCGTCGGCCAGATGTCCTTCAGATAGACCGGCTTGCCGTCCTTGCCCGTACCCAGCGGCTGGGTGGTCAGGTCGATATTCATCGAACCGGCCAGCGCATAGGCCACCACCAGTGGCGGTGAAGCCAGGTAGTTGGCGCGGGTATCCGGGTTCACGCGGCCTTCGAAGTTGCGGTTGCCGGACGTGACCGAGCAAACCACCACGTCATTCGCCTGGACCGACTCCGAGATCGCCGGGGCCAGTGGGCCCGAGTTACCGATGCAGGTGGTGCAGCCATAGCCGACCAGGTTGAAGCCCAGCGCATCCAGATGCTTGGTCAGGCCCGCCGACTTCAGATAGTCGGTGACCACCTGTGAGCCGGGTGCCAACGAGGTTTTCACCCAGGGCTTCACCTTCAGGCCCTTTTCGACGGCTTTCTTGGCCACCAGGCCCGCCGCGATCAGCACGCCGGGATTCGACGTGTTGGTGCACGACGTAATGGCGGCGATCACAACGTCGCCGTTGCCGATGTCGTACTTCTCGCCCTCGACCTTGAAGCGATCGGCGAGCGTGCCCGGCTTGGCGAACATCTCGCCTTCCATGGCCGCCTTAAACTCGGCGGCGGCGGCGGTGAGTTCGACCCGATCTTGGGGACGCTTGGGCCCTGCCATCGAAGGCACGACGCTGGCCATGTCCAGTTCCAGGGTGTCGGTGAACACCGGATCCGGATCGGTGGGCTCGCGCCACATGCCCTGGGCCTTGGCGTAGGCCTCGACCAGCGCCACGCGATCCGGCGTGCGGTTGGTGGCCGCGAGGTAGTCGATGGTCGCCTGGGTGACGGGGAAGAAGCCGCAGGTGGCGCCATACTCGGGCGCCATGTTGGCGATGGTGGCCTGGTCTTCGAGCGTCATGTTCGCGAGGCCCGGGCCGTAGAATTCCACGAACTTGCCGACCACGCCCTTTTTGCGGAGCATCTGGGTGACGGTCAGCACCAGATCAGTAGCGGTGGCACCTTCCGGCAGCGCGCCGTCCAGGCGGAAGCCAATGACCTCGGGGATCAGCATGGGGATCGGCTGGCCCAGCATGGCCGCCTCGGCCTCGATGCCGCCCACGCCCCAGCCCAGCACAGCCAGGCCGTTGATCATGGTGGTATGGCTGTCGGTACCGACCACGGTGTCGGGATAGGCCACTTCCTGGCCCTCGTCCGAATTCGTCCAGACCGTCTGGGCCAGATATTCCAGGTTTACCTGGTGACAAATTCCGGTGCCGGGGGGCACCACGCGGAAGTTGTTGAAGGCCGAAGAGCCCCAGCGCAGGAAGTTGTAGCGCTCAATATTGCGCTCATACTCGCGCTCGACATTGTCGCCAAAGGCCTTGGCGTTACCAAAGAAGTCCACCATCACCGAGTGGTCGATCACCAGATCGACGGGGCTCAAGGGGTTGATCTTGTCCGGGTTCCCACCCAGCGCGGTCATGGCGTCGCGCATGGCGGCCAGATCGACCACGGCGGGCACGCCGGTGAAGTCCTGCATCAGCACGCGGGCCGGGCGGAAGCTGATCTCGTGCTCGACAGAGCCCCGGTTCTGGACCCACGCGGCAATCGCCTTGAGGTCGTCGGGACCGACAGAGACGCCATCTTCGTTGCGTAACAGGTTTTCCAGCAGAACCTTCATCGAGATCGGCAGGCTGGAAATGCCTGAAAGTCCCGCTTCCTCAGCCGCCGGAAGGCTGTAGTAAGCGTAGGTCTTCTTGCCGACCGTCAGGAGACGGCGGGTATTGTGGGTGTCCACGGACGCCATTGAGGGAGATCCTTTCTGTTCCCGGCCACCCAAAACAACCCAGAGGTTCGCGCGCTGTTCGACAGACGGACACACAGCGTTCGTCTCCGCGCGGCGTTGATCCTTCTGGGCTGCGACGGCCACAGTGTTCATAGACCCGCCTTTTCGCCTCGTCCATGCACGGGAACACGAAGCTTTCCAAAAGGCTTGATGACCGCGTGATCACGCACCTCTCGATCCGGGATACAGCCATCCGTCGTGGGGGCAGATTGTTGTTCGATGGTGTGTGCCTGGAGCTCGCCGCAGGGGAGGCCTGCGCGCTGACCGGCGCGAACGGTTCGGGAAAGACCAGCCTGTTACGCGCAGTGGCTGGCCTGGTGAATCTGGATGGCGGTGAGATCGGGTTTGGTGCCGTGGATCCAGCCGACGCCCGGGCTGAGGGCCTGCATCTGGTGGGCCATGCCGACGGCCTGAAATCAGCGCGGACCGCGCGTGAGGAACTGGCTTTCTGGGGCCAATGGTGCGGCGGCGGCGCGATTGCGGCGGCAGCTGATGCTTTGGAACTCACGTCACTGCTCGATCTCGAAGTCCGCCGGTTGTCGGCAGGTCAGAGACGCCGGCTGGCGCTGGCCCGGATGCTGGCCGCGCCGCGTGCCCTGTGGCTGCTGGATGAGCCACTTAGTCCCCTCGACGCCCGCTGGCGGACACGGCTCAGCGAGCTGATGCAGCAGCATCTGGACGGCGGCGGCATGATCCTGGCGGCGGTACATGATCCACTGCCGGTCGCCACGCGCAGTCTTGAGCTCTCCACGTGAGCCGCCTGTTGGCCCTGCTTCAGCGGGAAACTGCGCTGGCCTGGGGGCGCGGCGGGGGGCCACTGGTCGCAGTTGGCTTCTATGCCGGGGTCGCGACCCTGCTGCCACTGGCCATCGGGCCGGAGCCACAGCGGCTGGCCGCCATCGCCACCGGCGCGGCCTGGGTCGCCCTGGCGCTGGCCTCGCTGCTGTCACTGGATCGTCTTTTCGAACGTGATTTCGAGGACGGGGCCCTGGATCTTCTCACCCTGTCACCGGTCCCGCTGGAGTTGACCTGCTTTATCAAGTGTCTGGGGCAGTGGCTGGCCACTGGTGCACCACTGGCGGTCGCGGCACCCGTCGCCGCTATTGGCCTGGGCGCATCACTGGATCTAGCGCCCTTGATCTTCGCCTGCGCATTGCTGGGCGGGCTGGCCTTTGCGTTTATGGGCGGGATCGGGGCCGCTCTGAGTCTGGGTGCCCGGCGCGGCGGATTGCTCACCGCCGTCATTGTCCTACCGCTGTTTGTGCCACCGGTGATCTTCGGTGGCGGCGCGCTGGATTCTTTCGCCAACGGTTTGCCCTGGCGAGGCGGCTTCGCCCTGCTGGCCGCCTATGCCGCCATGGCGGTCGCGCTGGGCCCTGTCGCCATGGCTGCGGCATGTCGCAATGCGCTGTCCTGACTCGAAACGATTGGGGCGGGTGCCGGTCTCACTTGCCGGGCGGCCAAGCGGACTCTATCTCACGTGGCCATGACCTGGGCTCCCGCGTTCCTTTCCAATCCCGAACGGTTCATGGCGTTCTCGCGATGGGCGGCACCGATGTTCGGCGTCATCGCGGTCGCGCTGGGTGCCATCGGCCTCTACCTCGGTTTCACCGCGCCCGAGGACTACCAACAGGGCCAGACGGTCCGCATCATGTTCATCCATGTACCCGCCGCCCAGCTCAGCATGTTCGCCTACGCCTGCCTGGGGGTGGCAAGTTTCCTGTCGCTGATCTTCCGCCACGCCCTGGCCGACGCCGCCGCCCAGGCCGCCGCCCCGCTTGGGGCAGCATTTACGTTTCTGGCCTTGATCACGGGTGCTTTATGGGGGCGTCCGATGTGGGGAACCTGGTGGGTCTGGGATGGACGTCTCACGTCGGTGCTGGTGCTGTTCCTGCTCTATATCGCCTATATCGCGCTCCGGGCCTCGATGGATGATGAAGCCAAGGCTGCACGCGCGGGGGCGATTCTGGCTCTGGTGGGCGTGATCAACCTGCCAATCATCCACTACAGCGTCGAATGGTGGAACTCGCTACATCAGGGCTCGTCGCTGTTCGCCAAAGGCGGGCCAGCAATGCCGGCAGTGTTTCTGGTTCCGCTGTTGTTGATGAGCCTGGCCTACATGTCGGCGTTCGGCTCACTCTGGCTGGTCCGAATTCGCGGCGAGGTCTGGCGACGCCGCGCCGAGGCCGCGGCGCTTCGCATGGCAGGGACCTGAGCCAATGTTTGATTTCCAGTATGCCGCCTTCATCATCCCGGCGTTCGTGATCACAGTCGGCGTCTTTGTCGGCATGATCGTAGTGTCGTTGAACCACGCCCGGCATTGGCGGCTTCGTTATGAAGAGCTGTCGGCGCGCGCGAAGTCAGCAAAATGAGCCGCTGGCTGGCCATCCTGCCGATGGTTGCCCTGCTGGCGCTGGGGGGCCTGTTCTATTTCTACGCCCTGAAACGCGACCCCCAGGTCCAGCCCCAGGCGCTGGTTGGCAAGATGGTCCCGGACCTCACCCTGCCAACACTTGTCGAGGGTCAGCCGGTAAGGATCCGCGAACTGGCGGCTGACGGACCAATGGTGCTCAACCTGTTCGCCTCCTGGTGCGCGCCCTGCGAGGTCGAGCACCCGATCCTGATGGGCCTGCGGGGCCAGGGAATTCGCGTTGTAGGCATCGCCTACAAGGACGCCCCACCCAACGCCCAGGCGTTCCTGACCCGGTTGGGCAACCCGTACGCAACCGCCCTGGTCGACCGGGACGGCCGTGCGGGCGTCGAGTTGGGCGTTACCGGCGTGCCCGAGACCTATGTCATCGGCCGCGACGGAACAGTGCTGGCCAAGCACACCGGGCCGCTCGACCAGGCGCAAGCCGAACGACTGGCCAAGCTCACGCGTTAACCCGTCGTTGAGGGGACGGCGTCAGGTTGAACATCCAGCGTTAACCATAAATCCGGTCGTCCCTTGAATCCGATCCGCCCCAACATCCTGCCGCCAGCGATCCCGGGGACCTCCGCGCAGGATGCCGCCAAGATGGCCGCAGCCCGGGCGTTTTTCGCGGCAGCCATGGGACAGGGCCCTGCGCCTGCAACCACCGCGGCGACGGTGCCGGTGCCGGCCACTGCCCCTGGCACCCCAGCGTCAACCGCACCCGGAGAGACCCCCCCGAAGTTCCTGCGCCCCGGTTCGCTGATCGATATCCGGGTCTGATCCCAGACCTGTCTCAGTCTGAAGGCGGCGTTTCATCGGGCTTGGCGTGCTTCATCAGCAGCGGCGCGTGAGCGATCGAGAACACAAAGGTCAGGATCATCATCCCTGGGAACCGGAATATCACCCAGGTCGCCTCGGGCTGGGTGCGCCAGATCAATTCGTTCAGAATGGCCAACCCCAGAAACATGAGCGCAAAGTTGATGGTCAGTTGCCGCCAAATCTGCGGCGGCATTTCAAATGCTTCGCCCAGGATCAGGCGCAGGGGGTTTTTGCCGAACGCCATCCCCCCAAGCAGGCCCGCGGCAAACAGGCCATTCATCACTGTCGGCTTCATCTTCAGAATTCGAGGGTCATGGAAGAACAGCGATGCGCCGCCAAACACCAGGGCTGCGCCGCCCGCAATCGCCGGCAGCGGCGCTATGCGGCGCTCAACGATCAGGCCGACCAGAATCGCGACCGCCGATCCGATCACAAGAGCCCACGTCGCCGTGGTGATGTTCCGGCCCGTGGCGAAGTAGGCGATCAGAAACACCGCCAGCGCCGAATAGTCGACGAAATTGCGGACCCAGGCCCGCGTCCGCGTGGTCATCGAACAGGCTCCGCGAGGCCAACGAGAGACCGGGCGAATGCCCGGCCGTTGAAGGGTTGCAAGTCGTCGACGCCTTCGCCGACGCCGATCAGCTTTATGGGGCTGTCCGAGGCCTGCGCCACCGGCACCAGAACGCCGCCGCGTGCGGTGCCGTCCAGCTTGGTCATGACAATACCGGTAACGCCAATCTGGTTGCCGAAGATGTTCTCCTGGGCCAGTGCGTTGCGCCCAACTGTAGCGTCCAGCACCAGCAGGGTTTCGTGCGGCGCATCCGGGTCGACCTTCTTCAGCACCCGGATGATCTTGTGCAGTTCGTCCATCAGGCCCTGCTTGTTCTGTAACCGCCCGGCGGTGTCGACCAGCACCACGTCATAGCCTTCGTCTTTCGCCTTCGTCAGCGCGTCAAACGCCAGCCCGGCCGCGTCCGATCCGATGGGCCGCCCCATGAAGTCAGCGCCTGCGCGGTCCGCCCAGATTTTCAGCTGTTCCACCGCTGCTGCCCGAAACGTGTCGCCCGCCACCACCAGCACCTTGGCCCCCCGGCGTGTCAGGTCTGTGGCGATTTTGCCGAGCGTTGTGGTCTTGCCGGACCCGTTCACGCCGATGAACAGCACCACATTGGGCTTTGCCCCCGAGAGTGGATCGAAAGTCCCTTCGCGCGCACTAAGTTCCTCGCCGATAGAGGTGGACAGCGCCTCGCGAATATCGGCTTCGTCGACATCCTTGCCGAACTTCTCCTCGGCAAAGCGTGCGGTGATGCGGGCGGCCGAATGCGGACCCAAGTCGGCCTCGATCAGCATCTCTTCCAGCTCGTCGAGCTTGGCCTGATCCAGGGGTTCCTTGGCGACGAAGACCTGGGCGATCTGCTCGCCCATCTGCTTGGAGGACTTGGTGAGCCCCTCGGTAAGCCGCGCGAACCAGCCGCGTTTGGGTTCTGACATGGGCGGAGCTTCTAGCGGCTGACGTGCGCGCCGTCACCTGTGACGCTCAGGTGTCGTGGTCCGGATGCTGCAGGCTGACGATGCTGGCCAGGTGGGCTGCTGCGCGGGGCTCCGTCGGTTCGTGGGTCGGCAGCTCGCCAAGCTTGTCGACCCAGGGCAACTTGCTGGGACTGCCGAGCTGCTCGGACGGTTGCGCCGCCGCCGGATCATCCAGCGTGCCGATGGCGAGGGCTATCGAGCTCTCGCCATATTCGAACGTCAGCGGCGTACCACACACCTCACAGAAGCCGCGCCAGACCTTGTTGGAACTCTGGAAGCGTTTGCGTTCCCCTCGGGTCCAAACGAGCGCGGGCGCTCCGACATAAGGTCCGAAGAGACCGCCGGTCGCCTTCTGGCACATACGGCAATGGCAAATGCTGGCCTCGCCGAGGTCTCCGTCCATCCGGAAACGCACTGCGCCACACTGGCAGCCACCAGAGACCATCACGCCGGTTCCATCACCAGGGTCTGCGCGAGCACGCGGTGGCCATCGTGGCCGGTTACATGCAGAGCCGTAACCTGTCCGATCTCCGCCTCCCCGGTAAAGGCGATTTCGGTGAAGTCTTCGGCACGGGCGAGGCCAGGACGTTCGACCAGCCCCTTGAGCGTGCGTCCAACCTGCCGGTCCAGATGCCGCGCCAGGGCTGCCTCGCCCGCCGCGCGCAGGCGGGCCGCGCGCGCCTTGATAATCGGCCCCTTGACGGGCGGCATCCGCGCCGCGGGCGTGCCGGGTCGGGGGCTGTAGGGGAACACGTGCAGGAAGGCGAGCCCGGCATCTTCCACCAGACGGATGGTGTTTTCGAACATCTCGTCGGTCTCGGTGGGGAACCCGGCGATGAAGTCCGCGCCAAACGCGGTGTCCGGTCGAACGGCGCGGACGTCGGCCACCAGCTTCAGCGCGTCGGCCCTACTGTGGCGGCGCTTCATCCTCTTCAGGATCATGTCGTCGCCGGCCTGCAGCGAGAGGTGCAGATAGGGCATCAGCCGTGGCTCTTCGGCCAGACACCGCAACAGGTCAGCGTCGATCTCGGCCGCGTCGATGGATGACAGGCGCAGACGCGGAAGCTCCGGAACCAGTTTCAGGATCCGCGCCACCAGCTGGCCCAGCGTGGGCTGGCCGGGCAGGTCGGTGCCCCAGCTGGTCACATCCACGCCAGTCAGCACGACTTCCTGATAGCCCTGGGCGGTCAGTCGTCGAACCTGTTCCACCACCTCGCCGGCACCGGCGGACCGTGAGTTGCCCCGCCCGAACGGGATGATGCAAAACGTACAGCGATGGTCGCAACCGTTCTGGACCTCGACATAGGCCCGTGCCCGATCCTTCAACCCGTCGATCAGGTGACCGGCGGTTTCGCGCACGCTCATGATGTCATTGACCCGCACACGCACTGGCTCGGCCTGCAGCGCATAGACGCCGGCCTGGCTCTTCTCGGCGTTGCCCAGCACCAGATCGACTTCGGCCATGTCGGCGAAGGCCTGCGGATCGATCTGGGCCGCACAGCCGGTGACAATCAGGCGCGCGCCGGGCCGTTCGCGGCGGGCCTTGCGGATCGCCTGGCGCGCCTGGCGCACCGCCTCACCGGTCACCGCGCAGGTGTTGAACACCACCGCATCTGTCAGGCCATCCTCGGTCGCACGCGCCCGGATGACCTCGCTCTCATAGGCGTTGAGGCGGCAGCCGAAGGTGACGATATCGACGTCAGGCTTCACGGCAGCTCGCCCATGAAATCCACAGCCGCCGGGCCGGTCATGATCACGTGGCCGTCTTCGCGCCACTCGATGAACAGTTCACCGCCGTCCAGCTCCAGCGTCGCATGGCGACCGGTGAGCTCGCGTCGGGCGGTGGCCACCAACGCCGCACAGGCCCCTGTGCCGCAGGCGCGCGTCAGGCCTGCGCCGCGTTCCCACACCCGCAGTCGGATGCGGTCGACGTCCTTCACCTGGGCGAAGCCGACGTTCACGTGTTCGGGGAAGAGCGGGTGGTGTTCGACCACCGGACCGATCTTCGCGACCGGCACCGACTCCACATCCGGCACAAAAAACACCACGTGCGGGTTGCCCATGGAGACGCAGCCCGGCGGTGCCATGAGGTCCGCGTGGTCGTACAGCATCACTGACAGTGAGGCCGTGTCATGCTCGCTCGCCAGCGGGATTTCGCGCCAGTCCAGGCCCGGCGGGCCCATGTCGACGCTGACCAGCCGCTCGCCGGCCCGGGTTGCGATCAGGCGACCGGCTTTGGTCTCGATCACGGCCTCGTCCTTGCCGGACGCCTGCATCAACAGCCATCCGACACAGCGCGTGCCGTTGCCGCAGGCCGAAACCTCCTCGCCGTCGGCATTCCAGAACCGAACAAGGGCGTCGGCGGTCTCTGACGGTTCCACGACGATCAGCTGATCACAGCCGACGCCTGTCTGGCGGTTGGCAATGGCGCGCACCTCTTCAGCCGTGGGCGTAAACGGCGCGGTGCGGGTCTCGACGACGACAAAATCGTTGCCGAGCCCGTTCATCTTCAAGAACGGACGGCTCATCGGGCGGACCTATAGGGCAAAGTTCGCCCAAGATCACCTCGGGCGCGGCATTCCTACGGCTTGCGCAGTCCCATTGGCTCAAACGTCGCCTTGGCCCGGTTCAGCCGCGCCTGCATATCCTTCATCACCTCAGGGTGCAGACTGGCCAGATTGTAGGCCTCCGCCGGGTCGGCGCGGACGTCGAACAGACCTTCGCCCCGGATGGCCGCCAGCGGCAGGACGATGCTTCGATAATAGGAACTGGCGACGAACTTCCAGCGGTCGGTGCGGATCGCCATCACCTTCTCGTTGTTAAACAGGATCAGTTCGTCGTGCGGGCTTTTGACACCCCGCGTCAGCACGTCGGAGAGATCGCGACCGTCAATCTCGGCCCGGGGAAGCGCCTTGCCAGCCATCCCCAGAATTGTCGGCAGCAAGTCGATATTCATGGCGATTTCCCGGCTGACCTTGCCGGCTGGAAGACGGCCCGGTCCCCAGGCAATGAACGGCACGCGATAGCCGCCGTCCCAGCCGGCTCCACCCTTGCGGTCGCGCAGCGGTCCGGACGAGCCTTCCATCCAGGGCCCGTTGTCGGAGGTGACGATGACGATTGTGTCGCGGTCGATGCCAAGCGCTTTCAGCCGCGCGGTCAGCCGGCCGACCTGGCTATCGATTTCTTCCACGACGTCACCGTAAGCGGCTGCACGTGAGTGTCCTGCATGGTCAGGGTGGGGGAACAACGCCAGATGCGGTGCGGTGAGGGCCAGTGTCAGGAAGAACGGCCTGGCTCTGTTGTCCTCTATGAACTGAAGGCCGCGGTCGAAAAACCGCTGGGTCAGCCGCGGGAAATCGACGTCTTCCTGGGTCAGCTCCACACCCGGCCCCGCCGAATAGAGCGACAGCGGTTTCATGTCGTGGCTGTAGGGCAGGCCGAAGAACAGGTCGTAGCCGTGCTGTGTCGGTGGCCAGAACGGGGCCACATGACCCAGGTGCCATTTGCCAACCAGGGCGGTGGCGTAGTCCGGCTTCAGCGCCTCGGCGATGGTGACTTCGGAAAGCGGCAATCCGTTGGTGTCGGAGGCCCGGATGACCTCGTACGCCAGGCCCGTGCGGATCGGGTAGCGGCCGGTCTGCAGCCCGGCCCGCGACGGCGTACAGATGTTCGCCGAGGCGTAGAAATCCGTCATCCGCACGCCCTGGCGCGCCAGACGATCCAGGTTCGGCGTGGCGATCAGGTTTGAGCCCTGAATGCCGAGGTCGCCGTAGCCCAGGTCATCGGCCAGCACGACGACGATGTTAGGAGGTCGCCGGGCGGGCGCAGCGGCTACCGCCCCCATCGCCGCCAGACCTGTCAGCACCTGCCGCCGTTGCGGCGCCGCACCTTTGCCCATTCGCGTTCCCCCGTCTTTGGGAGGACCTTGGCGGGGCCCGCGCTGGCTGTCGAGCCGTCAGCGCCGCTCGATGGCCGAGGCGGTGTCGTCAATCATGCCAACAATGCGGTCGACATCTTCCGGCGTTACCGGTCGCGCCATGCGGTTCTTCAGGGCCATGCCGAGGTTCAGCATGGCGCGACCGATGCGTGGGCGTCCGGGTCCGGCGGTCCTCGCCGCCTCGTCCATCCTGGCCATGACGGCCTCGACGTTGACGCGATTGCGGTCCAGCTCGGCCTTGCCCTCAGGCGTGATTTCAAAGTGCTTGCGACCGGCTCGTCCGGGCGACCCATGATCTCCGTGATTCAGGGTGTCTGCGGTGCGGCCACCGCGACCCTTCCGGTGCGGAGATCATGGATGGCCCGGACGAGCCGGGCCAGGACGAGCCGGGCCAGGACGAGCAGAAAGGCAAGGGTAAAACAGTGGATAAAAATCCCCCTGCCCTCAAACATCCTTCAGGACCTCGGCCAGCAACCGACCCTCGGCCCGGCGGTTCGAGCCGGCGCGCCAGGCGACCACGATCTCGCGGGCGGGGTTCTCGGCGTCGATCGTCCGGATCGCGAGATTGGCCCCCACCGCAAGGCCTGCACGCACCGCCATCCCCGGCAGGAAGGTGACGCCCAAACCCGATGCCACCATCTGCACCAGCGTCGGAAGGGACGTCGCTGCGAACGGTTCGTCACCTCCCCCCGTCCGGGGTGGATTGAGACGGCAGGCCGACAGCGCCTGCTCGCGAAGGCAGTGGCCGTCTTCCAGCAGGATCAGGGTCTCACGCTCCATGGCTTCCGGTGACACCGACGTCATTGCAGCCAACGGATGATCGGCGGGCACCGCTGCCAGCAACTCATCGTCCATCACGTGCGCCCATTCCAGCCCACTCATGTCGTAGGGCAGGGCGATCAACGCCGCGTCCAATCGTCCGGCCTTCAGCTGGGAGATCAAACGTTGGGTCAGGTCCTCGCGCAGGAAAAGCCGCAGCCGGGGGAACCGCTCGCGCAGCAGTGACAGCGCGCCGGGAAGCAGGAACGGCGCAATGGTCGGAATGACGCCCAAGCGAAAGCGACCCACCAAGGGCTGTCCGGCATTCTTGGCCGCCTCGACCAGTTCCTCGGCCTCGTTGAGGATCACCGTGGCGCGGCGCAAGGCTTCTTCGCCCACGGGGGTCAGGATCACACCGGTTCGCGCACGATCCACCACAGGCGCACCCAGTGTCCGCTCCAGTTCCTGGATGCCTGCTGAAAGTGTGGGCTGGGTGACATGGGCCGCTTCAGCGGCCTTGCCGAAGGCACCGTTCTCGGCGAGCAGCTTTAGGTACTGGAGTTGTCGAATGGTCGGGAGCATGCCGCCATTATAGGTCGCGTCTATATCAATCGCAAAAATTATCGATTGGAATTGTGACCAACCGACTTCTATCGCCTCCCCAGCGCGGCCGCCTCCCCTGGCTGCAATGCTTTTAAGGAGATGACCTCATGTTAGGCGTTGGCCAGACACTGCCGGAATTCAGGATCGTAGGCGTGAAACCGCGCTTCATGCGTCACGAGGAAGGCGGGGTCAGCGCCTTCGAAACCCTCACCAAGGCCAGCTTCCCGGGCAAGTGGAAGGTGATCTTCTTCTACCCCAAGGACTTCACCTTCGTCTGTCCGACCGAGATCGCCGAGTTCGCCCGATTGAACGCCCAGTTCGATGAGCGCGACGCCATTGTCCTGGGCGGCTCCACCGACAACGAGCATTCCAAGCTCGGCTGGCGACGCGAACACCCGGATCTCCACGAGCTGGCGATCTGGAATTTCGCTGCCAACGGCAGCGCCTTCGCCCGCGACCTGGGCGTCCTTAACGCCGAAGAGGGCGTGGCCCAGCGCGCCACCTTCATCGTCGATCCCGACAATGTGGTGCAGCATGTCTACGTCACCAACCTGAACGTGGGGCGCAACCCACAGGACACGCTGAGGGTCCTCGATGCGCTGCAGACCGATGAACTCTGCCCCTGCAATCGCACGGTCGGCGGTGAAACCCTGAAGGCCGCGTAGCAACTTTCTCGCCCGGGCGGCACGGCGGCCTTCGCTATTGGTCGAGACGCCGCCCGGGCTTTTTCTCTAACGGAGACAATCCATGTCCCTCGACGCCCTGCGCCAGACCCTTCCCGCCTACGCCAAGGATATCAGCCTGAACCTGTCCAGCCTGGCGACGGAGACCCTGCTCAGCGACCAGCAGAAATGGGGCACCTTTGTCGCTGCGGCCCACGCCGTGGGCGTCGGCCCGGTGATAAAGGCTGTCGAAGCCGACGCCCTGGCCGCCGGACTGTCCCTGGAGGCCATGACAGCGGCAAAGGCTGCCGCGGCGATCATGGCAATGAACAACGTCTACTATCGCGCGCTGCATCTACTCTCGAGCCCCGAGTATCGAACCCTCCCAGCGCGATTGCGGATGAATGTCCTGGCCAATCCCGGCGTCGAGAAAGTCGACTTCGAGTTGTGGTCCACAGCGGTCTCGGCGGTGAACGGTTGCGGCATGTGTCTGGACGCCCATGAGACGGAGTTGAAGAAACACGGCGTCTCCGCCCCGCAAGTCCAGGCGGCGCTGCGCATCGCCGCCGTGATCAACGCTCTCAGCCGGGTGGTTGCGGCCGAGCAGTCGCTGGCCGACTGAGTCAGGCCGGTTCGAAACTCAGCGGGCCACCCCAGAAGGTCTCGACCAGGTTGTGCCGGGCGCCGGGCGCGCCGGTGGTCAGGAACCGCCGCAGACCGGTCTTTCCCGGATCAAATTCCGGATGGGCCGCCAGATAGCGCGCCAGAGCCCCGGCGGTCGCCTCTGGCTGCCGGATCAGTGGCGTGCCCGGCCGCAGGGCGGCCTGGAACAGGTCGGCCACGATCTCATAATGCGTGCAGCCCAGGATCGCACGGTCTGGTGGCCGACCGATGCGGGTGGCCAACGCCTTGACGTGACCGGCGACCACAGCGGCCAGGTCGTCTCGCGCCGCGCCGTCCTCGATCATCCGCGCCAGCTCCGGGCAGGGCTCGGAGAACACCGCCACGTCCTGTCGGCGCTTGTCGATCTCGATCTCATAGACGCGACTTCTGGCAGTCGCCGGGGTCGAAAACACGCCGAGCACATCCAGTTTCTCGACCTTGTCACCGCGCCGCTCGGCCTCGTGCTCCCACGGCAGTCCGGTGGCGGCCTCGATGGTCGGCACGACGATTCCCAGAATGTTCACAGCCTTGCCAAGCGCGCGCCGATAGCCCGGCAGCCAGGTCTGCTGTAGCTGCCGCAACGCCACGCTGGCAGCAGTGTTGCAGGCCAGCACGACGACATCGCAGCCCTCGTCAAACAACCGGATGCAACCCGCCTTGGTGAGCTCGACGATCTCCTCGCCGGATCGACCGCCGTAGGGCGCATTGGCCTGATCGGCGAGA
>CAMCXF010000041.1 GCA_945883235.1 Phenylobacterium deserti | reverse complement strand
TCCCCCGCATTCGCGGGGTCGGGGGCGAGGAGATATGCGCCGGCGCAGGCTATGCGAAATCTCCTAGCGGGTCTGTGAAATCGGTTATCTGTGCAGTGTTCAGATTGCGCTACATAGAGGTTGTCCACACGGACAGCCCCGGGGTCGGGGGTCGCTCTCGACCCGCCCGTCCGGCCGCACGGCCAGCGGCTGGCGCTGGGCGCCGTCCACCAGCCACGCGGGCGCGGTCAGCGGCTTGCCGTTCGACCTGAAATAGTAGGCCAGGCGGAACCGGCTGCGGTCGGCCACCGGCAGCTTCAGATAGGCGTCGAGGTAGGGAAAAACCTTCTTCGCGTCGACCTGTTTGCCGTCGGCACCGAGGGCGGCCGAGGGGGCCAGGGCGAGCGCGCCCATCAGGGTCAGCAGGGTTCGACGGGACGGTGCGGGCATGGGGCCTCTGTCCAGAGAGTTACGGCTACAGGGAAGTGGGTCCCGGAAGGGTCTGGGTGCGGCACTCCCCTTCTCCTCCCCCGACGGGCTACGGCATTCACACATCGTCGAATTTGGCTGCGTTTTTCCTTCTCCCCTTGTGGGAGAAGGTGGGCCGCGCGAGCGGCTCGGATGAGGGGTCGCGCGGCGATTGTTCCAGTAAAACAGAGTGTTATTCTGTGAGGAGAATCAACCCCTCATCCGACCTGCTACGCAGGCCACCTTCTCCCACAAGGGGAGAAGGCCGCGCACCCAGCATATTGATATATATCCGGTTTCGGGCGTGTGTGAATGCCGTAGCCCGACGGGTGAGGAGAAGGGCCACGACCCCCGCCCAATTGGCCGCAGACTCACGTCTGTGCATCCCGCAGGTCCAGAGGATCAGGTGAACCGGTCGCCCAGATAGACCCGGCGCACTTCGGGGTCGTCGACGATCTCGTCGGGACTGCCCTCGAACAGTACCTCACCAGCGTGGATGATCGAGGCGCGGTCGATGATGTCCAGGGTCTCGCGGACATTGTGGTCGGTGATCAGGATGCCGATGCCGCGGGTCTTCAGATAGCTGATCACCTCGCGGATGTCGGCGATGGCCAGCGGGTCGATACCGGCGAAGGGTTCGTCCAGCAGCATGAACGACGGCTCGGACGCCAGCGCCCGGGCGATTTCCACCCGGCGGCGTTCCCCGCCCGACAGCGACACGGCGGGCGAATTGCGCAGGTGCTCGATGTGCAGCTCTTCCAGCAGCTGGGTGACCGTCTCGCGGGCCTTCTTGTGGTCGCGCTGGCGCAGCTCGACCACGGCCATGACGTTTTCCCAGACGCTCATGCCGCGGAAGATCGAGGTCTCCTGCGGCAGGTAGCCGACGCCCATGCGGGCGCGCTGATACATGGGCTGGGCGGTGATGTTCTCGCCATCCAGATAGATCGCGCCATAGTCCGCCGGGATCAGGCCGGTGATCATGTAGAAGCAGGTGGTCTTGCCCGCGCCGTTGGGGCCCAGCAGCCCCGCGACCTCGCCCCGGCAAAGCCGCAGCGAAACGCCCTTCACCACCGGACGACCCCGGAACGACTTGCCGATGTTGTCGACGATCAGGCCTTCGGAGGGGATGGCCCCCTTGGCGTCGATGCGCTGGGGGGCGTTCACTTGGGCGCGTCCGTTTTCTTCTTCGACGGATAGAACACGCCGCGCGGGCGGGCGCCCTGATTGCGGCCGGTGGCGTTGCCCATCATGCGACCCTCGCCGGTCTTGGTGTTGAACACCATCCGGGTGCCGCGCAGCACGTTCTGGCCCTGCACGGCCACCACGTCGCCGGTCAGGGTGACGGTTTCAGATTCGACGGCGTAGGTGCCCGCGTCGCCGCGCACCCGTTGTTCCTTGGAGGTCACGTAGAAGACCGAGCCTTCGGCCTCCAGCCGGATCAGGTCGCCGCAGGCGTTGGCACCGATACCGCCGGTCCCGGCCCCGCCAGCCGTCGGGGCGAACACCGCGCGCAACAGATCGGCGCGCAAACGCGCCTGGCCCTGCAGCGCCTCGGCCCGGCCGCGCCAGACCGAGATGCAGGTCTTGTTCTGCACCTCAAGCTCGTCGGCGGTGATATCCAGCGGACCATCGGAATTGGGGCCAAGGCCTTGCGCGAACGCAGGCGCGCCCGACAGCATCAGCGCGGCAAGAACGACGGGAATGGCGAGCGATTTCATGGATGCCTTACGTACCGCGCGGATCACTTCTTGGTCTCAAGGCGCGTGCGGACGCCACCCTTGAAGACCATGCTCTCGCCCTTGTTATAGACGCCATAGGATTCTGCACGAATTTCTCCGAGACCCCCTGCGCCCTGGATGGGGCCGGAGCCGATAACCTCGCCGGTCTTGGTGTCAAATAGCGAGGCGGCAGTGGCGAAGGAGTTCCGGGCGTCGGTCATGTTGACGCCGTTGGTCAGTTCCAGTTTGCCGTCCTGTTCGTGGAAAATCCCGTCGGCCCCGTTCATGCGCAGCATGTCGGGCCCGTTTTCGTCCAGCACCAGCGTCGGCTTCTTGAGGATCACCCGCTGATAGTCCAGCCGGTCACGGGTGGCGGACTCTGCGGTCAACACAAACGCACGACCCTTGTCATCGCGCCCGACAAACCGCGGGGTCACCAGACGGATCGGCTCGTCTCCCGCCCGGGCGCTCTTGGGCACCGCGTTCATCGTGGACCAGACGACGCTGCCGGCCAGGCCGACGAAAATCATGGCAATCAGCGCTGGCAATGCGATCCGCAGCGTGCGGATCAGCCGCGAACGCCGCCGCCAGCGCTCGAAATCCGCCCGCCGGAGTTCCGGAATGGTCGGTTCAGCCAGGACGGGATCTGTGCTCGTCATGTGGCGGCCTCAGGCGTGGGCGAAGATGTCGACATCTTCCCAGCCAGCCACATCCAGCAAGGCCCGATGCGGCAGAAATTCGAAACAGGCCCGCGCCAGGTGGTCACGCCCCTCACGCACCAGCATCTCGTCCAGACGAAGACGCAGCGCATGAAGGTGCGCCACGTCCGACGCCGCATACGCCACCTGATCGGCGGACAGCTTGGCCGCCCCCCAGTCCGAGCTCTGCTGGGCCTTGGACAGGTCGATGCCCATGATCTCCTTGGTCACGTCCTTCAGGCCGTGACGGTCAGTATAGGTGCGCGCCAGCTTGGACGCGATCTTGGTGCAATAGACGGGGGCGGTCACGACACCCAGATGCAACCAGAACATGGCGATATCAAAGCGCCCGAAGTGAAAGATTTTGGTGACCGCAGGATCGGTGAGCAATCTCTTGAGGTTGGGCGCGTCATAGGTTGCCCGGTCCAGCCTGACGACGTGGGCGTGGCCCTTGCCGTCCGACAGCTGCACCACACACAGCGGGTCGCGCCCCAGGCGCAGCCCCATGGTCTCCGAATCGACTGCAACATCGATCGCGCCGGCCAGCGCACCGTCGGGCAAATCGCCGTCATGAACGTAGTTCGTCACTTGGTAGATTGTCTCCGAAACCGACGCCGACCCCCTGTCTATCTTAGGGGTGGTGCCCAGGAAAGGACTCGAACCTTCACGGCCGTTAAGCCACTGGCACCTGAAGCCAGCGCGTCTACCAATTCCGCCACCTGGGCCCGGTCCGTCGGATCGGGAGGCGGCTACATATGGCAACGCCCCGGCGCGGTCAACGGCGGCTTTGCATTGGGCGCGTAACTCGCATTGCCCGAAGGGACGGCATCGTCTAATTCGCGAGCATGCAAAACCTCGTCACTGTGTTCGGCGGATCCGGCTTCGTGGGCACGCAGGCCGTGCGATATCTGGCCAAGGCGGGCTGGCGAATTCGTGTCGCCGTGCGCAATCCCAACCTCGCCTACAAGATGCGCCTGCTGGGCGACGTCGGCCAGATCGATGTCGTGCAGGCCAATCTGCGCAACGTACCATCTCTGGAACGCGCGCTGGACGGTGCCACGGTGGCGCTCAATCTGGTGGGCCTGCTCTACGAGACGGGACGGCAGGGCTTTCAGGCCGTCCACGTGATGGGCGCAAAGAACATCGCCCAAGTGGCGAAGGCCAAGGGCGTGCAACGCCTGGTGCAGATGTCGGCGCTGGGAGCCGACGAACACTCGCCGTCGAAGTACGGTCGCACCAAGGCCGAGGCCGAGATCGAGGTTCGGGCCGTCTATCCCGGGGCCACCGTTGTGCGCCCCTCCATCGTGTTCGGACCCGGCGATGGCTTCTTCAACAAGTTCGCCGCCATGGCCCAGATCAGTCCGGCGCTGCCCTTGATCGGCGGCGGCAAGACCCTGTTCCAGCCCGTCTATGTCGGCGATGTGGGCCAGGCCCTGGCGCGCATGGTCACCGACCCAGCCACGGCCGGCCAAACCTACGAACTGGGCGGGCCCGGCACCTTCAGTTTCCGCGAACTGCTGGAAAAGATGCTGGCCGAGACCGACCAGCGCCGGTTCCTGGTGCCAATCCCATTCCCGGTCGCCACCCTGTTGGGCAAGGCTGGGGAGTTGACCGCGTTCCTGATGGCCCCGCCGGTGACCTCCGATCAGGTTGAACTGCTGAAGACCGACAACGTGGTCAGCGGTCAGTACCCCGGTCTCACGGACCTGGGCGTGACCCCGACGACGCTGGAGTCACTGCTGCCGACCTACCTCTACCGCTACCGCAAGGGCGGCCAGTACGCCGATCAGGAAGATCGCGTGATGACGGTGCAGCCGTAGGCTGAAAAGCGCTAGGCGAACGTCAGCAGTCCCAACCCCACCCCACCGATCACAATCCTCAGCCAACCGAATGGCGCGAGGCCGCGACTTGTGACGATGGCCAGCATGGTGCGGATCACCACCATGGCGACGACAAAAGCGACCACAAACCCGATGGCGATCAGCGGCATCGTATCGCCGTTCAGCTGATCGCGGCTCTCCCAGGCATCCAGGATGAAGGCACCCAGCATTGTCGGAATGGCCAGGAAGAACGTGAACTCCGCCGCCGCACGCTTTTCCACCCCGAACAGCATGCCGCCCACGATGGTTGCACCAGAGCGTGACACGCCGGGCACCATGGCCAGCACCTGAAACAGGCCGATGGCCAGCGCCTTTTTCCACGGCAGTTTGAACGCGTCATCCGCCACCGGCTTGGGCGCGATGCGGTCGATGAACAGCAGCACGATCCCGCCGAGGATCAGCGAGATGCACTGGATTTCCGGGCTTTCGAACAGCACCGCCTTGATGAAGTCGTGGAAGATCAGGCCCAGCACCACCGACGGCAGGAAGGCCACAATCACCGTCAGGGCGAACTGGCGGGCTGCCGGGTCGGTGGGCAGGCCGATCACCTGTTTCCACAGCTTGCCGAAGTAGAGCGCCACGACAGCCAGGATCGCCCCCAGCTGGATCATCACCGCAAACGTGTCCCAGAACCCGTCCGGCAGACCCATGGCCTTTTTCGCCAGCAGCATCATGCCGGTGGACGACACGGGAATGAACTCGGTCAGCCCTTCGATGACGCCCAGGATGACAGCATAGATCCAGTCCGGCACGGTGATGCTCCCGCCTCAATCAGCGGTGCCGACAGGGCACGGATTGTGGTGAATATTCGGTTGATGGCGGTGTGCCTCCATCAGCTGGTCTCCGGCTCCGGCCCGATGTAGCGCGCCCGGGGACGGATGAGCGTGTCGGCCTGGCCTTGTTCGATGGCGTGGGCGATCCAGCCGGCACAGCGGGCAACAGCAAACAGGGCGAAGGGGGCGTCTTTCGGCAGTTTCAACGCCTCGCAGGCGGCGACCAGGGCGAAGTCGACGTTGGGTGCCAGGCCGGTCACCGACCAGACGGCGTCCTGCAGCCCCGCGAGGTCCGTCGGCGGGGAGAAGCGAGCCAACAGAGCGGCGGCGCGGGGGTCGGCGTCTGGATAGAGGTTGTGGCCGAAGCCTGGCAGAGCACGGTCGTCGGTGAGACGCCCTGCAATGGCTTCGCGGGGCCCCAACTGAGCGGCCTCCAGCGCAAACTTCCGGACCGCCGCCGTGGCCCCGCCGTGGCGAGGGCCGGACAGCGTCGCGAGTCCTGCCAGCGCCGACGCCGCCAGCGAGGCACCGGTGGATGCGGCCACTCGGGCGGCGAAGGCCGAGGCGTTCAGCTCATGGTCGGCCACCAGCACCAGGATGCGCCGGATCAGATCGGCGCCCGGGCCACCGGGACCCAGGCCCCAGGCAAAGGCCAGCCGGTTGTGGATCGCGCCGCCGCCAACCTCACCGGCGATCGCGTCGGTCAGCACGTCCAGCAACGTTGCCGCCTCCACCGCCAGCGCCAGGGCCGCTCGGCCGCGCGCTGGTGGATCGACCGCTGCGCGACCTGCCAAAGCAGCAAAGGCGCGGACGCGCATGTCGGTGCCCCCAGGGGGTTTGGGCCGCTCGGTGCGCTTGAGGGCGACGCCGTGGCCACCGCGCAATAGCCGACCCACGGACTCCAGTGTCTCGGTCTCGGCCAGCCGGATCGCGTCGCGTCCGCGGTAGAACAGCCGCCCGCCGCTGACGGTGGTGATGGCCGACGACAGCACCGGCTCGCCCCAGCTGATCGCACCTGTTGCCACCTCTGAGACCTTGCGGCTGCGGGACTTGCGCTCGGTTAGGGCGGCGATGTCGGCGGCGCGATAGAGGCTGCGGCGGCTGTCGCCGGGACCCGGCCGTACTTGCACGCGGCCTCGGCTGACGTAAGCGTAAAGCGTCTGGGCGCGCACCCCCAGGCGGTCGCAGGCGTCCTCGGAGGAGATCCAGTCGGGTGAAGACATTTATATTGATCACATTGATCAAGATTGACGATGTCATACTGGCGGCGTTTTCCTGCTCCCGCAAGACAGAAGGAGATTGTGATGTCTGATGGATTGGAAGGCGTCGTCGCCGCCGAGACCGTGCTGTCCGAGGTGGACGGCGCTGCAGGGGTTCTGATCATTCGGGGCCGGTCGCTGGATGAGCTGGCCGGCCACGCGCGGTTCGAGGATGTCGTGGCCCTGTTGTTCGAGGGCTTCTACCCGGAACTGCCGGCCGACGTGCCTTCCGCACTCGGCAAGGCGCGCGTTGAAGTGTTCGCCGAGGTGTCGGCGCTGGATACAGGACTGCTGGATCGGACGCCGATCGAGGCCATGCGGGCGCTCACCGCGCGGCTGGCCGATGGCGATGGCACCGACGTCGCGTTCCGACTGCTCGCAGCGCCGGCTGTGTTCACCGCCGCGGTGGTGCGCGCCCAGGCAGGCGAGGTGCCGGTCGCACCGGACCCGACCCTGAACCATGCTGCAGACATCCTGCGGATGCTCCGCGGCAAACCGGGGACCAAGGCCGAGGCCGACGCGCTGGACACCTATCTGGTCACCGTCGCCGACCACGGACTGAACGCCTCGACCTTTGCAGCGCGCGTGGTGGCGTCGACGCGGGCCGGCCTGGGTTCCGCCGTCCTGGCTGGAATCAGCGCGCTGAAAGGTCCGCTGCATGGTGGCGCGCCAGGTCCTATCATCGAGATGCTGGACGAGATCGGAGACCCCGCCAACGCGCGGGCCTGGATCGAAACGGCGCTGGCCCGCGGCGACCGGCTGATGGGCTTCGGACACCGCATCTACAAGGTCCGCGACCCTCGCGCTGACGCCCTGAAATCCGCTGTACGGTGGCTGGACGCCCGCCAGGGCCGGCTGGAGTTTGCCGAGGCCGTCGAGGCCGCCGCTCTGGCCATCCTGCGGGAGCACAAGCCTAACCGTTCGCTGCAGACCAATGTGGAGTTCTACACGGCGCTGCTGCTCGAGGCCCTGGACTTCCCGCCCTCGGCTTTCACCTGCGTGTTCGCCATGGGCCGGGTCGCCGGCTGGCTGGCCCACGCGCGCGAACAGCTGGCCGGCGGCCGGTTGATCCGCCCGGCCAGCGTCTATGTGGGACCCATGCCGAAGAAGGCCGCGTAAAGCTGCGAGTCGTTTGCGCTGGCGACCTTCGCCTGCGGCGTTAGTTAGGGGCCATGAACGCCAGACACGGCATGACCTCGGCAGACACCCTCGCACTGACCCGGCGCGTGACCTTGATGTCTGTGGCGACAGCGTTGGTCCTGGTGTCCATCAAGATGGCCGCCTGGATCGGGTCGGATTCGACAGCCATGCTGGCGTCGATGGCGGACTCCGGGCTGGATCTGGTGGCCTCGCTGGTGACTTTCTTCGCCGTGCGCTACGCCGCAGCGCCGCCGGACGCCGAGCATCGCTTTGGTCATGGCAAGGCCGAGGCCTTCGCCAGCCTTGTTCAGGCCGGACTGGTTTTCGCCTCCGCGGCCTTGATCGCCCGGGAGGCGGTCGGGGACTTTCTGGACCCCCATCCCCTGCAACAGGAAGGCTGGGCGGTAGCGGTGATGGCCGTGTCCATCGGATTGACCCTGATGCTGCTGCGCGCCCAGTCACTGGTTTTGCGCCAGACGTCGTCGGTCGCGGTATCAGGCGACCGCGCGCACTATGCCTCTGATCTTGCGTCAAATGTCGTGGCTCTGATCGGTATCGCCGCCTCGGCCTGGCTGGGGGTGAACGGACTGGATGCGGCAGCGGCGATGGTCGTCGCCGCCCTGTTGCTGTGGAGCGCCATCGGTGTGTTCCGTGAGGCCTCCAGCCAATTGATGGACCACGAACTTTCAGACGAGGCCCGCGCCGAGATCGTGCGTCTGGTGACCGCTGACGGTCGCCTGGCTAACGTCCACCAACTGCGCACCCGCGCGTCCGGACCGTTCGTCCATATGCAGATGCATGTGGACCTGGACCCCGATGTCACGCTGGAGGCCGCCCATCAGGCGATTGTGGCGGCAGAAAACCGTATCCTCGAGGCGTTTCCCGCCGCCGATATCCTGATCCATGCCGACCCGCAGGGCCGCGCCGAGCCCCACGGCGGCGCCTTCGCCGAAACCCACGCGCCACAGTAAACGTAACCTTAAGACCCGAAGCGTCAGGTGGGCGCTTCCCGATTCGCGTAAGGCGCGGCACCAGACCTGATGAGTGTAGAACGCATCCTGCATCACTTTCCACTCGATCCGGTCTCGCGCCAGGTCCGCTTGGTGCTGGGCGAAAAGCGGCTGCCGTTTGTGGAAAATTCTGTGCGCTATTGGGAGCGTCCGCGCGAGCTGACCCGGATGAACCCCTCCGGCATGATCCCGGTGCTGGTAGAGACCACCGAGGGCCAGCCGCCACTGGTCCTGTGTGAAGGCCGGGCGATCCTGGACTATCTGGAAGAGACCTACCCCGATCCGCCGCTGTTCGCAGCCGATCCGGTGGAACGCGCAGAGGCCCGGCGGCTGTTGACCTGGTTCGAGCGCAAGTTCGAGTTCGAGGCCAGCGGCTACATCCTGCACGAAAAGATCGAAAAACGGCTGCTGGGTCTGGGATCGCCCGACATTCCCAACCTGCGCCAGGGCCGCGAGGGTCTGAAGAAGCACCTCTTCGTGTTCGACGAACTGCTGCAGGGCCGCGAGTGGCTGGCCGGCAAGCGTCTGTCCCTTGCCGACTTCGTCGCTGCCGCCCACCTGTCGATCATCGACTATTTCGGCGACATGCCATGGCGCGAGTTTCCGGCCTGCAAGACCTGGTACATGAAGATGAAATCGCGCCCTTGCTTCCGACCGCTGCTCAACGACCGCTGGCCGGGCCTGCACCCGGCCGGGCACTATGACGACCTCGACTTCTGAAGCTCCGGAAGACCTGATCCGGGCCGAAGCCCTCAGGCTGGGCTTCGACCTCTGCCGCTTCACCGACATCGACGAGACCTGGCCCGCGGCCGGGCGATTGCTTGAATTTGTCGAGGCCGGCCGGCATGGCGAGATGGACTGGATCGCCGATACCGTCGAACGACGAAAACATCCCCGCGCCATGTGGTCGGGCGCCCGGTCAGCCATCGTGCTCGGCGTCAACTATGGCCCGGACCACGATCCACTGGAAATCCTCAGCCAGCGGACACTCGGCGCCATCAGCGTTTACGCCCAGGGCGATGACTACCACGAGGTGATCAAGGCTCGGCTGAAGGCATTGGCCCGCTGGCTGGTGACCCGTTTCGGCGGCGAGTTGAAGGTGTTTGTGGATACCGCGCCCCTGCTGGAAAAACCGCTGGCCGAACGCGCGGGCCTCGGTTGGCAGGGAAAGCACACCAATCTGGTCAGCCGTGAGTTTGGATCCTGGCTGTTTCTGGGCTCGATCCTGACGACACTCGACCTGGCTCAGGATGCATCGGAGCCCACCACCTGCGGTACCTGCCACGCCTGTCTGGACATCTGTCCGACCAAGGCATTTCCGGGCCCTTACCTGCTGGATGCACGGCGCTGCATTTCCTATCTGACCATCGAGCTGAAGGGCCCGATCCCGGTCGAGTTCCGCGCGGCGCTGGGCAACCGCATCTACGGCTGCGACGACTGCCTGGCCGTCTGTCCCTGGAACAAGTTCGCCAGCACCGCCCGCGAACAGAAACTGGCGGCGCGTGAGGCCTTGAAGGCTCCGACCCTGGCCGAACTGGTCCGGTTGGACGACGCAGCCTTCCGCGCCCTGTTTGCGAAGAGCCCCGTGAAACGCATCGGTCGCGACCGTTTCATCCGAAACGTGCTCTACGCCATCGGCAACTCTGGTGATCCGGCTTCTGCGGCACTGGCGGAGATGTTGCTCGACGACCCGGCGGCCGTCGTCCGGGGCGCGGCGGTCTGGGCGCTGGGCCGTTTGGGGGTCGACCTCGACAGGCTACGCGCCGCCCTCCTGCCCACCGAAACGGACGCCAGCGTCCTGGGGGAGTGGAGCTACGCCGATCCCCAAGGTGTCGTCGCGGTTTCGCCGTCAGGCGAAGACCGGGGCCCATAGGCTCGGCCTGTCGGCTTGGCCCGCAGCGGCACGCGCGAGAACCAACCTGGACCGTCGGCGACTATGCGTTCCGGTCCTCGGCTCCGCCGAAGCCGGGTTTGTCTGTTGATAACGACACGTTTGAAATGAGGTTTGTCGGTCAACGAGAAAGGGCGGGACCTTGCGGTCCCGCCCCAACATCTTGATCCCGGCTCGGCCGTCGCAGCGTTACCGCCGCTTTGGCCGGGGTGACGGGGGCTGGACTAGAAGTCCATGTCGCCCATGCCGCCCATGCCGCCGCCGGGCATGCCGCCGCCGCCGCCGCCCTTTTTCGGGGCCTCGACGATCGCGGCTTCCGTGGTGATCATCAGGCCGGCGACCGAGGCCGCGTCCTGCAGAGCCGTACGAACCACCTTGGCCGGGTCGATGACGCCGGCCTTGACCAGGTCGACGTATTCTTCGGTCTGGGCGTTGAAGCCGAACGTGGGCGATTCGTTTTCCATGACCTTGGAGACCACGATGGAGCCTTCAACGCCGGCGTTTTCGGCGATCTGGCGGATCGGGGCCTGCAGCGCGCGACGCACGATGGCGACGCCGGCTTCCTGGTCGTCGTTGTCACCCTTGAAGCCGTCCAGAACCTTGGAGGCCTTCAGCAGGGCGACGCCGCCGCCAGGGACGATGCCTTCTTCCACGGCCGCACGGGTCGCGTTGAGGGCGTCGTCGACGCGGTCCTTCTTTTCCTTAACTTCGACTTCGGTCGAGCCGCCGACGCGGACCACCGCAACACCGCCGGCCAGCTTGGCCAGACGCTCTTGCAGCTTTTCCTTGTCGTAGTCCGACGTGGTGTCTTCGATCTGCTTCTTGATCTGGCTGATGCGGCCTTCGATGTCGGTCTTGTTACCCGAGCCGTCCACGATGGTGGTGTCGTCCTTGGTGATGGTGACCTTCTTGGCCTTGCCCAGCATTTCGAGCGTGACGCTCTCAAGCTTGATGCCCAGGTCTTCCGAGATCAGCTGACCACCGGTCAGGATCGCGATGTCTTCCAGCATCGCCTTGCGGCGATCGCCGAAGCCCGGTGCCTTGACGGCCGCAACCCGCAGGCCGCCACGCAGCTTGTTGACCACCAGGGTGGCCAGGGCTTCGCCTTCGACGTCTTCGGCGATGATCAGCAGGGGCTTGCCCGACTGGACCACAGCTTCCAGCACCGGCAGCAGGGGCTGCAGCGACGACAGCTTCTTTTCGAAGAGCAGGATCATCGGCTCTTCGAGGTCAGCTTCCATCTTCTCGGCGTTGGTGATGAAGTAAGGCGACAGGTAGCCGCGGTCGAACTGCATGCCTTCGACGACGTCCAGCTCGGTCTCGGCGGTCTTGGCTTCCTCGACGGTGATGACACCTTCGTTGCCGACCTTTTCCATGGCGCGGGCGATCATCTCGCCGACTTCCACGTCACCGTTGGCGGAGATGGTGTCGACCTGGGCGATTTCGGCGTTGGTGGTGACCTTCTTGGCCGAACGCTTGATCTCTTCGACGACCTTGGCGACCGCCTTGTCGACGCCGCGCTTCAGGTCCATCGGGTTCATGCCGGCGGCAACCGATTTCAGACCCTCAACCACGATAGCCTGGGCCAGAACCGTGGCGGTGGTGGTGCCGTCGCCGGCCTTGTCGTTGGTCTTGGAGGCAACTTCGCGGATCAGCTGGGCGCCGAGGTTCTCGAAACGGTCAGCCAGTTCGATTTCCTTGGCCACCGAGACGCCATCCTTGGTGGAGCGCGGGGCGCCGAAGGACTTCTCGATGACCACGTTGCGGCCCTTGGGGCCCAGGGTCACCTTGACGGCGTTGGCAAGGATGTTGACGCCGCGCAGCATACGATCGCGCGCGTCGGAGGCGAAATAGACGTCTTTCGCAGCCATGATGGATTCTCTTTTTCTAGATGAGGGGAATGTGGAGGGCGCGTGGGCTTAGGAAACGACGCCCAGAATGTCGCTTTCCTTCATGATCAGCAGGTCCTTGCCATCAAGCTTGACCTCGGTGCCGGACCACTTGCCGAACAGGATGCGGTCGCCGGTCTTGACGTCGAGGGGCTGGATCTTGCCGCTGTCGTCGCGGGCACCGGGGCCGGTCGAAATCACTTTGCCTTCCTGCGGCTTTTCCTTTGCGGTGTCGGGAATGATGATCCCGCCCTTGGTCTTCTCTTCTTCCTCGACGCGCTCGACGAGCACGCGATCTCCCAGGGGACGAAACGCCATGTGTCTTCTCTCTCTGCTTCCGTGCGAGACGGTTTAAATGCTTTGACCGGCCTGAAGGTGCGCCGCTGTTAGCAGTCGCCACCCTTGAGTGCCAACGTCAATGGGGAGTTAAGAACCCGGACCTGCCAAGTCAAGGCGCACATGGTGGTCCGGGGCTTTGTCGGCTTGGCTTTTCCGCGCCGGTTTCTATTCTGGGGCCTGAAACGGGAGAGCCTTCACGTGAATCTGCAATCGGTCCTTCAGGGCGTGGTCCGCGTCGGCGACCTGACACTCAAGCTGCCGGGCGGCCAGACCCTGCGGCTGGGCGACGGCTCCGGCCCGCCGCTGGTCGCGCGCATAACCACCAACAGCTGGGCGGCCCGGATCGCGGCCAAACCAGGCCTGGGCGTCGGCGAGGCCTATATGGATGGCGGGCTGGTGCTGGAAGATGGCCAGATCGCCCAGTTCATCGACCTGATCGGCACCAACGCCGAGTTCAAAAAGAAGAAGCGCCGCGGCCCCCTGCGATCGTGGCTGCGTCGCACCCTGCGCGAAGCCAACAACCGGGTGCAGTCACTCAGCAATGTGGCTCACCACTACGACCTCTCCTACGACCTCTACCGGAGGTTCCTGGACGAGGACATGCAGTACTCCTGCGCCTATTTCGAGCGCCCCGACATGACGCTGGAAGAGGCCCAGCTGGCCAAGAAGCGGCACATCGCTGCCAAACTGCACCTGCAACCTGGCCATTCGGTGGTCGAGATCGGCTGCGGCTGGGGCGGTCTGGCACTGCAGCTGGTCGAGGATTCCGACGTCGAGGTCGACGCCATCACGCTGTCCATCGAACAGCTGAAGGTCGCCAAGGCCCGCGCCGAGGCCAAGGGTCTGGCCCACAAGGCCCGGTTCTCGCTCACCGACTATCGCGACCTGAAAGGTACCTACGACCGGGTCCTGTCGGTGGCCATGTTCGAGGCGGTGGGGCGGCCCAACTATCAGGAGTATTTCGACGGCGTGGCCCGCCTGATGAAGGACGACGGCGTCGGTCTGGTCCATTCCATTGGTCGGCCCGAGCCCGGGGTCACCAACGGCTGGATCGACAAGTACATCTTCCCCGGGGGTTACAGCCCTTCACTTTCCGAGGTTCTGCCGGCCATCGAACGCGCCGGGCTGATCGTCACCGACGTGGAAATCCTGCGCCTGCACTACGCCGAAACCATCCGCCACTGGCGCGACCGCTTCGAGGCCGCCCGTCCGGAGATCGCCGCGCTCTATGACGAGCGCTTCTGCCGCATGTTCGAGTTCTATCTGGGCATCGCCGAACAGAGCTTCCGCGCGCGCCGTCAGTACATCTGGCAGATCCAGCTTGCAAAGCGCGTCGATGTCCTGCCGATCACGCGCGACTACATCGCAGAGAACGAGCGTGCGTTCGCCAAGCCGGTGAAGCGGGTGGCGTAAGGCGGGCGCTTCGCGACACTACCCTCCGCTTTCATCCTCCGTCGCGCGGCGATCCCGGGGCCTCACAGCTCACCCGGCCCGTAGAGGCTACGCGAAGTATAATATCGCCTTACCCATGCAAGACTTCGCCGACATGGCAGCAGCTATCGAGTGGGCCATGCGACGCCTGCCGGGACACCCGGGCGCCTGACCGTGGCGCTGGAGGCCAAGGCCGCCCGCAGCGAAAACCGGGATGATCCCTTGGGGTCAGGGATGACGTGTTGGGTGTGGCGATCTCAGAACGCCACCGCGCCCAGATCCTTCAGCTTCGGCAGTACGTGGTCCTTGCCCGACAGCATTGGTTCCCCATCCAGCGGCCAGGGGATCGCCAGGTCCGGGTCATTCCACATAATCCCGCCTTCGCGATCGGGCGCATACGGGGCGTCGACCTTGTAGAAAATCTCGCAGTCGTCGGTGATCGTGCAGTAGCCGTGGGCGAACCCGCGCGGCACCCAGAGCTGTTCTCCGCCCTCCGCCGTCAGTTCAGCGCTGACAAATTGGCCGAACGTGGGCGATCCAGCGCGAACGTCGACAGCCACATCAAAGATCGCGCCCTTCAACGCCCGGATCAGCTTGCCCTGGGCGTGCGGTGCCAACTGGAAGTGCAGGCCCCGCAAGGTGCCTTTGGCGGCACTGAAGGCCTGATTGTCCTGAACGAAGGCGGTATCGGCGGTGGTCCCGGCCAGCGCCTTCTGGCTCCAGGTCTCGGAGAACCAGCCGCGCGCATCGCCATGGCGCTTGGGCGTGATAAGCAGGACATCTGGAATGGCGAGCGGCGTGATCGTCATGCGTTACCGTTTGAGCGAGTGAAGCTGTCGCATGGCCCAGTCGGCGAAGGATGACAAGACGCAAGCGCCGCGCCTTAGCGTCTGCATCTTCGCCTACAACTCCGGTCCGACGCTGCGGACCTGTCTGGAACACCTGGCCACCCAGACGTTCCGGGACTTCGAAACGCTGGTGATCGACAACGCCTCGCCGGACCCCGGCGACGCCGAAATCGCCGCGAGCTTTACCTTTGTGCAGCTGATCCGCAACGCGGAGAACCTCGGCTTCTCCGGCGCCGGCAACCAGGCCGCCAGGCTGGCGCGGGGTCGCTGGTATGTGCTGCTGAACCCCGACGCCTTCGCCCATCCGGACTGGCTGGCCGAGTTGGTGGCCGCGTCGGAACGCCACCCCACGGTACGCGCCTTCACCTCGGTGCAGCTGGCCGAGGACCAGCCAGGCTATCTGGACGGCCTGGGTGACGTGATGACGATTTTCGGCATCCCCTATCGCGGCGGCTATCTGAGCCGTGATGTGGGCCAGGCCCGCGAGGGGGAGGTATTCTCGCCCTGTGGCGCATCGATGATGATCGATCGTACGCTGTTTCAGGACCTCGGCGGCTTTGACGAGGACTTCTTCTGCTACTGCGAGGATGTGGACCTGGGCTACCGCCTGCAACTGGCCAATGAGCCGACCCTGTTGGTTCCCGGGGCGGTGGTCGGGCATGTGGGCTCGGCCTCGTCAGGCGGGCGGAAGTCTGAGTTCGCGGTCTTCCACGGAACCCGCAACCGGTTCTGGGTACTGTTCAAGAACACGCCGACTGTGCTGTTGCCGCTGGTCGTGCCGCTGCACCTGGTCGCGCTGATCGCCATTTACCTGCGACGGGAGAACCGGCCCCACGCCCGGCTGATCTGGACAGCAGTGAAGGCCGCCTTCGCCGGCGCGCCGAAGATGTTCCGCAGCCGAGCGGTTGTGCAGCACGGACGTGTCGCCGGACTGATGCAGATCGCCCGCGCCATGACCTGGAACCCCCGGGACCTGTCCGGGCGGCGCGCGGTGATCAGGCCGCTTCGCTCGCCCATTCGATCAGCCGGCGCATGAACTGGGCACCGCGCTGCATCTGGGAGATATCGACGTATTCGTCGGGCTGGTGGGCCTGGTCGATGGAGCCGGGGCCGCAGATGACGGTCGAGAACCCTGCCGTCTGAAACTGTCCGGCCTCGGCCGCATAGGCCACCACGCGCGGCGGGCCGTTGTCGCCAGCCATACGACGGGCGAAGGCTTCGGCGACACCGTCAATTTCGGGCACAAAGGGTGGCACGTCGGTGCGCATCTCCACCACCACGCCGGCCTCGGGCGCGCGCGCCTTCAACGCCAGATCCATGGCCGCAGCCTCGGCCAGGAACGGCGCGATCAGCTCAGCGGGCGTGCGCGGACCGGGAGAGCGCAGGTCGAAGACGAAGTGGCATTCTCTCGCGATGATGTTGTGGGCCGTGCCACCCTGAACCGTGCCAATGGTCAAGGTGGGGCCCTTGGGTGTGAACGGCGACGCGGGGTCCGCCTCCGCCATCAGCCGCTCGGACAAGGCATTGAGGGATGCCATCAGCTTCACCGCCTCCATCACCGCCGACACCCCCAGATGCGGCTGGCTGGAATGGACCTCGCGGCCGGTCACGGCCACGTGGAAGGTCGCGATGCCCTTGTGGCCGTTGACGGCCTCCATGCTGGTGGGTTCGCCCACCACGATAACCGCCGGGGCCGGCAGCTCGCGTCGGATGACCTCGATCATCTGCGGCGCGCCCAGACAGCCGATTTCCTCGTCATAGGAAAATGCCAGATGCACGGGCCGCGACAGGTTGGCCGCCGCCAGCTCAGGTGCCGCCGCCAGCGCCAGGGCCAGGAATCCCTTCATGTCGCAGGTGCCACGACCGAACAGCCGCTCGCCCTTTTGCGTGAGGGTGAAGGGGTCGGTACTCCAGGGCTGGCCATCGACCGGCACAACGTCAGTGTGCCCGGACAGCACGACACCGCCCGCCACGGCCGGTCCGATGGTCGCCAGCAGGTTCGACTTGGACCCGTCGGCGTTGGGCACGCGCCGGTGCGGCACGCCCAGGCCATCGAGGTAGGCCTCGACCCAGCCAATGAGCTCCAGGTTCGAGCCGCGCGAGGTGGTGTCAAAGCTGATCAGCCGGGCGAGGATGTCGCGCGCTGAGGGGTAGAGGTCCGTGGCCATCCCTCAGGTCGCCAGCGCCAGCAACGGCCTTTGCCGCGCCGCGCGCCAACCCGGAAAGATGCCGCCGACCAGGCCGATGATCAGCGCCAGCGTCACCGCCTGACCGATAATCTCGGGCCCGATCTGAACGCGGAAGGCCACCTGGGTAAACCCTGCACCCAGTGTCGAGGCCGACAGGCCGTTGAACCCGACCGCGCAGATCAGCACGCCCAGCAACGCACCCAGCGCCGACAGGACCAAAGCCTCAACCATCGTCCCCATGAAGGCCGAGAAGCCGGAGAACCCGATCACCCTCAAGGTGGCGATTTCGGCGGCCCGGTTGGAGACCGAGGCATACATGGTGTTCAGCGCCCCGGCCAAGGCACCGATGGCCATGATGATCCCCAGGGGCCAGCCAAAGTATTTGATCAAGAGGCCCGAGCGTTCCGCCTGGGCGGCATAGTAGGTCTGCTCGCTCTGGGCTTTCAGCTGCAGCCGGGGCTCGTTCTTGGCATAGGCGATGAAGGCCGACAGCGCCGCCGGGCTGGTCATCACCACGCGGGCGGTCTGGAATGATGTGCCGCGTTTGAACAGGCTCTGCACCACCGGCGCGTCCGCCCACAGCTCGGACTCAAACACCGTGCCGGGTGCCTCGAAAACGCCGACGACGCGCCAGGTCTGGGCGCCGAAGCGCACCGACTTGCCCATTTCAAAGCCCTGGAACTCGCGCAGCAGGCCGGCCCCGACGACGATTTCGTTGGACCCTGGCGCGAACATGCGGCCCTCGCGGATCTTGGCCTGTTTGCGCACCAGCAGCCCGTTGGCACCCACGCCCCGGAGCGGCATATTGGCCTTGGTCTGCGACGACTTCTTGATGCCGTCGACCACCATCAACAGCTCACCCGACACGACCGGCAGGCCATCGGCCCCCGGCTTGACGCCGGGCCCACGACCCAGCAGGTCCACCTGCTCGCGCGACAGGGTGCTGTTCAGCTCGGCCTCCGAGCCATCGCGCAGCACAATCGCCACGTCCGGCGCGCCGGAGCCTTTCAAGGTCTGATTAAAGCCGTTGGCGAGCGACAGGAACCCCAGCAGCACAGCCACCACCAGGGCGATGGATACCACCGTCGCCAGTGACATCCAGAGGCGCTGCGGAATGGAGCGCACATTCATGGCGATCACCGATCGCGTCTGGCTCATGATGCTCATGACTAAGCTCCCTATCGCCGGTTCAAGGCGTCGACGATGCTCATCCGCAAAGCCGATACCGCAGGAATGGCGCCGGTGATCAAGCCCAGCGTGATCGCCATCAACAGTCCCGCCAGCGCCACCAGAGGCGACATGGTGAGATCACCAAAGGTCGAGGCGGCCGGCGATTTAGACAGCGCCACCAGCACGAACGCCGAAACCGCCAGTCCCAGCACCGCCCCCATGGTCGACAGCAACAACGCCTCGCCCAGCACCATGCGCAGGACGCGCGGGCTGGAGAAGCCCAGCGTCTTCATGACACCGATCTCCTTGGTGCGCTCCCGCATCGCCGACACCAGGGTCGTAGAGACGATCATCAGGATCGCCGCGAAGGCCGCAGCGACGACAATCGTGACGATGAAATTCAGGTCTCCGGCCTGTTTCAGAAACGCCTGGCCGAAGGTTTTTTCGTCGACGGTGGAGGTTTCATAGGGCGAGTTGGCGAACGCATTATCGATGGCCTTGGCCACGCTGTTGTTCAGGTCGGCAGACGCGGTTCGCACGGCCACATTGCCGATCTGATCGCGTCCGAAGCTCGAGGTCTCGTTCAGATAGTCATAGTGGAAATAGAGCGATGCCGTGGAATCGGTCGGCTTGGCACCGGTGAAGATACCGCTGATCTTCATGTCCCAGCTGCGGCGGCCATCGGGCTGGACGTAGATGTTGGAACTGATCGGAATGGTCTGGCCGACCTTCCAGCCGTATTGATCGGCCAGGGCCTTGCCCACGATCACCCCGGTGCGTTCAGCGATGAACGCCTTGCGTTCGACGTCGGTGAGTCGGATGTCATTGGCGTAAATCGCCATATAGGTTTCAGGGTCGACGGCGAAGCCGACAAACCGGCTGGCCCGCTGGTCCTGATAGTAGGCGCCGAACCAGCTGGAATGCGTCACGCCCGTTACGCCCCTGGTGGCAGCGATGCGGTTCACATAGGCAATCGGCAGGGGCTGGGTGAAGTTGATCTTGTTGGACACGATCAGCCGGTTACTGGCCGCGCCGGTCTCTGACGCCCGGTTCAGCGCCACATTCAGACTGGTGAGCAGGCCAAAGATCAGAAACGCCATGAAGATCGACACTGTCAGCAGGATGGTCCGGAGAGGCTTGCGAAACAGGTTTTTGCGTACGAGGTCGAAATCCCTCATGCCGTAACCTCGGCGAACGTGCCCTTGTCCAGATGCAGGGTGCGGTTGGCGAAGCGGGCGGCTTCGGGGTCGTGGGTGACCATTATGATGGTCTTGCCCATCTCACGGTTTAGCTGCTGCAGGGTGCCCAGAATGTCGTTGGCGGTGTTGCGGTCGAGGTCGCCTGTGGGTTCGTCACAGAGCAGAAGCTTGGGGTCGGAGACGATGGCCCGCGCTATGGCCACGCGCTGCTGCTGGCCGCCGGACAGTTCCTTGGGCTTGTGCTTGGCCCGGTCCGAAAGCTCGACGATCTTCAGCGCGGTTTGGACATTCTCGCGGCGCTTCCTGGTCGGCAGTTTTGTCAGCATCAACGGCAACTCGACGTTCTGCTCGGCCGTCAGTACCGGCATCAGGTTGTAAAACTGGAAGATGAACCCGACACTGCGCGCCCGCCAGTCGGCCAGCTTGCCCTCGGAATAGCCGTCGATCCGTTCACCGTCGAAGATGATCTCGCCGCCGTCGCAGCGATCCGTGCCGCCCAGCAGGTTCAACAGGGTGGTCTTGCCCGACCCCGACGGACCCATGATGGCCACGAAATCACCCTTCTCGATGGCCAGTGTCAGGCCATCGAAAATGGCGATGCCTTCCTTGCCGCGCCTGTAGTGCTTGGTGACGTTGTTCAGCTGAATGAGGGCGCTCATCGCGGTGTCCTGTCGGCCTTGATTATCTGGAACTGTCGAGGAAGGTGACCTTGACGGCCATCTCCGGAAGGATGCGGACGTCCTTGGAGTCAAAGCCGATGCGGACCCGCACAGTGGCCTTGTCGCGGCTGGCGGTCGGGATCTTGGCGATGACCCGGGCCGGCAGAACGGTATCGGGGAAGGCGTCCAGGATGGCTTCCACTTTCTGGCCGTTGGAAACGCGGCCGATGTAGGCCTCGTTGACGTCGACCTCTATCTCCAGGCTGTCCATGTCGACGATGGTGCAGATGCCGGTCCGGGTGAACCCGCCGCCGGCCGACAGAGGCGAGATGATCTCGCCGGGCTGGGCGGCCTTGTCGATGACGATGCCGGAGAAGGGCGCGCGGATCTCGTACTTGCCCAGCTGGACCCGGCTGCGGTTGGACTCCGATTTCGCAGCGACCAGCTGGGCGCGGGACAGGTCTTCCTGGGCGGCGGCGACGCGGGATTTCAACGCTGTGGCCTGCAGGCTGGCTTCGCTGACATAGCCGGTTTTGGCGAGCATCTGGGCGCGTGCCAGATCACGCTGCGCCTGAACGTACTGCACTTTCGCTGAGTTCAGCGCCGCTTCTGCAGACAGCGCCCGCGCCTGGGTGGACGCGGCGTCCACGGCGGCCAGCGATCCGTCCAGAATTGCCAGCACCTGGCCTGCACGAACCGCCTGACCTTCTTCGACTCGCACTTCGACGACCCGGCCGGTGACTTCCGCCGCGACAGTTGCACGGGTGCGTGCCACGACATATCCCGACGCTGTAAGCCCACCTGCCGGGGTGACGACCTTACCAGGTGTTGCTGCGGCGGGGATGGTTTCCGAGGCCGAGACGGCGGCCTTTGGCGACGGCTTCAGCAGCCAGACCGCACCGCCGCCCACCAACAGGCTTCCGACCGCCACAGCCGCGATCAGTACCGGCGACGTGCCGCCGCGTTCATCCTGATCGTCGCGTGACCGGTCAATGCTCAGTGACCTCAACAGGTCTGACTTGTTGTCACTCAAGTTGTATTGCCCCTCGCCCCGTCGGCGTTCGTCTATCGCCCCGATATGTAGCCGAGAATTGGGCATTGGGCAGTCTCAAAGCAAGCGCCCGGGAGCTTGTTACCTTGCCTTACCCGTTTACGGGGAAGGGGGACCGTCGGCGCAGCCGACGGTGGAAGGGGCGGGACCGGGCTCCGAGCTTGACCTCGCCCCCTCCACCCCGCCCTACGGGCGCGGTCCCCCTCCCCCGCATTGCGGGTGAGGCAAGGCGTTTCCCTACCCCTGTTGAATCCGCCCCGGTCCCGGCAGCACATCGATCAGCTCAATGCGGAATTCCAGCGGCGCACCGGGCGGTATCTCCCCACCGCCCGCTCCCTCTTCGCCGTAGCCGAGGTTGGAGGGGACGTAGAGGACCCATTCATCGCCAGGCCGCATCAGTTGCAACGCCTCCTGCCAGCCAGGGATCAGGCCGCGAAGGGGCATGGCCGTCGGGGAACCGCGCTCATAGGAGCTGTCGAAGACCTTGCCGGCTTCGGTCTTGCCCTCGTAGTGCACCTTCACCTCGTCGGTGAGCTGAGGTTTCAGACCAGTGGGTGGGCCGGATCGGACGATCTTGTAGGCGAGACCCGAGGGCAGGACGACGACGCCCTTCTCCTTGCCGACCTTGGTCATGAATGTCTTTGAGGTCTCGCTCTGCGTCTGGGCGGCACCCGGCGCTTTCGTGCCATCGGTTTTGGGCGCGCAGGCGGCCAGCGCCAGAACCAGGGCCAACATCATCGCATTTCGCATCATCGGTCGGGATCCTTAAACAACGCGCGGCGGGTAGCCGCGTTCACGCAAGGCGTCCATCACTTCCTGGGTGTGCTGGCGGTCGCGGGTCTCGATCATCAGGTCAAACTCGGCACCCTTGGCCGGGACATCCAGCGCCAGTCGGTTGTGCGCCACCTCGATGATATTGGCGCCCATCTGGCCGATGATCGCGGACACATTGGCCAGCAGGCCGGGCCGGTCATCGCCGATCACCCGCAGCGACACGATGCGGCTCTCACGCACCAGTTCGCGGGTCAGCACCGAGGCCAGCAGGCGCGTGTCGATGTTGCCGCCACTGATCACCAGACCGCACTTCCTGCCGCGGAACTTGTCCGGATAAGCCAGCAGCGCCGCCAGCGAGGCCGCGCCCGCGCCCTCAACCACGGTCTTTTCAACGTTGCAGTAAAGCGCGATACCCCGCTCGAAATAGGGCTCCTCGATCAGCAGCACCTCGTCGATCAGCGGCCGGGCGACCGCATAGCTGATGTCGCCGACATCCTTGACCGCGATGCCTTCGGCGATGGTCGAGGCGCTGCCGGTCCGCGCCGTGTTCACGCCACGCATCTTGGCGGTGAACGACGGAAACATCGCCGGCTCCACGCCGAACACCTGGATATCCGGCCGCAGATGCTTGGCCGCTGTCGCCATCCCGGCAATCAGACCGCCGCCGCCGATGGGGATCGGCAGGATCTCCAGATCCGGCACATCCTCCAGCATCTCGATGGCCACGGTGCCCTGGCCTGCGATCACATCCAGATCGTTGAACGGATGCACATAGGTCAGTTCCCGCTCGGCGCAGAGCCGGTCAGCGGTGGCGGCCGCCTCATCGAATCCCTCGCCGTCGATCACCACTTCGGCCCCGAACGCGCGGGTCTGCTGCACCTTCATGAACGGCGTCGCCTTCGGCATGACAATGGTCACCGGGATGCCCAGCCGGGCGGCGTGATAGGCCAGCCCCTGGCTGTGGTTGCCGGCCGACGCCGCAATCACGCCACGCTTGCGGACATTCTCGCCCAGCTGCAGCAGCTTGTTGAGCGCGCCCCGCTCCTTGTAGGCCGCCGTGAACTGCAGGTTCTCGAACTTCACCCACACTTCGGCACCGGTGATTTCCGACAGGGTGCGCGACCGGCGGCACGGCGTGCGCTCAATATGACCCTTCACCCGCTCATGGGCGGCAACGATGTCGTCAAAGGCGAGGGTCATGATGGTGGCCGGGGGTTTCAGAAGGCGCGCAACCTAGCGATGGCCGGGCCGGGGAGCAACGCCCGGCAAGCTAGACCGGATCGAACTCTGCCACCATGTGCCCCGCGGCCACTTCGCGCAGTTCAGGCGGCGGGCCTGACGCCAGGCGTGAGGGCAGGAACCGGTAGGCGGTTTTCGGGTCCATGGGGCTGGGCGGTTCGCCGGTCAGCTTCAGCCGCGTGCGGGTGCGCTCGACCGCCGGATCGGGGATCGGCGCCGCCGACAGCAGGGCCCGGGTGTAGGGGTGTTGCGGTGCCTGCCAGATGCGGTCGCGGTCGGCCAACTCCATCACGCGCCCCATATAGAGCACCAGCACCCGGTGGCTGATCTCGCGCACCACCGCCAGGTCGTGGCTGATGAAGATCATCGCCAGACCCATCTCGGCCTGTAGCTGGATTAACAGGTCGATGATCTGGGCACGGATCGAGACATCCAGTGCCGACACCGCCTCGTCGCAGATCACCAGCTTTGGCTTCAGGATCATGGCTCGCGCGATGCCGACCCGCTGGTTCTGGCCGCCGCTGAGCTCGTGCGGATAGCGGTTGATCAGATCGGTATCCAGTTCCACCTTGGCCATCATCGCCCGGACCTCCACCTCGCGAGCGGCGCGGTTCAGGTCCGGTCGGAAGGCGCTGAGCGGCTCGGCGATGGACGATCCCACCGTCATGCGGGGATCCAGGCTGGCCAGCGGGTCCTGAAAGACGATCTGCAGGTCCTTGCGTGCCGCCCGCATGGTTTCGCGGTCAGCTGAAGTGATATCGCGGCCCAGCAGGGTCACCGCGCCACCGGTCGCCGGCAGCAGGCTGAGCACCGCGCGCGCCAGTGTCGACTTGCCCGATCCGCTCTCGCCGACCACGCCCAGGGTCTCGCCCTGCCGCACTTCGAACGACACCCCGTCGACAGCCCGCAGCGTTCGGGCCTTGCTGAACATGGCCCCCTGTATCGGGAAGTAGACCTTGACGTCCGCACCCGCCGCGATCACCGGCGCGTCGCTGGCCAGGGGCAGTATCTCGGGCCGCCCGCCCCGGTCCGAACGATCCAGACGCGGGATCGCGGCCAGCAGGGCCTTTGTGTAGTCGGTCTTGGGACGCCGGAAGATGTCCTCCACCAGGCCAGCCTCGACATAGGCCCCGTCCTTCATCACGCAGACCCGGTCGGCCAGCCGCGCGATCACGCCCATGTCGTGGGTGATCAGGGCCATGGCGGTGCCTGTGCCGCGCTGCAACTCGGCCATCAGGTCGAGGATCTCGGCCTGCACGGTCACATCCAGCGCCGTCGTCGGCTCATCGGCAATCAGCAGTTCGGGCCCCGGTGCCATGGCGGCGGCGATCATCACCCGCTGCCGCATGCCGCCTGACAGCTCGTGGGGATACTGGCGCATCCGCTGGGCGGCGTTGGGGATGCGCACATTGTCCAGCCACTCCCGGGCCCGCTTGTCCGCATCGGACCCGCTTAGCCCCAGATGTAGCCGCAAGGGCTCGGCAATCTGCTCCCCGATCCGCACATGCGGCGTCAGCGCCGTCAGCGGATCCTGAAAGATCATGGTCATCTTCGAGCCGCGTACCCGGTTGAGCTCGCGCGGCGTCATGGTCAGCAGTTCCTGGCCCTGAAGGGTCGCCGAACCCGAGGCCCGGCCATTGCCAGCCAGCAGGCCCATCACCGCCATGAAGGACTGGCTCTTGCCGGAACCGCTCTCGCCGACAATCCCCAGGGTCTCGCCCCGCCCGATCTCCAGAGACACACCGCGCACAGCATGGATCTGACCGTCGTGGGTGTCGAAATCGACTTTGAGGTCTGTGATCGTCAGAACGCCAGCCAAGGGGACCTCGCAATTGAAACCAGCCGAACCCTATCGCTGGAACCCGGCAATTTGAAAGCCCATCCACTGTCGCTTGGCGATATAGTGACGCCGTGCCTGCATCCGCCACCCTGAAGCCCGCGCTCTTCCTCGACCGCGACGGCGTACTCAACGAGGATCAGGGCTATGTCTACCGCTGGGAGGACTTCCGCTGGATCGTCGGCGCGCGTGAGGCGGTTGCCGACTTCAACCGCGCGGGCTGGCTGGTGATCGTGGTGACGAACCAGTCGGGCGTCGGGCGCGGCTATTACACCGAAGACGCCGTCCACGCGCTGCACGCCCACATGCAGTCTGACCTGGCGCAGGTCGGCGGACACATCGACGCCTTCTACCACGCCCCTCAGCACCCCGAGGCCATCGAACCCGCCTATCGTCACCCAGATCCCCCTTTACGCAAACCCAACCCCGGCATGATCCTGCAGGCGCTCACCGACTGGCCCATCGCCCGTGCAGCGTCGGTGCTGGTCGGCGACAAGCCCTCGGATGTGGAGGCGGCCGCGCGGGCGGGGATCCGGGGGGTGTTGTTCGAAGGCGGGGACCTCAGGGCGTTTCTGAAAGCCCTTTCCCTCCCTTAGGCAAGCATAGCCTCCAGCGTGGCCAGTTCGTCCGCCTCGCCCGGGGGCTTGTCCCAGCGGATGCGATGGATCCTCGGGAACCGCATGGCGACGCCGGACTTGTGGCGGGTTGATCGCTGAAGGCCCTCGAAGGCGACCTCGAACACCAGTCCCGCCTGCGGCTCGGCGCGCACCGACCGAACCGGCCCGAACCGGTCCAGCGTGTTGTCCCGGACGAACTTGTCGATCCGCTTCAGCTCCTCGTCGGTGAACCCGAAATAGGCCTTGCCCACCGGCGTCAGGACACGCCCGCCCGCCGCGTCCTCGGTCCAGACCCCGAAGGTATAGTCCGAATAGAAACTGGACCGTTTGCCGTGCCCCCGCTGGGCGTACATCAGCACCGCGTCCACCAGGAACGGATCGCGCTTCCACTTGAACCACGGCCCCTTGGGGCGACCGGCCTCATAGGTCGAATCCCGGCGCTTCAGCATCAGACCCTCGGCGATCTGCGGGTCTCCCGGCGGGGGACTTGTGCGCAGGGCCGCCAGATCTGGCCAACTTGAGAAGGGCTGGATCGGCGAGATATCAATCCGGACATTGGCTTGCCGGATGACGAAGGCTTCCAGTCGCACCCGCCGCAGATCGAACGGTAACGCTCGGGTGTCCTCTGCGCCCTCCTGCAACAGATCATAGGCGCGGAGGGCCGCCGGGAACGCCGCCATCAGCTTGGCGTCGACTGTCTTGCGGTTCAGCCGCTGCTGCAGGTCACCGAAACTGGCCACCTGGCCAGCGCGCATCACCAGCAGCTCCCCGTCCAGCACCCCGTCCTCAGCCAAGGCATCCAGAACGTCAGGAAAGGTGCGCGAAATGTCGTCGCCGGTGCGGGTGTAGAGCCGGCGCACCCCGGCCTCGTGGGCCAGCTGCACCCGGATGCCGTCCCACTTCCATTCGGCGGCGTAGTGGTCGGGATCCAGTTTTGTGAAGTCCACGGCCTCATCGAGCGCCTGCGCCAGCATGGCTGGGCGAAACCGCGCCGGGTTCGCCGATGACGGCTTGTCAGTCCGACCCTCAAGCCAGGCGAACAACGGCTCGTAGGGCGCCTCCAGCGCGTGCCAGAGTTCCTCCACCTCGGCCACCGCCACATCACCGAGGTCTGCCACCGCCTGTTTGGCCAGCCGTGCCGACAGACCGACCCTCAGGCCCCCCGTCACAAGTTTCAGCAGCGCCCAGCGCTCGCGGGCCTGCGGCAAAGCATCAAGCCAGGCTTCGATCCGGCCTTGAGCCTCCGCCCGGCTGGAGGAGCGCAAGCCCTCGATGACCTCGGACAGCACGGGTTCGCGGTTGGCCCCGGGCTTTCCCGGCCAGACCAGCGATACTGCCTCGGCCATGTCGCCCACATAGTCATAGGACCAGGCGAACAGCTGCGCATCCATCCGCGCCTCGACAGCCTTGCGGATGAAGGTCGGCTTCACCGCGTCGAAGTTGAGCTCTCCGGTCAGGGCCGCCAACGCCCATCCACGGTCCGGGTCCGACGTCTGGCGCAGATAATCGCGCACCATCGTTAGCTTGGCATTACGCGAGGACGTCAGGCTGAGCCGGTCCAGCAGGTCTGAGAAGGCGCGCATCTCAGTCTTCGCTCTCGTCCTCATACCCCACCAGCGCCAGTGCCCGCGCCGGGATGCCCTGCAACTCCGCCCAGCGTGCGAGCGCCTCTTCCCGTCCGTGGGTGATCCAGAGTTCGGCGGGGCGGATTTCGGCCACGGTGGCGGTCAGCTCGTCCCAGTCGGCGTGGTCGGAGATCACCAGCGGCAGTTCCACGCCGCGCTGGCGGGCTCGGGCGCGGATCTGCATCCAGCCCGAGGCAAACGCCGCCACGGGGTCGGGAAACCGTCGGCTCCAGCGGTCCTGCAAGGCCGAGGGGGGTGCGATGAGGATCTGTCCGGCGAAATCGGCCTTTGCGCCGCCGGTCGCAGGTGCCAACGGCCCCAGGTCGATCCCGTGGCGTTCATACAGCCCGTTCAGCCGCTCCAGCGCGCCATGCACATAGATTATCCGGTCCCATCCGCCTTCGCGCAGCAACCGGATAATCCGTTGCGCCTTGCCCAGCGCGTAGGCGCCAATCATGTGGCTGCGCTCGGGGAACTGGGTCACAGACCGCAGCAAGCGAGCCACTTCTTCGCCGTCGTCCGGGTGGCGGAAGACCGGCAGGCCAAACGTGGCCTCCGAGATGAACACGTCGCAAGGCACTGGCTCGAATAACGGACAGGTCGGATCGCGGCGGCGCTTGTAGTCGCCCGACACGACCATGGTCAGGCCCTTCCACTGCACCACCGCCTGGGCAGAACCCAAAACATGGCCTGCCGGAACCAGGGTGACGGTCACATCGTCGCGCGCCACAGCCCGGCCGTAGGCGGCCGCCTCGGTCGCAATCGCAAAGTCAGCGCCATAGCGTTCCGCCATGATCGCCAGGGTCTCCGGCGTCGCCAGCACCGCGCCGTGCCCGGCCCGAGCGTGATCGGCATGGCCATGGGTGATGACCGCACGGTCTACCGGGCGCACCGGATCAACATAGAAGTCGCCAGGCGGGCAATAGAGCCCCTCGGGTCGGGGGCAAAGAAGGTCCTGCGGGCGTATCATTGTCTCCCAATGTAGGTGGTCGGGCCGGCCCGCGCATTGACTTACGCAAGGACCCGCGCCTTACCCGGTGATCATGGCCGAGACCTACGAAACCGCCGAGCCCGGCGACCGCATGACCATGTTTGTCCCCCACGCCGCCGCACTGGGCATGACCCTGGTATCCCTGGAGAAGGGCTCGGGCGTCATGCACGTGGCCTGGCGCGAGGACCTCGTCGGCGACCCCGACACCGGCGTCATCGCCAGCGGCGTCGTGACCGCCCTGATCGACCATACCTGTGGCCTGGCGATCAGTTCCGCCGGCGACGTTCCGACCACCATCGCCACCCTCGATCTGCGGATCGACTATCTGCGCCCCGCGGGGCCCGGGCTTGGAATCACCGCTCAGGCCGACTGCTACAAGCTGACCCGCTCGGTGGGCTTTGTCCGCGCCCAGGCCTGGGATGTCGCATCGTCCGATCTGGTGGCAACCGCCCAGGCGACCTTCATGCTGACCCGGGCCACCTGACATGAGCGACGAGGCCTTCAAGACCCTGGAAGCGTTCCTGGAACGCGTCCCCTATGCCCGTTTCCTGGGCCTGCGGGTGGAACTGGCTGGCGATGAGATGACCGCCATCCTGCCTTTCTCCCAGCATCTGGTCGGCAACCCCATCCTCCCGGCACTGCACGGCGGGGTGATCGGCGCTTTCATGGAAATGACCGC
>CAMCXF010000040.1 GCA_945883235.1 Phenylobacterium deserti | reverse complement strand
AGCATCACCGGGGCGGTGACCCGGTGAGCCTTGTCGCGGTCCGTCGCAACCTGTTCCAGCGTCGGGTCCGCAGGCTGCATGTCGGCCAGGTTGACCAGCACCTTGGGCTTGCGCGATGCGCGCGCACTGGCGACGCCTGGCAGCAATAGCCCTGCCCCCATCGCTGTTGCGGCTTGTCGCCGGGTCAGCATGGCCCTTGCCTCAGGCCTCGCTGTTGAAATCGCGCGCGGCCCTGGTCATCGCCTGGACCATGTCCCGCTCGGCGCTTGAAAGAAGCGGGTTCCAGACGTCGAAGATCAAGACGGTGCGCGGGTCATCGCTGTCATTGCGCGCCTCATGTTCAATTGTGTCGTCGAAGATCAAGACCTCACCCTCGGTCCAGGTGCGGTGCTCGAACCCGACACGATAGGTGCAGCCCGCCGGCACGATCAGGGGAAGGTGCACGACCAGGCGCGCATTGGTCTCGCCATGATGCGGCGGGATCTGCGTGTGCGGGGCCAGCACCGAGAACATGGCGTTGGGGCAGAGCTCACCTATCTGCGCCATGCCGACGGCGTCGAGGGCGGCGGCGGTGCGGCGACATTGCGCGAGGTTCTCCACTACCCGTTCGCCGCCGCGCCAAAGCGGATAGGTGCTCCAGCGGTCAGAGTGGTTCAGGTCCCCCCACTGATTGACCGGCTCGCCGCGGTTGTAGGCGATGTAGGGTGAGAACTCCGACTGTGACGTCTGCTGCACGGCGCGCAGCTCTTCCCGGATCGCGGGCGTTGCGGCTTCCAGCTCCTTGACCCAGGCGAAGTCGGCGCGGTCGAAAAATGGAATGGCAGGCAGCCGTGGTACGGCGAGCTGATTGGACTCCGACCGATAGGGCTGCACCCGCCCGGTCATGATGGCGGCGGCCTCGGCCCAGCGTCCGGTCGCGGCGATCTCGAGCGCCGCGCGGGGGCCGGCCAAGGTTGTCTCCAGATAGGCGGTGAACGCATCAGCGTAGTCCTCGACGCACTTTCGGGCATGCTGAAGTTGTGGGCGCAGCGATTCCGGCCAATGGGCTTCGGGCGGCGCGATCTTCAGGGCGTCGCGGTAGACATTGGCGGCGGGCCGGGTCTGGCCCTGGCGCTCGAGGTAGCCGGCCTTGGTCAGCAGTCCCGGGAGATAGTAGGGCTCGACGGCCAGGCAGTCGTTGATGGTTAGCCACTCGCTCTCGGTGTCGCCCTGCTCGCGCTGGACGACGCTGGCGGTCATCAGGATCAGGGGATCCATCGGCGAGGCCAGGTGGGCGGCGCGCAGATATTCGATCGCGCCGGAGAGGTCGCCACGCTGGAAGGCATGGACGCCGAGGCTGTAAAGCGCCTGTGGATTGTCCGGCGCCAGGGTTCTTACCTGGCTCCAGAGACGTTCGGCCTCTTCCCAGCGTCCGGCATTGGCCGCCTGGCCGGCGGCCTGGACGAGGGCGTTCACCTGTTGGGTCATGTCAGCTTCTATCCAAGGCCGCGGCACATAGGCGTTACCAAGCCCCGGTCAAAAAGAAAACGGCGGGCTTTCGCCCGCCGTTTCCCAAACCAGTCAGCTTTGAGGATCAGAAGCGCAGGTTCAGACCGAACGCGAACACACGGCCCAGGGTGTCATAGTCACCCGGGAAGGTGTTGCCGCTGTTGGACGACGTACTGCCGGCTTCGTTACCGACGATCGGCGGGGTCTTGTTGAAGACGTTCTGCACGGCAGCGCTCACCTTGACGGTGTCGTTGATCGCGTAGCTCGCCGACAGGTCGAACCAGCTGTAAGCCTTGATTTTCCGGAACGCGGCGAAGGTCGCATCTTCTTGGTCCGCACCAACCTTGATCGCATCGACATAGCGCCACAGGTAGGAAAGCTGCAGATCACCGACGGTCCAGGCTGTGCGCTGCGAGAAGCGGAACTCGTGGGTGGGAGCGCAAGACGTACTAAAGATGCCCATGCAATCGATCACCGGGTTGGCGCTGCTGCTCTGGCTCTCGTTAGTCAGGTAGTAGTTACCCGACCACTGGAAGGCCAGACTGCCCCATTTCTCTTCCAGACCCAGTTGGGTCATGTCGATGCCGAAAGCGATATTGCTTTCGATACCCGAGGCTTCCGCACTCTTCAGATTGGTGGTGAAGAGTTGGATGCCCGAGGCGGGCGAGGCGATGTCGCCGTTGACCCGGACGATCAGGGCGCAGGAGGCGGCATCCGCCGCATTGTAGCACTGGTCGAGAACTTCCTGAGCCGCGAAGGTACCGATCGTGCCGGTGATGTCGATCTTGTAGTAGTCGACCGAGATCGCCAGGTTGCGCAGCGCGGGAACGAAGTTTGGCTCCCAAACGACGCCCAACGTGGTGGAGTCAGCCCGCTCCGGCGAGGGCAGGCGGGCCAGATTGGTGCCTTGGAACGTGCTGATCTGTCCCGAAACGATATCCTGGATCGTACCGACCTGGGAAGCGGTCTGGCCGGTCGCGATGCAAAGCGCGCGAAGGGCGGCCGAGATCGGACGGGGGTTACCCACCGAGCAAGGGTCAAACGTTGCATTACTCAGGCCGCTGACGACCGGAGCCGCCAGTTCGCCGACGTTCGGCGCACGCGCCGCACGTTGTTGCATGGCGCGGAAGCGGACGCCGTCCATGGGCTCCCAGTTCAGGCCGTACTTCCAGGTCTTATTGACGCCGGTCGGATCATAATCGGAATAACGGTAGCCAAATTCCAGTTCGAGCGACTTGGCCCAGGTCTGATCGGCAGCGATCTGGAAGATACCTTCACCGAAGAATTCCTTGACGCTGAAGCCGCCCTGGATGGGCAGCTGGTTGCCGCCGGCACCGCCGAGACAGCTGGTCGGGGCCAGCTTCAGGCATTCGTCGGGCTCGGAGCGACCGAATTCCTCGCGGTATTCGGTGCCGAGGCTGATCGCCAAAGGCACCGCGGCCAGCGGGCTCTTGATCGAATTGATCGGGCCGCCGATGCTGGCGGTGGCCAACTGCTGCGTGTAGTTGCTCTTCAAGATACCGACAGCGCTCGAATAGGCGGCCATGGCCGGTGTGATCGCGCCGAACGGACCGAAGATGTCGATCGGCACGCAACCGCCGCCCGAACGGCAGGCTGTGGTGCTGACTGCGTCCAGCGCATTACCGAAGTTGGTCACATTGGTGTAGCCGGCGCGCACTTCCGTGCGACTGGATTCACCGCGCTGGGCCGAGGCGTCCCAGTTCCAGCCTTCCAGGCCGAGCGGGTTCTCGCCGCGCAGACCGAACACCAGCTGGTAGTAGTTGGTTTCGTAAGTGGACGAACGCTCGCCCAGCTCGACTGTCCGGCGGCGCACGACCAGGTTCAGGTCGTCAGCCACGTCGATCACGCCGTTGCTGTTGAGGTCACGGAAGTTCGTGGCCAGCAAAGTGCCGGCGGTCCGGGCCGCATTCGCGGCGTTGATCAGGGTCGTACGCTGCGCCGCCGAAATGAAGGGGTTGGCCAGCGGCACGAAGAATGAATTGCCGAAGATACCCGAGGGGGCGATCTGCTGGCGAACGTTCGTGCGGGTGAACATCGTGCGCGCATAGGCTTCGATATTGTCGGTCAGTTCATAGTGACCGAGGCCCGTGGCGCTGAAACGCTCCGACGGGGTCTGATAGTAGTTGAACGGGTTGAAGTTGAAGACCGAACAGTTCGGACCGAAGGTCCGGTCTTCGCGAACCTGGAAGGCACCCGCCGAGGCCGGAACACCCGTCAGAGCGATGCGGCTGGGGATTGTGGTCGAGGAACCGCCAAAGTTGGTGGGGACGGAGCCGGGGCCACCGCAGTTGGTCGGCGACGGCGGAGATGTAACGCCGAGACCGCCTCCGGTGGCGCTGACAATGCCGACCTGGCCGGTTGCGCGATCACCCAGCAGAACCGGCTCGCGCTTGGAATAGCCCAGGCTCACAGCGATGTTGCCCTTGCCGTCCGGCGCGTTGGCGCCGAGGGTCAGAGCGGCACGATAGGTCGCGCCGTCCTTGTCGCCCGTCTGGCTGTAGCCGGTGTCGAGCTCGACGCCTTCGAAGTTCTTCTTGAAGATGAAGTTGACGACGCCCGAGATAGCGTCCGAACCGTACACCGCCGACGCACCACCGGTGATCACGTCAACGCGCTCAATCAGGGCGGTCGGGACGACAGAAACGTCGACAGCGCCACCTTCGTTGTAGGGGGTGATGCGCTTGCCATCGATCATGATCAGGTTGCGCTGCGGGCCCAGGCCACGCAGGTTGACCGTGGTCGCACCGGCGGTGCCGTTGTTACGGGCCGGGTTGTCGCCGGGGATCGTGGAGGGCAGGAAGCGGAGGATCTGCTCGACTTCCGAGGTCTGCTGAAGCGCGATTTCGGCGGCGCCGATCGAGGTGATCGGGCTGGCCGACTGAAGGCCCGGCGTCGTGATACGCGAGCCGGTGACGACGACTTCTTCGAGCTCTTGCGCGCCCGCCTGGGCAAAGGCTTGGCTCGAAAGGCCCATCAGGGCGACACCGCAAATCATGGAAGACGCCATCAGGCGGTCCCGGGTTGTTTTGAAAATCACAGTTTTGGTCCTCCAGCGGTCCTGCCTGCTCGGCAGCCGCGCCCCGAAATATGAGATCTGTCCCGGGCACATGATGTCGGAGCTGCGCATTTGCGCGGCCCCCCCGAATTTGCGCTCGGTTAAAAGCGCAATTACGAGTTGGGACGCCGGGTGGTCAACGCACATTAGCGTCTTGCAATGTTTCGGGTGCCGACCTGTCGCATTCTGGTCACAGATTGCCGACCTCAGGGCGTTTTCTGGAAAGGTTTCAGCAAGGATTGTGGCAGCGAGGGCCAAACCGCCGGTGATTGTGACGGTCTCCGTTTCGATTCGTGGCAGATTGCGCCACATGATCGCCGCACCTCAAACGCGTTTCTCAGCCAGACCTGCAAAATGACACTGTCGTCTTCTCTCGCCTCACCCGTTTGACGGGGGAGGGGGACCGCGCCCCGCAGAGGGCGTGGTGGAGGGGGCGAGTTCAAGCTCTGTGTCCGGTCCCGCCCCTTCCACCCTCGGCTCTTCAGCCGGCTTACGCCGGCTTCGGCCGACGGTCCCCCTTCCCCGAAATCGGGGAAGGCAAGGACCCGGTTTGGTCGCCTGGGCTCGACAGCCTCGCATCCGATATCCTTTGGGGCACCGTGGAAAGCCTGCTCTATGCCTCTGGCGTACCAACGGGGATGGATCACATGAGACTGCGCGCGATCGGATTGAGCCTGACGACGGCCCTGATGGTCTGCGCCTCCCAGGCCAGCACCCAGCCGAAAGCCCGGGATCGCGCGGTCAGCGTCCAGAAGTTGATGGACTGCCGGACGGTCACCGACAGCGCTGCGCGGCTGGCCTGCTACGACACCGCCGCCGCTGCCCTGGACGTCGCCGAGGCCAAGGGCGAGATCGTCGTAGTCGAGAAGGAACAGATAAAGGCGGTGCGCAAGCAGGCCTTCGGATTCAGCCTGCCGTCGCTCAGCCTGTTCGACCGTGGCGACAAGGGTGAGGCCGCCGAGCCTCTGGACCGGATCACCGCTACGCTGTCGGGGGCCTATCGCAACGGGTCGGGCAAGTGGGTGATGGAACTGGCGGATGGCGCGGTCTGGGTGCAGACCGATACCGAGGTCCTGTCGCGCGACGCGAAGAAGGGCTCGACCGTCGAGATCCGGAAGGCGTCGATGGGCAGCTTCTTCATCAATGTAGACAAGCAGCGCGCGATCCGGGCGACGCGGTCCAAGTAGGGGGGCGCCCGCCTCCCCTCTTTTCTCGTCATCACCCGGCTCTTGTCCGGGTGACCCATAAACACCGAGGTCGGCCAAACCAGGCGATGCGTCGCCGCCGGGGCCATCTCGGATACGCCAGCGTTTATGGATCCCCGGCACAGCGTCGCGATGCTCCTTGGCCGAGGATGACGAGTAGGTGGGGTGGGGAAAGGGCGTTTTGAACCCTCACCGGTCCTTTGGATCAATCGCGTCCCTGAGCCCGTCGCCGATGAAGTTGAAGCTCATCAGGGTGGTGACCATGACGATGGACGGGAAGATCAGCAGCCAGGGGGCCAGTTCCATGTCGGAGGCTCCTCCGGCGATCAGGGCACCCAGCGACGCCATCGGCGGTTGCACACCAAGCCCCAGAAAGCTCAGGAAGCTCTCGGCCAGGATCACCGCAGGGATGGTCAGGGTCACATAGACCACCACAGGCCCCAGCAGGTTGGGCACGATATGGCGGGCGATAATGGCACCCCGATTGAGGCCCGAGGCACGGGCGGCCTCGACGAATTCCTTGTGCTTGAGCGTCAGGGTCTGGCCGCGCACGATCCGGCTCATGGTCAGCCACTCGACCGCGCCGATAGCCACAAAGATCAGGATGATGTTCGACCCGAAGGTCACCATCAGCAGGATCACGAAGAAGATGAACGGCAGGGAATAGAGCACGTCGACAAAGCGCATCATCACTTCGTCGAGCTTGCCACCGACGTAGCCGGCGACGGCGCCCCAGGCGACGCCGATCACCAGCGACACGAAGGTCGCCACAAATCCGATGGCCAACGAGACCCGCAACCCGATCAGCAACCGCGTCAGCAGATCGCGCCCCAGCGCGTCCGACCCCATCAGGTGACCATTGGCCAACGGCGGGAGCCAGACGTCAGACTTGTTGACCTGATCGTAGGTGAACGGGCTGAGCCATGGGCCAACGATGGCGGCCAGCACCAGCACGGCCAGGGTCACCATGCCGGTGACGGCCGCCTTGTTGCGCATGAGGCGACGCCACGCGTCTTCCCACAGGCTGCGGCCCTGTACGGCCTGGGCCTTGGTGATGGTTTCGGCGCGGGCGCTGGCCAGGATCATGCGAGGCGCACCCGGGGATCGAGGACGGCGTAGAGCAGGTCGGCGACCAGGTTCAGCACCAGGATCAGCCCGGCGTAGAAGATCACCATGCCCATGACGACGGTGTAGTCCCGCTGGAGCGCGCTGATGACGAAGAACTTGCCAAGGCCCGGCAGGTTGAAAATCTTCTCGACCACCAGAGAGCCGGTGATCAGGCCGGCGCAGGCGGGCCCCAGATAGCTGACCAGCGGCAGGATGGCCGCCCGTAGCGCGTGCTTCCAGACAATGACTGCCTCGGGCAATCCCTTCGCGCGTGCAGTGCGAACGTAGTTTGAATGCAGCACCTCGATCATCCCGGCGCGGGTCAGGCGCGATATGATGGCGATCTGCGGCAGGGACAGCACCACGATGGGGAGCACCATATTGGCCAGCGCGCCGTCGTTCCAGCCCGCGGTGGGCAGCCACCCCAGCTTGGACGCGATCCCCAGCACCAGCAGCGGCGCGGTCACAAACGTCGGGATACAGACCCCGAGTATTGCGACCGTCATCACCACATTGTCGGTCAACTTGTTCTGTCGGAGCGCGGCCATCACCCCCAGACTCACGCCCACCACCGAGGCAATGGCGATGGCGAAAAAGCCCAGCCGGAGGGAAACCGGATAGTTCTCCTTGACGATGTCGAGCACCGTCTTGTCGCGGTACTTCAGCGAGGGTCCCAGGTCGCCGCGAACGACACCGGCCAGATAGTCCACATACTGCTCGCCCAGCGGCTTGTTCATGCCGAACTGGGCCAGGACGTTGGCCTCGATCTCGGGCGAAAGCTTGCGGTCCATGTCGAACGGACTGCCCGGTGCAGCGCGCATCATGAAGAACGCGGCGGTGATCACCAGAAAGAGCGTCGGGATCGCGACCAGAAGACGCCGGCCGATGTACTGCAGCATGGGGGCGGGAAAGCCTCTTGTCCGGAGCGGGGATTGAGCCGGTTGGCGTGAAACTTTCACCCGCCCAGACCGATGTCAACGAAGGCCGTGTCCGGCAGTGGAATTATACGCCGGGCGCTTTATCCGCACCCTTCAGGCAAAGATACTGGGTGGGATGGATATCGCCCAGATTGGCGACCCAGCCGGTGACCCTCGGGCTGACCAGGTTCTTGTTCACATAGAAAAACACCGGCGCGACGATGGCGTCGTTCATCATCACCTGTTCCGCTTCGGCCAGGTAGCGCGCCCGCACTTTTGCGTCCGGTTCGTTGTCGGCCTTCTTCAACAAGGCATCAAAGGCCGGGCTGTTGTAGTCGCCATAGTTCTGGGCACCGGTCGTTGAGTTCATCAGATAGAGGAAACTCATCGGGTCATTGTAGTCGGCGACCCAGGCGGCGTCGGCCACCTCGAAGTCCCGTGAGCGGTAGGCGGCATAGGCGATCTGGGGCTCGTTCTGGGCCAGCCGCGCTTCGACCCCGATCTCCTTCCAGTCCGCCTGGATCGCCGGCATGATCAGGCTGGGATCGGCGGAATTGCGATGCTTGATCTCGATCTTCAAGGGCCGACCGGGGCCATAGCCTGCCTCGGCCAGCAAGCGACGCGCCTCGGCCTGTCGCTTCGCAAACGACCAGCTGGCCCACTCCGGAAGCTTTGCGGGTTCATAGTTGGCCACGCCCGGTGGCACGAACGAGAACGCCGGCTGCTGGCCACCGCGCATCAGCTTGTTTGTGACAAACTCGCGGTCGATGGCCATCGACAAAGCGCGCCGGACGCGGACGTCCCGCAGCGCCACAACGTTGTTGTTATAGGTCAGGTACGAGACACCCAGATAGGTATGGGTCCTGACATAACCCGGCATTTTGTCGCGCAGCAGCGCGATGCGGTTGGACTGGATATCGGCGTTCATATCCAGCTCGCCGCGCCGGACCTGGCGTTCAGCGGTAATGTTGTCGGTGGTGGGGTAGTAGGAAATCTGGTCCACGCAGACCTTGTCGGCGTCCCAGTAGCGAGGGTTTTTCACCGCCTTGATACGGTCGCCCAGCTTCCAGCTGACAATGGTGTAGGGGCCGTTGGAGACATAGTGCTCGGGCTTGGACCAGGCGTTGCCGTACTTTTCCACGACGTGCTTCGGCACTGGATACATGGTCTGGTGTTTCGCCAGTTGCAGCAGATAGGGGGCCGGATGCTCCAGCCGGATTTCCAGCACCCGCGGCGACACGGCGCGGACCCCCAGGGTCTCCGGAGCAGCCTTGCCCTCATTGACCGCCTGGGCGCCGAGAAGCGGATAGAGCAGAGAGGCGTACTCGGCGGCCGTTTCCGGTTTCAGGATGCGGCGCAGGGAGAAGACAAAATCGTCGGCCGTGACCGGCACGCCATCCGACCACAGCGCCGGGCGCAGATAGAAGGTCCAGGTCAGGCCGTCGGCGCTGGTCTCCCACCTCTCGGCGGCGCCGGGGACAACTTCGTCTCTGGCGCTGGCCATCGTCAGACCGACCATGCTGTCCAGCAGGACTCGATGGTCACCGACCCCTGAAACCTTTTGCGGATCCAGCGACAGCACCTCGACGCCGTTGCCGGCCCGGATGCATACCTTGCCGGCCGGGCAATCATTTGCCTGCGGTTTGGAAGGGGCGCAGCCTTGCGTCAGCAGAAGCGTGGCGGCGAGGGCCAGGATAGTCTGGCCGGGTTGGCGGCAGAAAAAACGATACATAAACGCGAAAATGCTTCTCATGTCGGGGCCTTTTCGAGGCCGGGCGTTGCGAAACTTTCACCCACCCCCGATGATGTCAACGAAGCTTCCGATAACCAGGGCCCAGAGACCGCATGAGCGACTTCCGACGCGTCACCGATGACCTATCGGTCGCCCCCCAGATCGCCGTGGCCGATGTGGCCGAAGCGGCTCGGCAGGGCTTCAAGACCTTGATCAGCAACCGGCCCGACGGGGAAGACCCTGGACAGCCAACCGCCCGCGAGATCGCAACGGCCGCCGCCGACGCCGGCCTGCCGTTCTACCACATACCGGTGCGCGGCGCGCCGACGCCGGAACAGGTGGAGGCAACCCGGCTGATCCTGCAGGACGCAGACACGCCAGTGCTGGCGTTCTGCCGGTCGGGCACGCGGTCGATAGTGACGTGGTCGATCTGTCAGGCGACGTCGGGCGCCATGGACCGCAACGAACTGGTCAACCTCGGCCGCCAAGCCGGCTACGACTTGTCAGGAGTGCTCGGATGATCCCCTACGTTCGCGACATCGAAGTGGTCTATGGCCGTTGTGACCAGGTTTCGCCGCTGATCCGGCGGGTTACGGCCAACAATCCGGGGCCGTTCACGTTCAAAGGTACCGGCACCTATATCGTGGGCCAAGGTGAGGTCGCGGTGATCGACCCCGGCCCGGACGATCCGGTGCATCTGGAGGCAATCCTGGCGGCGACGGCAGGCGAGACCATCACTCACATCCTCATAACTCACCATCACTCAGACCACTCGCCGCTGGCGGGATCGCTGAAAGCCGCAACAGGGGCCACGATCTACGGCTGTGCGGTCACAGGCCATGAGGAAGAGGACACCGGTGAGGTGAAGATGGAGGCCGGCCACGACCTCGACTTCCGTCCCGACGTCAGCCTTTGTGGTGGCGGAACTGTGTCTGGCCCGGGCTGGACGATGCAGGCCATTCCCACGCCGGGCCACACGTCCAACCATATATGCTTTGCGCTGGCGCAAGAGAATTGCCTGTTCTCGGGCGATCACATCATGGGCTGGTCGACCACCGTCATCACCCCGCCCGACGGTGACATGGGCGACTATCTGGCCAGCCTGGCTACCATACAGGCTCGCAACTTCACGACGCTGTGGCCCACGCACGGCCCGCCGATCCGCGAGGTCGACGCGTTCATTGCGGCCTACACCGCGCACCGTCACGAGCGCGCCAACCAGATCCTGCGCGCTCTGGAAACAGGCCCAGGCCGCATCCGCGACCTGGTGCCAAAGCTCTACGCGGACGTGGATTCCCGGCTGCACCCGGCGGCCGCTCGCTCGATGCTGGCGGCCATCCTTTACCTGAGTCGCGAGGGCAAGATCGCCACCGTTGGCGCGGCGGGGCCGGATAGTGAGTACCGGCTGGTCGGCTGACACTTCCAACCTTTGGTCAGCTAGATCGCAAGCCGCTCGTCTTCTTCCGCACGGCGAAGGGGTCCCGCGTAGTAGGGATCTACCCGTCGTCTGCGGTCCGGGCCGAAGTAGCTCGACGACCGAATGAAGGGGCGCTGGTTCTCAACCGCCTGGTGAAGGCGCTCGATGACGCCGCGCGCGGTCAGAGGTTTGGTCAGGAACTCATTGACCCCGGCGTTACGCGCTTCATTGACACGCGTCATCGTCGAATGACCGGTGATCATAATCACCGGCACCATCGGGTTCGGACTTTCCGGAGATGTCCGCAGCAGGCGAACAAATTCAACCCCGTCCATTGGAAGCATCGACAGATCGGTCATCACGATGTCGATAGGGGAATTTCGCATGGTCCTGAGGCCCTCAGCACCATCGCCGGCCTCAAAGATACTATGCACGCCGACCGCCCGCAGGATCTCCGCCAGCAGCCGCCGCATGTGCTGATTGTCGTCCACCAACAGAATTTTCAGAAGGTCGTAGCGCACGGTGCTCGTTTCGCGGACTGCCTCGAAAAAATCGACGCATTCGCAGTCTGCAGGTACGCGAATGTGTCGCAGGGGCTTAGGATGCGCCGTGCTCGCCGGTCAAATGGATATCGATGATATTCCGGATTTATCTCGATTGGTCAGCAGCTTACTTCCCGATCAGGTTGTCTGAAACCTGAACATCAAACGTCAGGTTGCAAACCCGTAGTAAAAATGCGCCCGCCGGTCTGGGCTCTGTGGCGCAGCCAGGCGTCGGCCAGGACGCAGGCCATCATCGCCTCAACGACCGGGACACCGCGGATGCCGACGCAGGGGTCATGACGACCCTTTGTGCGCAGTTCAATCTCCTTGCCCGCCTCATTGATCGTGCCGCGCGGACTAAGGATCGAGGAGGTGGGTTTGAACGCGACGCGGGCGGTGACCGGGGCACCGGTAGAGATACCGCCCAGCACGCCGCCGGCCTTGTTGGACAGGAACAGCGGCCCCTCATTGCCCATCCGCATCTCGTCAGCATTTTCCTCGCCGGTGAGCGCGGCGGACGCAAACCCCGCGCCGATCTCAACGCCCTTGGCCGCGTTGATCGACATCATGGCCGCCGCCAGCTCCGCATCCAGCTTGCCGTAGATCGGCGCGCCCCAGCCAGCGGACACACCCGTCGCCTCAACGGCCACAATAGCCCCCGTCGAGGACCCGGCCTTGCGGATCTTCTCAAGGTGTTCGGTCCACACCGGCACGATGGCCGGATCCGGCGCCCAGAACTCGTTGTCGCCGGTGACGGCGAAGTCGATGCGGTCGGGATCAACTGCATAAGGCCCGATCTGCACCACCGCGCCCCGGATGGTCACAGCGGAGAGGATCTTGCGCGCGATAGCGCCGGCCGCCACTCGCGCCGCCGTTTCTCGCGCCGATTGCCGGCCGCCGCCGCGATAGTCGCGCACGCCGTACTTGGCGAAATAAGCGTAGTCGGCGTGTCCAGGCCGGAACGCCGTGGCGATCTCGGAATAGTCGCGGCTGCGCTGATCCACGTTGTCGATGATCATCGAGATCGGCGTGCCAGTGGTCACCTGGCCGCCAGTCCGCTCATCCTCGAAGACGCCGGACAGAATGCGGACCGTGTCCGGCTCCTGGCGCTGGGTGACGAACTTGCCCTGTCCCGGTCGACGCTTGTCCAGCCAAGGCTGGATGTCGGCCTCGGTCAGCGCGATGCCGGGCGGGCACCCGTCCACGACACAGCCCAGCGCTGGCCCGTGGCTCTCGCCCCAGGTCGTCACGCGGAAGAGATGGCCGAAGGTGTTGTGGCTCATAACCAGGCTTCTCTAGCCGAACTGCACCAAGGACCAAACCCCGGACGGGTTCATGCGGCCCATGCGGCCGCGAAACGGCGCAGGAGGGCAAGCGCCGCGCTGTCAGCGACGCCTGCCGTTGCGGCCAGACGCAAAAAGAGGTGGCCTCGTGTCCGATGGCCGCGAGCGGGTAGCCCCTGGCCCTCCAGCCGGACCAGTCCACGCTCCGCAGCTTTGCGGTCAATCCAGACGATGCGGCGACCGAACGGAGTATCAAACGTCACTCGCCCACCCTTCTTGCCCACGCCCTGGCTGACCTTCACCGTCATCCAGACGTCGTCGCCGCGCACCAACACGCCATCCTGGGCGCGGATGTAGACGGAGAGTTCGGCACCGCCGGCGCGCACCTTGTCCCCCGGCCGCAGTCCGGGCGTGAGGGCAATCCGGATCAAGCGACCATCGGGCATGCGATGGTCAACCTCGCCGCCCTCCATCGCCACAAGGGGCGAGATTTCCAGTTCGGGAGGCGGCTTCGGCCGGTGTCGCGCCGGAGCCTGAACCAAGCGTTCGTCGAGGGGGTCTTGCAGCCGGTTGTAGGCGTCGACGACCTGACGGAAAGCCCGTTCGTCGCCGCCGGTGTCGGGATGAGCGCGTTTGGCCGCTTGCCGGAACGCACGGCGCACTTCGGAGGGCGTCGAGGCCGAGCTGACGCCCAGCACTTCGCGCGCCATTTTCGGGGTCAGGTCAGATGCGGCCCGAGTCATGAGGCGAGACGTTAAACTGTAGGCCGTCAACGCAGCGTTAAGCCTCGCAACCGGAGCCAGCCTTGCGCTATGTTGCGCCTGTGACCGATCAAACCATCATCCCCGCATCGCCGACCGAGGACGAGTACGTCCGCCAGGTCTCCGCCGCCGAGCCGTTACCCCTGCTCAGTGAAACCGATCCGTTCGCCCTGTTCAGCGAATGGTTCACCGAGGCGCGCGCCAAGGAACCGAATGACGCCAATGCCATGGCGCTGGCCACCGTCGACGCGACCGGGATGCCCGACGTGCGAATGGTGTTGCTGAAGGGTTTCGACGACGCCGGGTTCGTGTTCTTCACCAATCTGGAGAGTGCCAAGGGTCTGGAATTGGCGGCCAATCCCAAGGCAGCGCTGATGTTCCATTGGAAGTCCTTGCGCCGACAGGTGCGGCTGCGCGGCCCGGTAGAGCCGGTCAGCGCCGAGGAGGCCGATGCCTATTTCGCAACCCGGGCGCGGCCGGCCCAGATCGGCGCGTGGGCTTCGGAACAGTCCCGCACCCTGCCTGACCGTCTTGCGCTGGAAAAACGTATCGCCGCAGTCGGACTTCGGTTTGGCCTGGGCAAGGTGACCCGCCCCCCGCACTGGTCGGGGTTCCGGCTGGCTCCGGATTCGATTGAGTTCTGGCGGGATCGCCCGTTCCGCCTGCACGAGCGGCTGCAGTTCGAGCGCGCCGCCGGTGGCTGGAGCACGCGTCGGCTGTTTCCGTGACCCAATCGCTGGAAGCCGAGATCGTCGCCTGGCTGTCTCCCCTGGGTGAACGCACGATCAATACGGCATGCGCCCATGTCGTCCTGGCCCCGGATCGCGCGCTGAAATTCAAGAGACATGATGATCTGGGCTATGTGGATTTCAGGACGCCGGAGCGGCGGCTCTGGGCGCTGGAACGCGAGTTGGAGTTCAACCGGCCCACGGCACCGGATATCTATCGCGCGGTCCGACGGATCACGCGGGAGCCGGATGGATCGCTCGAAATCGACGGCAGTGGCACGACCGTTGATCACCTTCTGGAAATGCGCCGGTTTGACGAGAGAGGCGTGCTGTCGGCCTGCCCCGAGCGGGTAACCGGCGATCTGGCCGAAACGCTCGGCCGGACCATCGCCGGCTTCCATCGTGACGCGCCCCTGCGACCGGCTGGCGGCCTGACGGCGCTGAGCTGGACCGTGGGTTCCAACGCCCAGCTTTTGCGCGAGACCTGCGTGGGCCTGGATCAAATGCGGGTCGATCTCATGATTGATCTGACCGAGGCTGAACTGGAGCGCCAGGCACCCCTATTGGCTCATCGCAGCGCGACCGGGTTTGCCAGACGCTGTCACGGTGATCTGCATCTGGGCAACATCCTGCTCGAGGGCGAGCGGACAGTGCTGTTCGATTGCATCGAGTTCAGCGACATTCTGTCGGACCTGGACGTTCAGTACGACCTCGCGTTCCTGCTGATGGACCTTGCATTCCGGGACAGGAAGGACGCTGCGGTCCGGGCGCTGTCGGCCTATCTGGATGAGGCGGGCCGGAGCTTTCCGGCTGAAATCTGGGAAGGTCTCGCCGCGTTGCCGCTGATGCTGGCGGTGCGGGCGGGCGTGCGCGCTCATGTCTGTGCCCACAGCGATGACCCGGTTACGGCACGCGCCTATGTCGAGGCAGCAATCGCTCATCTGACGCCAGTTGCCCCGCTATTGATGGCGGTGGGAGGTTTTTCAGGCTCCGGCAAGTCGAGCTTTGCCCGCGCAGTTGCTCCACGCCTGGGGCCCTCGCCCGGTGCAGTGATCATTCGGACAGACGAGGTACGCAAACGTCTGCTGAATATGCCGCCCACCCAGACGGCGGACGCTCAGTCCTACGCGCCCTCCGCCTATGCCGCTACCTACGACGCGCTGTTCACCGACGCGCGCGCGCTGCTCAGGGCGGGCCATGCCGTGGTGCTGGACGCCAGTTTCATCGCGCCGGAGTTGCGGGGCCGGGCGGAGGCTTTGGCCCGCGACGTCGGCGTCCCCTTTGTCGCCGCCTGGTTGGATGCCCCGGCTGACGTGCTGGAAGCGCGCGTCGCCGGCCGCACGGGCGACGCGTCGGACGCCACGGTCGACATCCTGCGCCAGCAATTGGCCAAAGGAGCAGGCCCGATGGCATGGTCGAGGGTCGATGCCACGGTACCCGTGGACGCCGCCGCAATGGCCTGGATCGCTGCCAGTCTTTGAGCGCTGCGTTGCGCAATTGGCCGCCGCTGACTAATCGTGGCAACCAAACACCAAACCATAATCTCGGAGACGTTACCTATGCTGGGTCTGATGCAGGATTGGCCGCTGACGGTCGACAAGATCCTCGACCACGCCAACAGCTGGCATCCCAACCGCGAGGTGGTCAGCCGCTCGGTCGAGGGCCCGATTGTCCGCACCAACTATCGCCAGATCCATGAGCGCGCCAAACGTCTGTCCAACGCGCTGAAGGGCATGGGGGTGCAGGTCGGCGACCGGGTCGCGACCCTGGCCTGGAACACTGGCCGCCACATTGAGGCCTGGTACGGCATCATGGGGATCGGGGCGGTCTGCCACACGCTGAACCCGCGCCTGTTTGCGGAACAGCTGGTCTACATCGTCAACCACGCCGAGGATCAGGTGCTGTTCACGGACCTGACGTTCGTGCCTATCGTCGCTCAACTTCGTGCCCAGATGCCGACCGTGAAGCAGATCGTCGTCATGACCGACGAAGCCGGAATGAAGGGCGTCGACCTTCCGGGCGCGCTCTGTTTCGAGACCCTGGTCGATCAGCATTCGGCGGACTGCCTCTGGGGCGGCTTCCCGGAAACCCTGCCGTCGGGGCTTTGCTATACCTCGGGCACGACGGGCAATCCCAAGGGCGTGCTCTATTCGCACCGCTCCAACTTCATCCACACGCTGGTGACGATGAGCCGCGATGTGATGGGGCTGTCGGCCACCGACACCGTGCTGCCGGTGGTGCCGATGTTCCATGCCAACGCCTGGGGACTGGCATTCTCATGCCCTGCGGTGGGGGCCAAGCTGGTGATGCCGGGATCGAAGCTGGACGGGGCATCAGTGCACGAACTGCTGGAAAGCGAGGCGGTCACCTTCTCGGCAGCGGTGCCTACGGTCTGGCAGATGCTGCTGACCCACCTGCGTGAGACGGGTGGCAAGCTGACGACGCTCAAGCGCGTTGTGATCGGCGGATCGGCGGTGCCGGAGGCCATCGTGCGCGGCTTCCGGGACGAGTACGGCGTATCGGTCACTCACGCTTGGGGCATGACGGAAACCTCGCCGCTGGGAACCCTGGCCAATCCGAATGCAGCCATCGCGGCGATGGATGACGAGGCGCAGCTGCGGTTCACCCTGAAACAGGGCCGCCCGCCCATCGGCATCGACCTGAAACTGGAGGACGACGCGGGCCAGCGCCTGCCTCACGATGGCGCTACTTACGGCAAGCTCAAGGTCAAGGGTCCCTTCGTGGTCGGCCAGTATTTTGCGGGCGACGGCGGGGACATCCTCGATTCCGAGGGCTTCTTCGACACCGGCGACGTCGCCACCATCGACGGCTACGGCTACATGCAGATCACCGACCGCGCCAAGGACGTCATCAAGTCCGGTGGCGAATGGATCTCCACCATCGAGATCGAGAATATAGCCGTTGGGCACCCCAAGGCAGCCTTGGCCGCCGTAATCGGGGTCTACCATCCCAAGTGGGACGAACGACCTCTGTTGCTGGTCAAGCTGAACCCCGACACCGAGGCTACCAAGGACGAGTTTCTGGCATTCCTCGAAGGCAAGATCGCCAAGTGGTGGACACCCGATGACGTGGTGTTCGTCGACGACATCCCGCTGGGCGCCACCGGCAAGATAGACAAGAAGCTGATCCGTGAGCGGATGAAGGACTATGTCCTGCCGGGTGCCAAGGCCCCGGCCTGAAGCCGTCGTTGAGGCACCCTGTTCTGCCCGGCGACGACGCGACCAACTATCCGGTCGCGATCTATTTTCATGGCGTGCCGGGGGCACCGCTTGAGTGCGCGCGGTTTCTGACCGCCGCCCGTGAGACCGGCGTGCGACTGGTCGCTCTGGACCGACAGCAGCTGGGGCCCGGCCTCGGCGGCGAGCCCTATTTCGCGGCGCTGGCCGCCGAGGTGGCCAGGGTCTCGGACGGCGCGCCGGTGCATCTGATCGGCTTCTCGCTGGGAGCGTTTGTTGCGATCCGGACGGCGATCCACATCAAAGTCCCGGTTGCCGGCCTGCACTTGATCTCGGCAGCTGCCCCCCTGGACGGGGGCGACTTCCTCGATCAGATGGCTGGCAAGGCGGTTTTCAGTGCGGCCGCAAGGGGCCCTGGGGCACTCAATCGGATGACGGGGATGCAAGCGTGGATGGCGCAGTGGGTGCCCACGCTGATGTTCCAGCTGCTGTTCGCCGGGGCGGCTGGCGCGGACAGGAGCCTGGCGTCGGATCCCGCGTTCCGACGGGAAACTCGTGACGTCCTGCGTCTCTCGCTCGAGGATGGCGCAACCGGCTATGTCCGGGACCTGACGGCCTACGTCCAACCCTGGGGAAGCCGTTTGTCGGAGGTCCTCGCCGACACCTCCATCTGGCACGGTACCGCTGACACCTGGGCGCCGGTCACGATGGCGCTTCTGCTCAAGGATCGTATACCCACGGCGCGACGCCTGAACACAATGGAGGGATTGTCGCACTATTCCTGCCTGTTCCAAGCCATGCCAATCATCCTGTCGCAGATCGGCACCGCCCGGGAGAAACCCTATTGATCCAGCTCTCTGCGGCGACCGAGGCCGACTATCCGGCCATCGTCGCCCTGACAAATCGCGCCTATCGCGAGGCCTCGGGCCAGGCCAGTTGGAAGGTCGAGACCCTGGTCGGCGGCCAGCGGATCGATGAAGCCCTGCTGCGCGACGACCTGGCTCAACCCGGAGCCATCCTGCTGATCGCCCGCGACGACGGCGGCGATTATGTCGGACATCTGCGCCTTGACGCGTCGGAGACCGGCGTCTGGTACCTGGCGATGCTGACCGTCAACCCGGATCGACAGGACGGTGGAATGGGGCGAATTTTGTTGACCGCCGCCGAAGACCACGCCCGCGCCCAAGGAGCCCGTCGCATCCGCATGTCAGTGATCCACCAGCGCACCGAGCTGGTCGCCTGGTACCAGCGGCGGGGCTATGTCCTGACCGGCGAGACGGGCGTCTTCCCCTACGGGGATGCGCGGTTCGGGACACCGACGCGCGACGACCTGTTCTTCGAGATGCTGGAGAAGCCGCTTTAGCGCCAATCCCCCACTGCCGCCTGCCAGAGCGTCAGTGCGCTGATGGCGGCGGTGTCAGCGCGGAGGATCCTGGGACCCAGGTTGGCGGGGACTGTGAAGGGCTGTGATCGCAGGTGTTCGCGCTCGGCGGGGGAGAAGCCGCCTTCTGGGCCTATCAGGATAGCCCAGGGGCCGGGCGTCGTCACGGCCTCGAACACCGTGGAGGCATCGCCCGCTTCATCGCAAAACAGCAGGCGGCGGGTGGGGTCCCATTCGGCCAGCAGGCGGTCGAGCTTCACTGGCTCGGCAATTTCCGGCACGTCCAGTCGGCCGGTCTGCTCTGAGGCCTCCATGGCGATGGCGCGCAGACGTTCGATGCGAACATGGTCGGCGTTGGTGCGCTCGGTGGTTACCAGCCGCACGCGGCGTACGCCCAATTCAGCGGTTTTCTCGACGATGGTCTCCAGCCGGCCACGCTTGACCAGGGCGATCACCAGATCAAGGTCGGGGCCGATGTTCTGCGGTCGTGCGCAGGTCTGCGCGGTCACGGTAACGATCCGCTTGCCCACCGTGGCGATCAGGGCCAGCCACTCCCCGTCACGACCATTGAAAACCGCAACGAGGTCGCCGACGGCCTGGCGCATGACGACGGACAGATAGCGGCTCTGACCCTCGTCCAGCGCGAATTGAGCGCCCGGTGCCAGATCATGAGGGATGTGGAGACGGATCATTTGCCTCTCCTACCAACGGAAGGGGCTGGGCGAAATCGTCTCCCCGCGTCTAAATGGGTCATGGCGAAATCCGACGACGACGAACTGGAAACCTTGCAGGCGGCCCTGGTGCGATACCAGGTGGACGCCATCGCTCAGGGGCACCGCGACCTGGTAGTGTTCGAGGGCCGCGACACCGCGGGCAAAGACGGGGCGATCAAGCGGATCAACGAGCATCTTTCCGTTCGCAATACCCGCATCGTCGCGCTGCCCAAACCGACGGATCGCGAGCGCAGCCAATGGTATTTCCAGCGCTATGTGGCGCACCTGCCCGCAGCGGGCGAGCTCGTGATCCTCAACCGCTCCTGGTATAATCGCGGCGGGGTGGAGCCGGTGATGGGGTTCTGCACGCCCGAGCAGAACGCTGCCTTTCTGGACGAGACCCCGGTGTTCGAACGCATGCTGATCGGTGACGGCGTACGGGTGGTGAAGCTCTGGCTGGACATCTCGCGCAAGGAACAGGCCGCCCGTCTGGAAACCCGCAAGACCGATCCACTGAAGACGCTGAAGATCAGCCCGCTGGACGCCGTTGCCCAGGAAAAGTGGGACGACTATTCCAGGGCTCGCGACGAGATGCTTTCGCGCACCCACTCAGCCGAATCGCCCTGGGTGATCGTGCACACCGACAAGAAGGCGAAGGCGCGCACGGCGATCATGCGTCACCTGCTGCATGCGCTGGCGCCGGCCGAGGTGGCCAAGGATGTCCCCAAGCCGGACCCTGACGTGCTCTACACCTTCGACACCGCCGCGCTCTCTGATGGCCGGCTGGAGCGCTGAAGATGAAGATGGCGACGCTGGGGCTGCTGGGCGATGTCAGCCGCCTGACACTGGGCGGCGGCGGTATTGGCCAGATCTGGGGCGAGACCAACAGCGAAGAGGCAATGGCCACCGTGATGGCGGCCCTCGACGCCGGGATCACCGTGCTCGACGCCGCGCCGATCTACGGCAGCTGCGAGGCCCTGATCGGCAAAACGTTCGGTGGCAGGCTGCCTGAGGGCGTGAAGGTCACCACCAAACACTATCTGGCGACGGTGCCTGCCGAGGAGGTAGAGGCGCGGCTGACCGCATCATTGGAGGCCAGCCTTGCCGCCATGAAGCTGGAGCGCGCGGACCTGTTCTTCCTGCACTCCAATCTGCACGCGGACGGCTATGAATACGCCCATGGCAATGCGCGTCGGGATGCGTTCTCCACCGCTCTGTCGCTCTATTCGGACCATGTTATTCCGACGATGCAGAAACTGAAGATTCAGGGTCGGATCGGAGGCTGGGGTATAACCGGCATCGGCGTTCCGACAGCGGTGCTGATGGCGTTGGATCAGGCGCAGAAACCCGATGCGGTTCAGGTGATCGCCAATCTGATGGACAGCCCCGGCGCACTCCGCCGCTATGCCGAGGCCCCAAAGCCTCGCACCATCGCCGCCGCCGCCAGGAAACACGGCGTGGGCGTGATGGGCATCCGCGCTGTGCAGGCCGGGGCGCTGACCTCGGGCGTGGACCGCGACCTGACGCCCAACAACCCCGACAACACCGACTTTGTACGTGCCGCGCCATTTCGCCAACTCTGCGCGAACTGGGGCGAGGATCCGGCACAGATAGCCCATCAGTATGCGCTGAGCCTGGCCGACTTCGACACCATTGTGCTCGGCGTAAAGAACCGCGCCGAGCTTGCGCAATGCCTGGCGGCCGAGGCAGCGGGACCTATGGACGCGGTCCGGATATCGGCGATTGATGCCCTGGGGTTGGCGGGTTAGTTGTTCTTTCTTTGTTCGATGATTATGGTTCCCCGACCGACTTGCTGAAGGGGAACCTATGCCCAGGGACGTGCTGACCGCCGGGGAGGCGCGCCGCATCGCGCTGGCCGCGCAGGGTTTCGGCGGATCGCGCGATGGGCCGGTCACCCGGCGGCAACTGACCCGGCTGGTGGACCAGTTGGGCGTGATCCAGATCGATTCTGTGAACGTGGTGTCGCGGACCCACTACCTGCCAGCCTTCTCGCGGCTGGGGGCCTATCCACGCGAGATGCTCGAGGATATCGCGTGGGGGGCAAAACGGCCGCTGTTCGAATACTGGGCGCATGAAGCCTCGCTGTTGCCGCTGGCCAGCCAGCCGCTGTTCCGCTGGCGCATGAACGATGCGTTGGAAGGCGTGGGTGCCTGGAAGGGCATCGCCCGGTTTCTGCGCGAGCGTCGCGATTTCGTGGATCGGGCGCTGGACGAGATCGGCGCGCGTGGGGCGATGTCAGCGTCGGAACTGGAAATCGGCACCAAGGGCGCCGGCGGCTGGTGGGGCTGGAGCGAGGGCAAGCGCGCCGTCGAGGGCCTGTTCTGGACCGGCGAACTGACAACGGCCACACGGCGCGGGACGTTCGAGCGGGTCTATGACCTGCCGCACCGGGTGCTGCCCAAGGCGATTGTCGAGACGCCGACCCCGCCGCGCAGCGAGGCCCAGCGCCAGATCCTGATGATCGCGGCACGCGCCATGGGCGTGGCGACGCTGCGCGACCTGCGCGACTATTTCCGGATGGGGGTGGAGGACACCCGGGCCCGGGTCGGCGAACTGGTGGAGGCCGGGGCGTTGCTGCCGGTGACGGTGCAGGGCTGGCGCGAACCGGCGTTTCTCGATCCCACCGTGCGGCGGCCGCGGCGGATCGAGGCGACCGCCCTGCTCTCGCCCTTCGACAACCTGATCTGGTTCCGCGAACGCACCGAGCGGATGTTCGGCGTCCGCATCCGGCTGGAGATCTACACCCCCGCCGAGAAGCGCACGCACGGCTACTATGTGCTGCCGTTCCTGGAGGGCGACGCCATCACCGCCCGCGTTGACCTTAAGGCCGACCGCAAGTTGAGCGTGCTGATCGTCCAGGCGTCTCACGCCGAACCCTGGGCCAACGCGGACACGCCCGGTCGGCTGGCCGCTGAGCTGAAGCTGATGGCGGGCTGGTTGGGCCTGGCGAGCGTGCGGGTGGAGCCGAAGGGGGACCTAGCGGGAGCTTTAGCGAATGCTCTTTGATTGTCATCGCCCCCTCCGTCTCGCGGCTGCGCCACGATCCACCTCCCCCGTCGTCTGCGCGACAGGGGAGGAGCGGATGGACACGCTCCTCCTATGCACCAAAGAGTGCGGGGGAGGTGGATCGGCGCGGCACGCGACGAGACGGAGGGGGCCGCAGACTACCCCACCCCCTCCGTCACCGCGTGCAGGCGAGCGTAAGCACCGCCCTGCTTCACCAGGTCGGCATGACGGCCCTCCTCGACAATCCGGCCATCCTCGAAGACCAGGATACGGTCGGCACCGCGGATCGTAGATAGGCGGTGGGCGATGACGATGGTCGTGCGGCCGACCATCAGTTCCTCCATGGCCGCCTGCACCTGACGCTCGGTCTCCACGTCCAGCGAGGAGGTGGCCTCGTCCAGAACCAGGATCGGTGCGTCGGCCAGGAAGGCGCGCGCGATGGCGACCCGCTGGCGTTCGCCGCCGGACAGCTTGACGCCCCGCTCGCCCACCAGGGTGTCGTAAGCCTTGGGCAGGCGGGCGATGAAATCGTCGGCCCGCGCCCGCCTGGCGGCCAGGGCGATCTCGTCCAGCGTGGCGTCGGGCCGCGCATACTTGATGTTGTCCGACAAGGTGCGGTGGAACAAGGCCGGGTCCTGCGGCACCACGGCGATGGCGCGGCGAAGCGAGCCTTGGCTCACCTTGGACACATCCTGACCATCGATCACAATGGCACCACTCTCCAGATCGTAGAGCCGCTGGACCAGCTTGACGAAGGTGGATTTTCCCGAGCCCGTGGGTCCGACCAGCGCCACCCGTTCGCCCGGCGCGATGCGCAGGGTGAAGCGGTCGTAGAGCGGCCGGTCGGCGGACTTGTAACGGAACACGACCCGATCGAAGACGATCTCGCCGGCGTCCGACCGGAAGGCAGGGGCCCCAGCTACGTCGGCCACCTGCGGATCGGTGATCGCAAAGCGGGCCACGTCCTCGCTGTCATCCAGCCCGCGCTGAGCCATGCGGATGTTCTCGCCGATGTTGCGCAGATAGCTGGTCATCAGCATGAAAGAGGTGATGGCAAAGGCGATGTCACCGGTGGTCGCCAGCCCGTTCTGCCACTGCATCAGCAACAGGCCGGTCAGACCCGCCTGCAGGCCCACCAGGATCAGGTTGTGGAACAGCCACAGGTCGGTGAACCGGTTCCAGGTCTTGATGGTGATCGTGCGCCACATCTCGGTGACGCCGGCGATCCGGGCATCCTCGCGGGCCTCGGCACCGAAGGATTTTACTGTGGCGTTGGACGAGATGGAATCCGCGATCGCGCCGCCGATCCGCGAATCCATCGCCACCGATTTCAGGTTCGAAGGCCGGGCGTAGAGCGCCGTCAGGAAGATGTTGGACGCGACATAAATCACCACCACCACCAGGGCGAACAGGCCCACCACCGGCCAGCGCATGGCCATCATGCCGCACAGGCCGAACAGCACGATGATCGCCGGGCCGAACCAGATCAGTGCGGCGTCGGTGACCACGTCATAGCCCCACATGGCCCGGCTTAGCCTGCGCACCGTGGCACCGGCGAAGCTGTCGGCATGCCAGTCGGCCGAGAAGCCCTGCACCTTCTTGAAGGCCTCGTCGGTCATGTCCTTCATGTTGTTGGCCGACATCGGGATCAGGAACCGCATGGCGGAGTTGCGGATCACCGAGAAGGCCAGATAGACGCCCACAAACACCGCCCACGCACGCCACGCCGGGTCGGGATTGGCAGGCCCCGCCGTGACGGCATCGACCAGCCGTCCCGCCGCCCACGGCAGGGCCAGGTCAAAGCCGATGGCAATCAGGGTCAGCACCACCGTGCCGATCAACAGCCAGGGGCGCCGCAGCCAGAACCGGGAAATAAACCCCAGCACCTGCTTATTGGAGAGCACCCGTTGCCTGGTGTCATCCTCGTCTTCGTATTGGTCGGTCATAGGATCGGTCTCAATGGCAGACGCCGGACCAGCGCTCGCGTAAGCGGGAGCGCGCAGGTCCAGCGCGGGAGAAAGTGGAGTGTGGCGGGGCTTCGGAGCGGGATGGCTCGGAGGACCTCGGGCGCGCGGGGCCGCTTCGGCAGGCGGCCCGTGCAGGCCGGTCAGCGAAGCGGTTGGGTCGACCTAATAACGGTGCGGCGGCGGCCCGAAACGCGTGCAGGGAAACGTCGTTGCGACAGCTGTCATTCTGACGGACCTCCCTGTTAAGCCTCTAGCCTCGGGAAACTAGGTGGGGATTTAGGGGTGGTCAAGCCGGGCTAGCGAACCGGGTTCGCTGATCGATGCCGACCAAACGGAAAGCGATATTTCGGCAACAGACGGAGGTCTGCTAAGCCCGCGTCGATGACCCCCTCCGCTCCTCTCCCCGACGCTGCGCCGACGAACTGGGTCGACACCCACGCGCCAGTCGCGCTGCGGCCCTGGCTGAAGCTGGGGCGGTTTGATCGGCCGGTGGGGATATGGCTGTTGATGCTGCCGGGCTGGCAGGGGATCGCGCTGGCGGCGGCGATGATGGGCAAGCTGCCGGATGTGCGGTTGCTGGGGCTGGTGTTCCTGGGCTCGGCGCTGATGCGGGCTGCCGGCTGCGCCTTCAACGACATCGTCGACCGCGACATCGACGCCAAGGTGGCGCGGACGGCGGGGCGGCCGATCCCGTCGGGCCAGATTTCGGTCAGGCAGGCTTGGGGGTTCGTGGCCGCCTGTTGCGCGGCCTCGTTTCTGATCCTGCTCAGCCTTCCGCCGCTGGCCATTGCTCTGGGCGTGGGGTCGCTGGCCCTGGTGGCGGCCTATCCGTTCATGAAGCGAATAACCTGGTGGCCGCAGGCCTGGCTGGGGCTGACGTTCAACTGGGGTGCCTTGCTGGGGTTTGCGGCGGCCTGTGGCGGTGCCGCCGGTTACATCTGGATCTTGGCGCTTGGCTACGCCCTTGCGCCGGATGGTTACGCGGTCGGCATCGCGGGCCCGCTGTCGCTCAGCTTCTTGCCCGCTCTGCTGCTCTACGCTTCCGGCGTGTTCTGGACGCTCGGCTACGACACCATCTACGCGATCCAGGATATTGAGGACGACGCGTTGGCCGGGGTGAAATCGTCGGCGCGGCGGCTGGGGGCCAAGGCACCGCGTGCCGTGGCGACATTCTATCTTGGTGCGCTGGCTTTGGCGCTGGGGGCCAGTGTGACGGCGAGACTGGGGCCGGGCTTTTCGGTCGGGCTGCTGGTGTTGGCCATCCATCTGGGGCTGCAGGCGCGCCGGGTGCGGATCGATGACGGCGCGCTGGCGCTGAAGCTGTTCAGGTCCAATACCTGGGCGGGATTGATCCTGTTTGCCGCGATCGTGGCGGGCAGTTGGGTCCCGCGAGGCTGACGGCGCGTCGCAGAAGGGGTACAGTAGCCTCATGACCGCCGCCGCTCGCGTTGCTCCGAAGCACTATTTCTCGATCGAGGAATGGGCGCCGCTGGCGCGCAGGTCGGCCTGGAAGGGGCCCGCGCTTACCGCCCACGCCTGGCTGGTGATCCTGGCCGCCGCGGCCATGGCGATGGCGTTTCCGATCACCATTCCGCTGGCGGTGATGATCATCGGGGCCAGGCAGCTGGGTCTGGCGATCCTGATGCACGATGCTGCCCACGGCGCGCTGCATCCCGATCTGAAGGTCAACGACTGGCTGGGCGAACACCTGACGCCGGGCGGGCTGGTTCAGTACCGCACCTATCACCTGGGCCACCACAAGTTCGCCCAGCAGGGCGAGGACCCGGACCTGGGGCTGTCGGCACCGTTTCCGATCACGGCCCTGTCGCTGCGCCGCAAGATCCTGCGCGATCTGACCGGCCAGACCCATTTCAAGCAGCGCTGGGCTCCGTTGTTCCGGCGGATCTCGGAACGCCCGAAGGAAAAGTCGGTCTTCAGCATCCTGACGCGCTTTGTGCGCAGCCGCCCACGGTTCTTCATCGGCGCGGCGGTGACCATCGCCGTGACGGCACCGCTTGGCTTCTGGTGGGCATGGTTTGTGCTGTGGTGGCTGCCGTCGGCGACCTGGCTGCCGCTGGTGACGCGCCTGAGGAACATTGCCGAGCATGCCTGCATCGCCAAGGACGAGCCGGACCCCCTGCGCCACGCCCGCACCACGCGTGCCAGCGCAATCGAGCGGATCTTCCTGGCACCCTACTATGTGAACTATCACTGCGAGCATCACATGTTCATGCATGTGCCTTGTTACAATCTGCCCCGCATCCATCGACTGCTAAGAGACAAGGGCGTCATGGCCGGGATGCTGACAGCGCCCAGTTACCGCGACGTGTTGCGGCAGGCATCCAGCAAGGTCGCGACAGCAGATCGCGGTGGCGGCCCGACGCCGGAAGAGCGGGGAATCGAGCGGGCGCTTATCCAGTAAGCCGGCGCGGCGCGGCCAGACGCCAGCTACTCAGCAGGCGCGCCGCCACCAGCGCCCAATCGACCACGCCATCCGCCAGACTGACCGCAATCCAGCCGGACGGCCCGATATAGGCGGGCCAACTGTAGGTATCGGGGTCCATTTCCATGAGCAGCTCCTGCTCATCGCGACCGCTCGTCTTGACACAGACATCCGTGCGCCCGTCGCCGTGATGGTTGTGGCGGAAGTAGGCGAACATCTTGCCCGCGAACCGAAAGGCTGGAATGCCGTGCGATACGATTTCATCGGTCTCGGTCAGTGCCAGACAAGCGGCGCGAAGTTGCAGCAGTACGGCGTCGGGGTCTGAACTTAGCATCATCGGCGGTCCTGCGAATTCGGGTGTGCGGAACCTAACGCGGATTGACCCGACCGTCGCGGACGCCGAGGGGGAGGCATGGACCTCTCCACGCCAGCCGCGCGCCGCGACTTCATTATTGACAACACCCGCTTGCAGCGCCCGCCGCATACGCCGGAGCTGCGCCTGCATCTGGCCGACGAGATCACGCCGATCTGGAAGCTGACCGAGGAAGCCCTGCTGGAGATCGGCCTGCCGCCGCCTTACTGGGCCTTTGCCTGGGCGGGCGGTCAGGCGCTGGCGCGCTATGTGCTGGATGACCCTGCCATTGTCGCGGGCAAGGCGGTGATCGACTTCGCCTCAGGGTCCGGCCTCGTCGCCATAGCGGCATCCAAGGCGGGCGCGGCGCGGGTGCTGGCGGCGGACATCGACGGCTATTGCGGTGAGGCACTGGCGCTGAACGCCCAGGCCAACGGCGTTTTGGTGGGCTACACCGATGTCGACCTGCTGGACACCCCGCCACCGGGCTGGGCCGATGTCATCCTGGCCGGCGACATCTGTTACGAAAAGCCGCTGGCCGAGCGGGTTCTGGCCTGGCTGGGCGTGGCCCGCACGAACGGGGCGACCGTGCTGATCGGCGACCCGGGCCGCAGCTATTTCCCCCGCGAAGGCCTGATCAAGCTGGCCGAATATCAGGTGATGACCACGCGCGAACTCGAGGACATGGAGGTCAAGAAAACGGCGGTCTGGACACTACCCTAGCGAGCAGCTAAACATTGAACAAAGACGGAACCTGGGGCCGGTTGGGCAGGTTTCACTGTCACCGCATACGCTGCCGCCTCGGGCTGTCGCTGGTTTTCGCGGGAGCGACATCGGCCAGTGTCGTGGATCGGGCCCAGCATGGTGCTCAGATCGCGCGACGCCGGACAATCCCCACCGTGCCGCCTGCTGCGAGCGGGGTTCCAGGCCACCCGGCACGAGACAGTGGCAGTTTCGAAGACTCTGTGGTTGCGCTCTACGAGGCGTTCGTGGGGACATTCAGTCGCCAGCCCGCTTCGGTGGCCATGCGTTCGTAGAAGCCTTGTTCATAGGCCTGTTCCGGGTCGGCCCGGACCATGGCATCGAGGGCATGGGCGTCGTCACCCACCAGGATGCGCCAGCGCTCGGCCTTGACGCCGTCGAGGATCACGGTCGCGGCCGCGGCGGCGGTCATGGGCGCATCCTCGCGGAACCGGCGCGCGCCCTCGGCAACAAGGGCCTGGATCGCGTCATCGGGAAGGTTTGCGGCGTCGACGCCGGCGGACGCCATGCGGGTGCGGGCACGGACCAGCTCCTCGGCCGACAGGGTGTCGTCCTCGGTGTTGGCGATCACCTTGCGAGAGTTGGCGGCAATGTCGGTGCCGATGTGGCCGGGCATGACCACAGAGCACTTGATGTGCGGGGCGGTGCGCCGCAGGTCGGTGACCAGGGCCTCGGTGAAGCCCTTCACCGCGAACTTCGCCGCCGCATAAGCCGTGTGGGATACATGCGGGCCGAGGCTGGCCCAGAAACCGTTGACCGAGGAGGTGTTGATGATGTGCGCCTCATCGGCAGCCACCATCGCCGGGAGGAACGTGCGGACGCCAAAATAGACCCCGCCCCAGCAGACGTTGAAAGTCCGTTCCCACTCGGTCCGGTCGGTGTTCAGCATGGAGCCGCCCCCACCGATGCCTGCATTGTTGAACAGCAGGTGCAGGCGGTCCATTTCGTGCGCAGCCATGGCGTCGTCGCGGAATGTAATGAGCTGGGCCTCATCCGAGACGTCGGCCAGGTGCGCGGTAATGCGGGCCCCCTGCGGGATACCGTCGGCCTGGGCCAACGCAATGGTCCGCTCCATGTTTTTCATGGAGACATCGCACATGGCCACACTGCAACCCTCGGCGATCAGCTGACGGGCAAGCTCGCGCCCCATGCCTGTGCCGCCGCCGGTAACAACAGCGAATTTTCCCGCAAAGTCTTTCATGGCGTGATGTCTCCCTGACGGTTCTGATGATAGCGCGGTAATTGAATGACGCAGGGTCAAACCGGCGAGCGCTAGCTCCAAACACGGCGTGAGTTCCCGGTGAGTTGAGTGCGATAGCGGTTGCCTGGAGGGTTAGCTTGGCGGCAGGGGCAGCAGCCCGACCGCTTCGACGTCAGTTTCTCCTGCTGGCCGCTGTCGCGCTGCATTGCGCACCGTTCCTTGTCGACGTGGTCGACCGGCAAGGTCCTGAAGCGACACGCGGCGTAATGAGCTTGGCCAACCTGGGACCGATCTCCCGGCCGATGGAACTCAAGGGCGAGTGGCGACTGGGCTGGCACACGGCGCCCGCGCCAGGTGCCAGTCTCTTCTTGCCCGTTCCCTCCGACAGGAGAGGGGCGTCTATGGACTTTCGCGCGCGACCTCTCGCGCGGTCTACCGGTCGCAGGACGTCTCAATCGTTTCGGCGGGCCAGGACATTCACCTGCGGCTCGACATGGCGGCCTTCCAGCATCGTGACAATGGCATGGGGGAAGCCCCGGTACTCGGGCCCGCGGCGGCCATGGCGCGATGGACCTCAATGTCATGGCTGCAGGGGTCGCTACGGCGGGGTGTTTAAAGACTCAGACTTGGCGCGGATGATGGCCTTCGCCGCCCAGGCGGCGGTGGCCATCGAGAACGCTACCCTGTTCGCCGAGGTAGCTGCCGAACGGAATTATAACGACAGCATCCTGCGCTCCATGTCGAGCGGCGTTGTCACCCTGGACCGCGAGGCCAGCGT
>CAMCXF010000039.1 GCA_945883235.1 Phenylobacterium deserti | reverse complement strand
GTTCGCAGCGCCTCACGCCCCGATCCACGGGGCCTTGAATCTCCAGCCCAATGTGATCCGCCTACCGACTGTTCGCCATCTCCGGCCCTCGGCTCGTATGCGTCGTCTCGCGTGCGTCTGCGCGCTTGCTCCGGGCGATGTGCTGAGATTAACCAAATTTACAGTTGAGCCGAGGGGGCAGATGGCGCGTTTTTTCCGTGGGGGGCTTACTTACGAGTTCGTTGCGGCGGCCCGCACCTGGCAGGACGCGTCGACGTATGCTCAAGCCCAGGGGGCCCACCTGGCCGTGATCACGTCGGCGTCGGAAAACAACGCGATCATCCAGGCGGCACTGGCCGATACCAGCCTGATATCGTCGGCACCCACGGCCAATGATGGCGGGGGCGCCAAGTACCTCTGGCTTGGAGCCACTGACGTGGTCGTCGAGGGACGCTTCGCCTGGGTGACCGGAGAGTCGTTCAGCCTCTACAGCGCGTGGGCCACGGGGCCGCTGGGACGCGAACCTGACGATTTCGGAGGCGCGCAAGATGCACTGGCGATGGCGCTCGAAGTCTATCCTCGGCCCTCAGGAGGGATAGGAAGCGCCGGTCTGTGGAACGACGTCAACGAACGCAACACGCTGTCCTTCGTCATTGAGTATGACGAACTGCGCGGCACGGAGGCCAGCGAGACGATCCAGGCCGGCGCGGGTGCCGATACGGTTCGCGCCTTGGCCGGAGACGACACGATTTCCGGCGGTGGCGGTGAGAACTACCTGCGCGGCGACGAGGGTAACGACAGCATTGTGGGTGGTGCAGGCTTCGACGATATCAACGGCAACATGGGCAACGACACCTGCGTCTCCGGCGGCGGTGACGACTGGGTTGTGGGCGGCAAGGACAACGACAGTCTTTCTGGCAGCGACGGCCAGAACCTAGTCTACGGCAACCTCGGGAATGACACCTGTGACGGTGGCGCTGGGAACGACACTGTTCGGGGCGGGCAAGACAATGATGTCGTCATCGGCGGCGCAGGCGACGACTATGTTTCCGGTGACAAGGGCAGCGACACAATGACCGGTGGTATCGGGGCCGATATCTTCCACTCATTCGGCGACGCTGGAATAGACAGAGTGACTGATTTCAGCCTCGCCCAGGGAGACCGTGTGCAGCTCGATCCTGGGACCGTGTTTACGGTCAGCCAAGTCGGCGCAGACACCATCGTCAACATGACGGGCGGCGGTCAAATGACCCTGGTCGGCATCCAGTTGAGTTCGCTGACCGGAAACTGGATCTTCGGGGCTTAGGACCGCTATCCCCCCATCTGAGACGTTCCAAAGGTCCGCTAGCGGGCCGAGCCGCCGCCGCGCAAAGTGGACGGTTCTCCGAGAAAGGTGCCGCGCGTCGCAGGCACACCCTTAGGGCCGCCCAGCCCCTGGACTCTGCACCGTCGCCACCAGGATCTTCCCCGTCTGCGTCGCGGCTGCGGCGTCATGATCGGCCGACGCCGCCGTGAGCATGAACAGTGTCCTGCCGTCCTCGCCGCCCAGCATGCAGGCGTAGCAGTTCTGGCCGGTGTCGATCACCTCCAGCACCTTGCCTCCCTCGGCAATGCGCACGCACTGCGGGCCGATGGGGTTGGCGATCCAGATGGCACCGTCGGCGTCCAGGCAGATTCCGTCCGGCACGTAGGGCTGGGTTGAAGCCCAGACGCGGCGGTTCGACAGGTCGCCGTTCGGCGCGATGTCGAAGGCGGTGAGGACACCGCCCAGGGTTTCGCCGAGGATCAGGGTCTTGCCGTCGGGGGTGATCACCGGGCCGTTGGGAAAGTGCATCCCCTCGGCGGCCACGCGGGCTGTACCGTCCGGCGGGATATAAGCCAGCTTCGCCGTTGCATGGTCGGCCAGGACCTCGGCCATGCCGCGCGAAGCGAGGTCGGCGTCCAGATTGAACCCGAAATTGCCGACGTAGGCGCCGCCGTGAGCGTCCACGACCATGTCGTTGCAGTGGAATGTAGCGATGTGGCTCAGGTCAGCGTGGACGTTGATGACGCCGTCCGGCGTGCGTCGCAGGACCTGGCGTCTGGTCATGGAGACGATCAGCATCGACCCGTCCGGCATCCAGCCCAGACCCGAGGGCTGGTCGTCGATCTGGAATTCGGTGCGCAGGTCGCCGCCCAGAGAAACCGACTTCACTGCATGGGCGTAGAAGTCGCTGAACCACAGGCGACCGTCATGCCATCGTGGCCCCTCGCCGAAATGGATGCCGTCGGTCAGCACGCGTGTGGTCCGGCTCATGGCTTCCCACCTGAAGTGTTTTGTGGACCTGGCAGCCACGCCTTAAGGATCGCGTTCACCTTCTCCGGTGCCTCCTGCTGCACCCAGTGGGAGACGCCCGGCAGACGCTCGATCGTCAGGTCGCGCACATAGGCGTCGGTTCCGTCCAGCAGTTCGATCCCCAGGGCCGCGTCCTCTTCGCCCCATACAATGAGGGTCGGCGTTTCGATCGTCGGCCAGGGTCCCGCCATCTTGCCCGGAACCCGCATGGCGGCGCGGTACCAGTTGATCATGCCGGTCATGGCACCCGGCCGCTGGGCGTCGTAGGCATAGCGGTCCAGAACCTCCGGGCCGAAGTGGGTCTTGTCGACCGCCATCCCGTGGAAGGCCTGACGGATGGCGCGGGCGTCGCGCGCGGTCATAGCGCGTTCCGGCAGCCATGGAATCTGGAAGAAGAACATGTACCCGCTCTTCCTCAACTGGGCCCAGGACCGGCTGAGATACGCCCTCATGACGCCGGGGTGCGGCACGTTCATGATCACCAGTCGCTCAAGCGGACGAACCTTGTTGGTGGCGAAGGTCCACGCCAACCCCGCGCCCCAATCGTGGCCGATGAGCGTGACCCTCTTTGCGCCGCTGGCGTCGAGCAGCGCAGCGACGTCTTCCATCAGACGGTCGACACAGTAGTCCGCGACCGCGCTCGGTTTGGGCTCGGTCTCCCCGTAGCCGCGGAGGTCGGGGGCCCAGACGCGGTAGCCCATATCCGCCAGGAGCGGGATCTGATGCCGCCACGAGAACCGGCTCTCCGGGAAGCCGTGCAGGCAGAGGGCGAGATGGTCGCCCTCCCCTGCCTGGTCGACAGCGAACCGGAAGCCGTTTGCCTCCACGATCTGGGTTGTGATGGTCATGGCGCTGTGAAATGCGTGCTTTCGCGTTCGATGCCCGGAAGCTGGATCATGCCCTGATAGGTAAAGCCGATCTTGCGCAGAACTGCCATCGACGCATAGTTTTCCGCTGATGTAATTGCCGCCAGCCTCGGGATGCCCATGATGTCCTGCGCGTGTTTCAGCACCGCCGCCGCAGCTTCCTGAGCATAGCCCTGGCCCCAGGCGCGGGGCACGAACGCATATCCGACATCAGGAACATCAAGGCCATCGCGCTTTACAAGCCCGGCCAACCCCATCGCCAGCGCCTTGTCCGTCTGGACAACCAGCCACATGCCGAAACCGTGCGTCTGGTAGCTCCCGATCACCCGCTCGGCGATGTAGTCACGCGCCTCGCCCTCGGTGCGGATCCCCCGGTCACCAATGTTGGCGATGAACCCGGTGGTGTTCAGTAACTCAAGCACAAAAGGCGCATCTTCCAGTTCGACCTCGCGGAGCGTCAGGCGTTCGGATTTCAGCACAATCATCTCTGCCTCCCCTCATTCCGAAACGCCATCTTAACGTGCCACGATCACCTTGGCTGCCTAAACACGGTTAAGTCGGGTGAACCATGGCGAGCGGCGAGCGGCCGATCATCATCAAGAAGATCAAGAAGGGCGCCCATGGACACCATGGCGGTGCCTGGAAAGTTGCCTACGCCGACTTCGTGACCGCCATGATGGCCTTCTTCCTCCTGATGTGGCTCATCAACACCACCTCGCCGGAGCAAAAGCGCGGCGTTGCTGACTATTTCGCACCCGCCAGTGTATCGGAAACCACCTCAGGCGCTGGCGGCATCCTGGGCGGCACGGCGCTGGGCAAGGAAGGTTCGAAGAGCGCCGGTTCCAGCGACGTCATCGAGGAGCTGTCACCCTCCTCGCGTAATCCCAACGACGGCGACGCCAAAGAAGGCGGCAAGGCCCAGAGCGCCTCGGAAATGGCGGCTGAAGCTGCCGCCGAAGCCGAACAGAAGCGTGAAGATGCCGCGTTCGCCTCGGCAGCGCAGTCTCTGCGCCAAGCGTTGCAGGACATGCCGGAGCTGGCCGAGCTTTCCAAAAACATCATTATCGACGAGACGCCCGAAGGTCTGCGCATCCAGCTGGTCGACCAGGAAGGACGCTCGATGTTCAATCAGGGCGCGGTGCAGCCCAACGAGCGGGCCAAATTATTGCTGCGCGCGATCTCGAAGATCGTGAACCAACTGCCCAACCGGATCAGCCTGTACGGGCACACCAGCGCCAGCAGCAACGGGGCCAGGCCGGAGACCGACTGGCAGCTCTCGGCTGGTCGCGCCGACGCTTCGCGCAAAATCCTCCAGGGTGCCGGTGTTGATGCTGATCGCGTCTATCAGGTGTCCGGCAAGGCCACCTCAGAGCCACTGTACCCAGACGACCCCACACTGCCCGGCAATCGGCGGATCGCCATCGTGCTGTTGAGAGAGGCACCTGTGCTTCCGGCAAACCCCGGTCTATAGCGAGGTCTTGCGAAGACGCGCGGCATGACGCCTAATCCCGGTCAACGCCCAGCTTCGAAAGCGATCCCCGCTCCGTGACGCAGCACTTTCCAACCCGGCAGATACGGTTTTTCCTGACCGCGCCGTCGGCCTGTCCGTATCTGCCGGACCGCTTTGAGCGGAAAGTGTTCGCGCATTTGCCGCTGTCCGAAGGCGCTTCGGTCAATGACAGCCTGACGCAGGTCGGATTTCGCCGCTCCCAGAATATAGCCTACCGACCAGCCTGCGAGGCCTGTTCGGCCTGCGTCTCGGCCCGGATCCCGATCGCGGACTATGTATTTTCGCGCTCCGAACGAAAGGTTCTCGCCCGAAATGCCGACATCGAGCGAAACCTGGTGGAGGCCGAGGCGACCATGGAGCAGTTCGATCTGCTCCGGCGCTATCTGACCGCACGCCACGCCGATGGCGGCATGGCGGAAATGACCTGGCCAGACTACGTCGCGATGGTCGAGGATACAGCCGTTCGCACTCACTTGATCGAATATCGGATCGCGGCCACGGATGGAGGCCCTGGCGATCTGGTTGCGTGTGCTCTGGTCGATGCGATGAGCGACGGGCTCTCGCTGGTCTACAGCTACTACGATCCGACCCTGGGACGGCGGAGCCTGGGGTCGTTTGTAATTCTGGATCATGTGCATCAAGCGGCGCGGTCGTCCCAGCCCTATGTCTATCTGGGGTATTGGGTCCGAGGGTCCGAGAAGATGGACTACAAGGTGCGTTTCTCGCCGATAGAACTGCTCAGGCCGGATGGATGGACACTGGCTGCGGCCAGGGACCTTCCGAAGGTCGGCTTGCCACAGCCTGTGGAACACGGGCGCAACTGACGCCGGCCTGTAGCGCTGCCACGCACCCCGCCCTAGACTGCCGACGTGGCTTCAATGGAAAAGCATCCTTAAATGGCGCGCCAGCTTCGGCTGAAACTGGAGCGCGACCGGCTGGCCTCGCTCGACGAGTTTGTGCGCGGCGCATCCAACAGGGACGCGGCGGCCGCCGTCGGGTCCTGGCCGGACTGGATTGGCGGGTGCCTGACCCTGGTGGGACCGCAAGGTGCGGGCAAGTCTCACCTGGCCCGTGCCTGGGCACAGGCGGCTCAGGCTCTGGTCTTGCAGGGGCCTGTCGTCAATTTAGTGCTGGGGACGGGACGTCCTGTGCTGCTTGAGGATGCGGACCGAGGCATCCTGGATGAGGCGCTGTTTCATCTGATCAATGGCGCTGTGCAGGAGGGTGGCGGACTGCTGTTGACAGCCAGAACCCGCCCCTCGTCGTGGCCGAGCGCCCTCCCCGACCTTCGCTCACGGCTGAATGCGCTGCCGGTCGCGGAGATAGCACCGCCGGACGACGCTGTGCTCGAAGGCGTCCTGCGAAAATTCTTTCGTGACCGCAACATCCGCCCGCCGCCAGAAATCTATCCCTATTTGTTGGCGCGAATGAACCGCTCCATTCCCGATGCGGCCGAGGTCGTTCGCAGGCTGGATGAGGCAGGCGACGACGGTTTTCGCCCGATTACCCGTGTCCTGGCACGAGAGGTTCTTGAGGAAAATCAAAGCCTCGATTTCTAGGCTGTGACAAATTTCGGGGCGCGATAGACAAGCCCCAGCACTTTCCGGCAAGATTGCCTGGTGGCGCAGTGGGCCAAGGGAACCTGGGTTTGGGAATGCTCGCGCGGATCGCTGTAACCGCCGCGCCTGAGCAGGAACTGAAGTTCCAGCTCGGCCTCAATTCTATGGACGCGCTGGCCGAAACCTTCCCACCGCAGTCCGGAGACATCACCCAGCTACATGCCGTCTACTTCGATACACCAACCCATGCCTTGCGCGACGCCGGGTTCAGTTTGCGAGTACGGCGTGACGGCGACGTTTTCAGACAGACGCTGAAGCATCGGGGTGACGGGGGCCTGTTTGCGCGCGACGAGTGGGAGGTCGAGGTCGCAGGCTCAGAGCTGGATCTCGGCATTCTGGCCGGGACGCCCGCAAGCGCCGTCATCGGTGACATGCCCCTGGAGCCGGTTTTCACTGTCTCGGTCGAGCGCCGTCTGCACAGCTGGACCAGTGATCGCGCCGTTGTTCAGGTGACCCTCGACACGGGTTCCATCACCATTGGCGAGAAATGCGAACCCGTTGCCGAGCTCGAACTGGAACTGATCGACGGGGAGCCGGCGGCGCTCTTCGAACTCGCGCGGATCCTGTTGGCCAAGGCAGCTCTCACCCTGGCCTTCGCAAGCAAGGCAGAGCGGGGTTACCGCCTGGCGGGCCACGATGGATCGTCATCATTACAGGCCCATCGCACGGCTATCGGATCGCAAACAACGGCCGGCGTGGCCTTTCAGATTGTCGCCCGCGACAGCCTGATCCAGATCGCAGGCAACGCGGCATTGCTGCAGCGGTCGCAAAGTCCTGAAGTCCTGCACCAGCTTCGCGTCGGCCTGCGGCGGCTCAGAACCGCCATGACGGTGTTCAAGGCGATGCTGGACACCGAGGGATTGGCGGCCGCTCGACACGAAACCCGCTGGCTTGCCGGGGCGTTGGCACAGGCCAGAGATATCGACGTCTTCCTTCAGAACACCGCGAGACCTGACGAGGCCGAGGAAAGCCCCGGACGCGCCGCGTTCCTGCAGGCTCTCCGACTGGCCCAGACCGAGGGCTACGAACAGGCGATGATGGCGGTGCGCTCGCCTCGCTACGACGCCTTGCTGCTGTCGTTGGGGGAATGGATCGAGGTTGGGCCCTGGCTCAGGTCCGACCACGCGGGACAACGCGAAATGCGCGATGCACCGGTAGCCGTGATCGCGCCGCCCATCATGGACAGATTGCACGACCGGCTCAAACGCCACGCGCGCGGGTTTGCTGACCTTGATGCGTCGGCGCGGCATGAATTGCGAAAGCGCGCCAAGACGCTTCGCTATACCGCCGGGTTCCTGGGAGATTCGGTATCCGAACACCCAAAACGCCGCTTGGCTTTTATGGCGCACCTGCGCGCCATGCAGGACCGGCTGGGGGAATTGAACGACATGGCAGTGGCCCAATCGGTGGCCATGCGGGCTGTCGCGCGCCGTTCCGGCATGCTGGCCTTTGCCGCGGGACTGGAGCTGGGGCGCATGACCCATCGCGAGGGCGAGGCACTCAAAAGCGCAAGTCGCGCCGTGAAGACCTACCGGAAAAGCAAGGCGTTCTGGAACCGCCAGGGTAAAGACTTTAACGATTAACAACCACGATCACGCAGGATCCGAGCCGCTCGAGTTATTCAATGCCCAATAGTGCCATTCCCGTGACGGCCTCCCTGCCCCCATCAGGGGTTGAGGCGTCTCCAAAGTCCGCCTGCGAGGCCCTGGCGACATCCCCCTCGCGGTTCTTCAACCGGGAGCTCTCCTGGTTGGTGTTCAACCGGCGGGTCCTGGCCGAGAGCATGAACCCGCGCCACCCCCTGCTGGAGCGCCTGCGGTTTCTGGCGATCAGCGCCAACAATCTCGACGAGTTTTACATGGTGCGGGTGGCGGGCCTTAAAGCCCAGGTCCGCGAAGGCGTGCGCGTGCTTAGCCAGGATGGGCTGACGCCTGGCGAACAGCTGGTACGCGTCAACGCGGGGGCCGCCGACCTGATGGCCGATCAGCAGACGCGCTGGCGTGAACTCTGCGACGAGCTTGCCGTCGAAGGCCTGAAATACATCACCACGAGTGAAGTGACCGCCGCTGAGCGGACGCAACTGGAAGCCAGGTTCCTTTCGGAGCTGTTTCCCCTTCTCACGCCCATGGCCATTGATCCGGCCCATCCGTTTCCCTTCATCCCGAATCTGGCGTTCTCCCTTGTTCTAAAGGTTCGCCGGAAGTCGGATGGCCGCCGACTCTACGCACTGACGCCCCTACCGGCGCAAGTCGCGCGGTTCTGGGACCTGGCCCCGCCAAAGGGATCCCGCCGCAAAGCTGTTCGCCGGGTGATTTCCCTGGAAAGCATGGTCATGCTGTTCCTCGACCACCTGTTTCCCGGGTGCGAACTTGAAGCGCAGGGCGTGTTCCGACTGATCCGTGACAGCGACGTGGAGATGGAGGAAGAGGCCGAAGACCTGGTCCGCGAGTTCGAAGCTGCGCTGAAGCAGCGCCGACTTGGATCTGTGGTCCGGGTCGAAATCGAGTCGGCGATGCCGGAAGAACTCCGGGAATTCATTTCGCAGGCGTTGCACGCGAAGCCTGAGGACATCGTTCTGATCCAGGGTCTTCTGGGATTGGACGAATTGACCCAGCTGATCCCGGCAGATCGCGCGGAACTGAAATTCAAGCCCTTTGAGGCGCGGTTTCCTGAACGCATTCGCGATCACGGCGGCGACTGTTTTGCCGCGATCCGCGAAAAGGACATCCTGGTTCACCACCCCTTCGAGAGCTTCGATGTGGTCGTTCAGTTCCTGTTGCAGGCGGCGCGGGACCCCAACGTTCTGGCCATCAAACAGACCCTCTACAGGACCTCGAAAGACAGCCCGATTGTTGGAGCGCTGATCGAAGCCGCAGAGAACGGCAAGAACGTCACCGCTGTGATCGAGATCAAGGCGCGGTTCGACGAAGAGGCCAATCTGAAATGGGCGCGCGATCTGGAGCGCGCCGGGGTCCACGTCGTCTATGGCTTCATTGAGTACAAGACCCACGCCAAGCTGTCTGCCGTGGTCCGCCGCGAAGGCGCGAGCTTGCGGAGCTATTGCCACTTCGGGACAGGAAACTACCATCCCGTGACAGCGCGGATTTATACGGACCTATCGCTGTTCACCAGCGAAGCGCCCTACGGACGCGACGCGGCCAAGCTGTTCAATTTTGTCACCGGCTACGCAGAACCGGTAGGACTCGAACGCCTCTCGTATTCACCCGTAACAATGAAGCCCGATCTGCTGCGCATGATCGGCGAAGAGGCCGCGAACGCCCGCGCCGGCAAGCCTGCGGCCATCTGGGCAAAGATGAACTCGCTGGTAGATCCGGAAATTATCGATGCTCTCTACGCGGCGGGTCAGGCCGGGGTGGGCATCGACCTGGTGCTGCGCGGCATCTGCTGCCTGCGGCCGGGCGTCCCGGGGTTTTCAGACAACATCCGCGTGAAGTCGATCGTGGGGCGCTATCTTGAACACAGCCGCGTGATGGCTTTCGCCAACGGACACCCGATGCCCTCGCAGCACGCCCGGCTGTTCATATCGTCCGCCGACTGGATGCCGCGCAATCTGGACCGCCGGGTGGAGGTCATGACTCCCATCGAGAACCCCACCGTCCACCAACAGGTCCTGCAACAGATCATGGTCGCCAACCTCAAAGACGAGGCACAAAGCTGGACCCTGGACGCCGATGGCCGCTATAGGCGTGATCCTGCCTGGGACCACCCGAACGCCTTTTCGGCGCACGAGTATTTCATGACCAACCCAAGCCTTTCCGGCCGCGGGCAGAAGGTGAAAGACATGCCTCGCGCGATCGAAAATGTGGCCACTCGGGGATAAAACACCCCGTCCGGAGGGCCGTCAGGCGGCTGTGATCGACGTCGGGTCAAATTCCGTGCGTCTGGTCATTTACCGGGTCGACGGTCGTGCCCTCTGGACCGTGTACAACGAGAAGGTTGTTGCCGGTCTTGGCAAGGATCTCTCGGCCTCGGGACGCCTTTCGCCGGATGGCGTTGAAGCCGCCATTGGAGCCCTGCGACGTTTTCGCGCCGTGCTCGACGGCTGGCGGGCCGAAGAGGTCACCACGGCGGCCACGGCGGCGGTCCGCGAAGCGGCCGACGGCAAGGCTTTTCTGGCACGTGTGAAGGCCGAGACAGGCCTGAAAATTCGTATCCTGACCGGTCCTGAGGAAGCTCGCTTCGCAGCGCTCGGCGTGATTTGCGGCCAGCCCGATGCGAAGGGCGTCGTCGGCGACCTGGGCGGTTCAAGTCTTGAACTGATCCGGCTGAACGGTGTTGGCCCAGCCGAGGGAACGACCCTGCCACTTGGTCCTTTTGCGCTGGGGGCACCCAAGGTGTTGGATCCTGACCGCACGCGTCGGGTCATCGACGACCATCTGCGGCCACTCACGTCGTGGTACTCCGGGTCTGACTTCCATGCGGTCGGCGGCGCCTGGCGAAATCTGGCGCTGCTCCACATGCTGATGGCCGACTACCCCCTGCACGTGGCCCATCAGTACGAGATATCCAAAACCGACGCTCTTGACCTAGCACGCTTCGTTCAGCAGCAGTCGCGGGCGTCTCTGGAACGCATCGAAGGTCTCTCGCGAAAGCGGTTCGATACACTCCCCTATTCCGCCCTCGTGCTGGATCGACTTATCGAACGACTGGGCGTGGAGCGGATCATCATCTCTGCCTATGGCCTGCGCGAAGGCATGCTGCTGGATGCCATGTCGCCGGAAGTCCGCGCGCTAGACCCACTCATCGAAGGCTGCGAGGCCTTGACCGCTCAGCATGGCATAACGCCGGAACTCGGCCACGCTCTGGCGGCCTGGGTCGAGCCTACGTTCGAGAAATTGCCCCCGATGTTCGGCGGGCGAGACTCAATCCTGACGGCCGCAGCCTGTCGCCTGGCGGACCTTGGCGCGAGACTTCATCCTGACCACAGGGCCGACATCGCCTTTGACCAGGTGCTGCGGGCGCCTCTTGCCGGGATGAACCACCCGGAGCGGGTGTTTCTGGCCTATGTAGCGTTCGCCCGGCACTCGGCGTCACCCTTCCCGGCGGATGACACCCGGGTAGGCCGGGTGCTGTCGCCGGAGCGCCGCCAGAGGGCCAAGGCGCTAGGGGCGGCCATCCGGTTGGGCTGCGATCTTTCCGGGCGAAATGCGCGACTGCTTGAGAAGTCCAGCCTCGCGATCAGCGGCGACAAGCTGGCGCTGACGGTGCTGGCCGGGTGGGAGGATATCCTGCTGGGCGAGCAGACCGCCCGCCGCGCCCAGACCCTGGCACAGGCGCTCAGGCTGAAGCTGGCGCTGAACTGAGACCCGGAAATGCAAGAAGGCGGCACCCCGATTGCCCGGAATACCGCCTTCTCATCCAGATCCGTTGGGGGACCTGAGCCGTCGTGGTCCAAGGGATCCTCCGCTCCGCTGGTTGCCCAGTTCGGCTTCATCTCACCTTCGTAGCGCCTTCACATCGGTCCGTTCCGGATTGCTCCGGGCCGTCCTCGACGAGAAGGGCTTACCGCCCGCTTGGCATCCCGGTCACCCGGTCCGCCGCGCCGCAGTTCCTCTCGGCAAATTCAAGGTCGCGCAGATCGAACAGGTCGGCAAGCAGCTGGGTTATTTGTCATGTGCATTGTTCACAAACAGGCCGTGTTTATCCTGTGTAAAACATGTGAAACTGCGACATACATCGTTATATTACAATCACTTATAGTTTTACACCGGAAGCTGGCTATTCAGATACAGCCGCCTTTGGTGCACGGCGGACTTCCACAACGCGGACGCGGGCGCCATCCAACACCAGGGCCAGTTCGCCGCGCTTCAGCCGCAGGGCGTCTTCGCCGAACGCCTCGCGTCGCCAGCCTTTGAGGGCCGCGACCTCGGACTCTTCATCATTGGCGATCTGCTCCAGGTCAGACACGGTGGCGATCAGCTTGGACGCCACGCCGGATTCCTCGGCGCGGGCTTTCAGCAGGACCTTCAGGAGCTCGACAACCGCCCCCGCCGCGGGCGACGCGGAGTGGCGGGTCTTTTCGATCACCGGGGCATAGGCCTCCGGATCGCGCAGCGCCTCGCGGATGGCCGCGATCAGGTCCGGCCCGAACCGCGAACCCGAGAACCCCTTGGGCACCGAGCGCAGCCGATCCAGGCCATCGGAATCCGTCGGGCCCTGCGTCGCGATCTCGTCAATCGCCTCGTCTTTCAGGATGCGGCCACGCGGCTGGTCGCGGGTCTGGGCGGTGCGCTCACGCCAGGCGGCCACGGCGCGATAGACGGCCAGATACTTGGCAGTGTTCTTGCGGGGCCGCAGCCGCTTCCAGGCGTTCTCCGGCTCCACGTCGTAAAGCGCCGGCGACGTGAGGTCGTTCATCTCGTCCGTCACCCAGCCCAGGCGGCCTTCCTTCTCCAGCCGCTCACGCAGCATGGGATAGAGCGCGGCCAGATGGGTTACGTCGGCCAGGGCGTAGGTCAGCTGATTGTCCGACAAGGGCCGGCGGGCCCAGTCGGTGAACCGCGAACTCTTGTCCAGCTCGATCTTCAGCATCTGGCGGACCAGGGCGTCGTAGGCGATCTGTTCGCCGAACCCAGCCGCCATCCCCGCCACCTGGGTGTCGAACAGCGGCTTGGGCATGGCGTGCAGATTGTTGAAGATTTCCACGTCCTGCCGGGCGGCGTGAAACACCTTCAGAATGCTCTCGTCGCGCATGATTTCGAGGAAGGGCTCAAGGTCCAGCCCCTCGGCCAGCGGGTCAATGTTGGCCTCGGCCGACGGCGCGGCGGCCTGGATCAGGCAGAGCTTGGGCCAGTAGGTGGTCTCGCGCATAAACTCGGTGTCGACGGCGACAAAGGGCTGGCCCTTGATCTTGTCGCAGAAGGCTTTGAGATCGGCAGTGGTTGTGATCGGCGTCATGAATTAGCTATAGCCCCGCGCGCGGCCGAGTCTGCAAGGACTGTGCTTCCGTGCGTCGCCTTATCGTCATGTCCAGGCTGGGTAAATGTCCGAACGACCGAACGGCCTCACCTACGCGCAAGCCGGTGTCTCGATTGACGCGGGCAATGAGCTGGTCGAACGCATCAAGCCGTTGGCCAGATCCACGCGCCGTTCGGGCTCGGAGCCGTCGCTGGGCGGGTTCGGGGCGCTGTTTGATCTGAAGGCAGCGGGCTACGACGATCCGCTGCTGGTCACCACGACCGATGGCGTCGGCACCAAGCTGAAGGTCGCCATCGAGACCGGCATCCACACGACGGTCGGCATCGACCTGGTGGGCATGTGCGTCAACGACCTGCTGGCCCAGGGCGCCGAACCGCTGATGTTCCTGGACTACTACGCCACCGGCAAGCTGGATGTGGAGGCCGCCACCGCCGTGGTGGCCGGGATCGCCGAGGGCTGCCGGCAGGCCCATTGCGCGCTGGTGGGCGGCGAGACCGCCGAGATGCCGGGGATGTATTCCGAGGGCGACTATGACATGGCGGGTTTCTGCGTCGGCGCCGTGGATCGCGACAAGGTGCTGCCGCGCCTGGGCGACCAGAAGGCCGGAGACGTGATGATCGGGGTGGGGTCTTCGGGCCCGCACTCCAATGGCTATTCGCTGATCCGGCGCATCGTCGAGCGCTCCGGGCTGGCGTGGGACGCCCCTGCCCCGTTCGCTGAGGGCAAGACGCTGGCTGAGGCGCTGCTGGAGCCCACGCGCATCTACATCCGCTCGGTGTTGCCGCAACTGAAGGCAGGGCGCGTGAAGGGTCTGGCCCACATCACCGGCGGCGGGCTGGTGGAAAACCCGCCGCGCTGCATCGCCGAGGGCCTGGTGCCGCGGTTTGACTGGAACGCCTGGGCGATGCCGGCGGTGTTTGCATGGCTGGCGACGACGGGCGGGGTTTCGGAGCACGAGATGCGGCGCACGTTCAACTGCGGGCTGGGGCTGGTGCTGGTGGTGGCGCCGGAGGATGTGGCCGAGGTGCTGATGGGGTTGATCGGCGCGGGTGAGGATGCGTTTGTGGTGGGGGAACTGGCGGCGGGGTGAGGCTATTCCCCTTCTCCCCTTGTGGGAGAAGGTGGCCGCTAAAGGCGGTCGGATGAGGGGTCGATGATCCTGTCCGGCAAGCCCCTGGAGTAGTACGGATAGGCCTGTGCGACCCCTCATCCGTCAGGCTCCGCCTGCCACCTTCTCCCACAAGGGGAGAAGGGCATGATCGCACCCCGGGGATCGGAAACCGGCGGGCGGTGTTGACCCTGCCAGGAGACATTCATGACGCCGCCGCTTCGCAAATTTCTGGTCATCGCCAGTGTGGTGTTCGCCATCGCGGTCCCGGCGCTGCAGATGGGTTTGCAGCTCGGGCTGTCGGCAGGGGAATTTGCGGGCGATGGGAACAGCACGCTGCGGGCCGCAGGATATGCCTTCTCGATCTGGAGCGTGATCTATGCGGGGCTGATCGCGTACGCGGTCTGGCAGGCCCTGCCGCGCAACGCGGGTGACCCTCTGCTGGCACAGATCGCGTGGCCATCGGTTGTCGCCATATCCGGCTGCGGCCTGTGGATCATCGCGTCGTCGGCGGACTGGAAGTGGGCCAGCGTGGCGATCATCGCCGTGTCGGCGGCGACCCTGACGCTGGCGCTGATCCGGCTGGTGCCGGTACGGGCGGAATTGAAGGCGCGAGTGTTCGTCTGGTGGCCGCTCAGCCTGCTGGCCGGATGGCTGACCATTGCCTCGGCGATCAACATCCTGACCGTGCTGACGGCCACGGGACTGATCGGCGGCACATCGGCGGTGATCGCGGGGTATGTGGGCGTTGGAGCGGTCGTCGTGGTCGCCCTGCTGGTGCTGCATGCCGCACGAATGTCGGTCTACGCCATCCCCATCGCCTGGGGTCTGGTCGCCGTCTGGGTGGCTGAAAAGACGGCCAAGAGCGACCTGGCGCTTGAGGCGCTGATCGCGGCGGTGATTGTCGGCGGCTATGCCATCTGGCGCGCGGCAGCAGCGCCGCGCTGACGGCCGCAGGGCGAGACCCTGCGAGACGTAGTCGTCCAGCGGCTCCTCGCCGAAGCCCGGCGTGAGGCAGGCCTCGGCGAACAGCGCCTCGATCTCCTCACAATAGAAGGCAAACAGCTCGACATCGGTCTCGGGCACATCGACCTCAAGGCGCTCGGCCTCCGGCCGTTCGGCCTCGTTCCAGGCCAAGCGCAGAAGCGCCGCGCGCAGCTCGCCGATCCGCCGCGCCACCGGGTCTGGACCGGGGCGTGGCGGCCTGCATACGGGCGACGGGTAGCATCGCGCCGCAAAACCTCGGCAACGACGTTGCGTTCCGGAACATCAAGATCCGGGTGTTCAAGTAGGGCGGCGGCATGCTGAGCCGGTTGGCGGTGGATGGCCACAGGGGGCCAACGGCCATCACCCTGAGGCAGGCTTCTGCTAGCAAACAATAGCAACTCAACGCACAAATGCGCACTTCATTGCGCATTTTCGCAGTTTCCGCAAATCGATTGACATGCACTGATAGAAAAACCGAAATATTGATAGTTCGAATTGTGAATAACGGACCGCGGGTTGGTCACTCTCAATAACACCAATTTCTATAATAATAATTATGACGATGTCTATGGGATACAAGACTATTTGCGACAGTAGCGTGAGTGCATTCTCTGTAAGAACCGTCTGTGACGGGGTTCTTTAGCGCTGAGGCTAATCTCAGCGATCATGCCCATGCAGGGCTATTTGAAAGCAATTACCCTATGAAATTCGTGATTGGTCTTGTGGCCGGGGCTTCAGCCCTGTGCCTGGCGTCGTCTGCCTTTGCCGCACCCCCGCCCTCCATCCCCCCCGGTGATGGCGCGGTTACCAATTATTTCTTCAAATCGGACAATCGTGCGGTTGCTGTCGCGGCTTTAACATCGTTCATGAAAAGCGTATCCTCAACGACGGCTACGGGAAGAGGCATATGTGTGTCGCGTACCCACGCAACAGATTTCTTCGTTTATGCAGCCTTCCCAAATTTTGAGGATTTGCTTACCGCACAGCGTGATAACCCAAGCGCCGATATCTTGGCGCTCTGGAAACTACAATATCGTGCAGAATTCAAACCTCTGATGGCTTTTAAAATACCCAGCGGCAAAACAGTCGAGCATTCTTTCCGCTTCAGCGTGTCGACGAAAAATACGGACGCGTTCGTTCAAGCCGCCTCCAAGCTCAACTCACAACTTGCGACGGAAATCAAAGGCGCTTCACTCATCGTTGCCATGCCGATTGGGGGCGGGACAAATGAAGCTAACGTCTTGCACGTCAGGTTGATTTTTCCTGACAACAAGAGCCTGGGCATGAGCATCGATAACTTCTTTAAAGGTTCAAATGGGGCAACATCTTTCAAAGAGATGTGGTCGCTCTCCACGGGCATGAGTAGCACTATCGAAGATTGCGAACAGATCCCCATCGCCCAGAAGTAACCGGATCGGGGGCGGGGGCGTCATCGCGCCGACCCCTGTTCGTGGCCTGGTTTTGAAACCCAGCGTCACCGTGAGGACCCTGAGTCATGGGGTTGATTATCGCTGAGGGGGACCTCGGCGGTCATGCCCGTTCAGGGCCATTTGAAAGAACATTTCCCTATGAAATTCGTGATTGGTCTTGTGGCCGGGGCTTCAGCCCTGTGCCTGGCGTCGTCTGCCTTTGCCGCGCCACCGCCCCCCATCGCCCCCGGTGATGGCGCGTTCACAGTATTGTTTTTCAAATCGGACCACCGTGCGGTCGCGGTTGCGGCTGTCACGGCGTTCATGAAAAGCACACCGACATCGAAAGCTTTGGCAAGCGGCGTCTGTGTATCTCGGACCAACGCAACAGATTTCCTCACATACGGTACCTATGCAAACTTTGAGGATCTGCTCACCACACGGAGCGTTATGCCAAGCGCCGAAACTCTGGCGCTCTGGAAACTGCAATATCGTGCGAACTTCAAACCGCTGATACCTTTTACGTCTCCCGACGGAAAAACGGTCGAGCATTTCTTCCGCTTCAGTGTGCCGACGAACAATACGGACGCGTTCGCTCAAGCCGCAGCCAAGCTGAGCGCACAACTGGCAGCGGACAATAAAGGCGCTTCCCTATTGGTTGCCATGCCTGTTGGGGGCGGGGAAGATGAAGCGAACGTCATGCATGTCCGGATGATTTATCCCGACAACAAGAGCCTGGGCATGGCCCTGGATAATTTCTTCAAAGGCGGAAAAGCAGGGGTCCCCTTTAGGGAGATGCGGGCGCTCGCGACGGGCATGATTGGCAATATCGAAGATTGCGAACAGTTCCCCATCGCCCAGAAGTAACCGGATCGGGGGTTGGGGCGAGTTTGCTCCGACCCCTGTTCGTGGCCTAGTTTTGAAACCCAGCGTCACGGTGAGGACCCTGAGTCATGGGGTTGATTATCGCTGAGGGGGACCTCGGCGGTCATGCCCGTTCAGGGCCATTTGAAAGAACATTTCCTATGAAATTCGTGATTGGTCTTGTGGCCGGGGCTTCGGCCCTGTGCCTGGCGTCGTCTGCCTTTGCCGCACCCCCGGCCCCCATCCCCCCCGGTTATGGCGCGGCTTGGGGTGCCTATTTCAAATCGGACCATCGTGCGGTTGCTGTCGCGGCTATGAAGGAGTTCATTAAAAGCGCGCCGTCGTCGAAAACCTTGGCCGGCGGCATATGTGTGTCTCGTGACAATAACACCGAATTCTTTGTTTATACGAGCTACGCAAATTTTGAGGATCTATTCACCGCCCAGGGTAAACTTCCCAGCGCTGATATAATGGCACTCCAACATCTTCAATATCGCGCGCAATTTAAACCCTTGATCCTACCCCTGATGGCTGTTGGGAATACTGACAGCAAAATGGTCCATCAATTCTTCCGCTTCAGTGTGCCGTTCAAAAACACGGAAGCCTTCGTTCAGGCCGCATCAAAGGCGAATGCGATGGTTGCCACGGAAATCAAGGGCTCGGCCGTCGCCGTTTTCCAGCCTGCGGCCGGGGGCGGAACAAACGAAGTCAATATCTTGCACGTCAGGATTGTTTATCCCGACAACAAGAGCCTGGGCATGGGGATAGACAATTACTTTAAAGGCGGAAAAGCAGGGGCAACCTTCAACGAGATGTGGTCGCTCTCTACTGGCATCGCGAGCAACAGTGTCGAAGATTGCGACCAGTTCTCCTACGCCAAGAAGTGACCGGATCGGGGGTTGCGGCGACATCGCTCCGACCCCTGCTCTGATCCAGAGCGCCAGGATTACAGTGGATTACAGTAACAGTTGCAATAACTCCCAATCTCAGGCGGTGCACCGAGCGTTGGCTCGTTTAGGGGTCGTTGCGACTGCCACTGCAATACCACCGCAATCCATCAACCGACCTTCGCAGCGGCAGCGAGGGTGTCATTGCCCTTGAAAGTAGGGACACACACGACTTTCGGACGCCCCGGTTACACCCTCAGCGCCTTGCGCAGCGCCTCATTGATGCGCCCCTGCCAGCCCGGGCCCGTCTCGCGGAAGCCGTCGACGACCTCCTGATCGAGGCGGAGCGTTACCTGGCGCTTGGGGCTTTCCAGCTTTGGGCGGCCGCGTCGGGTGAGCGTGCCCTGGGCGGGCTGGATAAGTTTGTCGCCTTGGTGGACAGCGGCGCGCTCGAAGACGTCGTCTGTCCACTCGGGTGCGTCATCCGGATCCGTCCAGCCGGTCGCGATACTTTGCTCTTTCGCGGGCATTGCACTTCCTCATTGAGATGATGTGGCGCGCGTCGCCGCGCGGGGTCCATACGACCATCACCACCTCATCGTTCAGCCGGCCGATGGTCTGCTAGCGGATTTCGCCATAGTCGAACCGGTCATCCTCGATCTGGATGCGGCGGCCGGCAAAGACGTCGCGGGCGTCTTCGAAGTCTAGGCCCCTATGCGCGAGCGTGAGCGCCCGTTTCTCCGGGTCGTAGGTGATGCGCATGATGCGCCCCCATTCTGAAGATCCAAGGCATGGCTGCGCTCCTTTCAGAACGGGCTGCCGACTGGGGCTGCCCACCGCGACGCGTATAGCCGACCTCGCCAACGCGCCTTTCTTGTAGCTACACGAAACAGGGGAGTCAATTGTCGTAGTTACGATAAAAAATCGGGTGCGCGGCGACAGCTTCAGGAATTAGGCGATTCTGGCCGAGAAGGTCATCGACCCCTCATCCGTCAGGCTCCGCCTGCCCCCTTCTCCCACAAGGGGCGAAGAAAAAACTCAGCCTGCATCGACCTTAACTGAAGGCCCTCTCCCGCTCTGCGGGAGAGGTAGGATCAGCGCAGCGCCGCGTTGATTTTGGCGAGGGCCGCCGAGCCCGGGACCAGCTCGGCCTCGTTCAGTTCATTGAGCGGGGTGTCGATTGTGTTCACCGCGTCGTGCAGGTCGCCGGCGGTGGGGTCGACGTAGAGCAGGCCGGTGACGACCTGTCCCCTCGCCTGCCGGGCCTGGAGATAGCCCAGGGCCTGGGCGCGGTTTGAGGGGTTGTAGAGCTCGGCCAGCTTGTGGAGGCTGAGGATCGAGCCGTCGTGCTGTTGCACCTTCACCGTCTCGCCGGGCTTGTAATCCACCTTGATCGGGTCGCGCGGCATGATCACGTCGAGGCGGTTCACGGCCTCGTTGTGTTCGCGGACATAGTCGAAGCTCTTGGTGGAGCCCTTGTGGTTGTTGAACTGGACGCAGGGACTGACGCAGTCGATGAAGGCGGCGCCCTTGTGGGCCAGGCCGGCCTTGATCAGCGGGGTCAGCTGGTCCTTGTCGCCGGAGAATGAGCGGGCGACGAAGGTGGCACCCATCTGCAGCGCCAGGCTGACCATATCGATGCCGGCGTCGTGGTGCTCGACGCCCTTCTTGGATTTCGAGCCGCGGTCGGCAGTGGCGGAGAACTGGCCCTTGGTCAGGCCGTACACGCCGTTGTTCTCGACGATGTAGAGCATGTTGACGCCGCGGCGGATGGCGTGGGCGAACTGGCCCAGGCCGATGGAGGCTGAGTCCCCGTCGCCGGAGACGCCCAGATAGATCAGGTCGCGGTTGGCGAGGTTAGCACCGGTCAGCACTGACGGCATCCGACCGTGGACGGTGTTGAAGCCGTGGGAGTTGCCCAGGAAATAGTCCGGTGTCTTGGACGAACAGCCGATCCCGGACAGCTTGGCGATGCGGTGCGGCGGCAGTTCCAGCTCGTAACAGGCCTGGATGATCGCCGCCGAGATGCTGTCATGACCGCATCCGGCGCAGAGGGTTGAGACCGAGCCCTCGTAGTCGCGGCGGGTGAAGCCCAGGCCGTTGATCGGCAGCTTGGGGTGATGCAGCTGGGGCTTGAGGATATAGGTCATTCCGCAGCCTTGATCTGGACCAGCGCCATGCGCCTGGCAATTTCACTGGTGATGTAGCGCGCCGTGATCGGCGTGCCGTCGTAGTGCAGCACCGAAATCAGCTTGCCCGGATCCACGCCGCCTTCGGTGGTGATCAGGGTTTTCAGCTGGGCGTCGCGGTTCTGTTCGACCAGGTAGATGCGATCGTGGGCGGCGATGAAGTCGAACACCTCGTCGGCGAAGGGGAAGCCCCGGACGCGCAGGGCATCCAGCCGACGGCCTTGCGTCTCCAGCATCTCCAGCGCCTCGTCCATCGCCGCTGCCGTCGAGCCATAGTAGAGCACCGCGTCGCGGGTCTTGCCCTTGGCGTTGCGGATCACCGGCGCGGGGACCAGTGACTTGGCGGTCTCGAACTTGCGCAGCAGGCGCTCCATGTTGTCGACGTAGACCGACCCCTCCTCCGAGTAGCGCGCGTAGGGATTGCGCGAGGTGCCGCGGGTGAAATAGCCGCCCTTGGTGGGATGGACGCCGGGATAGGTGCGGAAGGGGATGCCGTCGCCGTCCACGTCGCGGTAGCGGCCGAACTCTTCGGTGGCGGCCTCCAGGTCGTCGTGGCTCATCACCTTGCCGCGGTCGAGGCGGCGGGCGTCGTCCCACTGGAAGGGCTTGGTCAGCCACTCGTTCATGCCGATGTCGAGGTCCAGCATGACGAAGATCGTGGTCTGCAGGCGGTCCGACAGATCGAAGGCGAGCGAGCCCATTTCGAAACATTCGCCGGGATCGGCCGGCAGCAGCATCGGGTGCTTGGTGTCGCCGTGGCCGGAATAGGCGGCGGCCAGCAGGTCCGACTGCTGGGTGCGGGTGGGCATGCCGGTGGAGGGGCCGCCGCGCTGGACGTCAAAGATCACGGCGGGGATCTCGGCGAAGTAGCTTAGGCCGATGAACTCGGTCATCAGCGAGATGCCGGGGCCCGAGGTGGCGGTGAAGGCGCGGCAGCCATTCCAGCCGGCGCCGATGACCATGCCGATGGAGGCGATCTCATCCTCGCCCTGGATGATGGCGTAGCGCGCCTTGCCGGTCTCGGGTTCGACGCGCAGGTCCTGGCAATAGGACGTGAAGGCCTCGGCCAGCGAGGTCGACGGCGTGATCGGATACCAGGCGCAGACGGTGGCCCCGCCGTAGACGGCGCCGAGCGCGGCGGCCTCATTGCCCTCGACATAGATCCGGTCGCCGACCGCGTCGGCCTTTTGCACCTGCAGCGGCAGGGGTTTCAGATAGGACCGAACGTAGCTGTGGCCCATGGCCAGGGCCTCGACGTTGGCCTTGATCAGCCGGTCGCGGCCCGCGAAATCGTCGGCCAGCAGGGCCTCGATCACCTCGAGGTCGATGCCGATCAGGGCCGCCAGCGCGCCGACGTAGATGGTGTTCTTGAACAGCTGGCGCTCGCGCGGGAGGTCGTAGGCCTCGTTGCACATGGCCGTCAGCGGCACGCCGATCACGGTGATGTCGTCGCGCAGGCGCGACGCCGGGATCGGTTTGGTGGAATCATAGAACAGGAAGCCCCCGCTCTCGACCTCGGCCACATCGCGGTCCCAGGTCTGGGGGTTCATGGCCACCATCAGATCAACGCCGCCGCGACGGCCCAGATGTCCGGCCTCGGTGATCCTGACCTCGTACCAGGTCGGCAGGCCCTGGATGTTGGAGGGGAAGATGTTGCGCGCCGCCACCGGCACGCCCATGCGCATGACCGAGCGGGCGAACAGGCCGTTGGCGCTGGCCGAACCCGAGCCGTTTACGTTGGCGAACTTGACGACGAAGTCGTTGATGCGGAGCTGCTCAGGCATTGACGCCCTCGGCATGCGTCATCTCGAGGTAGAACTTCTGCATGTCCCAGGCGCCGGTTGGACAGCGCTCGGCGCAGAGGCCGCAGTGCAGGCAGACATCCTCGTCCTTGGCCATGATCCGGCCGGTGGGCAGCTTGCCGGACAGGTACAGATCCTGGGTCAGGTTGGTGGCCGGGGCTTTCAGACGCGTCCGCAGGTCGGCGTCGTCGCCGTCCTCGGTGAAGGTGATGCAGTCCATCGGGCAGATGTCGACGCAGGCGTCGCACTCGATGCACAGCTTGTCGGCAAAGACGGTCTGGATGTCGCAGTTCAGGCAGCGCTGCGCCTCGCCCAGCGCCAGTTCGCGATCAAAGCCCAGCTCCACCTCCAGGCGGATGTCCTTCAGCGCCTCGTGCTTGTCCATAAGCGGCACGCGGTAGCGGTGATCGTTGGAAACGTCGTTGTCGTAGCTCCACTCGTGGATGCCCATCTTCTGGCTGACCAGGGTGGCACCCGGCGGCGGGCGGATGGCCACGTCATCGCCCTGGCAGAACTTGTGGATCGACACCGCGGCGTCGTGGCCGTGGGCCACGGCCCAGATGATGTTCTTCGGCCCGAAGGCCGCATCACCGCCGAAGAAGATGTTCGGGACGCTGGACTGGAAGGTGGCCGTGTCGACCTTCGGCATCCCCCATTCGTCGAAGTCGAGGCCGATATCAGTTTCGATCCAGGGGAAGGCGTTTTCCTGGCCGACCGCCACCAGCACGTCGTCGCACTCATAGTGTTCGTCGGGTTGGCCGGAGGGGACCAGCGCCTTGCGCCCGCGCCCATCGAGCCCCCACTCCACGACTTCAAATAGCACGCCGGTCAGTTTGCCAGCCTCGTGGGTAAACGCCTTGGGAACGCGGAAGTTGAGGATCGGGATGTCCTCATGCATCGCGTCTTCTTTTTCCCAGGGAGACGCCTTCATTTCCTCGAACCCGGAGCGGACGATGACCTTGACGTCCTGGCCGCCCAGCCGGCGTGAGGACCGGCAGCAGTCCATGGCGGTGTTGCCGCCGCCCAGCACGATCACGCGGCGACCAATGGTCTCCACATGGCCGAACGAGACGGAGGACAGCCAGTCGATGCCGATGTGGATGTTGGCGGCGGCTTCCTTGCGGCCGGGCATATCCAGATCGCGACCGCGCGGCGCGCCTGACCCCACGAAGACCGCGTCATAGCCTTCGCTCATCAAGGACTTGAGGCTATCAACCCGCTGTCCGAGGCGCAGTTCGATGCCGCCCAGGCCGGTGATGAAACCGACCTCCTCGTCGATCACCTCTTCCGGCAGGCGAAAGCGCGGGATCTGGCTGCGGATCATGCCGGCGGACCGGGTGTCGCCATCGAAGATGGTCAGCTCATAGCCCATCGGGGCCAGGTCGCGTGCCACGGTCAGGGATGCAGGGCCACAGCCGATCAGGGCGATGCGTTTTCCGTTACGGACAGTTGCAGGCGGCGGCATCAGGGCGGTCACATCACCCTTGTTGTCCGCACAAACGCGCTTCAGGCGACAGATGGCCACGGGTTCGTCCTCGACGCGCACCCGGCGACAGGCCGGTTCACAGGGGCGGTCACAGGTACGGCCCAGAACGCCCGGAAAGACGTTGGACTTCCAGTTGATCATGTAGGCGTCAGAGTACCGGCCGTCGGCGATCAGGCGGATGTACTCGGGAACCGGTGTGTGGGCGGGACAGGCCCACTGGCAGTCGACAACCTTGTGAAAGTAGTCGGTCTCGTTCTCACGCGTGGATGGCAAAACTCGCTTCCTTCCGGGACAGCTCTACTCCCGGGAGCGCGGAGGCACCCTGATCTCTCAGGCGCGACTCCGCGGCCCCGACGCGGCGGTGAAGTCCGAGATTATGGCCCGCACGCACGAGAAGCCAACCGTTTCCTGATCAATGATCATGGTTTTCTGACGCACCGGGGCAAGATTAACCACACCGGACTGTGATCGGCCGGGTCACCTTTCCCTGACATTGGCGATTGGCGGACCGGAAAGGTAAATGATACCTTAATCGCCGGGGAAGCTCCGCGTCCGCGCGGGTACAGGGGAGAGTGCTGCATGGAGATGCCGATCGAGAGCGCGGCCGAGACACCGCCGCCAGCCTACGAGTCGCCTTTGTCGGCCAGTCCTCTGCCGCGTGATCCCAACGATTCTCTGGATCTGCACCGCGTCATAAATGAGCGTCGCGCGCAGGTGGAAAACCCGGAACTGCTGCGGCATTTGCGGTCACTTTAGAGACCTCCCTCCCTTAATGGGGAGGGACAGACCGCGCAGCGGTCAGGGTGGGGAGGCCACGACCGGGTCAACACGCAGCCGTTACATCCGCCCTGCGGCAATCTTGTAGACGAGGTTCCGGTCCCGTCGCCCGACGGCGACAACCACAACCGTTACCACGGCATCATCGACCCGATAGACCAGTCGATAGCCTGCCGCGCGCAGTTTGATCTTGTAGCAGTCCGGCATTCCACTGAGCTTTGCCGAGGGCACGTGGGGCGACTGCAGGCGTTCCTGAAGTTTCTTTTTGAATTGATCGCTGACATTGCCGCCTAACGCGCGCCACTCCTTGAGCGCACTGGGCAGGAATTCGAGGCTGTAGACCACCCGGGTCCTACAGGTCGTCGAGTTCTACACGAACGGGCGTCTCGCCGGCCCGGGCCCGAACCAGCTCGGCCAGCTCGATGTCCTCCAGGCGATCCATCAGCTCTTCCCACGCCTTGGCCGGCACCAGATAGGCCGCCGGCGTATTGCGGTTGAGCACGGCCACGGGAAAGCCGCCCGCCGCTTCGATCACGGCGGTGGGGTTCTTTTTTAGATCCGAAATGCTGACGCCGGAGCCGGCCAGAAGCTGATCGATCATGACCGTTTATTGGGTCTCTGGACAGGTCATGTCAAGGGTGTGGGAACCGGGGCGGCGGGACTGGATGCCGCCCTCGGCGTCCATTGAGACTAAGCCAACCCTCAGCGTCTGAGGCACACCGCCCCACCCTGCCCGCCCGTTTGGGCGGGCTGTCCCTCCCCATTAAGGGAGGGAAAGTGGCCCCTACTCGGCGTAGCCCGCCGGGAGGTCGTCTTCCTTCATCAGCTCGTCTTTCGAGACCTTCTTGTCCTTCACCTTGGCCTTGGCGATCATCAGGTCGACCACCTTGTCCTCGAAGATCGGCGCGCGGAGCTGGGCCTGGGCGTTCTGGTTTTCGCGCAGCAGGTTGAAGATTTCCTGGGCTTGCGGGCCGTACTTCATGGCTTCGCGGCGGATGGCCTCATTCAGTTCCTGTTCCGTCACCTGGACGCTGTTGGCGCGGCCGATTTCGGCTAGCACCAGACCCAGGCGTACACGGCGCTCGGCGATCTTGCGGTATTCCTTCTGGAGCTGGTCGTCGGTCTTGCCCGCGTCCTCGTCCGGCAACCCGCCAGATTCCTTGTCCTGCTGAACCTGGGCCCAGATCGAGGAGAACTCGGCTTCCACCATCTTCGGCGGCAGCGGGAAGTCGTGCTTGGTGTCCAGCTGGTCCAGCAGGGCGCGCTTCAGCTTGAAGCGTGAGGCGTCGGCGTACTGGCCCTCAAGATTGCCCTTGATCAGTTCCTTGAGCTTTTCGAGGTTCTCGATGCCCAGGCGCTCGGCAAACGCATCGTCGGCCGGCGAGTCGATCGGGCCGCGGATGTCCTTGACCTTGCTTTCGAACTCGGCGTCCTTGCCGGCCAGATCCTTGGACTGATAGTCCGCCGGGAACGTCACCTTGACCACCAGATCCGCGCCAACCTTGGCGCCGACCAGCTGCTCCTCGAAGCCGGGAATGAACTGGCCCGAGCCCAGCACCAGCTCGACGTCCGTCGCCGTGCCGCCTTCGAAGGCCACGCCGTCGACCCGGCCCAGGAAATCGATCACCACCTGATCGCCGTCCTTGGCCTTGACCGTCTTGCCGGTTCTGGTCTCGTAGGTACGGTTCTGCTTGGCCAGATCGGCGACGGCTTCGTCGACTTCCTTTTCCGACGGCACATAGACCGGCTTGGTCAGCGACAGCGTCGCCGCGTCGACAGGCTCAAAGTCCGGCATGATGTCGATGGCCAGATTGAACGCCAGATCGGCCTTGCCATCCATGACCGCTTCAATGTCGCCCTCAGGCGTCAGATCCGGCTCGCCGGCGGGACGCAGATTGTTGTCCGTGAGGATCTTCTGGGTGCTCTCGTTGAGCGTCTGCTGCACGACTTCGCTCATCAGCGACTTGCCGTAGAGCCGCCGCACGTGGGCCTGCGGCACCTTGCCCGGACGGAATCCCTTGATGTTGAGGGTGGGCGTCACTTCGGCAATCCGGGCGTCAAGACGCTGGTTCAGGTCCGCCATCGGGACAGTTACGCCATAGAGCCGACTAAGGCCTTCACCAGACTTCTCAACGATTTGCATCGACATTCTCAGACACTCGGAGTCCGGCGCAACAGCGCGCCACACGACAAACGGGGAAGGCCGCCGAACAGGGTCCGGCGGCGTGCGGGCGCCCTTATGTCACGACGCGAAGAGCTGTCCAAGTCCCTGTGCCCCCTTGACGCGGCAAGCGCATCCCGCAATGGCAAGGCGTGCGCGGCTATGGCGGAATTGGTAGACGCACTGGTTTTAGGTACCAGCGGGAAACCGTGGGGGTTCGAGTCCCTCTAGCCGCACCAGCCTTCGCGTGGAAACCACGCTTCGGCTTGGCAAGCCTCTCCAGCGAAGGCTGTCGCGCCGAAGCCCGAAGGGGCGAAGGCGGACTGGGCCTCGCCGGATCGTGGATGACAGCTACGCTTGCAGCAGGCTAAGACCGTGCGCATGCCGCGTGGGGTTCTGTTCGTTCATAACAATTTTCCTGGCCAGTTCCGGGACCTGGCGGGGACGCTGATCGCCCGGGGGGTGCCCTGCTGTGCAGTCGGTCAAGGGCATTCGCCCGGGTTGGAAGGCGTCAGGCTGGTGCGGTACAATCTGCCGCGCGGGACCGGACAGGATGTGTTTCCGCTAGCGGTGCGGGCCGAGGCCGATCTGATTCGTGGGCGCACCGCTTATGATGCCGCCCTGCATCTGAAGACCGAAGGTTGGGATCCGGCCGTCATTGTCGGACATCCCGGGTGGGGCGAGATGGTCTTTATGGCCGAGATGTTTCCCGATGCCCGGCAGGTGGCGTTCGCCGAGTTTTTCTACCACGCCAGGGGCTATGACGTGGATTTTGACAGCGAGTTTGTGCCGCCCGGCCCAGACTATCTGTTCCGCACCAAGGCCAAGAACGCGGTCATGGCGCTGAGTTATGGCGACGCCGACGCCATAGTGGCCCCGACGCGCTTTCAGGCCGACACCCTGCCCCGCGCTTTCCGGGACCACGCGCTGATCATCCACGAAGGCGTTGATGTGGATCGCATTCGCCCGGGAACCGCTGAACCCTTCCTGCTGGACGATGGCCGCGTGATTGCGCCGGGCACACCGCTGATCACCCATATCAACAACGCCATGGAGCCCTTGCGGGGCTTGCACATTCTGGCCCGAGCCCTGCCCCGGCTGTTGGCAGAGGTTCCCGACGCGCAGGTCATGCTGATCGGCACCGCCGGTCGGCGGGCGTATGGCGGCAACGCGCCGGAGGGTCAGACCTGGCGGGATATCTGTTTCCAGGGCGTGGACTACGATCCCGTCCGCGTTCACTTCATGGGTGAACTGCCCCACGACCGCATGCTTGCGGCATTGAGGCTGGGGGTGGCGCACGTCTACTACACCTATCCGTTCGTGCTTTCCTGGTCGCTGGTCGAGGCCATGGCCAGCGGTTGCTACGTGGTCGCGTCGGACACGCCGCCGCTGCACGATGCGATCGAGGATGGCGTGAACGGGCGGCTGTTGCCGTTCTTTGACGTCGCTGCCTTGTCGGAGACCTTGATTGGCGCGTGCCGCAATCCCGGTGCTTCGGCATCCTTGCGTGCGGCGGCGCGGGCGACGGCCGTGGAAAAGTTCAGCTCAGTGGCGGGGCAAGCGGCCTGGCTGGCGCTGCTGGGCGAGCTGGGCGTGGAGTTCTCCGCAGCTTAGTCAAGGGATGCACGGAAGTGAGCCCGTGAGGGGTCCGGGGTCTGCAGCCGCCCTTCTCCTCCTCCGTTGGAGGAGGGGGACCGCGCGTAGCGGGGTGGAGGGGGCTGCCGTCGCAGGGCGCCTTTGCGTTCGTCTCCGGCAACGAACGACCGCGCAACGGATGGTCGTCTTCTGGGCGTACTTGGGGTCAGACTTTCAAACGTGTGTGGGGCGGCGAGCCCCCTCCACCCCGCTACGCGCGGTCCCCCTCCCCCGATGGGTGAGGAGAAAGGCACCTGCGGCGGTGAAGCTCTCTGCCGACTCACTTTCGTGCATCCGGCAACTCCTTAGCCGCAGCGGACTTCGGTGATGCGCCCCGTGCCGGCGTCGAACAGGATGTTCAGCCGCGTTTCGTTGAAATCCTGGGCCACGGGACAGGTGGTGCACGCGACCCGATGACGCTCTGGCCGGAGCGGGACCGGTGCCTCAAGTCGGGAGCGACCGATCAGATGCTGCAGGTCTACGGCACCGCATTGATCCACGACGGGTGCGGGTTTCGGTGCTTCCGGCGGGGCCGCAATGACACCCGGTGGCGGCGCGACCTGGGGCGGCGTTGAACACGCGCTCAGGGTCAGCAGTGCGACCGCCACCAGAAACCGGGTCATGCCTGCTTCTCCCAGCCTCGTGCCTGTTGCTTCCAGTACGACATCGGCAAACCGCGGGCTTTAACAGCGGTCCATTGCGCGCGCGCGGTGCGCAGCTGGTCCTCATCGGCGCCATCGAACACGACGATACAGCGTTGATAGCCTGACAGGTCCCCGGGTTCGGCACCGTCGATCAGGAAAAGGGCGTCGGCAGCGTTCAGATTTTCGATGTCGCTGGTCAGCAGGATGGGCTGCCGTGCCGCGTCTGGCTCGCTCGCCGGGGCATGAGGCAGGAAGCTGTCATCGCGATAGCGCCAGAGCCATGCGTCGAGATGGTCGATCCTGTCCGCTGCCGGGGTCCGGACCATGGCTTTCCAGCCGCGCTGCAGCGTCTTTTCCAGAAGTTCCGGCAAGGCCTGGTCCAGCCCGGTGCGCTCCAGGTGGTAAAACCAGACCTCGCAGGTGCCAACCTCAGCCACGGGTATGTTCCAGCCTGTCGGCCAGGCTGGCAATTGCACTGGCGACAGCTTCGGGATGGGTCAGCATGGCCAGATGATGCAGAGGCAGGCTCACAACGGGCCACCCCTGGCGGGTCGCACCGCGGGCTTCTTCGTCATAGGCACCGCTGAGCCTCAGAAAAGCAGCCGGTGCGGCCAGCTCAATCGTCGGCGCGGGCTCCGCGAAATAGTCCAGAGGTAGCGCCGCCAGTTCGCCGATCAGCGCGTCACGCGATGTCGCGTCCGGGACCAGCCGCTCCAGCGCGCCCGGCGGCCACCAACGATCCCATGACGGCAACATCCCGAACTCGGCCCCGGCGCGCAGGCTTTCTGCCAGTTGCGGCGGCGCAGTATCGAACCAGCTGCGACCGGGATGCGGCAGGATCGCGTCGGCGAAGATAACGCCCCGAAGACCGCCCCACGCCGATTCGAGCGCCGGGATCAGGGCACCCGCGCCACTATGCGCGACGACCACCGCCGGGGATTCCCCCAGTTCGTCGGCCAACGCGGTTACCAGCGACCGGTAGAAGTCTCCCGTCAAACTCGACAGCACCGGCCAGGACGGAGCCGACGCCGCCCTGCCCCGACCCCGCAGGTCCGCCGCAACGGCCTGCCACGTCAGTCCGCCCAGCAGCGGGCTGTGCAACAGGACGATGCGGTCGGGCACGGCGGGCTCAGCTCTCGTACTTGTCTTGCACCATCCGGTTCAGCAGACGCACGCCGTAGCCGGTGGCCCCGTCCGGGCTGGTGGGGACGGACGATGGCTTCTTCCACGCGGTCGAGGCAATGTCGAGGTGCGCCCAGGGCACGCCGTTGACGTAGCGCTGCAGGAACAACGCCGCAGTGATCGATCCGCCCGGCCGACCGCCGGTGTTCTTCATGTCGGCAATCATGGACTCGATCTGCTTTTCGTAGGCCGCTGGCAAGGGCATGCGCCACAGGCCTTCGTTCTCCGCCGCGGACGCCGCCAGCAGGTTGGCGCTCAGTTCGTCGTTGTTCGAGAAGCAGCCGGCATAGTCATTGCCCAGCGCGATAATGATCGCCCCGGTCAGGGTGGCCAGATCGACCATGAACTTCGGCTTGAAGCGATCCTGGCAGTACCAGAGCGCGTCAGCCAGCACGAGGCGGCCCTCGGCGTCGGTATTGATCACCTCAATGGTCTGGCCGGACATGCTGGTCAGCACGTCACCCGGGCGATAGGCGTTACCATCGGGCATGTTCTCCACGAGACCCAGGATGCCGATGGCGTTTACCTTGGCCTTGCGACCGGCCAGGGCGTGCATCAGGCCAGCGACAGCGCCCGCGCCGCCCATGTCCCACTTCATGTCTTCCATGCCGTCGGCCGGCTTGATCGAAATGCCGCCGGTGTCGAAGCAGACGCCCTTGCCGACAAAGGCGATGGGCTGGTCGGACTTGTTGGCCGCGCCATACCACTTGATCACCGCCAGGTGGCTCTCGCGGATGCTGCCCTGCCCCACGGCCAGCAGAGACCCCATGCCAAGCTTGATCATCTCGGGTTCGCCCAGAATTTCGACCTCAAGTCCCAGCGTCTCAAGCGCTTTGACCCGGGCTGCGAATTCAACAGGGAACAGGATGTTCGGCGGTTCGGAGACCAGATCGCGGGTGAAGCTGATCCCATCGGCCAGGGCCGCCAGCGGCACAAATGCGGCCAGAGCGGCATCGGTGTCGACCGCCGTGATTTCTGCCCGGACGACCGACGGCTTTTTGTCGGCGGCTTCCTTGGTGCGGTACTTGTCAAACCGATAGCTGGCCAGTCGCACACCCAATGCGGCGTAGGCCGAGAGCTCAGCAGAGCCCGACAGCTCAACGCGCAGGGTCTCGAGGCCCGTTGCCTTTACGGTGTTGTAGGCGCTCGCGGCGGCATGCTCGGCACCCAGGGTGTTGAACGCGTCGCGCTTACCGGCCCCCAACAGGACGAGGCGTTCGCCCGCCAGACCTTCAGGTGCCGGAATGTCCAGGGTTTGACCCTTGGCCCCGGTGAAACGACTTGCGGCCACAGCCCTTGCAAGGGGGCCTTCATAGGCATCGCCTTCAAACACAATCCGGGCGACGGCGGCCTTCGCGGGGAGCCCTGCAGTGGGGGCGACAAACTTGATGTCCATACGTTGTCTCTCTTCGGCCCTAGTTTTAGCGGTCAAGGTCAGGTTGTGTGGCGCCGCGACGCATGGTTTAGAACAGCTCCGCAGCCGGGGCGCGTCAAAATCTCGGAGCTAGCCGTTTTTCGCACGATGCGCCTGATAGATCGATATCTCCTTCGCCAGCTCCTCGGGCCGGTGGCATTGGCCACTCTGGCACTGACAGCCGTCGCCCTGCTCAGCCAAAGTCTGGCCGGTCTAGACCTGATTGTGAACCAACGTCAGAGCGCGCTGGTATTTCTGAAGGTGACGCTGCTCTACATGCCGCAGTTGATCAATCTGGTGCTGCCCATCGCGGTTTTTGTCGCGGCCCTGGTCGCCCTCAACCGCCTCCATACCGAGCAGGAGATCGTCGTTTGCTTTTCCGGCGGCATGAGCCGGTGGCAGGTGATGTCGCCGGCGTTGCGGCTGGCCTGCACCATCGCGTTCCTGGCTCTGCTGATGAATATTTTCGTACAGCCAGCCTCGTTTCGCGAGCTCCGGCAGGAATTGTTCGAGGTGCGCACCGATCTGGCAGCCGCCCTGGTCCGGGAGGGCGAGTTTTCCGAGCCGACCCCCGGATTGACGGTCTATGCCCAGAGCGTCGACGGGGCAGGCAATCTGGTCAACCTGTTCATCCACCAGACCAAGGCTGACGGCTCCGACACCACCTACTCAGCTGAAAAAGGCCGGATCGCGCGCGCGCAGGGAC
>CAMCXF010000038.1 GCA_945883235.1 Phenylobacterium deserti | reverse complement strand
GGTCACGTAGTCGTCCAGCGACTCCGGCAACAACAAAGTCTGCCGCCGATCTTCCCCTTCGACAAAGCGCTTCATCGACGGCCCCAAGGCTGCTGCATCGATGTTCGATTCTAAGCTGCTTCGCCGTTTTTACACAGCCTGGACCCAATGCGGTCATTCGCCTGTCCAGACATTGAGGGCCGCGATGCGCGAGGAGCTGACGTTGACTTCGGTCCAGAATGCGGACCTTCCCGCTGGTGGGTCGCGGAGTCGCCGTGCGCTCCAGCCAGCCGTCAGCGCGACAGGATCGTCACCACGCAGGCGGCTTCTTCCACGCCCCAAAGCCCGCCGCCGTTCTCCGCGATGGCGAGGTTGGGAGCTGCGACCTGACGCAGACCGGCCTCTCCACGGAGCTGGCTCACCAGTTCATGGACCTGGCCCAGGCCGGTGGCGCCGATGGGGTGGCCCTTGCTTTCCAGTCCACCGGACGGATTGACCGGGATGCGGCCGCCGAGGGCGGTTTCGCCACGCAGGGCCGCTGCGCCGCCTTCGCCGAACGGAACCAGGCCCAGGTTCTCCACCTGGATCACTTCGCCCACCGCCGTGGCGTCGTGCACCTCCGCGACGCCGACATCCTCCGGACTGGCGCCGGCGGCCTCATAGGCCTTGAGCGCGGTGATGCGGCCCAGGTGACGGGACAGGTCATCGGGCGACCGGTTCATCGATGAGCCGAGGACGCAGGCCCTGATCCGGATCGCCCGCACCGCGGCGCCGAGCCGGCGCAGACCGCGCTCATTGCAGACCACCGCGGCGGCGGCGCCGTCGGAGATCGGTGCGCACATCGGCAGCGTCAGCGGCCAGACGATGCCGCGAGCCGCCAGCACCTCGTCCACCGAAAACGCCTGGCGGAACTGCGCGCGGGGATTGGCGACCGAGTGGCCGTGGTTCTTGGCCGAGACCGCGGCGAACTCCCGGGGCGTGGAGCCGTACAGTCTCATGTGCTGGCGCGCGAAGGCCGCATAGACGTCCATGAACACGCTGCGCCGCGCGGCCGGAGAGGGCAGATCCGCCTCGTCCATCCCGCCCAGCGCCAGCAGGCCGAGCCGGTTGGCCTCCGGATTGGCCACGTCCCAGCCGGCGTCGAACAGGGCAAAGGACCGCGCGCGGTCCGGGTGGGACATCTTTTCCGCGCCCACGGCGAGCACGATGTCGGCGCCGCCGGCCTTCAGGTGGTTGATCGCGCCGTGCAGCGCGGTAGATGCACTAGCGCAGGCGTTCTCCACGTTGACGATCGGGACGCCTTCGAAACCCATGGGCCGCAGCGCCACCTGGCCGCGAATCATGTGCTGGCCTTCGAGGGCGCCCTGTCCGGTATTGGCGAACCAGACGCCCTCGATGGCGGGGATTTGGCAGCCCGCATCGGCCAGGGCCTCGCGGAGCGCCGCGCCTGCGAGGTCGCGCACACTGAGATGCGGATGGTCGCCGAAGGCGGTCATCCCCACTCCGGCGATGAAGACATCCATGGCGGGGCCCTACAGCACCTTGTCGAGGGCGTAGAAGGCGGCCCACAGGTCCGGCATCGGATCGCGGGTCTGCACAATCGATGGCAGGTCGAAGCCGATGTAGACCGGGTCGTTAGGGTGACGGGCGCCGCGGCCGGACTGGCTGCCAGGCCCGCGTTTCTCGAGGCCGGCGAACTGGTCCATGATCGCGCGCATATCCTTGGTGCGGACTAGGCGATCCATGTCGGAGGCCGTCGAGCGGCAGAGGATGCGCCACTCCCCGTCCCGCTTCTCGAAAATGTCGATGTAGCGGCCCTGGTGCCAGTAATCGAGGAAGCCATCGCCTTCCGGGTTGCGCAGGCGGTGCACCACCGACCACTGGGACTCGCAGAAGGCCTTGTCGCCCTTCAGGTCGATGATCGTGTTGGTGATCGCATGCACGCTGGCCTCGATCTTCCGCAGTACGGGGATTACGTAGTCGCAAAACTCGTGCGCATTGCCACCGAAGAAGCCGTGGTCGTCGTGTCCGTCGGGCCAATAGCAGGCCTTGAAGGCCTCCAGGTCGCAGCGGTCGGCTGCCCGGCAGTAGCGGTGGATGATGTTGCGGATCGCCTCGCGGTCCAAAAGGTCTGCCAGTTGGCGTTCGAGGTCGGCGAGACGGGCTTCGGTATCTCGGCTCATGATTTCGCCTCCCTAGAAATGATCGCCGAGGGAGTGGAGCGTCCCCCAGAAATCCTTCGCCGGTTCGCGCACCTGCACTGTGTCTCGAATGGTACGAAGCCTGTACACTGGGTCTTCGGGATGCCGGGTGCCACGTGAGACAGACGCCTCAAAACTGCGAGTGCGGTGCGTCGCAACCTGGGCCTTCATTTTGAACCAGAACATGCCGTCGCCGGCGTAGGTGCGCACGGCGATCCGCCAGACGCCGTCGCGCTTCTCAAAGATGTCGAGGTAGCGGCATTGACCCCATTCGTTGATGAAATCGTCGCCCTCGACGATACGGTGGAGCACATCCACCTGGGTCTCGCAGTAGGCCTTGTCACCCTCGATCTCGATGATCGGGTTGCTGCAGGAATGCGTCGTCGACGTCGTCACCCGCAGGAGCGGGCCGACGAATTCCGCGAACTCGTGCGCGTTGCCGCCATAGAAGCCGTGATCGTCGAAACCGTCCGACCAATAGCAGCTCTTCAACAGTTCCACGTCGGCGCGATCCACGGCGCGGCAATAGCGGTAGATGACGTCCCGGATCGCCTCGCGATCCTCCAGATAGGCCAGCCGCCGCTCCAGTTTTTCGAGCCTGTCCGCTTCGCCGCTCATGGTCCGACCTTTCTGCTTTGTTGGGAGACGAGGGCGCGAGGCTGCGACGCGACTACCCTGTTTCGAAGCCGTCCGATGCCGACGATCTCAAGCTCGACTTCGTCACCACTTTCCAGCAGCCGGTCCTGCTCGAGACCGCAACCGCCGCCAACGGTGCCGGAGCCGAGGATCTCGCCCGGATGCAGGGTCTCGCCGGTGCTGATGAAGCTGATCAGGTCCTCGAAGGAGTAGTTCATCGTGCTGGAGTGGCCCTCAGACCGGACCTCACCGTTGACCCGGACGATCATGGCCGCGTCGTAGGGGTCGAATTCGTCGGCCGTGACGATGCAGGGCCCGAGCGCATTGGCGTTGTCGAAGTCCTTGGACTTCGAGGGGCCGAGCCCGCTCTGCATCTCAAACCCTTGGGTGTCGCGGGCGCTGAAGTCGTTGAAGATGGTGAAGCCGAAGATGTGCGAGGCGGCGTCCGCGTGGGCGATGTCCACGCCCCGACGCCCGATCACGCAGCCCATCTCCAGTTCATAATCCATGGCCTGGGAATAGGCCGGCCAGTTGACGACCGTGTCTGGTCCGGTCACCGCAAAGCGGTTCGCCTTGTAATAGATCGGCCGCGCCTTGAAGACCGTGGCCATATCTTTGTGTCGCTGGGCTGGCTCGTTGGCGCCGGTGCGTCGCATCACCGCCTCCGCGGAGCCGATGAGGTGCTCCTCAAAGCACAGACAGTCACGCAGTTGGACGGGCCGCGGCAGAGGTGCCAGCAAGTTGACGTCACCGCGCGCAAGGATCGCCGCCTCCGGCGCCGCCGAGGCCAGGGCGCGGGCCCGCTCCAGGCCCGCCCCTTCCGTCTCGATCAAGGCCTGCATCGACGCCAGGTCCGGATGTGGCGCGCCGTGCGCCAGCACCTGGGCCTGTTGCAGATCAAGCACCTGGGCCTCGCCGATCAGCGCGCCGAGGCGCGCCTCACCGCCGTCGCCCAGGGTAAATGTGACAAGCTTCATAACCGGCCCCGCTAGAACTCGTAGCCGACCCGGACGCCATAGGTTCGCGGTTCGGCCCAGATGTTGCGCTGGGCGTTGCCCGTGGAGTTCAGGGCCTGTCGCCGGTAGCGCTCGTCGGTGAGATTGCGGCCCCAGACGCCGACCGTCCAGCTCTCGACCTTGTAGGAGGCCGAGGCGTCCACGAGTCCGAGAGAACTTTCGCTGGAATTGATGTCGATGGTGTTGTTGTCGCTTTCGAAGAAGATCTTGCTGCGCCAGGCGTAGGACAGCCGCGCCGTCAGATGGCCCGGTCCAATGTCCCGGTCGTAGTTGGCGGCCAGGCTGATGGTGTTCTTGGGCGCACGCGGCATCCGGTTGCCGCTGAAGTCCTGGCCGGGCCGGAACACGTACTTGTCGAAGTGGGCGTCCAGATAGGCATAGGAAAAGTCGATCGAAACCGCGTCGCTGAGGATCGCCTGACCCTCGACCTCGAGCCCGTCGATCTTGCTGTTCGCCGCATTGCCAATAACGATCAGAGAGGCGATGGGCGGCGGAGCCGGCACAAGCCGCAGGAGTTGAAGATCCTTGTAGTCGATGTGGAACGCCGCCGCGTTGAGGCGCAGCCGGCGGTCGAACAGCGTCGACTTGATCCCGACCTCATAGGACTGGGCGTCCTCAGGCGATGCCACCTGGTCGGCCGTGAGTGCGCTCGTGGCGAAGAACTGGAAGGCACCGACCTTGTAGCCGCTGGACCACGAGGCGTAGGCCATGATGTCCGGCGTGAACTTGTAGCTGACGCTCACCGACGGATCGAAGGAGTTCCAGCTGCGGGATACGTCCCGAACGAAGGGGACGACGCCGATCTTCACCGGCGCGGAGTTTCGCGAGTCGTAGAGGACGTCCTTGTCGTCCTCGCTGTAGCGGGCGCCCACGGTCGTCGAGAGCTTGTCCGTGAAGTTCCAGGTGAACTGGCCGAACAGGGCCGCGCTCTTGGACACGGCCTTGACGTGGAACCGCCAGGTTGTCGGCCCCCCGCTGATCAGCCGCAGGAACGAAGCGGGTCCGAAGACCAGGCTATCGTTCCGATCATCGACCTCGCGGCCGTAGTAGGCGCCCACCAGCCAGTTGGCCTTCTCGCCCGAATAGCTCGCACGGAATTCCTGAGACACCTGCTCGGCGTCGTCAGTCACCGGGTTCACATAGAAGTCCAGCGAGGTCGCATCGATGTCGTTGACCTCATCGATCTTCAGCTTTCGGGCGGCCGTGATCGACGTCAGCGTGACCTTGCCCAGGTCCCAGTCCGCGGTCACCGAGGCGCCGTACATCTTCTTCTTGAGGAAGATATCCGAGGTGTTGCTGTAGGGCCGGTAGGGGTCGTTCGTCGCCGCGGGCAGCGTGAAGCCCGGCGACAGCGCGCCCGGGCCGAGGTTCTTGCCCAGGGGGTCGCTGACCAGGATCAGCGGCGGGCCATCCATGTGGGTGTAGTCGGCGGCCAGCTTTACCGTAAGGTCCTCGGAGACCATCCAGTTCAGCTTTCCGCGAAGGCTGATGGAGTCCTCGCTGCCGCCGCGAACGCCGGTGTTGACGCCGGCCTGCGAGCGGGTCGGCTGGTAGCCGTCGCGGTAGTTGTAGGAAGCGCTGACCAAGCCCAGAAGTTTGTCCGGAACGATCGGGCCCGAGACGCTGCTGGACAGGGAAAAGAGCGTGTCGCCGGAGATATCGGACGCGCCGATCCCCGCCTCGGCCCGTCCCTGGGCCGTGTTGGTCGGCTCACGAGTAACGATGGAGATCGCGCCGCCGATGGTGTTGCGGCCATAGAGTGTGCCCTGCGGCCCCTTGAGGACCTCGACGCGCGCCAGGTCATTGAGATCGACCATCAGTCCGCCGAAGCGGCCCTGATAGACGCCGTCGATGAACACGCCGACTGAAGGGTCGCTACCGCCGTCGTAGGAACGGGTGCCGATCCCGCGGACATAGATCAGCGGCCGCGAGCGGTCAGGAGCCTCGAAGTAGACGCCCGGCGCAACCCGCGAGATGTTGCCGAGATCGGAGTAGCCTGCCGCCGCCAGCTTCTCGCCGGTGTAGGCGCTCACAGAGAGCGGCACCTCTTGCAGCGACTCCGAACGCTTTCGGGCGGTGACGACCAGTTCCTCGAGGGTTCCAGTGTCCGCGTCTGCCGCCAGGACGACCGAGGGCGCCAGGCCCGCGAAGGCCGCGCCCACGGCGCTCCCCAGCAGGAACGCGCGATAACGAAGGCTACGACTTCCCAATTTGGCCAATTTGACCTCCCCCTGATCTGGACTGCTTTCAACGAGCAGGCTCTGATGGTACGAAAGACGGTACATAATTACCAACAAGGGGTCAATGGCGATGCCGAGCGAAGAAATCCGGGCGTTCAATCAACACGCCAGGACGGCGCTGAAGGCGAGTTTCAACGCCGACTACGACCCCGTCGCCTTCCGTGAGGCCCGAGCGGCGCCTGCCCTCCTCGAAGCCGATTCTACCCTTGTCGCCGTGGGGCATGGCCGCCTGGAATACCGGCCGTCCAAAGGACGAAAGCGCATCGTGGTCTATGTGGCCGGGGGCGGTTTCTGCTTTGACGCCAGCGACAGTCACCGGGCCCTCGTCGACGAAATCTCAGCGGCGGTCGACGCTGACGCCTGCCTGATCCGTTACCGGCTCGCGCCCGAGCATCCTTTCCCGGCGGCCTTCGACGATGTGGCCGCAGCGATGGTGCAAGTCATCGAAGCGCATGGCGCGGAGAACGTCGCGGTGGCCGGCGATTCGGCCGGCGCGGGCCTGGTGCTGTCGTCGGTTATGGCCCGGCTCGCCGCCGGCAAGCCGGCGCCCCGACGCCTGGTGTTCCTGTCAGCCCTCACCGACATGGCCATGACCGGACACTCTCACGTGTCCAACGCCGAGGCCGATCCGCTGTTCGGCCCTCAAGCCGTGATCCACAAGGCGCTTCACTATCTACAGGGCCACAATCCGACGGACCCGGCCGCATCGCCATTCTGGGGCGATCCTACCGGCCTGCCACCTTCGCTGTTCGTGGTCGGAAGCACCGAAGTGATGCGCGACGACTCGGTGCGTTTTGTCGACAAGGCCAAAGCCGTCGGCGTCGACGCCCGGCTGTCAGTCTACGAGGAGGCGCCCCACACTTTCCCGCTGCTGGCGCGGTTCCCCGAGTCCGAGTCCGCGATTGCGGAGATCATTGCCTTTGTCGAGGAAGGCTGGACCTAGGGCTGCGGCGACTGCGGGACGAAAAGACCATTGAGGAACAGCTCGTAAAGTTCCGAGAACCCGTCGCTGAAGCTGATCCCCGCGTTCTCCAGGAAATTGGGTTCGTTCAGGCGGCCGACCGCGGCCAGGAACACTTCGGCGACGAGGGCCGTGTGCAGCCGCCGGAACCGGCCGCGTCGCTGCCCGTCCTCGACGATGTCCCGCAACACCTTGGTCCGTTCGCGCTGGTGGGACTCCAACAGAGCCAGGGCCGGCCTGTAGCTCTGCATGTCCTCCAGGAACCTGCGGCTTGCCGCCTGCGACTGGCTCACGCCGGGATCGAGATAGGCAATGATCCGCTTCTCGGGATCGTCGTGTTGCAGGGCGCCTTGCCAACCCAGGTGACGGATCCGCTCCAGCCAGCGCTCCACGACCAGCAGGAACAGCTCCTGCTTACTCGAAGCCAGTTCATAGAGAGTCCGCTTCGAACACTTCATGCGCGCGGCCAACTCGTCGACAGTGACACTGCGAAACCCTTCCTCGAGGAACAGCCGCTCAAGTGCGTCGATGAGATCGCGGTGACGTTCGCTCACTGTCGTCGGGCGCTCCTGCCGATCGAGGCGCATATGGCGCTTTGCTCCCCTGGGTCCTTGTCCACCTTGCCATAGCTCGCGCGCCGCGCGCCGCCAATCTGTCCCGCGAGTCCTTTACAGGTACGAACGTACCTTATAAATTACCCTCAACGAGAAGTGGACTTGGGTTGGGGATGGATACGGTTACGACAGGTCCAACATCGGCAAGCCTGCTGATCGGTGCGATCCGGCGCCACGGCGCGCGCACGGCCTTGGTCGTCGGCGAGCAAACCCTCACCTACGCCGACCTTGATGGCCTCTCAGATCGCCTGGCGGGCTACCTGAGCCGCCAGGGATTGGGCCGAGGTGCCCGCATCGCCCTTCACCTGCGAAATTCGGCCGAGTACGTGGTCGCCGAACTGGCCATCCTGAAGCTGGCGGCGGTCCGGATTCCGCTGAACGAACTCATGAGCCGACCAGAACTCGCCTATTGCCTCCAGCACGCCGGCGCCCAGGTACTGATAGCTCACGCCGGATTGCCGCAGCCCGAGGTGATCAACAACGCGCCTGCAGTGCTCCGTGTCAGCGTTCCGGACGACATGCCCGCCCGCCCCGGCGAAATCGCCTGGAACGAGGTGATCTCTGCGGCCCCGCTCGAAGCCCTCATCGTCGCCGCGCCGGACGACACGGCGATCCTGGCCTACACCGGAGGCACGACCGGCCATCCCAAGGGTGTCAGGCATGTCTATGGCCGCATGGCGATCAACCTGCTGGCGCACGTGGTCTGCGGCGATGTCCGCTCCGACGAGGTCATGCTCCTGACCACACCCCTGCCGCATTCCGCCGGCTACCACATGGCGGCCTGTCTTCTGCAGGGCGGCGTGACCGTGCTGCAGCCGCGGTTCGAGGCTGCAGGGTTCCTGGACGCTTGCGCCCGCTATCGGGCAACCTGGACCTTCGCTGTCCCCACCATGCTCTATCGACTCCTGGACGCCATCGGAGAGGATGCTCCGGACGTCTCCAGTCTCCGGACGGTCGTCTATGGCGCCGCACCGATGAGCCGGCCGCGGCTGGAGGAGGCGCTCAGCAAGCTGGGGCCTGTATTCCTCCAGATCTACGGCCAGACCGAGTGCCCGAACTTCATCACCAGCCTGAGCAAGGATGACCACCTGAACCCGGTCCTGCTCGCATCCTGCGGCCGGGCGGTGCCGTTCGTCGAGGTCCGTACCGCGCCTTCGGCCGAGGCGCCGGTGGGCGAGGTCGAGGTCCGCTCGCCTTACCTCCTGCGCGAATACTTCAAGGATGCCGACGCCACGGCCGCCGCCGTCGATGATGGATGGCTGCGAACCGGCGACCTCGGCTACCTCGACAACGGTTATCTGTTCCTCGTGGATCGCGCGAAGGACATGATCATTACGGGCGGGATGAACGTCTATTCCAGCGAGGTCGAGACAGCGCTTCGACAGCATGAAGCGGTGCGCGAGGTCGCCGTGATTGGCCTTCCTGACGCCGACTGGGGTGAAGCTGTGACCGCCGTGGTCGTCCTGGAGGGGGAAACCTCGTCCGCAGCCCTTCGCGTCTTCGCCAAGAACCTGCTATCGGCCTACAAGGTCCCGAAGACCATCGTCTTCGCCGATGACCTGCCGCTCACCACCTATGGCAAGGTCGATAAGAAGCGCCTGCGCCAGGAACTGACAGACGCAGGACCGCGCTCGTGACCGGACCCGGCCCGCGCAACACCCTTGCCTGGGCTGTCGGCGTATTGTTCCTCGCCAATGTCGTCGCAAGTATCGACCGCACCGCACTTTCGGTTCTGTTGCCGCAGATCAAGCTGGAAATGCACCTCAGCGATACCCAGCTGGGCCTGCTGACCGGGCTGGCGTTCTCCGCCTTCTACGCGATCTTCGGCCTGCCCCTCTCGCGCCTGGCCGACCGGGGCCGCCGTCCGCTGTTAATAGGGGTCGCCATGGGGTTCTGGAGCCTGATGACGGCGCTCACCGGCCTCGCCCAGGGCTTCTGGCAGCTGATGACAGCGCGCATGCTGGTCGCGATCGGTGAGGCGGGCGGGGTTCCTCCGGCGCATTCCCTGATCAGCGAACTCGCGCCCGAGCACAGGCGCCCGATGGCGCTGGCCATCCACTCCGCAGGCGTGCCCCTGGGTGCGCTCATCGGACTGGCCGGCGGCGGCCTCCTTGCCGGCGCGCTGGGCTGGCGCATGAGCTTCGCGGTCCTGGGCCTCCTGGGCCTGCCGGTGGCGCTTCTCGTCCTGGCCACCCTCCCGGAACCCCGGACACATGCGCCCCCGTCCATCAGGCCACCGGCGGGCGCACCCGGCGTCCTGCTGAAGCGCCGGTCCTTCCAGCTGCTGATGGGCGGGTTTGCCGTCGGCGCGTTCGCGATGAGCGGCCTGCTCCAGTGGTTGCCCAGCTACTTCGCCCGAGCCTTCTCGATGCCGGTCGCCGCGGTCGGCGTGCAGTTCGGCCTGAGCTACGGGCTTGGCGCGATCAGCGGTATGCTGGCCGGCGGAACCGTGGCGACAGGCCTGATGCGCCGAGACGTCCGCTGGGCGCTATGGCTCGCCAGCCTGTCCTATGTGGCGGCATTCCTGCCGCTGCTGGGCGTGCTACTGGTCACGGATGCCAAGGTCGCCATGGGACTGGTGTTCCTCGGGACCGCCTGCGCCTCGATGGCCTATGGTCCCGCCTACGCAATGATCCAGACCATCGCCCCGGCCAATCTCAGAGGGTTCGCGTCAGGCTTCTCGCTGTTCGTGGCGAACCTCATCGGTGCTGGCCTTGGCCCGCTGGCGGTCGGAGTCATGAGCGACCTGCATGGCGGCGATCCGGCAAGCGCACTCCGCATCGCTCTGCTGACGCTGATACCCATCCTTGCGTTGCCAGCCGCGCTCTACGGACTTGCATCACGCGCCTACGCGGCCGAGGCGGGTCCAATGGGGCGCTAAGGCCCGTGCCGAAGTTGCGGAGTTCGGGACGCTGTGCCGTTCGCCTCGCAGATCCGCTGCAATCGCAGTTTCCCAAGCTTGATGAACCTTAGCCCGGAACTGGCTAAGAACCGGACCGCGGACCAGATGGGGCTGGAGATTGAAGACGTTGCCCGCGACGGTGACGTCAGACTTAGGCCCCCACGGGGTCGTTTCTCCCCGCTGGATTGGGGCCAACAAACGGACATAGGTATCCGGCTCCGGGAATCGGACCTTCCCAACGTCTCAGTTGATTCAGAATGCGCCCGTCAACCGCCGCCAGGCGAACGACCGCATTCCCCCCATCTGAGACGTTCGGAACGTCTGCTAGTTGACCTGGAGATAGTGACCGCCCGCGCGTTTCCCTCGCGTTTCTACGTGGTCCGCTCATTGAGGCAGCCCCGTCAATGTAATCGTTCGACAGTCCGCACTGAGCCGTCCGCAGGTAGGAACCGTGGCCCCGGCATTAGGGCCAGGCACCGTTTTGATCTTACTGAACCGGGTCGTCGGTCAGTCCTGATTACCGGGCGCAGGCCGCCCAAGCGGGCCGGACGCCGGTCTGGGGGTTAGGGGGTGTGTGGCTGCAGGGGGTTCGTATGGCCGTTGGAAGCGTTGGTATAGGGGTTGGAACGGGGGTTGGAAGTGGCTTGGAAGGCCGTTCGTATGGCCGTTGGTAGGTCGTGTCCCATCACGATGCGCTCACTGCGACCAGTTGTTTGCGTTCCCGTGACGCCGGGCCAACCTTCTCGATACGAATTGCCCCAGAATCGAACAGTCGGTTCATAGCGAGGACAAACGCGGGCTTCCGAACCTCACCGGCCCGACTATCCCTTGCGAAGATCGCGGGTGCGTAGTTCGCACCGGGGCTGGGCGAGATAGTTTGTCCCCGCTCGGTCATCACTCCGAGAATTTGCAGGAACAGTTCGTCAATACGATTTCGTTCAGCCGTTCGGTCCAGTGGCGTGGTGGTGGCACCCTCCTTGGTGACGAATACGCCGGCCTTCCGGTAGAGGTGCATGTCGGCAGTCTCTGGCCCGTAGTTGGCTTTCTTTAGACTTAAAAGCCGCAAGTCAGGATCATGATCACCGTCCTCTTTGAGCGCTGGCTTGGATAGGTAGAGGCGGGACCGGACACTGTTATTCCATGCCGTCGAGCCCGAAGAACCGGATCCGCTCGACATCCCGGTCAGGCTGGGGTGCGACAACATTACGACGGCTGCGTTGAGCGATCTCGCCAACTGACGCAACATGGACACGAACCTGCGGACCTGGCGGCGGTTGACTTCATCGCCGCCGTAGACATCCGCACGGCTATCCAGAACGATCAGAAAGGGCTGCCAATCGTCTAGAATGCGCTCGAGTTCTGTCCAGAGGGAGGTCGGCCCAAACTCGCGGCTTTGCTCATCGAGGGCCACCAGTTCCGTGATGTCATCGAGCGGCCACAGTTTGAGGTCGCCCAGGTCTTCAAGGCCACAATCAAAATGGACGCACATGTCGTTCAGACGGCGATGCAGTTCGTCCTGATCGTCCTCGGCGGATACATAGAACACTCGCCCCTTACGGACCTTGCGGTTCAGCCAGTCTTTTCCAAGCACTGTCGCGACGCCAAGCTGCAGGCCCAGCGTGGACTTTCCGGTCCCGCCATCGCCGTCGATGGTCGTCACGGTGGTGCCGGGGATCAATCCTGGCACTTGCCAGTTGCGGGGCGGGACTTGTTGGCTGGCCAGCGCGTCTGCGGTGAAGGGTGCAGGCGGTGCGGTAGTTTCAAAACTGGCCACGACGGGGAACGGGCGAACGGTGGTCATATGCCTGCCTCCGCGACCAGAACGTCGTTCCAGTCGCCTGGCTGGGGCGGCATGGAGATGGCCACGTCGCAGACCCGCTGGGCGCGCTTTGCCAGCGTCTGCGCTGCCTCAAGACCTCGACCATTTGCGTCGTGGTCCGCCGCGACGATGAGCTGTGAAAGGCCTGCCGGCGGCTCGAACCGTTCGAGACTTCCGGCGCTCAATGCGGCCCAGCAGGGAACCTCATAGAGCGCCGAGAAACTCAGCGCCGATTCAACACCCTCGGCGACGGCCAACTGCCCGTCAGCGCCCACCGGCGCGAGCCTTACGGCACAACCAGATACTTTCCCGAAGCTACGGCGATCAATCTTCGAGCCGTCCGGCGTCAGAAACGTCGCCTGCGCCCCGGTTAGCTCGCCCGCCGCATTGCGCACCGCCGCCACCATGGCGGGGCCTGTGCGCTTCCCGTAATAGGAAAGGGGCGTGTAGTGGCCGAAGCGCAGGTCGATCCCCGGCAGAAGTGCGCGACGGCCCAGGTAGTCTTGGCCCAGCGTGCCCTCCACGGGCCCGGCGCTGAAAAACATGAACTCGGCGCACGCCAACTTCTCCAGTTTTTCCAGCCGATCACGCTCCGGATCAACGCGAACCCGGTCCAGGGCTCGAATGTGAGCGCCGCGTGGTGGCGAGGGGGCGTTCCGGTCCGGCTTGACCCATCCACCCTGGCCGCAGCGGATGCATGAGAAGGCTGCGAACGCCTCTTCATGTCGCCAGACACGGAGCACTTTGCGAACCTGATTGGAACGGCTTCGCCTGTCCGGGCCACAGATCGGACAGGCCATATCGAACGTGGCAGGCACGCCACCAGGCTCGGCCTCGATGCAGGACCATTCGATCCCACCCGTTCCGAAGGCCGCCGCGAGGCTACCCATGCCGGGCCTCGCCGTGTGATTGAAGGCCCGGTCCGGTCAGGGTATATTCTTGCTGCGTTGCGAAGCGCAATTCAGAGGAGGTCGCCTTGCCAGAGGCGGCCCCTTCGCTGTTCAGGGTCGGCGGAACCCAGGATGTGCGAGCCATGCGATTACGTGGCCTCGCTGGTGCTGCTGACCGTCCGCGAGGACACCCAGGTTTCGATGTCAGCCGCCCGGTAACGGACATTTCCGCCGCAGCGAATGAAGCGCGGGCCAGTGCCGTAGATGCGCCACTTGCGCACGGTGATTTCGGCCACGCCAAGGCGGCCGGCAACTTCAGGGGTCGTCAGAAGGGTATCCATGTGGGTATCGGGTCCGCGAGGCATTGGGAGGGTTCCCGCTGCGTCTCGACGTTACAAGGACCGCACATTCAAATCGTCCGTCCAGAGCGCATGAAACCTGTCCGGAACCGGTCCGCGCAGTTTACGGACGCTTTGCCTTCCAGTCTGTCAGACCTTCGCCTCGTTTCAGCTTCTTTGTAAGAGGCAAAGCGGCGTGCGCCCCTCGCGCCCAAGCAACGCTGAGGCCCTTGCCTACTGCCCAATGTTCGGCATCTATTCGACGTGGCGGTGGCTGACCACCTGCCACGCGCGCGTCAACCCAGCGCTCCAGATCCAGTGAATCGCTCGGCTTAGGACTGCGCCGCCGAGGAGGCTGGGAAGTGTCTGAACGAGGGGGTTCGCCGGCTGGCCAAGTCGCGAGGATTTCGTCACGCCTGAATGTGATGTCATCATAGACGTTGCCGGCTCGCTCATGCCGGAGATTGAACTTCTCGCCGCCGAATTTCGTTAAGTCCCCAGCTTCCAGATCCTGCCATTCAAGGGCTAGAATTGACCTCCGAGTACCCCCGCCGGCTGGAACGCCTTCTCCCACGAGCTTCTCGTCCTGCAGCGCTTCCCAGAACTCGCGTTTAGCGCGGCTGGATACGTGCCCTTCGAGTACCGGCAGGAGCCCCTTCGACAGCGGAATGTGACCCAAAACCTCAAATGTAACTCCATTCGTGGGTTCGCGCTGTGCCACGACCCAAACTTTGAGGCTGCGAGGACCTTCTTCGCTGGTTTCCGGCAGCGGCCTACTGACCGGCTTCCAATCCCAGCACTTTCTTCGAAACTCGTTGTCCCATAAGCGAACTTCCTCGAAGTCGCGCCAGACGATCCAGGCGAGTGCCATTGCCAACGACCAGCGTGACTTTTTGCGTGGGTCGAATTCGGAGTCATCAGGTTTGGATGAGAGAGGCGCCAGGCCCAGACGCTTTGCCTCGGCTTCGGCTTGGCGAGGGTTCAACTCGCCAACTCCAGCCCGCCTCAATATATCTTTACGCTGATTGGGCCGGTAATCATTACTTATGATGGTAGGCTGGCCACCCATGTCAGGCACCCGTCTGCATTTGGATGACCTCACCGAATGGCCGGTCGGTGCCCTCATCGGGCGCAGGCTCCTTAGTCGGCATCAGCCTGTTGCCAATCGCCGCCACTGCCTCATGAAGCGGGTCGCCGCTCAGGTGGGCGTAGCGTTCCGCCGTGCGTGCGCTGGCTTGCCCCAGCAGCTTGCTGATCAGGAACAGGCTGGCACCGTCTGCTACAGCGAAGCTGGCGAAGCTGTGGCGCAAATCATGGATACGCACCCCGTCCAGACCAGCCCTAGCGCACGCCTTCGCAAAGGCACGGCGGACCCCGATGATATGGCCGTCGCCCCGGGTGGCCGGGAAAACAAAGTCGGTGGGTTTCACTCTGGCTGGTCGCCGCTTGGCGAGGATTTCCAGCGCGGGCGGCGACAGGTTGATCCGACGATTACCATTCGAACCACCGGCCTTGGTCCGCTCCGGCGGCAGCAGTAGCACCTTGCGCACGATATCCACCTCAGACCACGTCAGGCCGAGGATTTCTGTCTTCCGCGCCCCGGTCAGCAACAGCAGCCGGATAGCGTCGCAGAAGGCGGGATTGACCTCTTTCGCAGCCTGCAAGGCGTTAATGGCGTCGATCAGGCGACCGGCCTCTTCCCGGCTCAGGAACCGTTCCAGCACCGGTGCCCGGCCCAGTTTCACGGTGGTGAACGGATTGGCTTTGACCAGCCCGTGTTCCATGCCCCACGCGAACATCGCTGCCGTGGTGGCCAGCGTGCGGCGGGCTATGCCTGCCCCGCCCCTGACGATGGCCCGACCGCGCTTCTTCTCGCTCTTTTCGTCGACAGCTGTCTTGCCGACGGTGATGTCGCTGATGGCCTTTGCCGCTTCTGCCTTGCTCACGGCATTGGCGACCTTACGGCCCAGCAGCGGCAGGATATGTCGCTTGAGGTTTGATCCGTCAGTCCCCCAAGTGCTGGGGCGCTTGCTGGGTTTCGTCGCCGGGCCGTCCTCAAGATAGCGGTCGATCAGGGCCGAGACCGTCAGCGCCTCGCGCGCCTCCTTCTTGATAGTCGCCGGGTCTTCGCCCTCGGCTACCCGCCGCAAGGCCGCGTCGGCTGCATCACGCGCCATCTCCGGGGTGTAGGGCGAACCGTGGACCCCTATTGTGAAAATCCGCTGCAACGGCCCCAGCCGGTACTTCACCGCATAGACCCGGCGACCGGACGGATAGACCCGCAGGAAAAACCCCTTCAGGTCCGTATCCCAGACCCGCGCCTCCCCGGCTTCAGTGGTCGGTGTCGCTACCGCATCGACCGTCCGCTTGGTGATGCGCGCCGTTCGACTTTCCATGTTGAGCCTCTGCCTATTCTGGTATCGGGGGAGAATTTCCCGATACCACTGTGATACCACAGCGTAGGGAACCGCGGGAGACAGAAAAGTCGCCACAGATCGTATAGCATTGTAACTACGGGATTATGTAAGACTCTGTAGCTACACACGTCATCGGCTGGATACAGGGGGATCGCTATCTACCGTCGCATTCGTAATGCGGGGGTCAGGTGTTCGAGTCACCTAGGCGGCACCATCCAGCACTGTTCGCCGAAGCCTTTCAGGCGGGTGCGCAGGAGCTCAGGTTTACCGGCGAGGTCTCCACGCGGGTCCAGGCACCTCGGGCCTTGGAGAACACCGCAAAAGACGAGCCGGGATTGTCGCTGGAGCCATCAGGTCCGCGCCCCATGAAGGTCATGGCCGCCACGATTTGCGCGGTGATGCCGCTTGCGGCTTCGCTGGGGGTGATTTCCTGTTGGGCCTTGCACGTGACCTGAAACGCCTCGCAGCCTTTCTTGTCGATCTTGAACTTGCAGCCCGGATGGGTCGCCTCGATCTCGGTGCGCCAGCTGAGGAATTCGGTGTCGAGACCCGAATAGGGGTCAGAGGACGTCGCCGCCCCCCCGGACTTGCCGCAGCCGGCGATGGTCAATGCGACCAGGGTTGCCACGAGTAAAGGTCTGATCACGAAACGCTCCGCAAATGCTGGCCAGCGCATAACTGAAACATGAGGGCGCGGGTGTGACCAATTGCAGGCGCTGTGAAATTAATTGGCGGGGGCCACAGCGCTCATCACCGGACCGATTTCATCGTGCAGCACCAGGTCAGCATAGCCGTCGAGTTCGGTTTCCTCCCGATTGACGATGGCCAGCATGGCGCCGTTGCGCTTGGCCATCACCGGGAAGCCGGCGGCGGGATAGACCACGAGCGACGAGCCTAGAACCAGGAACAGGTCGCAGGCTTTGGTTTCGGCCTCGGCCCGCGCCATTGGCCCCAGGGGCATCGCTTGTCCGAACGAGATGGTCGCCGTCTTGACGATACCGTCGCAGAGGCGGCACGCGGGCAGGTCGCCGGTGGCCTGATAGAGTGTCTTGAGGACGTCCAGTTCGTGGCGTTCGCCGCATTCCAGACAGGTTGCGTAGCTGGCGTTGCCGTGGAGTTCGATCACGCGGTCGGCAGGTATGCCGGAGGACTGGTGCAGGTTGTCAACGTTCTGGGTGATCACCGCGCTGGCCCGACCCTGGGCGATCAGGCGTGCGACGGCCATGTGGCCCGCGTTCGGCTCACGACCGACCCAGCCGGCCACGCCACCAAAAGCCCGCGCCCAGGCCTCGCGGCGGCGATTCTTGTCGGCCACGAAGTCCTGGAACTGGATTGGCTTCATCTTGCTCCAGACGCCGCCGGGGCTGCGGAAGTCCGGAATGCCGCTTTCAGTGGAGATTCCCGCGCCCGTGAACACCACGATGCGGCGGGCGTCGGCGATCAGGCGGGCGAGATGGGCGCGGTCAGACATGGCGGCACCAGTCTAACGCCTGTCGCGGCCGGAGGGAATCGTCGGGACATCGCAGGGAGTGGAGGATCGGGCCGATCCCTGGCAAGGGGTCAGCGCCTGGAACCGGACCGATCAGGTGAACGTCCTTGGCGACGGGCAGCCACCTGGACGATCATAGATACAACTATTTAGTGTCCAGATAGTTCCCGACGGCGAAAAAGAATTTTCAGGATCGATGCTTAGCCGATCAGCGCCTGCAGAGGGCGCAACAGCCAGGGCAGCAGGTATCGGCTCGCGGCCTGGATGACGATGATGGCCACTACCGGAGAGATGTCGACGCCGCCCAGAGACGGAATGAACCGTTGGAAGGGCGCCAGCACAGGCCGCGTAACTGCGTCCAGCGTGCGCACAATCGCTTGGGCCACCGGATGGCGGATATTGACGACGTTGAAAACCACCAGCCACGACAGGATCGCGCTCGCGATGATCGCGAACACCAGGAGGCTCAGGATTCCGCTGATCACGGCGAAGATAAAGCTGGTCATTCTGTGGGTTCTACCGGCGTTTTGCGCCCTGACAAGGCGGGGCCTGGAGATAGGTATTCCAACGGCCGCTTGACAGGAGGGCCTGCAATCGCCTTATTCCGCCGCTTCCTGGGGCCGTAGCTCAGATGGTAGAGCGCCTCGTTCGCAATGAGGAGGTCAGCGGTTCGATTCCGCTCGGCTCCACCAGGAACCTTCCCGCCTCACCTGTTGGGGCGATGTCGCTGCTTTAGTGCGGATCTCTACCTCGGAACGCTTGAGGAGACTGGTGCCACGTCGGGCGTCGATATCGCCAGCCATAGTGCAATCGCGGCCAGTCCAACGGCGAAGGCGCGCTGCAGGAATACCCGGCTTTTGCCGTTGTCGGACTGCAACGCAGACCGGGCGTGCGACGCGGTCAATACGATCGTTGTGTGGATGAGCACGCTGATCATGATGTGGATGGAGCCAAGGACAAGGGCCTGAACCAGCGGCAGACCGTCTTGCGGGCGAATAAACCCGGGCAGCAGAGCGACGTAGAAGACAGCCGCCTTGGGGTTCAACAGGTTGTTAAGCAGGCCCCGCAGGAAGAGGCTGCGGTGGTCGGGTGGCGGCGATGCCTCCGGTGATGCCCCCCGCCAGGTGTCGACTGCCAGCCACAACAGATAAGCGACGCCGGCCCATCGCAGGGTCTGGTAAATCCAGGGCCAGCGCACCGCCGCCTCCGACAGACCGAAGACCGACGCCATGAGATAGAGGACCAGGCCGAGCGTGACGCCCGCGACGGTCGCCATCCCGGCACCGCGGCCGGACTGACTGGCGACGACTGCCAGATAGCCCATGTTCGGGCCGGGCGTCAGCTCGATCAAGGCTACTGCCAGCAGGAAGGGTATCAGCTGGCCGAGGCTTAACATCGGCACACTCCGGGCACCGGTGACTCCTGAAAGTTGACGATCGGAACCTGACCGTACCCAACCGACACGCAACAGATTCCGCCGGACCGCAACCTCCGTGTCGCTACCTAGGGGGTGCTCCGAAATGTCCCGATGATGGTCGGGTGGATAGTCTTGGATTATCGACAAAGGAGCTGGCGATGACCCTGGCATACTCTCTGGACAGCCACGATGCTGCGGTGCCTTCACAGGCGCTTGTCGAGGTTCTGGACCGGCTTGGCTCACGCCTCAATGTCGCCAAGGACACCGAGATCTACGCCCAGGAAGATGAAGTCGAGTTCTTGTACCGCGTGGCCGACGGCGTCGTGCGCACCACGCGATTGACATGCGACGGGCGCCGGCAGGTCGGCGATTTCTACTATCCGGGCGACCTGTTCGGGCTTGAGCCCGGTCCGGATCACCAGTTCTCCGCCGAGGCGCTGACGGATTGCAAGGTCCTGGTCGTGCGCCGCTCGGTGGTCAGGGCCTTGGCGGGAGAGCGCGAGCTGGATCGTGCGGTTCTGGAGGCCACCCGCCGGGAGCTGCAGCGCGTGCAGGATCATGTGTTGCTGCTCGGCCGCAAGAGCGCCCGCGAAAAGGTCGCCGGCTTTTTGATGAGCCTCGCCCACCAACAGCACGACAACAACGTCCAGCTGCCGATGGGGCGACAGGACATGGCCGACTACCTGGGCCTGACCATCGAGACGGTGTCGCGGACGCTGACCCGTCTGCAGGGCGATGCCATCGTCGAGTTTCCCGAACTTCGGCGGTTTCGCGTGACCCGCTGGGAGGCACTCGAAGACCTCGCCGCCTGATCCGAAAGTAGCCCGCGCGACTGCGGGCCCTACGCCGGTCGCAAAGACAGATATGGAGCTCTCGATGTCCCAGACGCAGGAACGCCCCGCCGCCAAATCCACCACGCGCGCCAATGCCCTTGTCAGTTTTCTGGTTCATGCCGAGCCCGGTGCGGCCTCGACCCACAGGGTTGAAGTCGCCAGCCGGTTGGCACGCGACCACGGCGCAAGGCTGATCGGCCTCGGCGCAGAGGCCTTTGAACCCATCCTCACGGTGGATCCCTTCTTCGGCTATGCAGCCGCAGAGTGGGTGACGCTGGTTCAGGAGCAGATCGCCACCAGCTTGAAGAATGCCGAAACAGCGTTTCGCCGGGACGCTGCAGGGGCCGATGTCGAGTGGCGGTCGGTCGAGGACAACCCCGCCCGGGCCCTGGCGAATGCGGCGCGCGCCGCAGATGTCATCGTCATGAGCCCAAAGGGCAAGGGCGGGCGCTCGCGCACAGCTGACCCGGCCGATGTGGTCATGACCTCAGGCCGTCCTGTCCTGATGGTGCCGGATTCCGCCACGCATCTGCACGGCAAGGTCGTCGTCGTGGCCTGGAAAGACACGCGTGAAGCCCGCCGCGCTGTCGCCGATGCCATGCCGTTTCTGGTGGCCACTGAAGAGGTGATCGTGCAGGCCATCTGCGACGAGGCCGAGGTCGCGGAAGCGACCCAACAGGTCGAGGATGTGGTCGCTGCGCTGAAGCGCCACGGCGTAAAGGCGCGGTCGAGCGTTTCGACGGCCCCATCGGGCGCGGTCACGATGGAGCTGGAGCGGGTCGCTGCCGCCAACCAGGCGGATCTGATTGTCGCCGGGGCCTATGGTCATAACCGGACTTCGGAGTGGGCCTTCGGTGGCGTAACCGATGACTTGCTGCATCGGCCGGAGTGTTTCGTCCTGTTGAGCCATTGAAACTGTGCCGGGCGTCGCGCTCCGCGGTGCCCGGTGACTTTCAGAACCGCCGGTCCAGGGTCTCGAAATAGGCGATCAGGTCGTCGGCGTCAGAGCTCGAAAGCGCCACCGGCGGCATCTCGCCGGTCCCATGCCGGGAGATTTCCTGGAAGCGGTTCTCCAGTGACAGTCTGTTGTAGCGCATCTGGAGATCGCGGAACCTCGGCCCCTCGGTCGCCGAAGTCTCATCCAGCCCCACCATGTGGCAGCCTGAACACCGCTGTTGTGCGAAGGTCAGCCCGCGATCTGCTGTCGGGCTGAATGCCAGCTTCTGAGGTGTCGTGGGCAGGGAAGCGCAAGCCGTCAGGCTGGCGACCGAGAAGGCCATTATCAATCTGCGCATCGAGGATGGTTCCAGATAACTGCGGGAGGGTGCCGGAAGCATGCCCGCAAGCTCCGCCCTCTTCACCTCCGGGCCTATACCTAGGCGCGCGCGTTGCCATCGCGCCGCGTTGGTCCTAACGCTTCGCAGATGCAGATCGCACCTGGCGCGCCCCAGGCCACGGCAGGCCACAACCGGATGACCTTGGGGTTTGCCGTGGCGATCCTGTCGACGGGCCTCTGCGCGGCCGCAAGCGTCGCACTGGCACCGATCTTCCGGAACGAGATGGTTCTGCTGCTGTTTGTCCCGGCATTGCTGGCCAGCGCTACGGCAGGCGGCATCGCACCTGCGCTTCTGGCCGCAGCCCTGTCATTGGCTGCCGCCTTCGGGTTCTCCGGATATTCAGAGGCACCCGACACACAGATGCTGGTGCAGACCCTGGTGTTTGCGGGCCTGAGTATTGCGATGGGTCTGGTGGGGTCTCGCCTGCTGCAACGCGCACATGAAGCGCGGCAGGTGGTGGCGGATCTTGAAGCGCGGGAAGCCCACCTGCAATCCATCCTGGCTACTGTTCCAGACGCCATGGTCGTCATCGACGAGCAAGGGATAATCCAGTCTTTCAGTAAGGCGGCGGAACGCCAGTTTGGCTGGGCACCGGGGGAGGCGGTCGGCCGCAATGTGAGCCTCTTGATGCCGAACCCCTATCGTGATGCCCACGATGGCTATCTTGGCCGGTACATCACCACGGGTGAGCGCCGGATCATTGGCATCGGTCGCGTTGTCGTCGGAGAGCGCAGGGACGGCACGACCTTTCCCATGGAACTGTCCGTAGGCGAGATGCATTCGTCGGACCGACGCTACTTCACCGGTTTTGTCCGTGATCTGACCGAGCGTCAGATCACCGAGCGACGCCTGCAGGACCTGCAAGGTGAACTCATCCATGTCGGGCGTGTCACGGCGCTTGGGGAAATGGCCTCGGCACTGGCCCATGAACTCAACCAACCGCTCACAGCGGCGGCGAACTTCATGAAGGGATGTCTGCGGCTACTGGATCGGGAACCGGTAGACCAGGCGCGGCTGCGTGACATGATCGGCCAGGCCGGCGACCAGGCGCTGCGGGCCGGCCAGATTATCCGGCGCCTGCGCGACTTCCTCGCAAAGGGTGAGGCGGACCGGAGCATTGAAAGCCTCCCGAGACTTATCGAAGAGGCCGGTGCGCTGGCCATGATCGGGGCGGGCGACAGGGGGATAAGACTGTCCTTCCGGTTCGATCCGGCGGTCGACAAGGTGCTGGCAGACAAGGTGCAGATTCAGCAGGTCATGCTGAACCTGATCCGCAACGCGATTGAGGCCATGGAAGACGCAACTCGCCGCGACCTGGTGGTAGGGGCCGTTCCTGCCGCTGACCAGATGGTCGAGATTTTTGTCACTGACAGCGGTCCGGGGATAGCGCGGGACGTCGCCGACCAGCTGTTCCAGCCGTTCATGACCACCAAGGCGCAGGGGATGGGTGTCGGGCTGTCCATTTCAAGAACCATCGTCGAGGCCCACGGGGGCCGGATCTGGGTCGAGGCCGAACCCTCCGGTGGCACCACCTTCCGGTTCACCCTGCCGGCCGCCAACCCCGAGGATCTGGTTCAAGATGTCTGAGGCGCTGGTTCATGTGATAGATGACGACGAAGCGGTGCGGGTTTCGCTCGCCTTCCTGCTGGAAATGGCGGACCTGCCGGCCCGTACCTATGGCTCGGCGCAGGCGTTTCTGGAGGTCGTGCCTGAGCTCCAGTCCGGCTGTATCGTGACGGACGTGCGGATGCCGGGGATGAGTGGCCTGGATCTGGTCAACCGACTCAAACTCCTGGGTGTCAGCTTGCCGGTGATTGTCATCACCGGCCACGCTGACGTTCCGCTTGCGGTTGAGGCCATGCGCGCCGGTGTGGCGGACTTTCTCGAGAAGCCGTTCGATGACACCGCGTTGGTCGCCTCGATCCGCGGAGCTCTGGATCTGCAGGTCAAGGCCGTACGACAGGCGACCGAGCGCGAGGGTTTTGAGCGTATGCTGGCTACCCTGTCCGGCCGCGAGCGCGAGGTGCTGCACGGTGTTCTTGCCGGAAAACTCAACAAGACCATCGCCTTCGAGCTTGGCATCAGCCCCCGTACCGTGGAGGTCTATCGGGCGAACGTGATGAGCAAGACCGGCGCGCACAGCCTGTCCGAACTGGTCCGGATCGCCATGCTTGCGGGATTTTAGACCGATTGCGGTCCGTCAATGCCGACGGCGCAGCATCGCGGCAAACTCGACCCATGACGCTTCCAGAGTGTTCCGGATTGCCGAGAGTGTTCATCGTCGACGACGACGCGGCCGTACGCGCGGCTCTGGCCTTTACCCTGGAGCTGGAGGGATTCGGCGTTGAGTGTTTTGGATCAGGAGAAGCCCTGTTGCAGCAGGCGTTGCCGGCCACGGGCGCTTGCCTGCTGATCGATGAGCGGTTGCCCGGGATTTCCGGGCTTGATGCGCTGCTGACGCTGCGGGCGCGTCATGTGACGTTGCCGGCCATCCTCATGACCAGCCATCCCGACCGGGTGCTACGGTCGGCGGCCCGAGATGCCGGAGTGCCGATCCTGGAGAAGCCGCTGCTCGGCGACGCGCTGACCCTTGCCATCCGCGCCGCACTAAGCGCCTGAGGTTAGGTGTCTTTCGGTGTCCGAGGGGTCGCCGATGCTATGGCGCACTGGATCTGACCCACGGCCAGGGCGACGACAAACACGGCATATCCGGCAAGAACCATCGATAGGAACGGGGTCATGACTGTCTCCTGAGATTTGCGGGCATCATCCCCTCGTGCATCCCGTGGGGCCTTGACCCCGGTCAAACCTGACGACGTCGGGATCCGGTATTCTGCCTGGACGCGGCGATCATCGACGGATGGGCTGAATGATATTTGGCGATGCGGTCGCGATCCTGATCCGGGCGATCCTGGCGTGGGCTCTGATTATCGCCGCGGAAAGCGTCCATGGGGCTCTGCGTCGCATTCTGCTGGACCCGGACACGGCATTTGCCCTGCGCCAGGTCTCGGTAGGGGTTGCCGTGTTGATTGTCTTTGCGGTGACCTGGGTCTCGGACCGATGGATGGCGGTGCGAGGGACGGGTGCCTTGTTAGGTGTGGGGTTGCTTTGGGTTATTCTCACCCTGGCCTTTGAATTTGGCCTCGGTCGCGCTCTGGGCATGAGCGTCCAGCAGATTGCCGAAGGCTACGACCTCTCGAAAGGCAACATCATGCCGCTGGGATTGCTGGCGACGGCGTTGGCGCCGTGGATCGTCGCGCGGTTGAAGTTCAAGTCTGCCATCTGAGGCCGGTCGCGCGCGCGATGTGTTCAGGATAGTATAGGTTCAAACCGGCGGCGCAGTCGTTTTAGGGATTCCACCTTGGAGATGCAGCAGGTTCGTTACTTCCTCGCACTGGCGAGGACGTTGAACTTCACACGTGCTGCGGAACAGGCCAGCGTCAGTCAGCCGGCGCTGACGCGCGCTATCCAGCAATTGGAACATGAACTTGGCGGCCCGCTGTTTCACCGGGAAAGGCACAATACGCACCTCTCGGAACTGGGCCGGATGATGCTGCCCTACCTGGAGCTGATCCAGCCCCAGACCGAGGCCGCAAAAGCCAGGGCCAAAGCCGTCCGAAACGCCGAGAATGTTACCCTCAAAATCGGCGTAATGTGCACCATAGGGCCTGCTGTGATTTCGGATCTGATCGTGAAGTTCCGCGCCAGCCATCCCGATGTGGAGTTGGAGATTACGGACCGGAGTGCGTCCCAGTTGCTGGAGATGCTGTCCGGAGGTGCCTTGGAACTTGCGCTTTTCGGATCACCGGAAGACCTCGACCGCCGCTTTCACGGCCTGCCGCTGTTTTCCGAACGGTTCGTGATCGCGATGTCGCCAGATCACCCCCTGGCGGCGCGGAACGTCCTGACCTGCCGCGAAACCGACGGCCAGGCCTATGTGAACCGGGCCAACTGCGAGGTGCTCGAGCACGCCAGCCGCGAGTTGGATGCCCAGGGCGTTGAATGGCACCGTGTGTTCTCGTCAGAACGCGATGACTGGGTGCAAGGGATGATCCGGGCGGGCCTGGGCATGGGCTTCTTTCCGGAATTGAGCGTCACCGATCCCGGCCTGGTGACGCGCCGTCTGATCGGTCCGGAGTTTACCCGCACCGTAATGCTGGTAACCGTTCGTGATCGGCCGCACTCGCCGGTGGTCGGCGCCTTCGTTGAGCAGGCCCGCGCGTTCGACTGGCCATCGAGCCAGTTTGCGGCAGTTGAACCGCCGGTCTAGAGTCTTTCCGGATCAGATGGGATCATCTGATCCGGACAAGAGAGCTGTCTCTTCAAACGGTTAGAGCGCGCCGGACGCTTCAAGCGGTATCCATTGAAGCTATTGCGCTCTAGCGGAAGATGCGCAGCGGGAAGAGCGTCATTCGGAGATGAAGGCCCCGGTCCTGAATATCTTTCTGACCGGGGGAGTCGATACGTTTCAGGGCGTGTCCATAGCTGACCTGAGCCGACAGGGCGTCAACCGGCGTCCAGGCCAGACTCGCGCCGACGCTGTAGATGGTGTGTTGAGGCTGGGGCGCGTCGTGATTGCGCATTGCCGCGCCGTCGGCGAAGGCCGAGACGGCAAAGGCACCCCAGGCAACGCCCCGCGCCCCGCCCCGCCTTCCGGACAGCTGCAGTGGCTGAACCAGTTCCACGGATCCGACCACGCCCTGATCTGCCAGCAAGGCATTCTCACGATAGCCTCGCACCGTCGTCGCGCCGCCGGCGGAGAACCGTTCGCCGGAGTAGAGCAGGCTGCCCGACCACTGGCCCGAGACGCGGGCGCGAAGCTCAAGACCGTTTTCCGAAAGCCGGCGGGCGTAGTTGATTTGGGTCAGGATGGCCTGAAAGTGCTGGTCGGGCGATTGAGCGCCAGCGATGTCCGACCGGGTTCCGTTCAGACCCAACGTGCCCGTCACTGATGCCGCGATGACCTGGTCAACGTTACGAACCAGATAGTCGCCGACCAGGCGCACGGCCGTGTACTCGGATCGTCCGTCCACGGCTCCCGGTGCGAACGAGAAGGGTTCACCCAACAGAAAGGCTTTCGATGTCCGCCAGACGACGGTCCCGCCCAGCGAAAGCGTTCGCGCGGACGACCACCCACCCTGTGCGCGCGGCAGCAGCGGCGCATCGATCAGTTTGCGGGTCAGGCCCGCCTCGGCATAGCGATCCCGGGCCGCGATATCCAGCGGCTGCAGCAGGGGATCTACGACCACCGCCTGGTTCAGCGCGCCACGAATCGACAGTGTTGTGCGCGGCGACAGAAAGGGACGCGCGTAACTGAGCGAAGCGTCCTTCACTCCGTCAGTGACTCCGACCTCGCCGCCGAACAGGTCGCCAGCACCCAGCAGGTTGCGCATGGATCCGCCGGCTGCGAGGCGCTCGCCGCCTACGGAGGGCGAGCGGTTGTTGGCCGCGCTGACATAGAGGTCGAAGCGATCCTGGGGCAGGACGGTCAGCGCCAAACTGGCCTCGCCGGGGCGGGCACCGGGGCGCAGATCAGCGTTGATTGTGCGGATGGCAGGATCTTCGGCCAGCAAACGAAAGTCGCGTTCCAACGCAAAGGCGTTCAGCGGTTGGCGCCGGGCCGCAGACATCCGGTTGATGACGTAGTTTGGCGTCAGGCCCCTGGCACCACGACCGGTCCAAACGACGCCGATAGCCGGATCTCCAGCCCTTGGGGCGACAAGTCCGCCATAGATGATGTGCAGTTCAAGGACCCCGGTGCCTTGCGAGGGCCGCACGACCACGCCGGAATTGATAAAGCCTGCGCTGAGGTAGGCCCGATTGATAATCTGAATCAGGGCAAGCGCGCGACCGACGCTACCGTCGGTGCCGGGGAGGTCGTTGAGGTCGAACTGACGGCGCACCCAGACGACGTCGAGTGGCTGACCCGGCTGATGCTCCAACTTGAAGCTGGTGCCGGGCTCACCGGTCGGGCTCCAGCTTTCTGGTGGCATTGCAGGCCCGGCAACGCCTTCGCCCGTGACCCGAATTTCAAACAACCGGCTGGTGTCAGCCGGTCGCGGGCCTTCGACCCTTCTGGTGTCGGTGGACTGGGGGAAACCTGACGGCGGCTGCGCATAGGCCGGAGCAGGCGTCGAGCCCGCGCCAGGACCCGTTCGACCTCTGAGAACATCGGACGCGGCGGTCTGGGCCTCAGCGGACGTCACGAACGTCAAAGCACTGCCGAGCAGAAGTGCCGCGAGACTGCGCAGTGCCGACCGGCTCACTGGCAAACCCCGGCCTGAGGCCCGGCGGACGCCGATACGGCGAACCCTGAGGCTTGCACATAGGGCCCGACCGGCCGGGTGATCAATTGGCTCACCGCACCGGAGGAACGCGCAGCCGGGCACTGACCGCGCAGCACCTTTGAGGCGTCCAGAACCGACACCTCGCGCGTCACGATACCGCTGCTGACATCGTAGATGCCGGTCTCCAGCCGGAAGTCACCATCCACGGCCACCGTGTTGAGGCGATCCGATGAGTTGATGAAGTAGCGGCTTTGCAGGGTGACATTGGCCCCGCGTTGCTGGCCAAGAGCGAGAATCGCGCCGCCGTTGGAGATGATCGCCAGGGGATCGGATATGGTGATCTCGCCGCCGGTTCCGGCACCGGATGATGTCTGGATGATCCCGGGCGCACCGGAACCCTTCAGGACCAGCAGGCCGGGCCGGTCGATGGTGATGGCGATCTGCCCCGCGGCCCCGGCGAAGGCGTTGGTCGTGATCCGTCCGCCGTTGGAGACGGTCAGGCCGTCGGCTGTGATGAGGACCGATCCGGCGTCACCGACCTGACCGCCCGGATTGCCCAGAACTGTGTTGCCCGCCAGGTTCTCGCTGGAAATCAGCGAGCGCGCCCCGTCCAGGGACAGCGACCCTGCCGCGATCTGGATCTGACCCGCCGGACGGGCATTGTTGGAAACTGTGGTGATCAACCCGCCGTTTCGGACCGAAAGTGTATCTGCGACGATGCTGAGTGTTCCAGAACCGCCCAGACTGCCGCGCTCGGAGGATGAGCTGACAACACCACCGTCCAGGGTCAGGATCTTGACCCGAACATCGACTTTACCAGCGTCGCCCTCGCCCTGGCTGGCCGTGGAAATCAGCGCCCTGGCACCCATCAGCGTCAAACTATCAGCGGATATGCCAACAGATCCGGCATCACCGAGGGCCGTATCGGTCGCCTCTGAAGAGATCGTGCCGCCGGTCGAGAGCGTCACGGAACCGGCCGAAATGAGTATGTCCCCTGCCGCCCCGTTGTTGAGGGTCCGCGAACGGATATTGCCAAAATCCTTCAACACCAGGGTGTCAGCCTTGATCGAAACATCGCCGGCATCGCCGAGGGTATAGGTGTCGGAGGAAATGAAACCGGCCTGCTCGATCGAAATCCCCTTTGCTTCGATCCGCACCTCACCGGCATCTCCCGTGCCCAGACTGTCGGAACTGATGAAGGTGTTGTCAAAACCGTTCCCGAGTACCTTGAGCGTTCCGGCATTGATGAACACGCCGCCGGCATCGCCTGCACCCGTGCTGTCGGAGGATATGAACCCGCCGTCCTGAACGACCAGACTGTCGGCGCGAATGGCGATGGTTCCGGCGTTGCCGTCGCTGAACGTGTCGGATGAGATCGCCGCTCCGTTGCGTACAATCACCGACTTCGCGTCGATGATCACGCCGCCTGCGTTTCCCTCACCCAAGGTCTCGGACGTCACGAAGGTGAAATCTCGCCGTTCGGCGTCCAGCAATAGGGTACCTGCTCGAAGGGTGACCGTCCCGGCGTCGCCGGATGTGGTCGTGCCTGAGGAAATGCGCCCGTCCACCATGGTGATCGTATCGGCGTCAATGGTCACAGCGCCGGCATTGCCCGTCCCGCTCTGCGCCCGCGAAGTGATCGCGGAGTTCTCAAGAACCGTCAGGGCACCAGCCTTGATCGTGACCTGACCTGCGTTTCCCGCATCCGTGGCGTCCGCGCGAATGGCGGCGCTGGTATCGAGTGTGATCGTTCCGGCTTCCAGAACAACGTCGCCGCCATCGCCCAGGCTGTTGCTGCTGGAAGTGACGAAACCGTTTCGAACCAGGAGCGTGTCGGCTTTCACGGAAACCCGACCCGCGTCGCCGTTACCACGACCCAGGGTGTCGGACTGCAGACGGCTGTCCTCCAGCCGGACATCGCGGCCGGAGACTTCGATGATTCCCCCATCGGCCCGATCATTGGTGTTCGAGGTAATGATGCTGTTGAAGAGCTGCAGGTCGCCTGTCGCCTTCAGCCGGATCAGGCCCAGTCGATCTCCGGGAGCCCCGTTCACTTCGGCCCGGATGATCGTCTCGTCCAGGATCAGTGTGTCGGCCGCCAGTATGACCGCGCCGGCACCACCGCTTCCTGAGTTATCGGCCTGGATCCGGGTATCCGTGAGGTAGATTTCCGGACTCCGCAAAGAGATAGCCCCGGCGCCGTTGTCGCTGGCGCTGGAGGCCGTAAATGCGGCTCCCAGAACCAGCAGGCGGGTTGAACCTGTGACGCTGACCGCACCGGAATCGCCAAATGCGCCGGGATTTGATCCGTAGGTGCCCCCCGAAATCTCGATAACGCTCCCGTCTATGCGAAGGTCTCCCGGACGCGCGGCACCAAAGGCGGTGGCGATAAGGTTAGCGTCAAAGAGCTGCATGGATGGTGCGGTGACCGAGATGTTGCCCCCGCGGCCTGTGCCGAGGGCGCTGGAGATGGCAAAGGTGCCGTCAAGCTGCAACTGCGGTGCCGACAGGGTGATATCGCCGCCCGCGCCGATTCCGGAGTTCGTGGAGGTGACAAAGGACTGACCGCTGATCGTCAGACCCTCTGAACCTGCCAGGGCGATGTTCCCGCCTCGCGCGGTCGTCGTCGTGACGCTGATCAGTTTGACGCTCTCGGCAGCCAACTTGCCGACCGTCAGAACGATGTCACCGCCCGTGCCGCCAGCACGGGCAGAGCTGACCACCAGCCGACTACCGAAGATTGAGGGCGGGATTCGACAGCTGCACGCTCGAACCGCTGAACGACAGCCTGATGGTCGTGGGTGCGAAGCTTGCACCGGCCCCCTGGATGTCAATCCCCCCTTGGCCGTCCAGAAAGCCAAAGCTCTCAGGTGGTGCCATCGAGAGCGTCGATCCGTTCGGCGCACTCACCGCAAACTGTGATCCATCGGCAAAGCGCAATTCGCCCGCCGTCGAGAAGTAGGCGGCAGCCGGCACGTTCACTCTTGCGCCGGCCCCGAAGACAATCCCTGCCGGATTGACGAAATAGAAGCTGGCGTTGGGAAGAGCTGTTGAATCCAGGGTTCCGGCGATCCGAGAGGTCTGGCCGCCCGTGACCCGGCTGATGACGTTGGTCAGGCTTCCTGCATCGCCTGCGCTCCGAACCCAGCGCGCCGTGTCGCCCACGCCCACGCTGAACTGCGAGAAGCTGTGGAACAGGTTGGTCCCCGCGCGGGTCCCTCCATCGATGGTCACAACGGTCCCGCTTTGCACTGCGGTCGTACCTAATGCGCGGCTGTTGGCGACATCGGCGACGACGGCGGTGGATTGGCCCGAAGCTACCGCCGGCCAGACAGCCAGTACCATCCATGAGACACTCTGGAGAATGCGGCCGCGCGCACTCATCTCCAGGCCCCCAGCAGGGTGAAGGCGGCCCAGATGTTGGGGTTGGCGTTCGTTCCCCCGGCCGCGATCATCGACAGCTGCGCTTCGCGAAGCGAGGCTGATTTGGAACTCCCGGCGCGGTAGCGCTCATAGAAGGACTTCATCAGTTGCGCGGTGCCGGTGTCGTTCACGGGCCACAGCGACGCGATGACACTGCGCGCGCCGGCCTGAACGGCGGCGCCGGCAAGACCCATGCTGGCCTCGTCGTCGCCGACGGCCGTCTCGCATGCGCTCAGCACCAGCAGGTCCAACTCATCCCCGCGCGTGCGGTTCTGGGTCAGGATCTGGCGCAACTCGGACAACAGGATCATCTCACCGTTCGCCACGATGAAGGCCCGGTCCGACCGTCCGTTGAATGAGGCATGGGTCGCCAGGTGCAGGACATCCACCTGGTCGCGGGTCAAGGCGTTGACCAGATCGACCTTGGTAAAGTTCTCGATGAACTGAGCCCGGCCAATGCGCTTGCCGTCGACGAACGCAGCTTGTCGCGCTTCATTGGCCGTGCCGTTGAGCTTTTCGAAGTAGCCGGCCGGCAGGCTGACCTCCAGCTCGAGCGACGCCGAGACCAGGTCCTGACGCCGCCCCTCGTCCAGCCCGCCCGGCTGCGAATAGGCCAGCGAGGGTGCCACCGAAACGCGGGTCCGCTGCACCAGAAACCGGTTGTCAGCGTCCAGCAGCACCGAGAACGGCAAGGCCCTGAGGGCACCGTCCGGAACCACCGCCAGGATCGACCCCGGCTTCAGTTCAGCTTCAATCGGCTTGATCAATAGGTCGTAGAGCTGACGCGACGCTGCCTGCCACCGATCATCCTCATCATAGCTCAGCGAAAGGACGACGGTCTCGACAAGCCGGGCGATCGCCTGACGGTCGACGCTACGGTTGGGCGGCAATCTGCGAAAGGTGCTGGCCCCGCCATTGGTGCCGCCCGAAATGTAGAGCAGCTCAAGCCGGTCGGACATCAGGATCGGGTAGAGCAGCACCTCTCCCGCCGCGAGGGTTTCGGGACGCAGCGGATCGCGCACCGGAATGCACTCACTGCCAAAGACGCTCTGCAACTCGGCCTGACGATAGGCCTCTACAATCTGTTGCGCGCCGCGCACCCGGATCATCTCTGCAGGGCCATCAGCGCCGACAAGCTGTACATCCACCGCGCTCTGGAACACGCGGCGCATATAGAGCGAGAACGCGGTCTCTTCCGTCAGCGGATCAAACCGCGGCAACAGCGGACGTATCGCCTCAAGGGCGTCAAAGGCAGCCAGGATGTGAGCCTCGCGGTGAGCCGGATCCGCCTCGGCCAGCAACAACCGCCACTCCGGAAGTCGCGCGGGCAAGGAACGCTGGCTCTCCAGCAACAGCGCCTGATCCAGCAGCCGCCGCGCGGCGGGCGCATCGCCTGACGCGAGCCTCAGTCTCGCCTCCAGTGCAGCAGCAACGGATCCCGCTGCTGGATCTGTCGGGTCCGCCTCCCGGATTTCGGCGACCACCGCGAAGAGTTCCGGCGCGGGGCTCGCGCGCGCATCAAGCGCTGCTGATGCCAGCCGTCCAAGCACTTCCGCGCGCAAGGCCGGGTCGTCGATCCTGCGCGCGAACGCGAGGCCCTGGGTTGCCGCCTGCCACGCCTGCGTCTTGTAGGCCGCAGCGACGTCGGTGTTGGCGTCCGCGATGGCCAGCCTGAGGCGCGCCAGCCGGAGCGTGGCCAACGCCGCCGTGCGCATATCCCCGGCACCCTCGGCCTGTTGCGCAGAGCAACCCAGTGACGCCATGGACAGTGAGAGATTGGTATTGGTCAGCACGGCCGGGCTCAGCAGCACGTCACAGGGCGCTGCGGTGTCGATGGTCCCCGCAGTCCGCACGGCCGCCGTTGCCCCACCCCGCGTCGCCCGCCCGCCTCGCACCCCGGCCACGGTCGGACCCGACAAGGACACCAGACCCAATCGATAGGCGGCCAGAGATGCCGTGCTCTGAAGCCCGCTGCCCCGCGCCAGCCGAAAGGCGTTCAGCAGATAGGACTGGGCCTGTAACTGGCTCCCCTGCGGGCTGATCCGCATCAACTCGCCAGCAGCGGCGCAGTATTCGGCCACGGCGGCCGGTGAGGGCCGATCTGCGTTTGCTGCAGCCATATCAAGCGCGGGGAGCATGTCCTGGTAGGCGCCCGACAATCCCCTTCGGGCCAGCTGGGTTTCCGTCGACGCCGCCACCCGGCTCAGGTCGGCGCTGGATGGAAAGTCCTGTGTTTTGACGGCGGCCATGGCACCACAGATGCTGTCGGACAACGACGCTCTGGCTTCGGTCGCACCACCGACAGCAAGCCAGAACAGTCCGGCCACCATAGTATGGGCCAGCCGGTTCCTGACGGCGCCGCTCTGCATGGATACTCCCCCGAATCGCCGATTCTGATCGGGTATTCATGGGTGTTCATTTGTCAACGAAATGAGCCATCGCCGACGCCTTTTCTCAGCTAGTGGGCGTCATCCCAGTTGGCCGCCGCGCGGGCTTCCACGATCAGGGGGACGGAGATCGACAGCGCGGGCTCTGCTGCGCGTTCCATGATCCGCCGTGCGACCGCGATCACCGCCTCGGCCTCAGCTT
>CAMCXF010000037.1 GCA_945883235.1 Phenylobacterium deserti | reverse complement strand
CCCGCCCCGGCAAACTGCCACGCAACCGCTTCGCCTGTGATCACGCCCGTGATGCGGGCTCCGCCGAGGGCAGGGCCCGTCAGTATCCTCGACAGTGACGGTGCCTGGGCTTCGACCCGGAGGCCGCCGGGCGCGAGCTTCAGCTTCCCGGGATTTCCAAGGCCCTGAACTTGAACGGTCACCGCCTCGGTCAGCAGCTGACCTTCCAGAGAATAGTCTTCGCCGGTGGATTTGATCCCACTGACCTGAAATTTGGCCTCGGGTCCAAACCGGGCCGCCAGCGAGGCTGTCAACGTCGACGCCGTAAGGTCCAGACGCCCGCTTGCCTGTCCACCCTTTGGCGTCCAGGCACCCTCCGAGACCAGCGGGAAAGACGCGCCCGACGTGGCGCGGACGTTGAACTTGCCCTCGGAAAGTATCCCGTCAGCCCGCGCAGAGAGCTGAAATGGCAGGTCCGCCGGCAGTCCCAGCGATCCAGCGAGCGCCCCGCCCTTCACTTCTTCGGCGTTGGCTCGCAATTGAAACCTGCCGGCGCGTGACATCGAAATGTCGGCAGCGGCGTAGTCCCCGACATGCATCACACTGTTGGCGCGGAGCTTGCCAGCCTTCGCGCCCTTCCGCACAAGATCGAGTGTCAGATCAACGTCATAGACGCCGCGTTGCGAGCTGAATGCGGGTTCCAGCAGCAACCGGGTATGGGCTCTGCCTATCCGGACACTCACCGGCAGTCCGCGAGACGGTCGGCGCGCCGCCAAAACGGGACGACGCAGCAGCTTGAGGGTGTCGACATTGATCTCTTCGGCCGCAAACTGGCGCCTGAGAAGCTGCGTGTAATCCCATGTTACTTTTACATTTGTGGCCTCAAGCCAAACGCCCTTGCTATCTCGCAAGGTCAATCGATTGGCCCGGGCATCACGCCAGAGATCGCCACTCAGGCCCTCGATCCGGAGCTTGCCCAATGGTCCGACGCGCAATCCATCCGATCGTGCTTCGATCAGGTCGCGGACAGCAGGCAGTAACACGGCGTAACGCGCCACTCCGGCGGCCCCGATCAGGACCAGGGCGACCGCAAGGCAGACGACAGCAATACGTCGCGGCCAGCCCCCGCGTCCTCCGGGCCGTGGGGTGGGAGTTTTGATCGCAGGGCTCAAAAACTTTGGCCGATGCTGACATAGATCTGGAACGGTGGCTGTCCTCGCCGCGCCGTAACGGGCGTCGCGACATCAACGCGTATTGGGGCGAACCCTAGATTGTAGCGAACCCCGATCCCTGCGCCGACCGCAAGATCCTGAAAATCCACCGGACCGCTCGAGCCGACTGCGCCAGCATCGGCGAAGACCACGACGCCCCAGGTGGGCGTTAAGTCCCGGCGCACCTCAACTGATGATTCCAGGAGAAACACACCGCCACGCGGTGTTCCGTCGCTGAGGGTCGGCCCGACGCCCTGATAGGAGAAACCGCGGACCGACCCGCCGCCACCGGCGTAGAACCTCTGCGATGCGGGGATCTGATCAACTGTGCCATTGACGATCCGGCCCAGCCGCAGCCGCGCCGCCATGACGGTCTGCCCCTGTCGATCCAGAGACTGATAGTAAGAGCCCTGCGCGACGCCGCGCAGATACGGCAGATTGGTGTCACCAACGATAAGGGTAGGTTCCAGCCGTGCGCTGACCCGCCAGCCCTGTGACGGATCCAGAGGATCGTTGGACCGGTCCAGCAACAGGTCGCCAAGTGCCACGAGCGTCACGAGATCGCGCCCAAGGTTGGTGAGCGTGCCAGCTGTGATCTCCGCAGTCTGGCTGTAGTCGAGCGACAGGCCGCCGGTGACATAGGAGGTCTTGCCGTCGCGCCGCGTCACATCTGCGTGGACGCCAAACCCCATCTCATCAAACGCATCTGTCTCAACCCGATAGGCCGCAACCCCGGTTCGAAAAGTCTGTCCGGCCCTTCGCCAGTGAGGCAGGGACAAATCGACGCCCGTGCGCGTATCCCGGTCGGAAACCTGTCCGAAAAGAGCAATGGTGTCAGCCCTCTCGAGCCGGTTGTAGTGGGTCCAGCGCGCGTTGACGCCCGCGCCTTCGTTGGTCGAGAAGCTGGCACCGCCCTCGATTGATCTGGGTTTTCGTTCAGAAACGCCGACGACCACCGCGCGTAGCCCGTCGATGCTCGACGCGTCCCGGGGGCCCAACGCGACCGTCACCGCATCGTAGACGCCGGTGTCCAGCAGCCGCCGCTCCAGTTCAGCGACATCGTCGGGATCGTAGACGTCACCCGCCTTCCAGGGTGCGAGGTTGCGCAGGAATGTCGGCGACGTGCGACTTCCCGGCTGGATATCCAGGCCCCCCAGCCGCACCAGGGAGCCAGACGCGATGCGGTAATAGGGCCAGACCGTTTTGTCGGTGTGATTCACCACGACATCGCGCGCACCGGCCTCCGCGTCGGCATACCCCCGCTTCTGGATGGCAGCCAGAACGCGCCCCTCTGCGCCAATTACCTCAACGGCACGTCCCGGAGACCCTGCCTTCAGCGCTATGGCGTCGATGGCGACCGCCGCTGCTGTGGCATCCGGTGGCACACCATCCCAGGTCAGGATCGGGACCTTCAGGACGAATTGCGGCCCCGCCGTAATCTGTACAACCGGGCGCGGTGGGTCCCCGTCACTGACATCGGGCTCGACCTGATAGGCGTAGTAGCCCTCGGAGCGGAGGACGGCGATCGCGTCCTCGGCTGCGGCGCGAGCCCGGCGGCGGGCCTCAAACCGATTCTCGACAGCACGGTCGGTGACGCCGATGACTTTTTCGATCGTCTGTTTGAGTTCGCCGCCTACCTCGCCCTGGACGAATGCACGCGGTTCCGCACCCGTAGCAACAACGTTAGAGAACAGCGCCGCTGAGGCGGCGACAGCGAACAGCAGTCGACCCAAGCCACAATCCTTTGCCCGTGCCCCGGAGCCGGGTGTAGCCGGGTCCCCCCTCGCTGTCATCCGTTGCGATCCGACCAGAATGCCCAAGACTTAGGCAATACCGCTATGTGACGGGACATCGTCATGAATTTCGAGCGGGCGCTTCCGGTCGCGTCATAAGCACCTTATGGATTCACCCGGAACTTCGGGCCAACGGCTTAGGATCGATTGTGCGCGTCAACCGGGACGAACCGACTGTCGATGTAGAAGGCCCGGCAAGGCCCTACGATGAAATGCAGGGCTCCGATGACCGGGTCCGCAAACACTATGCAGCCCTGGATGCGCGGCTTGCGACCCTCTCGCCGGATGAACTGGCCGAACGGCAAAAGACCCAGGAGCGTTTCTTCCTGCTTCAGGGGATCACGTTCACCGTTTATGGCGCGGAAAGTTCGACGGAACGGATCATTCCGACGGACATTCTGCCGCGCATCATTCCAGCCACGGAGTGGGCCAGGATCGAGGCCGGCCTGATCCAGCGCCTGCGGGCGCTGAACATGTTCCTGGCGGATATCTATTCCGAACAGCAAATCCTGATGGATGGTGTGGTGCCGCGCGAACTTGTGCTGCAGGCGCCGTCCTACCGGCGGGAGATGCAGAACCTCTATGTGCCGCACAAGGCTTACGCCAACGTCTGCGGTTCGGACCTGATCCGCCAGCCGAACGGCGAATTCGCCGTACTCGAGGACAATCTGCGGGTTCCGTCCGGCGTGTCTTACATGCTGGCCAACCGCGAAGCGTCAAAACGTGTGTTTCCCGGCACGTTCCGGGGTGCCGGCGTGCTCTCGATTGATCGCTATCCGGACCTGCTGCTGACCACGCTGAAGAGCATGGCGGCCGACTGGCGGCCTAACCCCCAGGTGGCGGTACTTACCCCGGGCGTCTACAACTCCGCCTACTACGAGCACGCCTACCTGGCGCGTCTGATGGGCGTGCCGCTGGTCGAGGGGCGCGATCTCGTGGTCCACGAGAACATGGTCTACATGCGGACGACCACCGGCTTGAGGCGGATCGACGTGATCTACCGCCGGGTCGACGACGACTTCATCGATCCCCTGACTTTCCGCCGGGACTCTTCGCTGGGGGCCGCCGGGCTGTTCAATGCCTACCGCGCCGGCAACGTCGTGATCTGCAATGCCCCCGGCACCGGGGTCGCGGACGACAAGGCAGTCTATGCCTACGTGCCGGAGATCATCCGCTACTACCTGAACGAAGACGCCATCCTGCCAAACATCGAGACCTATCTGTGCCGCGAACCAGCGCAGCTGAGCCATGTGCTGGCAAATCTGGACAAGTTTGTCGTCAAAGCCGTCGGAGCTTCTGGCGGTTACGGCATGCTGGTGGGACCTCACTCAACCAAGGCTCAACAGGACGAGTTCGCCGCCGCACTGAAGGCGGATCCCGCCAACTACATCGCCCAGCCGACGATCCAGCTGTCGACAGCGCCTTGCCTGATCAACAGCGCCGTCGAACCGCGGCACGTTGATCTGCGCCCCTTCATTCTGTCCGGTGACAAGATCACGGTCACGCCGGGTGCCCTCACCCGGGTGGCCCTCAAAAAAGGCTCCCTCGTTGTGAACTCAAGCCAAGGTGGTGGCTCAAAAGACACCTGGGTGCTTTCGGAATCCAAGGGCAAATCCCGATGATGCTCGCGAGAGTGGCCGACAGTCTCTACTGGATTGGTCGATATGTTGAACGGGCCGAGCACATGTGCCGGCTATCCGATGTCATGCTGAACGCTACGCTGGACCGGTCCGAGGCGGCGAACCTGGTCGCCCGCATCGCAATAGCGGCCGTCGGTGATCCCGAGATGGCAAAGGCCAAGACGCCCTACGAAGCCGCCCTGTCGCTGGCGCTGGATCGATCCGACGACCTTTCGATTTACTCATCGATTGCCCATGCTCGCGAGAATGCTCGCCAAGTCCGCGACCAAATCACCACAGAAACTTGGGAACGTCTCAATCTCATCTATCTACGCATGAACGACCCCGACGCCACCCGCTCGTTCGGGGACGGCTCTCAGCAATTCCTGCACGACACCATCGCCGACCTGCATCTGTTCAAGGGCGCCGGCGACGCAACGATGAGCCATGGAGAAGGCTGGAGTTTTCTGCTTCTGGGTGTCTACCTGGAACGCGCCCAGCTAATCGGGTCCCTACTTGGAGTGGTTTTCGGTGAGAGCCGTCGGCGCAAGCCGGTAACAGACCACTTCGCCCTGACCAGCGTCTTACGGATGGGGTGTGCGCTGGAGCCCTATCTGCGCGTCTACACTGCCGAAATGCAGCCGCGGTTCATCCTGCAGTTTCTGACACTGGATGAGGATTTCCCGCGGTCGATCCGGTTCTGTACACACCAGATCGAGACCCATCTTGCCGCCATAATTCGCCATTCGGGAATGGCCGGAAGCGTGGGGCCGGACCGCCTCGCCGGTCGGCTGCGAGCGCGCTTGCAGTACGCCGATATGGACGAGCTTGAAGCTCAGGGTGCCAGCCCATTCCTGAAGACGGTGCTGGACGAGTGCTCAGCCATCCACCGCAGCCTCTACGACGCCTTCGTCGCCTATCCCCTCGAAGAACGCCTGCCGGCCTGAAGGGACTATCCGTGCTCCTCGATATCCGCCACATCACACAGTACAAATACACAATACCCGTGCGCGAAAGCGTCATGGAGGTGTGGATGCAGCCGCAGAAGAGTATCCGCCAGCGCCTGATAAGCTTTGATCTGGACCTGGATCCTCCTTCCCAGCTGTTTTCCTACGCCGACAGTTTCGGAAACGCCGTCCACCATTTCGACGTGCCGCAACCCCACGATCAGCTCACGATCACTGCGCGCGCTGCCGTCGAGAGCCAGGCGCCGCCGCGCCTGCCTAAAGATCTGGATATGGTTGAATGGGATCGCCTCAGGTCCGATTTTCTGCAGGGCGAAAACTTTGACTTCCTGCATCCGCATGGGTTTGCCAGGGAAACAGCGTCGCTGCGAAAGTATGAAATCGACCACGCCGTGGGCGACCTCAGACTACTCGATCCCCTGAAGGCCCTGCTGGCGCTCAACGAGACGATCTACGACTCATTCGCTTACGAGACCGGCGTCACCCGTGCCGACAGCCCCATTGATCACGTGCTTAAATCCAGGAAGGGCGTCTGCCAGGATTTTGCGCATGTGATGATTGCCATCTGCCGATCATGGGGAATCCCGGCCCGCTACGTCTCCGGCTACCTGTTCACCGACCGCAAACACGGCGACCGGTCCGATCCAGACGCCACCCATGCCTGGGTCGAGGTATTCCTGCCCAGCCTGCGCTGGTTTGGGCTAGATCCGACCAACAACACCATTGTCGGCGAGCGACACATCACCTGCGCGGTCGGCCGCGACTATTCAGACGTGCCGCCCTCACGCGGCGTCTACAAAGGCGGGACCGAGAGCGCGCTCGACGTCGGAGTTTCGGTCCGGAAAGCCCGTGGTACAATCAACGATCCAGAATTCATGCGCGTGTCCAGGCGGGGGCCGACACCGTCACGCCGCGTGCAGCCCAACGTCGCCGCGTATGAGGAAAAGCGCCGCCACGAAATGCAGCAACAACAGCAATAGCGTCGCAACGCCTTACAGACCGACAGTGTGACCCGGTCACGCCTTCGGAAACAGACCTGCGATCGTTGCCGCCGCCGCGATGGCATCCGCCCTGTCCGGTTGCTCGTTGGCGTCATTAAATCCATAGGATTCGTCGGTGCCCGTACGCTGGACTACGATCCCGTCGCGACGCGAAAGCGTGCTGATGCCGCGGTAATAGACGCCATAGTGAACTTCCGGCTGCGGAACCAGCCATGCGATCTGGCCCCTGACCGGAACAATGGTTTCGTCCTTCCAGAGAGCCCGAGCGCCATAGCCGGTACAATTGATCACCACTTTCTGCTTCAGGCGCGTCAGGTCAGCAGGCGTGTGGAACTCGACCGTTTCGATGCGCCCTCCCGCCTGAAGAAAATCCGATAGCAGGACGTGCCCGTACGCCGTGATGTTGAACATAGGCAGGCTGGTTCTACGCGCATAGGGGACTGCAAAGGGGTGGCTCTTCCTATCCATGTCCTCGACAGGCGGCGTCAGGTCCTGGACCCTAGACGCGTAATGCGCGAAGCCGATTGGATCCGCAGGCGGTCCGGAAAACGCGGTGTCCGAAAGGGTGTACCGATCTGTCCACTCAACTGGCGCGTCCGCGAAGCCCAGATATCGCTGGTGGACCCGGAACGATGCTCGCGCCATGTTTTCCCAGAACGCGGGAAACTGCGGACCGACGGATCCGGCTAAAGCGATCCGCGAATCAGGGGACCAGATTCCGGTGGCGCGCGCGGACCTGACCTCCGGCATCCATTCCTTGGCGTAGATGGTGACCCGTGCCCCGGCGCGCTGGGCCAGGGTCGCTGCGGCCAGCCCGAGAGCACCGCAACCGATGACGGCGATGTCAATTTCGCCACCGGCCAATGCTGTTTTCACAGCAAGCTGACCAGATCCCCAGCACAGCGACCATCCACTGCCGCCATGGCCATAGTTATGAACCACCAGCTTGTCGCCCAACGTCTCGGCGTCCAGGCGCGGCCCGGCCACTCTGAAGGGGCGCAGACAGACGGTAATGTTCATGATCCGCTCGCTACCGGCTCGCATCGGAACGAGACCGGTTGCTGGTAGGAAACCAGGCTTGCCTGGCCCGGACGCGGTGCTCGCGCAGCCCCCCAGCAGACCCACGCTGCCTATAGCCAGGGATTGCCCCAGAAAGCCTCGGCGGTCTGCCAATCTCAAGCTTGCCACCGCCATGTCGCTGCCCTTTGCTGACCTGAGCGGCAATTCAAAGCCCCGCCCAGCCTGTGGCAAGCGAGAAGCGACTAGAGTTTTGGACGATCAGCCAATTCGCCGCCGGTGATCTGATAATAGACAAGCTCGGCTATGTTGGTGGCATGATCGCCGATCCGCTCAAGGTTCTTGGCGATGAACAACAAATGCGTGCCGTCGCTCACCGAAGCCGGCGCTGCCATCATCGCGGCGACAATTTGCTTGAGCACCGCATCGTGGCGTTCATCAATTTCAGTGTCATTGATCCAGACGGCGTGGGCCCCCTGAGCGTCACCCTCGCGAAAGGCGTCGATCACCTCGGCCAAGCGATCGGCGACGAGTTGCCCCAGTTCTGCGACGGCCGTCATCTGGGCTGACTCGGCGGGCGCTGACATGCGTCCAACCCGCTTCGCGATATTCTTGGCCAGATCACCGCAGCGCTCAAGCTGCATGGCGGTCTTCATGGCCGCGATGGGGCGACGCAGGTCATCGGCCATCGGCTGGCGAAGAGCGATAAACCGGATGGCGCGCTTCTCGATCTCATCATCCTGAATATCCAGCGCATCGTCCGCGCGAACAACCTTGGCAGCCATCGCCAGATCGTGACGCTGAAAGGCATCAACCGCCGCCCGCACCTGCGCCACCGCCAGGTCACCCATGGCCGCCACGTCCTTGGCCAGGCCGTCCAGATCGATGTCGACCGCCCTTACGGTGTGTTCCATGATGATCGTCCCTACCCGAACCGGCCGGTGATGTAGTCGCGGGCCCGGGTGGTGACCGGGTTGGTGAAGAGCTGTTCCGTCTCGCCGAACTCGACCAGCTGGCCCAGGTACATAAAGCCGGTATGGTCCGACAGACGCGCAGCCTGGCCCATGTTATGGGTGACGATTACCACGGTGTACTCAGTCTTGAGGGCGGCAATTGTCTCCTCGAGACGCGCCGTGGAGATCGGATCCAGGGCCGAGGCAGGCTCATCCAGCAGCAGGATTTCTGGCTTTACCGCGATACCGCGGGCGACGCAGAGGCGCTGCTGCTGGCCGCCAGAGAGGCTGAGCCCGGAGTCCTTGAGTTTGTCTTTGACCTCATCCCAGAGGGCTGCGCGACGCAGCGACTCTTCGACCCGGTTGGCCAGGTCCGGCTTCGACATCTTTTCATAGAGGCGCACGCCATAGGCGACATTGTCAAAGATCGACATCGGGAACGGCGTTGGCTTCTGGAACACCATGCCGATGCGGGCTCGTAACGCCGCCACATTCACACGGGACCCCAGAATATCCTCGCCGTCCAGCAACACCTGCCCCGTGGCTTTCTGGCCAGGATAGAGACTGTACATCCGGTTCAGCGTCCGCAGCAGTGTGGACTTGCCGCACCCTGAGGGACCGATCAGCGCCGTCACCGCGTTGGCAGCGAACGACACATTGACGCCGAACAACGCCTGTTTCCCACCATAGAAGAAGTCGAGATCGCGGATCGAGAGCTTGACGGTCTCGGGCGGTATTTCCAGGACGGCGGTTTCCGGCGGGGTGTCGACTTGGGCGTTCATGAGCGACGCGGCTCCTGGGCGAGCAGGCGTGCGATGATGGTCACCGTCAGAACCGTGGCGGCGATCAACAAGGCACCTGCCCAGGCGAGGCGGCGCCAGTCATCGTAAGCGCTGAGCGCGAAGTTGAAGATCACCACCGGCAGATTGGCCGTAGGCTTGGTCATGTCGAGGCTGAGGAATTGATTGTTCAGGGCCGTGAATAGCAATGGAGCGGTCTCGCCGCTGATCCGCGCAAAGGCCAGCAGAGCACCGGTCAGCATGCCGCCCTGCGCCGACTTCCAGATCACCGCCAGGATCGTGCGCCACACCGGTGCACCCAGGGCTACACTGGCTTCGCGCAGCGCGGTCGGCTGAAGACGCAGAACATCCTCAGTTGTCCGGGTGATAACCGGCGCAGCAATCAAACCCAATGCGACGGCACCGGCGAAACCAGAGAACCCCTTCAGGGGTGCGACCAGAATCTCATAGACGAACAAGCCGACCAGGATGGACGGTGCCGACAACAGCACATCGTTGAGGAAGCGAACGATTTTGCCGTAGCGGCTATCCCGCGCAAACTCGGAGAGCCATGTGCCGGCCAGGACGCCGACAAACACGGCGCCGAGCATGGCTGCTGCGCACATCATCAGCGAACCCATGATGGCGTTGAGCAGGCCACCTTCCGAGCCGGGTGCCGGCGTGGACATCGTGAAGATATTGAGATCGAGACCGCTGCCGTCCGGCTTGAAGAAGCCGCCGATACCCTGGCTTACCAACGACCACATGATTGCAGTGAGGGCGAGCAGTGCGACGGCGGCAGCCACCCAGCAGAACGCCAGGAAGGCGCCCTCTGCAATAGTGCGAGACAGGCGTTGGGGGGCAAAGGCGGTCACAGGTTCGCCTGCTTTCCAATGAGCACCCGTGCCAGGGCCAGCACGATGAAGGTGATCACAAAGAGCACCAGGCCCAGCGCAATCAAAGACGAGGTGTGCAGTACGCCGGTCGCCTCGGCGAACTCATTGGCGATGGTCGAAGCAATAGTTGACCCCGACGCAAACATCGAGGTCGGGAACCCATGGGAATTGCCGATGATGAACGTAACCGCCATGGTCTCGCCCAAGGCCCGGCCAAGACCAAGCATCACGGCCCCGATCGCTCCGGTGCGGATGTAAGGCAGACTGACCTTGTCGATCACTTCAAACGTCGTGGATCCCAGACCATAGGCGCTCTCCCGCACCTGCGGCGGAATGGTCAGAAACAACTCGCGCAAGGTCGCGGCCATGAACGGCAGGATCATCACGGCCAGGATGAGGGAGGCGGATAGGATACCCGACCCGTTCGGCACGCCGGTGGTCAGCGTCTCCCAAAGTGTCCCCGGTTCGGCCGACATCATGATCGGCATCTGGACGTGCTTGGAAAACCATGGGGCGAAAACAAACAGGCCCCACATGCCATAGACGATGGACGGAATACCCGCCAAAAGCTCAACTGCCGTCCCGATGGGGCGACGCAAGCGCGAGGGGCATAGCTCCACCAGGAAAATAGCCACGCCCAATGCCAGCGGCAGCGCGAATATCAGTGCCAGGGTGGCCGTAACCAGAGTTCCGGTCACGGCACCGGCGGCACCATAGATTTCCTTCACCGGATCCCATTCGGCACTGAAGAAAAATCCGATGCCGAAGTGAGCGAATGCGGGCCAGCCGCCGATCATCAGGGAAACAATCAGGCCGCCCAGCGCCGCCAGTAGGAACGTCGCGGCCGTAAAGCACAGGATCTCGAACGCCCGGTCCAGGCCCGTGCCGCGGGCTGAGCGCGGTGCGTCAGCGGCGATGAGGACGGAAGCGTCCGCCGTCATGGGGCAGGCGTAAACACAGGCTTGCCGTCCGGACCGACAATCGCCGACCAGCTGCTGCGAATCTGGGCTTTCAGGTCTGCAGGAAGCGGAACGTAAGCCAGAGCGTTGGCCGCCTCATCACCCTTTCTGAAAGCACCGTCGAAGAATGCGAGCACGGCCTTGCCGGTGGCGGCATCCGGCTGGCTCTTATGCATCAGGGCGAAGGTAGCGCCGGTAATCGGCCAGGCATCAGTGCCCGGTGCGTTCAGCAACAGCAAATAGAAGCCCGGTGCCTTCGACCAGTCCGCACTGGCCGCCGCCGCCGCGAAGCTCCCGGCTGTAGGTTCGACAAAATTCCCGGACGGGTTCTGGAGACGCACGTGCGCCATGTTGTTCATTTTGGCGAAGGCATATTCGACGTACCCGATGGAGCCTGGAGTCTGCTTCACAAATCCAGCAACACCATCATTCCCCTTGCCGCCCTGCCCTGTCGGCCACTTCACAGCGTCGTTGGCACCCACTACAGCCCACTTTGGCGCGACGGCCGTCAGGTAGCTGGTGAACAGGAAACTGGTCCCAGAGCCATCAGAACGGTGAATCACGGTGATGGGCAGATCCGGGAGAGCTACGCCCGGATTGGCCGCTACCAGAGCCGGATCATTCCACTTCTTGGTATTCCCAAGATAAATGTCAGCCAGCTGGGGACCGGTGAGTTTGATCTGGCCACCGGCGATTCCAGGAATATTGACCACTGGGACGACGCCACCGATCACTGTGGGGAACTGGATCAGCCCGGCTTCGTCCAGTTCTTCGGGTTTCAGCGGCTTGTCGCTGGCCCCGAAAGCAACGGTCTTGGCCTTGATCTGCTTGATCCCGCCACCCGATCCAATGGCTTGATAGTTGAGCGCCAGGCCTGTTTCAGCCTTCTGGGCTTCAGCCCACTTGGCATAGAGCGGGGCCGGGAACGTCGCGCCAGCACCGGCAATCTGCACGCCCTGGGACGGAGCCTTGGCGTCTTCAGGCCTGTTGCATGCCGACAACGCCAGACACGCCGTCAAGGCGATCACGATTTTCCGGAACACACTGCACCTCCGCGCGGATTACCAACGATCAGCTCTACCGGGCTCGAATGCCATTGGGGCGACAAAATCCCGGAGCTTTTACGACCATCACGCGACAGTTCAATGACAGACGCAGCGCCGCTCACAAAAACCGGTGGGAGATTCGGGTCTGAGCGATCAGTGGCCGGGGCGAGCCGGCCATTGTGTGGCGCCTGCACAGAGGCTCAGCGATAGACGGGCTTGCCGTCGGGACCGACCACCTTGTTCCAGGATTTACGCACAAGGTCCTTCACCGCCGCCGGCATCGGCAGGTAGTCCAGCTGAAGCGCCGCTGCGTCGCCGTTCTTGTAGGCCCAATCGAAGAACGCCAGCACCTCACGACCTTTGGCGGCACTCTCCTGCTTGCTCTTAACCAGGATGAAGGTGGCACCGGACTAGCTGTTCTCTTTGGTCGGCTTTGCCATAGCTGACCCGGCCGCGACCGGTCCTCCCCCCGAGAGGTCGCGGCCACTCTTTTTTCCGGACCCGCACCACTGACCGGCCTGAAGGTCAGCACATTCAGGCCGCAAGCGGCTCAGCCCGGGCGTCCGTTGGACCCGTGAGCATCTTACGGGCCTCAAGCCAGTAGACGATCCGGAAAGTGCCGTCGAAATCCTCGGCGAGGGCCGTACAGCTTTCCACCCAGTCCCCATCGTTCAGGTAGTCGATGCCGTCGATGTCCCGGCGTTCGGCCTTGTGGATGTGGCCACAGATAACGCCATGCACGCCTCTGCGGCGGGCCTCTTCGGCCATGGCAGATTCGAATTGATCGATGAACTTGATGGCATCTTTCACGCGATGTTTCAGGAAGGCTGACAGGCTCCAGTATCCAAGCCCCATCCGGCGGCGCACACGGTTGAAATGGGTGTTGAGCGCCAGCAGGCCCCGATAGCTCCAGTCCCCTAGAAACGCCAGCCACTTCGCATTCTGAACCACGCCATCGAATTCATCACCATGCGTCACCAGATAGAGTCGACCATCCGCCGCTTCGTGGATCGCGTCGCGGGCGACCACGAGCCCACCGAAGTGAACACCGCAAAAGTCCCGGATGCGGTCGTCGTGATTGCCGGGAATGTACACAACCCGTACGCCCTTGCGGGCCATTCGCAGGATTTTCTGGACGACATCGTTGTGCGCTTGGGGCCAGAACCAGCCGGACCGCAGTTTCCAACCGTCAACGATGTCGCCGACCAGGTACAGCGTCTCGCAATCGAGTTCCCGGATAAATTCCAACAGCAGCTCTGCCTGACAGCCGCGGGTACCCAGATGAATGTCCGAGATGAACGCAGTCCGGCAGCGAATGGCAGAGCTAGTGTCCGGCATGTCGATCCCCCAATAAGTTCAAGCGCTACGGGGAGTCGGTGACAGGCCCGTGACGCGGCCTCAGCCGTCTTCGTCCAGAGCATAGCCAGCCGAACGAACCGTCCGGATCAGGTCGGGGGCACCCGGCTTGCGCAGGGCCTTGCGGAGGCGTCCAACATGAACATCCACGGTGCGAAGTTCGACATAGGTGTTGGCGCCCCAAACCGAATCCAGCAGCCGCTCTCGACTGAACACCCGGCCCGGACGCTGCATGAAGAAGTCCAGCAGGCGGTATTCCGTGGGACCCAGATGCACATCCTGGCCGCTGCGCGTGACCCTGTGGCGGGCGCGATCCAGCAGCAGGTCGGCATACTCCAGTTGCTCGTCCAGTAACTCAGGCCGGGTCCGGCGCAACAGCGCGCGGATACGCGCCACCAGCTCGCTCATGGCAAACGGTTTGACCACATAGTCGTCAGCGCCGGTTTCAAGTCCACGAATCTTGTCGGCTTCCTCACTGCGCGCCGTCAGCATGATCACGGGCGTGCGGCGCGTTTCGACGTTGGCGCGGATCTGTCGACAAACCTCGACCCCGGACACTTTCGGCAACATCCAGTCCAGAATGACCAGATCCGGCGGCTCCTCGGTGATGCGTAAGAGCGCCTCTTCGCCATCAGCCGCCCGCTCGACGCGGAAGCCTTCCTTCATGAGATTGTAGTCGAGCAGGGTCGCGAGCGCGTCCTCGTCCTCAACCACCAGAATGTAGGGCGTTACGATGACGCAGTCTCCCCTTGGGGCGCTTGAAAGCTGATCTTGGGCCGTTCGCCGACCAGTTCTTCGCCGGTCATCTGGAAGTGCAGAATTTCAGCAATATTGGTCGCGTGATCGCCGATCCGCTCAAGGTTCTTGGCAACAAATAAAAGGTGAGCGCCGGCGGCGACCGAGTCGGGATAGGTCGACATCATCGACAGCAGTTCGCGGAACAGGCTTTCGTAATGCTCATCCACCTCGCCGTCGCGGCGCCAGACGTCGAGGGCTGGCTCCACATCGCCGGCAGAATAGGCATCCAGCACCTCGCGTAGTCGCGACGACACCAGCCGCCCAAGACGCTCGATGGCCCCGGTCAAAGGCAGCAGGGGCTCGCCCGCCGACAGGACCAGGCTGCGCTTGGCGATGTTGCGTGCCAGATCGCCGCAACGTTCCAGGTTCATGGCCAGTTTCAGGGTAGAGATGGCGCGGCGCAGGTCCGCTTCGCCTGGGTGATGACGACCGATCAGCGCCAGGGCACGCCGTTCGACCTCGGTCTGCATGGTGTCCAATCGCAGGTCTCGGATGATGAGGGCCTGGGCCAGCGGCACATCGCGGCGGACCACCGCATCGACAGCGTCCACGACCTGGGCCTCGGCCAGACCACCCATACGGATCACTTCGGCCGTCAACTGCCTCAGCTCGGCGGCGAGCGAACGGGTCATGGCGAGGTCTCCATTCCCTTACAGTAATGCGATCTTGCAACAGTTTTGCGACAGCTAAGCCTGAGGAACGACCCGCGGAAGATAGACGCTGAAGGTTGTGCCCTCGCCTTCGGCGCTCTCCACAGTCAGCCCGCCACGATGACGATTGATGATGTGCTTGACGATGGCCAGACCCAAACCTGTGCCCCCGCTTCGCTGGCCCTCAACGCGATAGAAACGCTCGGACAGCCTTGGCAAGTGCTGGCGCGCGATACCCTGGCCAAAGTCCGACACGCGCAACACCACATAGCTCTGGCCGTCGCTGGCGTCAGGAGACAGGAGTGACAGACTGACTCCGGATCGGCTGGGCGCGCGCGCGGCCTCCAGGTTGATCGCGAACTCAAGGTCTACGCGCACATCCCCGCCGCGCGGTGTGTATTTCACGGCGTTGTCCACCAAATTTTGAATGACCTGAACCAACTGGTCTCTGTCGCCGGTGACCGATCCGGCGTTGGCGTCGGCCCTGACCGAAATCTTTACCTCACGCTCAGCCGTCAGGGGGCGGATGGCGTCGCTGACGTCCTGGATCGTGCGAGCCAGATCGACCTTGCCGGAGGGCGCGATATGTTCGTTCAGTTCAATGCGACTAAGGGACAACAGGTCATCCACCAGCCGCGCCATCCGGTTCGCCTGCTGCGCCATGATGCCCAGAAATTTGTCCCGCGCTTCTGGATCGTCTTTCGCGTGGGTGCGCAAAGTTTCGACGAAGCCGGCCAGCGACGCCAGTGGCGTGCGCAGTTCATGGCTGGCGTTGGCCAGAAAGTCGGCTCTCATGCGTTCAGTGCGACGCGCGTCGGTCTCGTCGCGAAGCACCACCACCAGTTCATTGAGCATTCCCGGCTCGGTCTCCAGAGGTCGAGCGAACGCCCTCCAGTAACGTGGCTGAACGCCAATCGTTTCAAACGCCACTTCCGTCGACGTTGAGGTCGCCAGCGCCGCTTCGATCGCTTCCAGAACTTCAGGTCGCCTCAGCGCCGCGCCAAGCGGGGCACCGGTGAGTTCCAGCCGAAAGACGTCGCGGGCCGCCTTGTTGGCATAGGCGATCTCCGGCGTTTCGCCCTCGCCACCGCGCACCAGCAGAACAGGCTCGGGCAGCAATTCCAGAATAAGCTGGGCAGCGGAACCGGCACCGGCTCTGGCGATGGTGTCGGGCATCTAGACGCCCGGAACGCCTAGTTGCGCGGCCGTGCTGCGCAGCGCCTGCTGGTCTTGCGCCGACCCGGACAACGCCTGCCGTCCAGTGCGATAGTCAGCCGCCGCCTGACCGGTATCCCCGAGTACCATCCGCGCACGGATCAGTTGCTCCCATCCCGCGCGATCCCTGGGATTCTGCTTCAGCTTCGCGGCCAGGCCATCGACCATGCCCTGGACCATGGCGTCCCGATCTCCGGGGTTCATATTCTGGGCCGCCGCCATCTGCTCACGTGTGGGTCCGGGCCGCCCTGGATCGGCGGTGGCCTGGCGACCGGCGACAGGCGGAAGACGACCGGAGAGGTCCACTTTACGGTCCGCCGCCACCTTCTCTACAAAGGTGCGCACCTCAGACGCCCAGGGCGCATCAGCGGGCGCTGATTTCAAAAGGGCGATCCAATCATTCATGGCCCCTTCGGCGTCACCGCGTTGGTCCTTCGCAACGCCCAGATAGTACCGCGCTCTCGGGTCGCCGGGCTCGACCGCCACAGCCCGCTTGAACAAGGCCTCGGCAGCGGGCGTAACCTGACCATCCGCGGCCAGAACCGTCGATTCGCCCTGCGCCGAAATGTACTCGTTGTTGGTGGGATCCAGCGCGACAGCCTTGCCATAGGCCACGGCAGCATCCGCGTTGCGACCGGTCTGCAGATAGGACCACCCCAGCATCCGCCAACCCTCGGCGTTGTCCGGGCGCTGATTCATCTGGGTCTCAAGCTGGGCAATCATCACCTGGGTATCGCCCTGCGGATGGCCCTCTATCGGGGCCGCGGGAGCCGCAGCGCCGGGCGCGGCCTTCACGCCAGGCTTGCCGATGGCCAGATAAAGGCCGGTGCCGGCGAGGGTAACCACCGCCACGATCGTCATCGCCAGGATCAGTAGGGTTCGCTCCGCCAGCGGCCGTGCCGGCGCCTCGGTCGTGCGTCCCTCGGCGAGGACTCGCCGCTTCAGATCGGTCTTCAACGCTTCGGCTTCCGGTCCGGCAATGGCCCCGGCCTTCGTCTGTGCCTCGAGCTCATCGAGCTGGCCTTTGAGAACCCCCACAGCATCCGTGCGATTGGCGTTCTGCGCGTCACGCTTGCGGATCAGGGGGATCGCCAGACCGACCGAGGCCAGGACCGTCATCAAGGTGAGGATCATCCAGAGCATTTAGTTCGCCTTGTCCGTATTGAGCAGTCTCGACACTTCAGCCTCGTCGTCAGCGCTAAGCGCAGTCACCGTCGCCGGTTTGCGACCTCGGATGTAGATCGCAGCCCCCAGTCCTCCGGCCAGCAGGATCGCCAGCGGGCCAAACCACAGCGCCAGAGTGTCCAGGCGCACGGGCGGCTCAAGCTGAACAAAGCTGCCGTAACGCGCCACAAGAAACCCTACCGCCTGCTGGTCGGTGTCGCCGGCCGAAATACGTTCCCGCAGGATGATCCGCAGATCGCGGGCCAACGCCGCATCAGAGTCGTCGATCGACTGGTTCTGGCAGACGACGCAACGCAAATCCTGAGACAGCGCGTGGGCCCTGGCCTCCAGCGCCGGGTCGGCCAACTGTTCGTCGGGATTGACCGCAGCGACCGGCGTAGCGAACGCCATCATGGCCAGCGCCATCAACAGAGCGCGCCTCATGACTCAGACCTCAGCTTCACCATAAGGGGCTGCAAAGTCGTTTCCCAGACCTCGCGCGTCACGGCACCCACATGCCGGTATCTTACGCGACCCTGCCTATCGATCACGAAGGTCTCGGGAACGGCAGATACCCCCATGTCGATACCCGCCCTGCCGCTTTCGTCACTGCCGACCCGCACATAGGGGTCGCCCCGTTCAGAGATCCATTTGTACCCAAGCTCTGGCTTATCCTTCCAGTCGATGCCGTGCAGCATGACACCCTGCTCGCGCAACTGCATCAGGAGAGGATGTTCGATCCGGCAGGCCGCGCACCACGACGCGTAATAGTTGATGAGCATTGGCTCGCCGCCGAGGTCGGTCGTCGCAAATCCACGGTCCTCTGGCCGGACCGGTGGAAGACTGAACGCCGGCACGGCTTTGCCAATCATCATCGACGGTAGGAGCGAGGGATCTCGCTTCAGCCCAAAAAAGAACCCGACCAGGACCAGCACAAGCACTGCGACGGGTGCCAGGAATAACAGCCGTCTCATTCAGCGGCAGCCGTCGGGATCGCTGCGGGGGCGATGCGAACTGCTGCACCGAGACGCAAGCGCCGGTCACTCAGCGAGACGGCGCCGCCCAGCGCCATGGTGAACCCGCCGATCCAGATCCAGATAATCAGCGGATGATCCCACAGCCTGACGATCACGCCGTTGGGCGACTCCTCGCCGACCGAAACATAGAGATTGCCCAGCGGCGACACGCGAATGCCAGCTTCCGTGGTCTGGCTCTGGGCCGAGGCGTAGAACCGTTTCTCACTGGAGAGCTGATAGGGTTTGCCCTGCCCTCTCACCTCGAACCGGGCCTGCCGGGCTTCATAGTTGGGGCCCTTGACCGTCTCGAACGCGCTAAGCGTCAGCGTTCGACCGGCAAACGCGACGGTGTCGCCCAGCCGCATGCTCAGGACCTTGTCGCTGTCCCAGGCTGTCACGCCGGTGATGCCCAGGACCAGCAAACCCAGGCCCGCGTGAGCCAGGGTCAAGCCGTACATCGCCCGAGGCGTTGTCCGGACGGACCGTCCCAGATAGGCCCGCCCGGCCCACCAGCGTCGCGCCAGCACAAGTCCGGATCCTGCCACCAGCCAGGCTGCGAGCCCGAGACCCGCCGCTGTCAGCACGCCCTTCAGGCCATTGAACATGACCGCGAGGACAAGGACCACCAGGGCCAGAACAGCCGGCACCCAGAGGCGCTTGCCCATGGCGCGCAAGTCGTCCCGCTTCCAGTTCAACACCGGACCCAGCACCACCAGAACCATCAAGGGGATCGCCAGGGGCACAAACGTCTTGGCGTAGTAGGGCGGCCCGACCGAGATCTTGTCGTTGTTCACCATCTCTATGAACACAGGACTGAAGGTGCCCAAAAACACCGTCGCACAAAGTGCGGTCAGGAAAAGATTGTTGAGCGTAATTCCGCCCTCACGCGAGAGCGGCTGGAACAGCGCGCCGGAGCGGATCGCCGGTGCGCGCCACGCATAGAGGCACAACGAAATCCCGGTGGTCAGGGCGATGATACCCAGCACATAGACACCGCGCTCGGGATCAACCGCAAAGGCGTGCACGCTGGTCAGAATTCCGGAGCGCACCAGGAATGTGCCGATGAGACTGAGGGAAAACGTCAGGATGCAGAGCAGGATCGTCCAACTTACCAAGGCGCCACGACGCTCCAGCACCAGCGATGAGTGCAAAAGCGCGGTCCCCAGCAGCCAGGGCATCAGGGACGCGTTCTCGACCGGGTCCCAGAACCACCAGCCACCCCAGCCCAGTTCATAATAGGCCCAGGCACTACCCAAGGTGATTCCCAATGTCAGCGGAATCCACGCCGCCAGCACCCACGGCCTGACCCAGCGGGCCCAGGCCGCGTCGACGCGGCCCTCGATCAGGGCCGCGACCGCAAAACAGAAGGCGACTGAAAACCCGACATAGCCCGCGTAAAGAATCGGCGGGTGAAGCACGAGGCCCGGGTCCTGCAGCAACGGGTTCAGTTCTCGACCCTCGAGCGGCGCTGGGTCAAGTCGAAGGAACGGATTGGACGTGAATAGCAGGAACCCATGGAAACTGGCCGCCAGCAACCCCTGGATACCCAGCACGCGAGCCTGCAGCGTTTCGCGCAATGTTCCCCCGAACGCCGCCAGCACCCCTCCACAAAGGGCCAGGATCAACACCCAGAGCAGCATAGAGCCTTCGTGGTTACCCCAGGTCGCAGCAAACCTATAGGGGGTCGGCTGAGCCGTGTTGCTGTGCTGGGCCACCAAGGCCACGGAAAAATCGCAGGTTACAAACGCATAGGCCAGGCACCCGAAAGCCAATGTGACGAACGCCGCCTGAAGGATCGCGGCCTGCCTCCCGACGGCCATCAGGACACCATCACCCCTGTGTGCGCCCCACAACGGTGCTACGGACTGGACGAGTGCCAGAAGTAGAGCGAGAATCAATGCAAACTGCCCGACTTCCGCCGACATGGACTTTATGCTCCTCTGATAACTGCAGTACGTGGTAGCGGGTTCGTTGAAGATCGGGAATGGTGCAAGTGTCAAACCGGGGTGAGGATTGGGCGAAGCGACCAAGGGTCGTGACGTCAGGGGCATAGGTAATGGCGGAAATTTTCAAGATCGCGATCATTGGATCCGGTCCAGCCGGGCTGAGCGCCGCTGCGCACGCGGCGAAGAAGGGCCTGTCTCATATCCTGTTGGAAAAGACCGACCACCTCTCGGACACGATCTTTCGTTACCAGAAGGGCAAGCACGTCATGGCGACGCCATCCGTGCTGGTGCTGCGCGCCGATGCCGAATTCGACGCCGGAAAGCGCGAGAAGATCCTCGACCAGTGGAACAGGGATGTGTCAGCCGCCGGCGTCAAGGTTCAGTTCAATTCCGACGTCAAGGCGATCACAGGCGAAAAGGGTGCCTTCACGATCGAACTGAAAAAAGGCGACCCGATTCAGGCCGAAAATATCATTCTGGCCGTCGGCACACAGGGAAACCCGAACCTGATGCGGTGCGACGGCGGCAACCTGCCGCACGTCCAGTACCAGCTCGACGATCCCGGTGAGTACACCGACGAGCATATTTTTGTCATTGGCGGCGGTGATGCCGGCATTGAGAACGCCATGGGCCTGATCGCCGACGCGGGCCAGAACAATACGGTCACCCTGCTCAATCGCGGTGCCGACTTCCCCACTGCCAAGAAGCCAAACGTTGACGGGATGATGGCGGCACGCGACGCCGGGCGAATCAACATCCTTACCGAATCCAACACCAACCTGGTCGAACCCGGCTGGATCACCGTCGAAACGCCACAGGGCTCGACGCGGTACAAGTGCGACCGGATCATCGCCCGGATGGGCGCTGCGCCGCCGCGCGCATTCGTCGAGGCCGCCGGTGTCGCCTTCGCCAGTCCGGACCGGACTGCCTTTCCTACCCTTACGCCTACCTTCGAGAGCACGACGAAGCCTGGCATATATGTAATCGGGGCGCTGGCCGGATATCCTCTGATCAAGCACTGCATGAACCAAGGCTACGACGCCGTCGAGTTCATCAGCGGCAATACCAGCCTCGAAGCCGCCGACGAGCCGTTGCTGAAAGACAAGCTCAAGGGCTTGCCCGGCACACGATCGGTCGCCGAGTGGCTGGAGTTCCTGCGCAGCCATGTCGAGATCCTGAATGGCCTGTCGCCGTTGCAGATGCGCGAGTTTCTGCTGGATTCCGAAGTCCGCGCCTACAAACCCGGCGATGCGATTTTCACCCGCAACGAGCAGGGCTCGTCGCTGTTCGGCATCGCGTCGGGCTCCGTCAAGGTCGAGGTCGATCCGACAAATCCGGCCATCACCGTGCCGATCGGCGAGAGCTCGATCTTCGGCGAAGTCGGCTTGATCTCCGGCCGCCGGCGCGGCGCGACGATTCGCGCGGCCGACGCCTGCATCTGCGTCGAAATCCCCCGTATGGCCGCCCTAAAACTGATGTCACAGGTGCCGGAATCCCGCGAGACGGTGAACCGCATCACCACCGAGCGTCAGGTGCTGCAGATCTTCAAGTCTGGCCTGACGCCGTCGGATATCTCTGAGGTCCTGGCCGGTGCCCAGGTCATGGATGTGAAGCCCGGCGAAGCGATCATCACCGAGGGCGACCTCTCGGATGACCTCTACATCATTCGCTCAGGCTCCATGATCGTCGAGAAGACGCTGGCAGGCCGGCCAGTGTTCATTTCCTACGTGCCGGCCGGATCCTATTCGGGCGAGATGGCGATGATGGAGCGCTCGCCGCGCTCCACGACGGTGAAGGCGGCGATCCGCTCGACGGTGGTAAAACTGCCCGCCGAGCCGTTCCGTGAACTGCTCAAGCGCAAGCCTGAACTCGACAAACGCATGCGCAGCGAGATGAAGGCCCGACGCGAGATCAACGCCTTCATCGAGTCGCAGCAGGACAAATTCGCTGGCGCCGTCGACATGTACTCCTCCGTCGCCAACTTCCTGATCAAGCAGGGGATCGGCGAGGCGACGGACGTGTTGCTGATCGACGAGAGCCTCTGCATCGGCTGCGACAATTGCGAGAAAGCCTGCGCCGACAGCCATGACGGCCTGTCACGCCTAAACCGCGAGGCCGGCACTACCTTCGCCGACATCCATGTGCCGACTTCGTGCCGACACTGTGAACATCCCCATTGCATGAGCGACTGCCCGCCCAATGCCATCCGGCGCGGCCCCGACGGCGAGGTATTTATTTCCGACGCCTGCATCGGCTGCGGCAACTGCCAGCGCGCGTGTCCCTATGGAGTGATCCAGATGGACAAGCCGCCGCCGCCCAAGCCCAGCCTCATGAAGTGGATGCTGTTTGGTATGGGGCCGGGGCCGGGCCAACCCGACTATGAATGGCGGAAGAAAGCCGCCGCCAAACAAAGTAGCGAATCGCCGAAACTGGCCATTAAGTGCGACATGTGTTCAGGAAAATCCGGCGGTCCCGCGTGTGTTCGAGCTTGCCCGACCGGGGCCGCGATTCGCGTTTCGCCTGACGCTTTTCTGTCCGTCGCCCGGATCGACAGGGGCGCGAACTAGGTCGTGGCACAGGCCGGGGGACAATCAGGCAGAGTTCGACAGCGGACGCACGAGGGTTTCCTGCGCCACAAGGGATTCCGTTGGGCGTTCGTCGCCACGGGTCTGTCCGTTGCGGCTGTCGGGGTTTACTTCTTTGTCGCGCTGCAACTTTCGGAACCACCCAACGGCGGCAGCTGGATCGGCTATACACTCGGCACGATCAGCGCCGGCTTGATTGTCTGGTTGGCGTGCCTTGGCATTCGAAAGCGCGCGGTCAGCGACGGGCACTATTCCCTGAAGGCCTGGGTATCGGCTCACGTTTATCTGGGCCTCTCCCTGACCGTGCTGGCAACCCTGCATACGGGATTTCAGTTTGGGTGGAACATCCACACCCTGGCGTACGGGCTGATGATGCTGGTGATTGCGTCCGGCGGGCTGGGCATCTGGGCCTATTCGGTCCTTCCCCACCGCCTCAGCGCCAATCGCGGCGAGGTGACGCGCCGGCAGATGCTGGACAATGTCGCCAGCCTGGACGCCCAGCTTCAGGAGGCCGCCCAGCCGCTGGATCGCGCCTGTGCCGCCATCGTCCGTCACTCGATCGAGGATACCGAGATCGGTGGTGGTTTCTGGCAGCGTCTGACAGGGAATTACAGCCATTGCGCCAACAAACAGGCGCTGGGCAGCCTGCGAAATCTTCCCGACAGTGGTCCTGACAGCGAGATTCTCGCCAAAATCGAGACCCTGATGACCCAAAAGGCCGATGCGCTCGCGCTCGCCCGGCGGCAGATGCGCATAACGGCGCTTCTGGAAGCCTGGTTGTTCGTACACATCCCGGCAACATTCGCCCTGCTGGCGGCGCTGATTGCGCACATCGTCAGCGTTTTCGCATACTGGTGATATGACTCAGGAATTCCATCTCAGGCTGATCACTCAGCGCGCCGCCGGCGGCGACCCGATCATCCGCGAGCGCACGCTCGCGGGTCCCGAACTGACCATCGGGCGGTCCACCGACAGCGACATCCTGCTGACTGATCTTTCCGTGGATCCCCACCACGCCAAACTACGGTTCACTGGCCCTGGCAGGGTCAGGCTAGAGAGCGTCGGCGGCGCGCCCTTCCTGCTCAACGGTCAATCAACACAACGGGTCGATTTCAGCGTGTCGGGCGGCCCCGTGGCGGCCTTCGGGGACTATCGGCTGGCGTTCGAGGGGAGTGAAGACGAGGGCGCGGTTATCACCGTCACCCGCGAGGAGCATGAGCACCACCCGAGCCCGAGTATCTTTTCGCTCAAAGCACCGGTGTTCGGTCGGCGCAACATGGCCTGGGGTCTGGGTCTGGGCATATTCCTGATTTGCCTGCTGGTACCTCTGATCGGGACAGTCTGGCTGTCTCAGGCTAAGATCTATCCGGACCAGCAATGGTCGTCGGGGCCACTCTCCAAGGCCCACGCGTTTCTCGAGAATGACTGCAAGTCCTGCCACGCCAAGGCGTTCGTGGCTGTGCGCGACGAGACCTGCCTGAGTTGCCACAAGGCTGGCTCCGACCCAGTTGAGAATGCCACGGTTCTGGCACGCTCAAGCGACGGCGGAAGCCCGTTCGAGCCGCGACTGATCGCTGAACACGCGCCACATGACAAATTGCGGGCAGCCACGCCCCTGCCCGACGCCCTCGGCCCGAAAATGGGGGCGGTGATCCAGCGCGCCCTCAATCACCCCACCGACCGCTGCGCAAGCTGCCATCTGGAACACACTAAACCGGAAAAGACCGTCAGCCCGGACCCGAAGGCCCCGCTGTCAGACAAACCGACCCTCGTGGTCGTGCAGGATTGCGAGAGCTGCCACACCAAACTCAAGATGCGGCTGACCAAGACAGATTTGATCGATACGCCTGACTGGGGCCGCCATCCGACATTCCGGCCCCTGATCATGACGTCAGCGGCGGGCCCGAAACCGACGTTCCAGCGCGTGCAGCTGAAAGGCCTGCCGCTTGAGCGAAACGGCCTGATCTTCCCACACAAGATGCACCTGGACCCGCTGGGCGGTGTCGCCCGGCAGGCCATCGTGCTCGGCAAGGCGGGCGGCTATGGTGCGGCGCTGGAGTGCGCATCCTGCCACACGCCCGACGCGGTAGGCTCAGGCTTCAAGCCCATCGAGATGGAAAGAGACTGCGCCAGCTGTCACTCACTGGCGTTCGCCCGCGATGGCGCTGGCCGACTGAAGTCCCTACCCCATGCCGAACTCCAGAAAGTCGTCGATACGCTGAGCGGTAAAACGCTTTCCGCCGCAAGTCTCTCAGATCGCCTGCGACCAGGCACAATTCAGCCCACGGCCTTTGCCGCCAACAGTGCCGGTGCATACCGCGCCACCTTCTCAAAGGGCGGAGCCTGTTACGACTGCCACACCATCACCTGGGCTGGCGACACGGTGCAGATGGCCCCCGTCAAGCTCACCCAACGCTACTTGCCTCGCGGGGCCTTCAATCATGGCGTGCCCGAGCACGGCGGGCCCGGGCAGTCCAAGGTTGGCGGGTTCGAATGCGTGGATTGCCACAAGGCCCAACTGTCAGAACGTACCTCGGACGTCCTGATCCCCGACATCGCCAAATGCGCCAGCTGCCACGGCAAGACCGAGGCTCAGACCAAGGCGGCGGACGACGCCGACTGCACCACGTGCCACAGCTTCCATGCCCCGGGGAAATCAACCCCGCCTGCCGGTCATCCGCCGCTTGAGACGCTGAAGTGGACGCAGACCCTGGCGCGGCGCGGGCGCCTAGCCCAAGGCCCCGACGCCAAGCACGACCGCCGAAGCGCGAATGTACTCCAGCGCGATCTGCCGCATGTGGGCTTCTCGCGAGGGCTCGAGCCCCCAGTTGGCCATCGAATGCTGCCCGGCTGACGCCACGTAGATCTGCCACAAGGCCAGCCGGTGCGGGTCGATTGAAAGATGGCCGGCACAGGTCGACAGAAAGAGGTCGACTAGCTCGTCGTCGAACAAATACTTGAGCTCAAGCTGGGTGCAGGCGACATCCGATTGAGGATATCCGCAAGCGGCGTCTTCCCAGTCGAGCACGGCGACGACCCGACCATCTTACCAGAGCAGGTTGCGGGGCCAGAAGTCGCCGTGCAGCAGCACAGGCTCGCCGTCGAACGGGCGCGGTGCCAGGGAGGCGCAAAAATCCCGCAGGGCGCGCCATTCCGCGCCATCCGGAAGAAAACCAAACAGCTCCGGCACAGAGTCCAGACACGGTGGAAGCGGCGGAAGTAGCGCCGATGGCGTCCGATGGATCGTCACCAATGTCTCGGCCATCCGGACAATCTGCGACCCGGCTGAGCCTTCCGGCATCTCGGACGAGCCTTCGGCGAACTCCATTAGGACGTAGGCAGCATTAACGTGACTGCAGTTGGCGTCGAAGCGAATGGGGCGTGGCACTGGCACGCTCGCGGCGTGCAGGGCGGCGAGGAGTGCATGCTCCTGCGCCGACTCCAGGCCGGATTCGCCCATAGCGCGAAGCACGACCGCCTTGCCGGTGCCGTCGGCCAAGCGCAGGTCGATACGGAACACCTGTGCGGAGACGCCACCCTCAAGTCGTTGAACGGCGCGCGCCTCGGCCGCCGGGAAGTGTCCGGCGACGGCGGCGGCGATGTCCCCGGCATGTAGCGCTGACATCTATCCGCAACGTCCGTAGAAAACCGGCCCGCCGCCCCGGATGACCAGAGCGGCGAGATCAGCTTTGGTCGAGTCGGTTCGGGATCAAACGACCCCGAAGGCCAGCATGGCGTCGGCCACCTTCTTGAAGCCCGCGATGTTGGCGCCGCGAACATAGTCGGTGACCTTGGAGCCAGGACGCCCGCCGTATTCCACACACGACGCGTGGATGCCGGCCATGATGTCCTCCAGCAGACGCTGCAGTTCGGCTTCCTTCCAGGAGATGCGGGCCGAGTTCTGGCTCATTTCCAGACCAGAAACCGACACGCCGCCGGCGTTGGCCGCCTTGCCGGGCGCGAACAGGATCTGGGCGTCCTTGAACACGTGCACGCCTTCAAGGGTGGTGGGCATGTTGGCACCCTCCGAAACCCCGATGCAGCCGTTCTGGACCAGCAGGCGCGCATCGTCACCCGTCAACTCGTTCTGGGTGGCGCAGGGCAGCGCCAGGTCGCAGGGTACGCCCCAAGGGGTCTTGCCCGAGACGAACTCGGACCCCTTGAACTCCTTGGCGTACTCCGAAATCCGCCCGCGACGCTTGTTCTTCAAATCCTTGACCCAATTGACCCGCTCTTCCGAAATGCCTGCGGGATCATAGATGTAGCCCTCGGAGTCAGACAGGGTCAGAACCTTTCCACCCAGCTGATTGATCTTTTCCGCCGCGTGGGTAGCCACGTTGCCCGAGCCAGAGATGACGACCTTCTTGCCCTCCACACCGTCCTTCTGGGTGGCCAGCATGTTGCGCAGGAAATATACCGCACCGTAGCCGGTGGCCTCGGTGCGGATCAGGCTGCCGCCGTATTCCAAGCCTTTGCCGGTCAGAACGCCGGTGAACTCGTTGGTCAGGCGCTTGTACTGGCCGAACATGTAGCCGATCTCGCGACCGCCGACCCCGATGTCACCGGCCGGCACGTCAATGTCCGCGCCGATGTAGCGGTAGAGCTCGTTCATGAAGGACTGGCAGAAGCGCATCACTTCATTGTCGGATTTGCCCTTGGGGTTGAAGTTTGCCCCACCCTTGCCGCCGCCCATGGGCAGGCCGGTGAGCGCGTTCTTGAAGGTCTGCTCGAACGCCAGGAACTTCAGCACGCTTTCGGTCACCGAGGGGTGGAAGCGGATGCCACCCTTGTACGGACCGATGGAGTTGTTGTTCTGGACGCGCCAGCCGCGCTGGACGCGAATGTTGCCGTTGTCATCTTCCCAGCAAACCCGGAAGCTGATCACCCGATCCGGCTCGGCGATGCGCCGCAGGATCTGGTACTTGTGATACTGTTCCTTGTCCTGCATGTAGTCGTAGATATCCTCGGCGACTTCCTGCACCGCCTGGGCGAACTCTGGCTGCCCGGGATTGCGGCGCCGTACACCTTCGATGAAGGTCGCCAGATCCACGTGATCGCTTACTGCCATTTATTCCTCCTGTGCGTGCAAACAGCGCCCGCTTGTCGTTTTCGGTATCAGCCAGCTACATAAATCAGCGGGCATAAGCGACAAAACGACATGAGATGTCCAACCTTGTTTTAAGGCGTTTCACAAGTCATTGTTTTAAGGCGTTTCACAAGTCATTGGAATTTGCCACAACGTGCATCCGGTTATGGGGGCTAGAAAATGACCAAGGCATCTGATCTTTTCGTGCAATGTCTGGAGGAAGAAGGCGTTCTGCACGTCTTCGGTGTCCCCGGCGAAGAAAACCTCGATTTTTTGGACAGCCTGTCCCGGTCAAAAAAGATCCAGCTGATTCTGACCCGCCATGAGCAGGGCGCAGGCTTCATGGCTGCAACCTATGGTCGACATACGGGCAAGGCCGGGGTCTGCGTCGCAACCCTGGGTCCCGGCGCGACCAACTTTGTTACCGCCGCCGCGTACGCCCAGCTGGGCGGCATGCCGATGATGATGCTGACCGGCCAGAAGCCCATCAAGAAATCGAAGCAAGGCCGGTTCCAGATCCTGGACGTGGTCTCCATGATGGGACCGCTGACCAAGTTCACCCACCAACTGGCCTCGGCCGACAACATCCCCTCCAAGGTCCGCGAGGCGTTCCGTCTGGCCCAGGAAGAAAAGCCCGGGGCCGTCCACATCGAGTTCCCCGAGGACATTGCCGACGAGCACACCGACGAAAAGCCGATGGTGAAGAGCAATGCGCGCCGTCCCGTAGCGGACGAAAAGTCGATCCGCGCCGCCGCCAAGCGTATCGAGCAGGCCAAGTCGCCCATCCTGGTGATCGGAGCCGGCGCCAACCGCGCCATGACCAGCCGGATGCTGACCCAGTTTATCGAAAAAACCGGCATCCCGTTCGTGTCCACCCAGCTGGGCAAGGGCGTCGTCGACGAGACCAATGGCAAGTTCCTCGGCTGCGCGGCGTTGTCGGCTGGCGACTTCGTGCACCGCGCCATCGGTGCCGCAGACCTGATCATCAACGTCGGCCACGACGTGATCGAAAAGCCGCCGTTCTTCATGCAGGTGGGCGGCACCGAAGTGATCCACATCAACTTCCGCTCGGCCGAAGTCGATCCGGTTTACTTTCCGCAGTACGAGGTGATCGGCGATATCGGCAACGCCATCTGGCAGATCAAGGAAGACATCCTGCCCCAAGCCGGATGGGACTTCTCGGTCATGCACCGGGCCCGGGCTGCCGAAGTCGAGCACACCGCCAAGTCCATCGGCGACATGCGCTACCCGATTTATCCGCAGCATCTGGTGCACCAGATCCGCGAGGTCATGCCGGACAATGGCATCATCTGCCTGGACAACGGCGTCTATAAAATCTGGTTCGCCCGCAACTATCCGGCGCGGATGACCAACACAGTCCTGCTGGACAACGCGTTGGCCACCATGGGCGCTGGCCTGCCGTCGGCGATGGCGTCGTCGATGGTCTATCCCGACCGCAAGGTCATGGCGATCTGTGGCGACGGCGGCTTCATGATGAACAGCCAGGAAATGGAGACCGCTGTCCGCCTGAAGCTGAACATCACGGTCCTGATCCTCAACGACAACAGCTACGGCATGATCCGCTGGAAGCAGGCCAACATGGGCTTCAAGGACTGGGGGCTGACCTACGGCAACCCGGATTTCGTGAAGTATGCGGAGTCTTACGGAGCCAATGGCTACCGGGTCACCAGCGCCGCAGAGCTGCCGGGCATCCTGAAAAAGTGCCTCGATACCCCTGGCGTCAATCTGATCGATTGCCCAGTGGACTACTCCGACAATGATCTGATCCTGAACAAACAGATCAAGGAACTGAGCGCGGCCGTCTGACGCCAGCCACAAGGAACCCCGACATGGCCGCGCTTAAGGACTCCTACCCGCTCTATCTGGCCAATGTGGCCCAGACGCCCAACCTCGATCTGGAGGTCACGGACAAATACACCGGCAAGGTCGCCACCCGCGTGGCACTGGCCGACGCCAAGACCATCGACGCGGGTATTGCCGCCACTGTCGAGGCCGCCGAACCCATGGCCCGGATGGCGTCCTATGAGCGTCAGGCAGTGCTGCAGCACTGCGTCAACCGCTTCACCGAACGGTTCGACGAACTGGCCTATGCCCTCTGCATTGAGGCAGGCAAGCCGATCCGCGACAGCCGTGGTGAGGTCGGGCGCCTCATTGACACGTTCCGGATCGCAGCCGAGGAATCCGTCCGCATGACGGGAGAGGTTCAGCCTCTGGACATTTCACCGCGCGCCCGGGGTTATCAGGGCATGTGGAAGCGGGTGCCGATTGGCCCCTGCTCCTTCATCTCGCCGTTCAATTTTCCGCTGAACCTGGCCGCACACAAGATCGCGCCAGCGCTGGCCGTGGGATGCCCCTTCGTCATGAAACCGGCGTCGCGAACCCCGTTGGGGGCCATCATCATTGGCGAGGTGCTGGCCGAGACCGATCTGCCCAAGGGCGCGTTCTCGATCCTGCCGGCGGCGCGGGATGGAGCGGACCTGTTTACCACCGACGAGCGGCTGAAGTTGTTGTCCTTCACCGGCTCGCCCGGCGTCGGCTGGGACCTGAAAGCCAAGGCCGGCAAGAAAAAGGTCGTGCTGGAACTGGGGGGCAACGCGGCTGTGATCGTGGACGCCGACACCGACCTGGATGACGCCGTCGAACGGATTATCTTTGGTGCCTTCTACCAGTCGGGACAGTCCTGCATCGGCGTGCAGCGGATCATCATCCATGCCTCGATCTATGACGAACTTCGCGATCGTCTGGTCGCGAAAACCAGAACCCTGATCACCGGTGACCCTCACAACGAAGACACCTTCGTCGGCCCGATGATCGACGTGAAGGAAGCCAGCCGCCTGGACAGTTGGATCAAGGCCGCTGTCGCCGACGGGGCAAAGCTGCTGGTGGGAGGCAAACGCGAGGGCGCGATGCTGGAGGCGACACTTCTGGAAGGCGTAGGGCGCACCGCCGCGCTCTATGCCGAGGAGGCCTTTGGCCCGGTCGCTATTCTGTCGAAATTTACCAACTTCAAGGACGCCCTGGACGAAGTGAACGATTCAAAATTCGGGCTGCAGACCGGCGTCTTTACCCGCGACCTCTACAAGATGCTCGAAGCTTGGGATCACCTGGATGTCGGTGGCGTTGTCATCGGCGACGTGCCGAGCTATCGGGTGGACAACATGCCCTACGGCGGGGTGAAGGACTCCGGTCTCGGACGGGAGGGGGTTCGCTTCGCCATGGAAGACATGACTGAAATTCGCAACCTCGTCATCCGTAGGCGTTGAGCGGGCGTATCTAAATGGGACAGTGCGCGCTGCTTGGGGAGGCGGCTAGTTGTTAACGATAGCTCAGATCACCGATCTGCACATTACGACCGACAAGGATCGACTTAACCAAAGGCGGAATGAAGAGCGGCTGCGCCAGGTTCTGAAGGCGATTGATGCCCTTCGCCCCAGACCGGTCGCCATCATCGCCAGCGGCGATCTTGTCGATAGAGGCGAGCTTGAGGAGTACCTTGAGCTCAAACGGCTGCTGGCTGACTGCGAGATCCCGATCTATTTTGCCCTCGGAAATCACGACCTCCGCGGGCCGTTCCTCGAGGTTTTCAACGGCCTCGGTGCCCAGACGGACTCCAACGGATATGTTCAGTACACCGCCGACTTCGGCGACATGCGCATGGTCGTCTGCGATACGCTTGAGGGCGAGAATCACGGCGACTACGACGAGGCCCGCGCAAGTTGGCTGAAGGCAACGCTGGACGAAGCGCCGGATCGTCCCACCGCTGTGATCCTCCACCACCCCCCGATCCCCAGCGGCATTCGCTGGATGGACCCGGACCCGAAGTCGCCCTGGCTGTTGCGGCTTGAAGAGGTGCTGACCGGCCGTAGCCAGGTCAAGGTGCTGATGTGCGGCCACATCCACCGCGCGTTCTATGGCCTGTTTGCTGGCCATCTGGTGGCCGCAGCTCCCGCGACCTCAATCCAGCTCACACTGGATTTGACCGAAGTTGACATGGAAGTCCCCGACGGCCGTGAAATTCTTGTCGAGGAGCCACCGGCGTTTGCGCTGTTGATGTCCAATGGCGACCAACTGACCACGCACCTGTGCCTGGCTGGCGATTACACCCCTGCCGTGACGTACAATTTCCCCTTTCGAAAGTTGGCCTAACCCATGGCAGCGAAGGTTGCGCCTAAGGGTATCATGGGCCGACTGTTCCGCGTTCTCGAAGGCCTGCGTGCAGCGCGGGGCAAGGGATGGACCGATTTTGCCGTCACGGCGATCGTCGTGATGCTCTCGACCGTTGCGGCGCTGTTCCTGAACACCACCACACCTATCCGGTTCATCGAGAACCTGACCTACGATCTTCGTCTGTCGGGTGGTGCGCCTGCGGCCCAACCGCAGTTCGTGATCGTCAAGATTGACGGTGAAGCAACCAAGGCCATGGCGGAGGTCTCGGCCTGCCACTGTCTGGCCCCCATCGACAAGGCCTGGCTCGGCGACCTCATCGCGAGCCTCGACGACAAGGGCGCGAAGGCCATCGTGGTCGACTATTTGCTCGACACCTGGTCATCGCCCGAGGAATTCGCGGATTTCGACAGCCGGGTGGCAAAGGTCAAAGCCCCGATCATCGTGGCAGCAGACCCCGGCATGAAGGCCGGCGTCGATTTTCCGATGTCGGCCAAGCTGCACTATGCCGATGCGCGGGCCCTGATGCATGTCGACTATGACGACGTCATTCGACGTTATGATCCCAATCCAAGCCAGTATCGCGCGTTGGCGACAGAAGTCGGCATCCTGACAACAGGCATGAAGCCGCTGACCGCGCCCTTCGACATCCGCTATCGCAAACCTGACGCTTCGGTGTCAGCCGAAAACGCCGGCTCGATCTCTCCGGCCTACTCCGCAGCGTACGTCGGCTTCCTGCCCGAGGCCCTGTTCAAGGATAAGATCGTCTTCATCGGCAGCGTCACCCGTTCGGCAAGTGCAGACTCAGACGCACCCAAGGAAGATATGCACGCAACGCCGATGCGATTCCTGCCGGGACATCAGCAAGGCACACCCGGGGTCGAGGTTCACGTCCACGCCCTGTCGCAGATGCTGGCCGGTGACCAGGTTCGTCGCCCGGCTGTAATCTGGGACGCGATCCTCGTCCTTAGTGCGGCGCTGGCCGGGGCATTGCTCGGTTGATCGACCCAGAAGTGGTGGACCTCGGTAGCGATCGTACTGGCGATCGTCGGCGTCACCAGTTTCATGTCGTTCGAACTCTATCAGCGAGTCGCCCTGATGGTGCCGATGACAGCACCGGCCATCAGCTTCGCTTTCGGGTTCTTTATCCTCAGTCGCCTCGCCGCCGCGGATCTGCAGAACCAGCGCGCCTTCTATTCCTCGACCCTGGAGCGGTATCTGGCCCCCCAGGTCATCGACCGCATGGTCGATGGCCGCGAGGAAGTAAAGATCGGCGCCGAGGAGCGCGAGATCACCGTTATGATCACCGACCTGGAGAATTTTTCCAATCTGGTCGCCAGCCTGGACCTGGAAACCTTCGAAGGCGTCATCAACGAATATTTCGACGGCATCATCGACCTGCTCTGGAAGCATGAGGCGATGATCGACAAGATGACCGGCGACGGCATCATCGCGATTTTCGGGGCACCTGTGCCGTCGGAGGATCATGCCGACCGCGCCATCGCCTGTGCCCGCGAAATCGACACCTATGCCCTGGCAATCCGCCAGAAGATGATCGCGCGGGGGATCACCTTTGGCTACACGCGTATGGGCCTGTCATCCGGCATCGGTCTGGTCGGGAATTTCGGCGGTGAGCGTCGGTTCAACTATACGGCCTATGGCGAGGTCGTCGTGGTTGCCGCCCGTCTGGAGGCCGCCAACAAGACGTTCTCAACCCGCATCCTGTTCAGTGGCGACACTCTGCGGCTGGCCAAGCGCGACATACCCGTCGTCTCCGTCGGCGAGATCGACCTCAAGGGCGTGCCGCATCCCATCCCCGCCTACACGACGCCCACGGACGACACGGCGGATGCCTGGAACACGGTGGCTTAGAGCGTGACCGGATCAAGTTGCAGCATATCCGGAGTTGACGAGGTAGTTGGCGCATTCGTCGGCTGAGAAGTGGTCAAGGAGTTTGCCGATGCGTCGCCAGGTGGCCTCGACGGTGCGCTCTGCGGCTTTGCGCAGAAGGGTCTTG
>CAMCXF010000036.1 GCA_945883235.1 Phenylobacterium deserti | reverse complement strand
CAAGACCCTTCTGCGCAAAGCCGCAGAGCGCACCGTCGAGGCCACCTGGCGACGCATCGGCAAACTCCTCGACCACTTCTCAGCCGACGAATGCGCCAACTACCTCGTCAACTCCGGATATGCTGCAACTTGATCCGGTCACGCTCTAGTCTGGCTAGCCTGGCTAGCCTGGCACAGGCGAAGTCCGCTCATGAGGCACTGTCCGCGCTCCACTCCGGGACAACGGAGACAGTTGCAATAACCCTCAAAATTGGCACACGCCCCTACCCCCAAACCGGAAACACTCCCAACACCGCTGCCGCCACCCCCATCACCGCACACGTCGCCACCGCCCAGGGCCAGGTGAAACGCTGGTGGTCGCCGAACTCCACTCCGGCCAGGCTGACCAGCAGGTAGGTGGACGGCACCAGGGGGCTCAGCAGGTGGAAGGGTTGGCCGATCAGGGAGGCGCTGCCGATGGCCTCCTTGCTGATCCCGTAGTGTGAGGCGGCCTCGGCGAGGATCGGCACGACGCCGAAATAGAAAGCATCGTTGGAGATGAAGAACGTCATCGGCAGACTGATCGCCGCGGTGATCGGGGCCAGATAGGGTCCCATGGTCGGCGGGATCAGGGCCAGCAACGCCGTGGGCATGGCTTCAACCATGCCGGTGCCGGTCAGCACGCCGGTGAAAACCCCCGCCGCGAAGATGAGCGCGACCATGGCGATGACGTTGGGGGCGTGGGCGGCGATGCGGGCGCGCAGGTCGTCGGGCCTCGGATAGTTGATCAGGGTGGCGATCGCGAAGCCGCCCATGAACAGCACCGGCAGCGGGATCACGCCCGACACCAGGGTGACCAGCAGGATCAGGGTCAGCACCGCGTTGATCCACAATCGCCTAGGTCGTCGCGCGGCCGGGTCGGTGGATACAGAGATCAGGCCGCCCGCCTGTGTAAACTCAGCGGTGTGGTCCAGCTTCAGCACGCCAAGTCGCCGACGCTCATGGCGACCATACATCCACGCCAGCAACAACAGCCAGGCCACGCCCGCGGCCATCGCGGGCACCAGCGGCAGGAACAGCGCGGCGGGCTCCACCTGCAAAGCCGCCGCAGCGCGGGCGGTCGGTCCGCCCCAGGGCGTCAGGTTCATCACCCCGCTGGACAGCATCACCAGGCACGCCATGATCAGCGGATTGAGGCCCAGTCGCGCATAGAGCGGCAACAGGGCGGCCACCGTCACCATGTAGGTCGTCGACCCGTCGCCATCCAGCGAGACCACCACGGCTAGCACCACCGTGCCTATCACCACCCGGACGGGGTCACCGCGCACAAACGCCAACAGCCGCCGCACGATGGGGTCGAACAGGCCCGCGTCGATCATCAGGCCGAAATAGAGGATGGCGAACATGATCATCACGCCGGTGGGGGCGATCTTCTTCACGCCGTCCAGCATCATCGGGCCGAGATCCAGACCGTGTCCGGCCAGCATGCCGAACACCACCGGCACGAGGATCAGCGCCACCATGGGGGCCAGTCTGCGGGTCATGATCAGGGTCATGAACGTCGCGACCATCAGAAAGCCGAGGATGGACAGCATCGGTTCAGGCTTTCCCTGGGCGGTTGGCGGGTGCCAAGGGCGCAAGACTGGACATTGATTTTCCTCTGCCGCCCCCGACTCTGGTGACCATATTGACGCAAGCCCGCGCCACAGGAAGGGATAAGCCATGATCCTCGTCGGCCAGTATGACAGTCCATTTGTCCGCCGGGTCGCCGTAGCGCTGCAGATCTATGGGTTCGACTATGAGCATCGGCCATGGTCGGTGTTCGGCGACGCCGAGGCGATCGCGATCCTGAACCCGCTGCGGCGGGTGCCGACCCTGGTCACCGACGATGGCGAGGCGTTGGTCGAGAGCGCTTGCATCCTCGACTGGCTGGATGAACTGGCGGGTCCACGGGCCTTGATCGCGGCGTCAGGCCTGGAGCGGCGCGCGGCGCTGAAGGTCTGTGCCCTGGCCAGTGGCCTGACCGACAAGGCCGTCAGCCTGGTCTATGAACGTGTGGTCCATGAGCGTGCCACCGAACTCTGGGTTCAGCGGTGTCAGGCCCAGATCGCCGGCGTCCTCGATGCCCTGGAAGCGGATCGGGCAACACGGGGACCCTGGTGGTTCGGCACCAATATCACCCATGCCGACATCATGGTCGCCTGTACGCTGCGCTTCCTTCGCGAGGCCCATCAGGACCTGTTTGATGCGGCGCTGTGGCCGGCGCTTGCGGCCCATGTCGAGGCTTGCGAGGCCCTTCCCCACTTCGAAGCCGTCGTGCAACCCTTCAGCGTCTCGCCGCCAAAAGCCTGAACAGGCCGGCAACTTATCTGCAAAACGCCCGCTGTCCGCGGCATCGGCAATTATATAAAGTACGAGCCACGATTCAACATTATAACAAACACACATATCGCATATAATTCAATATTTTATACCAATATCATAATGCTTTATTTTACCTCGGGATTATAGCCTTACTTGTGACAAACCTTAAAACACCTTAACCACCTCCATTACCGATAACTGCGTCGCCGCCATGCGAGGATCTCGTTCCTTCAGAAGCGGCAGCGACCAGTTCGGCCTTGAAACGCCTGATACATCCCCGATCCAAGTCGTCGTCTCCGGTGCCTTCGGCGCTCGACCGGATCAGGAGTTACGGGGCCCTGCTGTACCTGGCGCTGGTGATGATGCTTGCGTGTCCGGCCACCGCCGACGTCCTGACGTCAGACGCCAGCCCCACCACCACCCTGCACGTTGCCGTCGGCAAGTCCGCGCCGCTCCCGGTGACCGCAGACGTCCAGATGATCGTCCTCTCTCAGCCCGAGATCGCCAGGGTGGATCAGATCGAAACACAGAGCCTCTACGTCATCGGCCGTGAGATCGGGTCGACCAACCTGCTGGTCTACGGCCGGGACGCCAAGCTGCTGAAGGTGGTGAATATCGAGGTCGGCTACGACGGGCCCCAGTTGCAGGAAGAACTGGCCGCGACCCTGCCCGACGAACGGATCACAGTGGAAAATCTGAACGGCGGGCTGCTGCTGCGCGGGACTGTTTCCACGGCTCAAGCGGCGGCTATGGCCAACGACCTTGCAGAGCGAGCCGCTGCAGGTGACGTCATATCGATCCTGGATGTCCGCCCCGATCAGGTTCTGCTGGAGGTGCAACTGGTTGAGGTAAGCGAGGAGACACTACGCGATATCGGCGTCGATCTCAGCGCCTTGCGCTCCGGTCTATCGTTTGGCAGCGGCTCCGGCCTGATCGGCATCGAGGCGCCGCAGAGCGTGCTCTCCGGAAACGGGCGGTTGGCGGGCCTGGATTTGAACGCCGTCCTGAGAACACTTGAACACCGCGGCTCAGCCCGCATCCTGGCCAGACCGCAACTGCTGGCGCTGTCTGGCGAGAAGGCCAGTTTCCGGTCCGGGGGCGAGTTCCCCTTCCCGGTCCCGTCCCGCGACGGCATCACCGTCGAATTCAAGCCCTATGGGACGGCGATATCGGTCCTGCCAACCGTTCAGACCAACGGGCTGATCCGTCTGGACCTCAGCGCCGAGGTCAGCAGCATCGACCCGCGCAACAGCCTGCGGATCGGCAATCTCACCGTTCCGGCCCTGAGCACCCGCCGCGCCGCCACCAGCCTCGAGTTACGCGATGGCGAGCGTTTCATGTTCGCGGGCCTGTTCTCGGAGTCGGATCAGGACCAGGTCAGCCAGACGCCCGGGGCCGGCGATCTGCCTCTCGTCGGCAACCTGTTCCGCGCCGTTCGGACGAAGTCCCAACGCCTGCAGCTGGCCATCGTCGTCACCGCCCATGTTGTTGACGGTCCCAATGCGAGCGCGGCCAGGCCGATGGAACCTGCGGACCTGCTGGCCGATTCAGCAGATGCCGCTCCACCCCGGGTCGCCAATCATGCAACCGCAGATCCACGCCCAAAGGGCTTGCTGAAGCGCATCAGGGCGGTACCGCTCGTGATCTCGATCTCGCGTCGGCTGGTCTCGATCTCCCGGCAAACACTGGGCGCGCCGGCGCGGGCCTGGAGCTTTCTGTCGCGGCGCCTGGCAAGTGCGGGCAGCGTCCTCACATGATAATCGACGCCTAAACCGGAATGAGAGCTTCATGCGGTCCCGCAGGAAGCTCGACCGCCAAGGGGTCGCCGGGCCGGACGTCGCCGCCCGTCAGAACGATACCCATGACGCCCGCTTTGCGCACTGGATTGCCGACCACGTCGCGGCCAAGACAGGCCGCCATCAGTCCCGGCTGCAATTCGTTGAGCTGGTAGCAGGGATTGCGCAGACCAGTGACCTCCACCACCGCCTCCGCCCCGATCCTCAGCCTTGCGCCTTTGGGTAGATCCAAAAGATCAACGCCGCGAGTAGTTAGGTTCTCGCCCATCAGCCCCGGCGTGACCGCAAAGCCCAGACCCGCCAGCTCGTCGTGCAGTTCGGCATGGATCAGGTGAACCTGGCGTGCATTCGGCTGCGTCGGGTCTTTCGCAACGCGGCTGCGGTGCTTCACCAGGGGCCCGCAATGCGCATCACCTTCCACACCTTGCCCCGCGACCAGCCGAATGACATCGCAGTTGGGCTTGTCCGGGCCATGGGTCGCCTTCCGGCTGACCGCAATGACAGTCGCAGGCGGCATATCGCTGATCCCCTGACTTGATCGAGGTCGCCCCTAATAAACCGGAGCCTACTACGAGTTGGGATCGCGGGTCACGACCGGCGAGGCGGGGTCAACGGCGGGCGGCGGGCGGTAGATCGGGCGCGCAATCGGCACCGGAAGGGCCACCACGGCCCCGGCAAGAGCTTCCGAGGTTGCGATGGAGGCTTCTGACTCAGGTATGGCTGCGGGGCGCTGCAGGATCGAAGTGGCGGGCCTGGGAACTACTGATCGCGCCGCAGGCTGCACAACCGCTCCAACTTCCGCAGCGGGCGCAGGTCGCGTTGATGCCGCCAATTGAGGCACCGACGTCGGCAAGGCGGCCGTCACCGGTTCTGCGACGGCGGACACTGCGACACTTGGCAACGGCATTTTCGCCCCGCCCCGCCCGAGCAAGAATGCCAGCCCTGCCAGGCCTGCCAGACCGACGACTGCCGCCGCTATGGCCGGCACACGCCAACTCCGGGCTTTCGGCAGACGCGTCCGCGCGGGTGCGACGAGAAGAGTCTGCGTTTCGACATCAACCTGCGCCGGCGAATCCGGCTGCCTCGGCGTGATCGGTGCAACTGGGATGGCTGGTGCGACTTTCGGCCGCGATGCAGGAACGCCGGCGCCTGACGGCAAGCCTGCACTGGGCGGCGCATCCATGGGCCGCACGAACAGGGGTGTAATGGTCGCAGGTGGCGGCTCGGGTTCCGAACGCTCGGCACCGGACAACGTCCTGATGCTCATCGGAGCCTGCGGCATCCTGGGCCAGACGCTTGGACGTGCAAAAGGATTATCGTCGGGATCGGACGCCATGCTCAGAAGCCTCGCCCCGGAGTGGGACCCGTCTGTGGCCTGAGCCTCAGGCCGCTGACCATTATCATCACCAGATAGACGGGAATGGCCAGGGATTCCCGCAGGCTCATGATCAGCCATTGGCCAAGCGGGGCTGTGCCGGGGCCGGTGGGAACAGGTCCCCGCCTCGCTTCAATCCCCCGGAGGCCCAACAGCATTCCGATCCGCGGCAGGTGATAAGCATCGCTGCAAATCACAACGACACGATGCCCTCCACACCCGGCCCAATGGACAGCCGCGTCAACGTTCTGGCGTGTAGTCAGGCTGGCCTCGTCAAGGATCAGGCGCTCCGGCGCGATACCAGCAGCTTGCAGCCTCTCGGCCATGATGGATGTTTCCGAAGACCCGGGGCGTGCCCTGCCTCCCGAGCAAAGCACCGGTGCCGCAGCGTACTCGCTTTCAGCCGCCAACCCATAGCCGGTCCGTCGCAAGAGAGCCGTTGAGGGCTCACCATTCCGACCAATCGCTGCGCCGAAGATAACAATCAATGGCGACGGCGAGGTCATATCCAGATCGCGTTGCCTGACTAACCTAGCCGTTAAGCGGCGGGTGATAGTTTTCCACAAGATCCAGCCGCTCGGCTTCGCGAACGGCGCGGGTGACGTTGAGGCGGGTAAGCAAGGTGGCTGCAGCGTACTTCCGACGCGCGTTTTCCAGATCGGCCCGCCAGGTCTGGCTGGCCAGATTGTCGGTCTCGCCCGCATAGACGACATTTGTACCCTGAGCGGTCAGCTCGGCGATCACATAGTTGGCTCCTGCCGGCGGCAGAAACCGGTTCTCATCCAGCGGGCTGTACCGGTATCGCGTACCGGAAGCCCCGGCGAGGTCGATCTGACGGGTCACTCTGCACTCCTAACTATGACCGCGCGCCACGCATCACGGCAGGCGGTCCATTCAATACATCATCGCCGTCCGCGAGGGCAGCGATGGCCTTGGCGTGGCCTGTTCCTGACCATCGTCTGATGCTTAGCCGAAGGAATAGGACCAAATCGGGGCTCGGCTTGACCATGGCAAGGCCGCGCCTGTGCCAGCCATACGGAACATCCTGCGCCATATGAACGTTCGGGGCGAGCCCGTCTCTGCTAATGTGATGTTTCAAACGAGGGAGCCAACAATCAACGTGCCGGGACTGGACAGCCGCCTCACCTGCCGGGACAACTCCTGACATGGAGAAGGCGGCCGAATTCAGTCTGATCGACGCGGCGGATCGTCCAACGGCGGTTCTGAGCGGCGACTGGACGACAACTCATCTCGGGCGCGCGGGCGAAGCCTTGAGTCAAACCGTTGCGGGTCGCTCGGAGGTCGCTTTCGACCTCAGCAAGGTACGCCGCCTCGACACTGCGGGTGCCTTTGCGGTAGTTCGAGCAGCCGGGGGCGGACTCAATCTCGACCTCGTCTCGGCGCGTCCGGAATCTCGTCGCCTGCTTGAGCTGGTTGACGCCGCCTATCAGGTGAAACCCGTGATCCGCGTGGAGCCCCGCGGTTTTCACCAGATGACGACCCGCATCGGTCAGGGCGTTGTCAGCCTGGGCCAGGAATTTCTCGATACAATGGCTTTTCAGGGTCATCTGCTGATGGCCACCCTGCGAACGGCAGGACGCCTCTTCACGTCGCCGGGAAAGATCCGCTGGGCACCAATCTTTTCGCAGATGGAACGCGCGGGTCTGGACGCCATTCCGATTGTCGCCGTGACGACGTTCTTCATCGGTGCCGTCGTGGCCCTGCTGGGCGTCAACATGCTGAGGCAGTTCGGCGCAGAGGTTTTTGTTGTCGAGTTGATTGGCGTCTCGATGATCCGGGAATTCAACATTGTTATCACCGCCGTCCTGCTGTCCGGCCGATCAGCCTCAGCCTTCGCCGCTGAGTTGGGCTCCATGAAGATGACCCAGGAGGTGGACGCCATGCAGGTGATGGGAGTCGATCCGTTCGAGGCTCTGGTACTGCCCCGCTTCATCGCCATGCTGATCACCATCCCCCTGCTGACCTTCATTGCCACCCTGGCCGGATTGCTGGGCGGCCTGGTCGTCACCTGGTCGATGCTGGGCCTGGGGCCGGTCTTCTTCCTGCAGCGCATTGTCGACAGCGTCGGTCCCACACACTTCTACATCGCCCTCACCAAGGCTCCGGTGATGGCGGGCGTGATTGCAGGGATCGGCTGTCGTCAGGGATTGCTGGTCGGCGGCGACGTCGAATCCCTCGGCCGACGCGTGACAGCCGCCGTGGTGCATTCCATCTTCGCCGTCATCATGCTGGACGCGATATTCGCGATCATCTTCATGCAGCTAGACATATGACCGACGCGAACCCTGGCAAAAACGCGACGGACGAGCAGTTGCTGGACCAGGATGGCCCTGCCATTCAGGTCCTGGGCCTTCACACTAAATTCGGTGATCACGTTGTGCACGAGGGCCTCGACCTTACCGTCAAGCGCGGCGAAGTGATGGGCGTGGTCGGGGGGTCAGGCTCGGGCAAGTCCGTCCTGCTCAATTGCATCATCGGTCTACGCAACCCGGACGCCGGGGCGATCACCGTGTTTGGCCAGGAACTCCAGCGTGCGTCACGTCGTCGATGGAGTGCGCTTGAACGCTCGTGGGGCGTGCTGTTCCAGGCAGGCGCTCTGTTTTCCAATCTCACCGTTCGTGAAAATGTGGCGGCACCAATGTTCGAACACACCAATCTGTCGCGGCGTGACGCCTATCAGCTGGCCGATCTCAAGATCGCCATGGTGGGTCTTCGCCCGGAGGCGGGATCCCTCAAGCCCTCCGAGCTGTCGGGCGGAATGCGGAAGCGGGCGGGACTGGCGCGAGCGCTGGCGCTGGATCCCGAACTGCTGTTTCTGGACGAACCCACCGCAGGCTTGGATCCGATTGGGGCGGCCGCCTTCGACGATTTGCTCAAGGACCTGTCGGACAGCCTGGACCTGACAGTCTTCATGATCACCCACGACCTTGATACCCTCTACAAGATCACCGACCGGGTAGCCGTCATCGCCGACAAGACGGTTGTGGCGGTCGCCCCGGTGAGCGAGCTGGAGACCTCGGACCATCCCTGGATCCAGGAGTATTTCCTGGGAGATCGCGGCCGCGCCGCCCGGGCCTCACAAACCAGGACCCGCCGCTGATGGAAAAAAACGCCAACTACGCCTTGGTCGGTTTGTCGACCCTGATCCTGACCATTGCGCTGGCCGTGTTCGTCGTCTGGATTGCGCAGCTACGGATCAACTCAGAATTCGACCTCTATGATATCGTGTTCGAGGGACCGGTTCGGGGTTTGAGCGAAGGTGGTGAGGTCCATTTCAACGGAATCAAGGTCGGCGAGGTCACCAAGATCGAGCTCGACAAGGCCAACCCCAAGAACGTCATCGCCCGCGCCCGCGTGACCGAGGACGTGCCGATCCGGATCGATTCCTACGCCACCCTGGAACCCCAAGGCATCACCGGCCTGAACTATGTCCAGATCATCGCCGGGACCTCAACCAAGCAGCTGCTCAAGGATTACTCGGACGCGCGCTGCCAGAAGATGGCTGGAGGATGTGTGCCGCGCCTGGGCAGCCGGCGCAGCACCTTCGCCGACCTATTGGAGGGCGGCGGAACCGTCCTGACGCGCTCCATCGAGGCTTTGGACCGTGTGAATCGGGTTCTTTCGGATCAGAATGTTCGAACCTTTTCGGCGGCCCTGTCCGACGTTCAGGCCGTTACAGCCGAGCTGCGCGAACGCAAGACGCTGATTGCCGATATCCAGACGGCGGTTCAGCGCATCGAGGAGGCGACAGCAGAGGTCGCCTTGCTTTCACGGTCTGCGAGGGATGTCGTGGACGGAGATGGCAAGCGGGCCATCAAGAACCTTGCCGACGCCGCAGAAGAGGCCCGTGCCGCAGCCAAGGACGCAAGATCCATGATCAGCAGACTGGAAGGACCGGCGTCAGACTTCGCCACCAATGGCTTGCCGCAGGTGACCGCTGCTGTGATCCAGCTGCAAACTTCGGCGGAGTCGCTTGAGCGCCTGATCAATGAAGTTCAATCCAGCCCGACCGGCGCGCTTGGCAAGCCTGGCGCCAAAGAGGTGAAGGTGCCCAAATGATACGCTCTCCCGCCTTCCTGCGCCTGTCACTGGCCGCGACCGCAGCGATTGTGCTTTCTGGCTGTATCACCCTGCTGCCCAAGACCAAACCCGTCGATCTTTACCGGTTTGGCGGGTCCGGCGCGGCCGTGTCGGCGAGCGCCGTGACGGGGACGGTTGGCGTTTTCCGCGCCAGCAGCCTGTTCCAACGGGAGGCCGGTGGCGACCAGCTCGTCACGATCACGGACGGCAGGGTCGCCTACCTGTCGGAAACCCGGTGGGTCGCGCCTGCCGCGGTGCTTTGGGATGCCGCCGTGCTGACAGCTTTTGACGCCGACCCCGGCCCCACCCGTCTGATCTCGCGGGGCGAGGCCGGAAAGGTCGACTATGTCCTGCGGCTCGACGTCCGCAACTTCGAGACCCGCTACGACAAGGGCCCAAAGGCGGCGCCCAGTGTTGTGGTTCGGGTCCGGGCCTCGCTGACCAGCGGGTCGAACCGCACCCTCACCGGCGAACGGATCTTTGAGTCGCAGGTCACTGCCGCAGACAACCGCGTCTCCGAGATTATTCCGGCCTACGACCGCGCAGTCGCCGAGGTGCTGAAAGAGATCGTGGTCTGGACCAACGCGACGGCTATTCCGGGCTAAACCGCGATGCCGGCCTGGAGCTTGGCGGCCTTGACAGTGTTCTGCAGCAGGACTGCTACGGTCATCGGACCTACGCCTTTCGGCACCGGCGTAATCGAGCCGGCCACCTCAAGGGCTTCCTTGTAATTCACATCTCCAACGATCTTGGTCTTGCCCAGCGCCGCCTGCTCCGGGTTGTCGAACGGTACCCGGTTGATCCCAACGTCGATGACGCATGCCCCCGGCTTGATCCAGTCGCCGCGGATCATCCTCGGCTTGCCCACAGCGGCGACCAGGATATCCGCTGTCCGGCAAATGGACGGCAGGTCCACGGTTTTCGAATGCGCCATGGTGACCGTGCAATCCTCGGCCAGCAGAAGTTGGGCAATCGGCTTGCCAACCAGCAGCGAGCGGCCCACCACAACGGCGTGCTTGCCGGTCAGGTCTCCCAAGGTCGCCTTGATCAGCACCAGACACCCGGTAGGTGTGCAGGCGACCAGGGCCGGTAAACCCGCGACCAGGCGCCCCGCGTTGACCACATGCAGACCGTCTACGTCTTTGTCAGGGCCAATGGCGGCGATCACCGGCTTCTCATCCAGGTGTTTCGGCAGCGGCAGTTGAACAAGGATGCCGTGCAGGCGCGGATCTGCGGCCAGCTCTGTCACCCGCGCCATCAGGGTTTCCTGGCTGGTATCTCCCGGCAACAGGTGGGTGACCGAGTACATGCCGGCGGCTGTGGACTGCTCGCCCTTGGACTTTACATAGGCTTGGGACGCCGGATCATCACCTACCAGAACCACCGCCAAACCCGGCTGCAGATCATGTTCGGCCTGCAGCCGCGCGACCTCTCCGGTCACTTCGGCACGGAGGCGTTCGGCGTGGACGTTACCTTCGATGATTTTTGTCATGGGCCGTCTGCTAGTGCCTCAACCGCGGGCGCGCAATCTCAGCCAGTAAGCCAGTGCCCAGGCATGTGAATCTCGGTCAAGCTGAACGAGGGCGGCTTGAGGCTCCATCCATACCCGTTCGTGATCGGCCTCGATCTTCAGACTGAGATCTTCGCCCGTCATGCGGCCGACGAAAAAGGCCCCGCGCGTGTTTCTGACGACCCCGTCATTGTGCAAAAAATAGTGATCGGCGCGCACGAAGGGAGCAGGCGCAACTGCAACAACCAGACCCGCCTCTTCGCCACATTCCCTTACCGCCGCTTCGCCAGCCGTTTCGCCGGGATCAATGCCACCGCCGGGCAGGTCAACCACCAGCCCCCGCCCCTGACGCTCAACCTGGACCAGCGCGATCAGGCCATCGCGTTCGATCAGCGCAAAGGCCGCCGGCCGATCCGGATAGACTGCGCCAACTTCGGCGGCACCGAACTGCGGGACGTTCATCAGTCTACGGACGAAAGGGCGACGTACGGATTGATCTTGCCCGACAATACGTCCTGAACCGCAATCGGTCGCCAGCCGACCTTGGTGGTGGCGCTGGCCCGCCAGGCTTCGACAATCAGATCTCGAACCTCCTTGGCACCCGTCGCCAGGCGTTCGATCGCAAAGGCACCGCCTCGAGGATCGCCCGGGTTCATGCCGCCGGCCTTTTCCATCTCGTAGAGCGGCACGACCTGATCTCGCGATTCGAACAGATAGGTCGTCACGCGTTGCTCGATGGCGCAATCGCACGACCGAAACGGCGTCACCTTGGCCGCAACGGCGGCCTGGGTCACGCGGGCCTTGACCAGTTCTCCCTCAAACAGGGCGTGAATCCTGGCCGTCGTGTAGCCATTGGGATTGGGGTAGTCGCCCCAGCCATTGTAGTGGATGGACACATGCATAGGCTGGCTGCCGTCGCCCACGAAGTGTGAGAGCTCGCCGATATCTTTCAGGATCAGCGTTTCACGGCGGCGCAAATCCTCGCGGAACCAGGTGCGATTGGCCCTCCACGCCGGGTTGGCGATGGCCGCATTCAACACCCGCCAGTACGCCAGATTGATGGTCAGCTGCTGCCAGCGGTCGATGATAGCGTAGGGCAGATATCCCGCTTTCCACTCATCGAGCCCAAAGGCCCGGAGCTGAACTGCGTAGTCCGCCCGCGTGGCGGCCAACGGGACCATGGGAGGGCCGCCCAGCAGCCTTCCCTGCTCATCAATGTCGACAAAGTGAAGTCCCTCGCGGTCGGTGTCGTGAAGCCGCCCAGCCCCCTTGTGCCGATCCGGCTCGCGCGACAGTTCTCCAACGTCGCGCTGGGTCTCCGGCGTCCGCAGGAACCGCGGGGTTTCGATAGGGAGATACCGGATTGCAAGCTGGCCGATGATCCGATGTCCGCTTCCTCCCCAGGCCAGAACAGGGGCCGGAATGCCCGTGATCAGAACAGCGAGTGCAGCGAACGCCAACGGTTTCATGGCTGACGTTTTCGCCAGAGGCCGCCCCGAAAGCAAGCTATCTCAGGTAATGTTCAGGCCCTGCTCGACCTTTGCAATCCACGCGATCACGCGTGGATATTCCGCGAGCTCGAAACCGCCCTCGCCAGCCATCCGCGTGTAGGCGACCAAGGCCACATCAGCCAGACTGAGACGTTCGCCAACCAGAAAGCTGGACGCCGCCAGACCATCCTCCAGCCGCTGAAGCGCCGCCTTGCCGCGTTCCACCAGTCCGGGCTCAAGGTCGGCCACCGACCGGCCCTGATACCTGACCTGAAACCGCGCCACGGCCACATAGGGCTCGTGACTGTACTGTTCCCAGAACATCCATTCCAGCATTCTGGCCCGGTCATAGGCGTCATCAGGAATGAGCGCCGAACCCTCCGCCAGATGCAGGATGATCGCGTTCGACTGCGACAGGGCGCGGCCATCATCAAGGACGACGACAGGCACCTGTCCGGCTCGATTCATCGCCAGAAACGACGGGGTACGGCTCTCACCCTTGATGATGTCGACTTCGATCCAGTCGTAGGCGAGGCCAAGGGAATCAGCGGTCCAGGCCACCTTTAGGCAATTCCCGGAGATGCTATCCCCATAGATTTTCACGACGATATCCTCCTGGAATTTCCCGCCCATGTGACCAAAATACGCTTGCCAGGCAATTGATGTCCTCGAACAGAGTTACGAGATTTTCTCAGGCCGCTCGTCGCAATGGCTTTGCGGTGTTGCCCCGTTGGGCCTTAGCGGGTAGGACTCCGCTACTCCAGTTAACCGACGAAGGAGGACGCCGTCCATGCGACGCCGCCTCGCCGCTCTGGCAACCCTTTCCGCACTTTCCGTTTCGTTTGGCGCACAAGCTGCGACCGGCGACCCTGTTGGCGACCTGATAACGTCTATCGTGTCGGGCACTTTGCCGGGCACCGGCGTATTCGACGTGAAGGCCACCCTCTATTACGCCGGTGCCAAGGGCGTCGGCGCTCTCGACAGCCTGGGGTGCCGCGTCGTGCCGATGCGCACCATCGCCGTGGACAAGTCGATCATTCCGCGCCGTACCGTGATCTTCATCAAGGAAACCGTCGGCTTGAAAATGCCCGACGGTGGCAATCACGACGGCTACTGGTATGCCTCCGATGTGGGCGGCGCGATCAAGGGCAAACGCGTGGACCTGTACACCGGCCACGGTCCCGCCTCGATGAAGCCCATCCAGAAGCTGAACCTGGCGACACTGACCGCGGTCAAAGTCGGCAATTTCACCGGCTGCCCGCCGAAGTAGATTTTCCCCACCCCTTTTTATGGGGCGGGAAACAACGCGATGATTCACAAACCCAACTTCTTCGTCTTCACCGGTGGCCCCGGCGTGGGCAAGACGACGCTCATTCGCCAGTTGCAGAGCCTGGGCGAGCGGTTCGTCGAGGAATCCGCCCGCGCCGTGATCCGCGAGCAGGTGGAGGCCGGTGGTTCGGGCGTGCCGTGGATCGACAACGATCGCTTTGTGGACCTGACGGTGGCGCGCGACATCGCAGCGTTCGATGGGCGGGTCGGGGAAACCCGTCGAGTATTCTTCGATCGTGGGATCATGGACAGCTTCGGCGCGAATGGGGCAACTCCCACGCCCAAACTTATCGAAGCGGTTCGCACCCGCCGTTACAATGCCAAGGTGTTCATCTTCCCGCCCTGGCGAGAGATCTATGAGACCGACGCCGAACGCCGCCAGGACTGGGCCGAGGCGGAACGCACGTTTGACCTGATCCTCAGCATTTTACCGACCCTTGGCTACCTGCCCGTGGTCGTGCCCAAGGCCGACGTCGCGACCCGTGCAGCGTTCATCCTGGCGCAAGCCCCTCAGGTCTCGACGAACGCCCGCTCCAGCACGAAATCGCCCGGACTGGCCAACGATCCCTCGACATAGCCCAGGTCCAGCAGCTGCTGCTTCAGGTCAGCCAGCACCGAAGGCCCGCCGCACAGCATGATCCGGTCCACCGCCGGATCAAATGGCGGCAAGTCCAGATCGCGGAACAGCTGGCCCGAAGCGATCAGATTGGTGATCCGGCCCTGGGTCTTGAACGGCTCGCGCGTCACAGTCGGATAGTATCTGAGCTTGGGCCCGATCAATTCGCCCAGGATCTCGTCCTCCGCCAGCTCATGTCCCAGCAGATCGGCATAGTTCAGGTCCGCCACGGCGCGCACGGTGTGGGTCACGATCACATCGTCGAAGCGGTCATAGACCTCCGGGTCGCGCGCCAGCGACAGCCAAGGCGCCAGACCGGTTCCCGTACCCAGCATATAGAGCCGCTTGCCGGGTTTCAGCCCGTCAAGCACCAGCGTCCCCGTCGGCTTGCGGCCGATCAGCACCTGATCGCCCACCTTGATGTTCTGTAGCCGCGACGTCAGTGGGCCATCCGGCACCTTGATCGAATAGAACTCCAGCTCCTCGTGCCACGACGGCGAGGCGATAGAATAGGCGCGCACCAGCGGCTTGCCGTCGTCCTTCATCAACCCGACCATCACGAACTGGCCGCTGGAGAACCTGAAGCCAGGATCGCGCGTCGTGCGGAATGAGAACAGGCTCTCGGTCCAGTGCTGGACCCAGGTCACCGTCTCCACGAAAAAGGCACCCGACGCCTTGAGAGCAGGCTGAGCCAGAGTCACGTCATTCATCCTGAAACCCTAGATATCGCCGCCGATATTGTTCGGCGTGCCCGGCGCACGCGCCAGATGGATACCGCACTCGGACTTGTCCAGTCCCTTCCAGCGCCCGGCGCGAACATCCTCGCCTTCTGCCGCCGGTTGGGTGCAGGGCCAGCAACCAATGGACGGAAAGCCCTGGGACACCAGCGGATGGGCCGGCAGTTGATGCTCCGCGATGTAGGCGTCGAGATTTTCCTTGCCCCAGTTGGCCAGCGGATTGAATTTCAGCTTGCCCTCAGAGGCTTCGACCACCGCCAGGTTCATCCGATCACCACCGTGGAACCGCTTGCGGCCCGTGATCCAGCCGTCGAACTCGCCCAACGCCTTGTCCAGCGGCAGGACCTTGCGGATGTGACAGCAGGCGTCGGTGTCGGTTTCCCATAGCTTCGCTTGCGGGTCGCCGGTGGCAAGATCCTGGTGCGCTGGGCGTAGGTCGCGGACATTGGTCAGGTTCAGGCGTTCCGCCAATCCGCGGCGATAGTCCAGCGTCTGGCCGAACAGCATGCCGGTATCCAGAAACAACACAGCAATGTCTGGGTTCACCTTGGCGGCGATATCCAGCAGCACCGCCGACTCCGCGCCGAACGACGACACCAGCGCCAATTTGTCACCGAGGTGCGCGACTGCTGCCTTCAGGATAGTGCGCGGATCGGCATGCCGAAGCTCAGCGTCGAGCCGCGCAGCGAGGCTTTGCGCATGTTCATGGGCGTCGAAGGCCAGGCTCATGACAGCCGCTCCAGAAAGGTCGGCGTGCGCCCATCGGCGGACCGCTGGTAGACATGGTGATACCGCCGGGTGGCCGCCTGCCACTCGTTGGAATTGGCACCGTCCGCCGGTTCGAAGGCGTCGAAACCCACCCGCACCATGAACCCGGCCTGCTCGCGCAGCACATCGCCCACGGCTCTCACCTGGCCCTTGAACCCATATCGCTCACGCAGCAGGCGCGCGTTGGAAAAGGACCGGCCATCACCAAACTTTGGAAAATCCAGCGCCACCAGCGCCAGACGCGACAGATCATAGGCCAGAGCCTCGACCGCCTCGCCGGCCTCCAGACGAACACCGACCCGCCGCCCGTCGGACAGCAGGCTCTCGCCCTCAGCCTGAAACCGGCTCAGCGACACAATCACATCACCGCCCGCCAGGTCCTGATCGTCGGCCACATGGAGGAACGCGTCTTCAGCGACCTGAGCCACGCCATCCTTCAGCTCAATGAGCGTCGGCATATACGGCCTCCTTGAAGGCGGCGACGCCAGTGCGCCTGAAGGTATCCAGGAACCGCTCGTCGCCCTTGCGCTCGCGCAGATAGACCTCGATGAGAGTATCCACCGCCTCGGCGACTTTTTCGTAAGGCAACGCCGGGCCCAACATCGCCCCGAGAGACGCATCTTCCGCGCCGGATCCCCCCAGGGTCAGCTGGTAGAACTCCTCGCCCTTCTTATCGACGCCCAGAATGCCGATGTGGCCGACATGGTGGTGGCCGCAAGCGTTGATACAGCCACTGATCTTGATCTTCAGCTCGCCGACCTTTTCGGCGCGGTCCTGATCGCGGAACTTCTCGGCGATGTTCTGAGCGATTGAGATCGCCCGCGCATTAGCCAGCGCGCAATAATCCAGCCCCGGACAGGCGATGATGTCGCTGATCAGATTTACGTTCGGCGTCGCGATACCGGCACCCTTCAACGCCGCCCAGACCGCCGGCACGTCGTCGAGCTTGATGTGTGGCAGGACCAGATTCTGCTCGTGGGTCACCCTGATGTCGCCCTGGCCATAGCGCTCGCCCAGATCAGCCACGACCTCCATCTGCTCCGATGAGGCATCGCCAGGGGTCTCGCCAATCCCCTTCAAACTGATCTCGACAATAGTGTAGCCGGCGCGCTTGTGGGGCTTCAGGTTATTGCGGGCGAACCGCGCCAGGCCCGATGTTGCAGCGCGGGCGGCTTCGAAGGCCTCGGATCGCGTCGGCAAAGTTTCAAAAGCGGTTTGCGCAAAGGCGGCTCGGATGCGGGCGACCTCGGCCTCGGGCAAGTTGGCCCCCTCACCAATTTTGGCCCATTCAGCGTCGACCTGGCGGGTAAATTCCTCGGTTCCGAGCGCAGCGACCAGGATCTTGATCCGCGCCTTATACTTGTTGTCCCGGCGGCCGTGGCGATTGTAGACGCGCAGGATCGCCTCGACGTATGACAGCAACTGATCGACCGGCAGAAACTCGCGGATGGTCGGCCCAACATAGGGCGTGCGCCCCATCCCGCCGCCGACGATCACCTCAAAGCCCAGCGCTCCATCGCGGCCCTGCCGCATGACCAGGCCGATGTCGTGTACGCGGGCCGCCGTGCGGTCTTTCGGCGACGCCGTTATCGCAAACTTGAACTTGCGCGGCAGGAACGAAAATTCCGGGTGGAATGACGACCACTGGCGCAACACTTCAGCCCACACGCGCGGATCATCCACCTCATCCGCCGTTGCGCCGGCATAGGGGTCGGCGGTGACGTTACGGATGCAGTTTCCGGACGTCTGGATTGCATGCATGTCGACGCTGGCCAGATGATCCAGAATATCCGGCGTGTCGCGCAGCTTGATCCAGTGGAACTGCAGGTTCTGGCGCGTGGTGAAGTGGCCATAACCCTTGTCATAGGTGCGACCAATCCCGGCCAGCTTGCGCAACTGGGTCGGATTGAGAGCCCCATAGGGGATCGCAACCCGCAGCATGTAGGCGTGAAGCTGCAGATAGAGGCCGTTCATCAGCCGCAGCGGTTTGAACTGATCTTCGGTCAGCTCACCGGACAACCGGCGGGCTACCTGGCCACGGAACTCGGCAGCGCGGTCGGCCACCATTTCCCTGTCGAGAGCGTCGTACTGATACATCGGCTTCTACTTGGTCCGCTTGATGAGATTGACACGTCCGGTGGACCGCGCCGCGCCGTGGGCGTGCTGCAACGCCTCGATCATGGCGCCGCCTTCGGCCTGCTTGCCGTGATGAAGATGGTTGGTCGGGCCGAGCGCCCGGATTCGCTCGCGATAGCTGAGCGGCGCCCAGAAGCCTTCGGACTCGATCAGGTCGATCAGATAGACATCGATCACAACAGTGGACTGGGCCTTGCCCGCAGCTTCGGCGTCGGGTCCAGCGGCATCGTCATCAACGAATAGCTGGGCGTCAGCAAAACGCTCGACCCACTGGCCGGAATTCCAGAATACCACGTCGCCGTCAGAGAGCCGATTGGCTGTGAGCGCTTTCAACTCCTGCCTCCCACGCGTAGCGGGTGAGAGGGACCGTCTGTATAGCGTACGGTGGAGATGGCGACACCGGGTGCGGTGCTTGATTTCGCCACCTCCACCCCCCGCTCTTCGGCGGGCGGCCCTCCTTCCCAGCGAACGGGGAAGGCAGGCACTTGCGCCAATGCCATAGCTTCGCCGACGATCAGCATGGCGGGACCATCCAGCGAAGCGGCAGATTCTGCCAATTCAGACAGCGTCGTCACCACTCGGCGTTCATCAGCACGGCTGGCGTTTTCGACAATCAGCGCCGGCGTGGATCCGGAACGGCCGGCCGTCATCAGTCGCGCGGCGATCAGCGCCGCCATGGACAGGCCCATGTAGATCACCACGGTATGGTTGACCTTGGCGAGGCTGGTCCAGTCCAGATCGGGTTCGTTGCCCTTCGCCGAATGCCCTGTGACGAAGGTGACGGCTTGAGCCAGACCGCGATGGGTCAAGGGCGCGCCCGCGCTTGCGCTGGCGGCCAAGGCCGCCGTCACGCCCGGTACGACGTGGGTCTCTATCCCGGCCTCCCGGCAGGCTTCCAGTTCCTCGCCGCCACGACCGAAGATAAACGGGTCGCCGCCCTTCAGTCGGACCACGTCCAGACCCTGTAGTGCGAACGCCACGAGCATCCGGTTGATTTCGTCCTGGCTGTAGGAATGCCTGGATTTGCGCTTTGCCACGGAAATGCGGCGCGCAGCGGCGGGCGACATCGCCAGGATTTCGTCGGATACCAGGCCGTCGTGAACGACCACGTCCGCAGACTGCAGAACCTTGAGCGCCTTGATCGTCAACAGTTCGGGATCGCCGGGGCCTGCGCCCACCAGCCAAACCCGACCGATCATACGGACGGGCCGGGTGCTGTCCAACACGACCAGGCGACCTGATCGCGTTGTTCTGTCGCGACGCTGAACCATGAATAGCTTCTCTCACGACACCAAAGGCCCAAATTCCTTGACTGACGAAACGGTCTCGCCCTCGCGAACCACCAACTGGCAAAAGGGCCGACACACCAGCAGATGCTTGCAATAAGGGTCGCAAGCGCCCAATTCGCAACCCAAGGACTTCTGCCCGGGTTGTCAGGAAAACTTGATGGATCGGAACCAACAGCGACGTCGGCTGCCGCCACTGAACGCCTTGCGGGCGTTCGAGGCCGCCGCACGCCATCTGAACTTCAGCCGCGCCGCAGACGAACTTTCCGTGACCCCCGGTGCCGTCAGCCAGCAGATCCAGAACCTCGAGGACTATGTCGGCGCAGCCCTCTTCAAGCGCACGCCCAAGGGCTTGTTGCTGACTGACGCCGCCCAGACCGCACTTCCCGCCCTGCGGGAGGCCTTTGACCGCCTGGCCGAAGCCGCGTCCCTACTGACAGCTGCGGTCGACGGGCGCCGCCTGACCATCACCGCCCCGCCCTCTTTCGCGGCCAAATGGCTGGCACCCCGGCTGGGGGCATTTGAACGGGTGCATCCGCAGGTCGACGTCTGGCTGAACGCCGGCATGGAACTGGTCGATCTCAGCGCCGGAGAAGTCGATCTGGCGCTGCGGTACGGGGCCGGCCGCTATCCTGGCCTTGAAGTGAAAAGGCTGGTCAGCGAGACCGTGATCCCGGTTATCAGTCCGTCCCTGCTGGCAGAGCAACCTCTGGAGTACCCCGAGGATCTGGCAAATCACATCCTGCTGCACGATGGCTCACCTGAAATCGACGACAGCTGTCCAGACTGGCCCATGTGGCTGACGGCGCGGGGCTTGCGCGGCATCGATGGCCACCGTGGCCCGCGCTTCAACCAATCCAGCCTGGTGATCGAGGCCGCAGCCAACGGTCGCGGCGTGGCGTTGGCCAAGCGCACCCTGGCACAGGCCGACCTGGATGCGGGTCGGCTTGTCGCCCCCTTGCAGATTTCGACCGCGGTCGATTTCGCCTACTATCTGGTCCATCCCAAGGCCAAGGGCCGGCTGCCACAGGTGAAGGCGTTCATCAGCTGGATCGAGGCAGAGGCAATCGCTCACGAGGACGCGCTCCGCGCCATCGATAACGGCGCAGGCATCTGATGCTGACCGAGGAACGCCCGGAATTAACGGTGCCGCGCCTTGCTGAGCGTCGCAGGATGACGGCGCAAGTCCAGGCTCTCAATGCTGACCTGCTAAGTCACGACAGTGCGACGGCGGTCCTGCAATCGCTCTGCGACCGCCGCGATTCCACCTCGCCGCGCATCCGGGCGCGGAAAGTGAGCATTGTGGACAGTGAACGGGAGTTTGAAGCCATCCGGCACCAAATGGGTGCACAGGACGACGTGGCGGTCCGGCATCGCCGCGTGGATCTGATGTGCGGTGAGTTGGTGCTATGCCGGGCCGACAACTGGTATCTGCCGGATCGGCTGTCAGACGAGATGAACGCGCAGCTGTTGGTCGGCGAGACCCCGTTCGGTGTAGTGGTCAGGGCCCTGGGCTTCCAACGCAGGACCCTGTCGTCGAAGCTGTTGTTCGAACCTTTGCCGCCAGAATGGAACGACCGTCGGGCGGCCGCTCTTGAGCCGGTCGCATCCCCGCCCGAAGATCTCCTGCAGCATAAGGCCATACTCCAGACGCGTGATGGCATCCCTTTCAGTCTGCTGCTGGAAACCTATACAAAACATATTCTTATAATTTGAGACTCGCGTAAGTTTGAATCGCCGCCAACACTTCATCCAGCGCCGAATGAACCTCTGAGGCCATGGACGGGTCACCGGTCTCGGCGCGATCTGCGACATCTCCCAGCGCCACGGCACCGATTCCCCGCGCCGCGCCCTTGATCGTATGGTTGAGGTCACGCCAGCCATCACCCGGACCGGACAATTTCGCAGCCCAGACTGCGGCCTGCCCCTGGAACAACGCCAGCACCTCAGCGATCACCTGCCGGTCGCCGCCTGCGTAGGTTTCCAGATAATCGAAATCTACCGGCCCGCCGCTCATGAGTCGCATTCCCGATTTCCAGGAGCGTAGTTGAACGTGGGTGCCCGGGATCGCAAGCTGCTAGCTACAAACGTCGGGCGGAGAAGACCCTTGGCAACGACGGCTGTCTGCGAGACGCTACAGCCAACAACATAGTCCTGACCCGAGGAAACCCGCGATGAACGCCCCCGTAAAAACATCCGAAGCCGTCGCTTGGCATTTGCAGGGCAACTGGGCGCCGGTTCTGGACGAGATAGACGCCGGTCCGCTCACCGTGACTGGAGAAATCCCAAGGGAGCTTGACGGCTCCTATGTGCGCGCCGGCATGAACCCGCGCTCCGGCCACAGCGATCACTGGTTTGCCGGCACTGGCATGCTGCATTCGGTTCGCATGGAGAACGGCCGGGCCCAGTATCGCAACCGGTTCGTACGCACCCCCTACTTCGACGGCGACTTGAACCTGATGGGCGGGATGTTCGATCCTGCGGCGTCACCGGCCAACACCAACGTCATCCGCCACGCCGGCCAAATGCTGGCGCTCGAGGAAGCCCACTTGCCGTGGAAGGTGGACAGCGATCTGAACACCGTGGGTGCCCATACCTTTGGTGGCAAGCTGGAAGGTTCGATGACGGCACACCCGCGCGCGTGCCCCGAAACAGGAGAGCTGCTGTTTTTTGGCTACCAACTCGCACGCGCGCCTTACCTGACTTACTACCGCGTCGATGCTGCAGGCCTGATGGTCGAGGCCCAGCCCATCGACCTGCCCAATCCGGTGATGATGCACGACTGGAATATCACCCGTAACCACGTGGTCTTCATGGACCTGCCCGTGGTGTTCGATCTCAAGGCGGCCATGAAAGGCGAACCGCCATTGGCGTTCCGCCGTGAGGCCGGGGCGCGGCTGGGCGTGATGGCGCGCAATGGTGCCGGTGGTCAGGTCCGCTGGTTCGAGATCAACCCCTGCTATGTGTTTCATCCGGTCAATGCCTACGAAGACGGCGAATCCATCGTGATCCACGTGTGTCGGCAGGAAGAGGCGATGGTAGGCGGGTTCGAGAATCTGTACGGCGGCGAGGCCACCACCGGGCGGCTCTGGCGCTGGACCATCGATCTGGTCGGCGGCACGGTAAAAGAAGAGCAGATCGACGACGCAGCCGCCGACTTCCCGCGGGTAAACGACAGGCTGATCGGCTTGAAGGCTCAGTTCGGCTACACCGCCAGCCTGAACGCCAGGGCCCCGACCCTGACGCTCGGCCAGTATCTCTACAAATACGATCTGGAAACGGGGCGCCGGACCACCCGCGACTTTGGTGCCTCCAGCCGACTGGGCGAGCCGATCTTCATTCCGCGCGAGGGGGCCAAAGCGGAAGACGATGGCTGGGTCATGGCGCTGAAGCACGATGAGGCTATGGACGAGTCTCAGTTGGTAATTCTCAATGCGCAGGACTTCGCCGGTCCGCCGGCGGCGACGGTCACCATGCCGCGTCGCATTCCTTATGGGGCCCACGGTAACTGGATGCCCCTGTAGCGGTCAGATCTCCAGAATGTCGCGAGCGACAATTGCGTCGCCTGCCGACACCGTTTCAGGCCGATGACAGACTTGGGCCCGGGAGATACTGTACCGTCACACGGCGGGGGCATCGATGCGACATCCGGTCCAGGTTGAGGTCATTCAGGAACTGATTTCTCAGTTGGACGCAGGCGTCAATTTCGACGCCGGAGGCCTGCGGCTCTCCCCGGCGGATGTCTACACCAGCCGTGAGCACATGGCGCATGAGCGGCAGGTGCTTTTTCGTGACTACCCCCAGGTCGTCGGCATGAGTGGCGACCTTCCAGGTCCCGGGACCTTTCTTACCAACAACGACCTGGGTGTCCCGGTCCTTTTGACCCGCGGCGCCGACGGCAAGGTTCGGGCTTTTCTGAATTCGTGCCGCCACCGGGGACCCGTCATCGAGCACGAGAAGCGCGGGAAGCGGTCCCGGTTTTCCTGCCGGTTCCACGCCTGGACTTATAACAATTCCGGTGCGCTGATCGGGGTGCCGATGGAAGACCACTTCGGCGACATCGACAAGGCCTGCCTGGGCCTGATCGAACTGCCCGCGGCAGAGCGATACGGCTTCCTGGTCGTCCACCTCGACCCAGATGGCGTAATTGATACCGACGCCGTCTTCGAAGGCCTGGCCGACGACTTCGAAAGCTGGGGTTGGGACCGATACGTGCTCGGAACGGAGCAAACAGTCGACATGAAAATGAACTGGAAACTGGCCACCGACACGTTTGGCGAAACCTATCATTTCAAGCGCCTGCACAAAGACACCTTGGCCGGGAATTTCCACGGCGATGTGCTGTCGTACCGGTCCTATGCCCGCAACCATCGGATGGTGCTGTGCAAAAAGGGCATCGATGAGATGCGGGGCCAGCCCGCGTCAGGCTGGAATGTCGTCGCCGGCGGCTTTCCGGTCTATTTCCTGTTCCCGAATATCGTCATCAATGTCAGCGAGCGCGGGATCGCGGTCGTGCGCGCCTATCCGGACGCAGAGGACCCCGGCCGTTCGATCTCCCAGATCGGATACTATTTTGAACCTTCCGACCTTGCCGCCAATCCCGAGGCCCCGGCGGAGTTTGCAGCAGGATTTGGGCGCGTGGTCATGGAGGAGGACTATGCGCTGGCCGTTTCCACCCAGACTGCGCTGAACGCCGGCCTTCAGAAGACCGTGATCCTGGGGCGCAACGAGGCACCGCTGCACCACTACCACAACACCTTCCGCAAGGCGCTGGGGGATGGAACCCCTGCCCCTGCTGCAGAGCCTGCGTTAAGCTCGGGCGCGCAGTCGCGCGACCGCCTCGTCGGCCAGTTCAAGGCTGCGATCAATGCTTTGAAGCAGACCCGCCAGATCGACTCCCTCGGTGCCCTTCTTGCCCTCCATGTAACGGGCATATACCCCGTGTACGATGCAGGCTGATTTCCAGCGATTGAAGCCAATATAGTAATCCAGATGTGACAGATCGCGACCCGTGCGGTCTGCATAGCGTTGTGCAAGGGCACTTCGACTGGGGAACCCCGGCGGCGCCGTGGCACCCTCCGGCTTTGGCGGAAGGGCGTCAGTCGGATCCGGCCATTGGTTCAGCGCATAGGCCAGATCGGCCAACGGATCGCCCAGCGTCGAGATTTCCCAGTCCACCACCGCCGCCACCGTGCCGTCCGGCCCGACTAGGCAATTGTGAACCCCATAGTCGCCATGAACGACCCGGGCCGGCCCCTGAACGGGGACATTGGCCAGAAAGTATTCCTGCAGGCTGTGGGCTCGCGGGTCATCCAGCTGGGCCGGCTCGACCGAGGCGGTCCACGATCGGTACCAGGTCTTCAGCTGACGAGCGATGTAGCCCTCCTTCTTGCCCAGATCGCCCAATCCCACCTCGTCCGGATCCAGAGCATGCAGGCTGGCCAAGGCGTCGATGAACGAGTGTGCCATCGCCGTCCGGCAGTCCTCCGGGACCCAGCGCCGAGTGTCGTCGGAATTGTAAAGCGGGTGACCGTCGATGTGGCCCATCACGTAGAACCTGGCACCCGTCACCGATACATCGTCGCAGAAGCCCAGAGCCGCTGGCACGGGCACCGCGGTACCCGACAGAGCGCGGATCAGCGACCACTCGCGCGCCATGTCATGGGCTTTAGGGAGTAACTCACCCAAAGGCGGCCTGCGGATAACCGCTGCCTGGCCGTGAGCATCCTCGATCCGATAGGTCAGGTTGGAGTGGCCCCCCTCCAGCCTTGTCCAGATCAATGGCAGGCGCAGCGACGGCACATGTTGGCCGATCCACGCCTCGACGGCGACGACATTGTAGCCCATCGGGGCGCTGGTTTCGGTCACGGGCATGAGAATGTCCTGTGGTTGAGAACTATCGACCGGTGAAAGCCGGCGCGCGCTTTTCCACGAAATGCGCCACACCTTCTTTGAAGTCCTCGGACACGAAGCTCCCCGCCATATCGGCATTGGCGGCATCTATGGCTTCGCCCAGCCCCTGGAACTGAGCGTCCCAGATCTCGCGCTTGATCTCGCCCAACGAGCGTGGCGACACCTCGGTCGCCAGCATCCGGGCATAGACCATCACCTCGGCCTCAAAGTCCGCCAACGGGATCACGCGGCTGACCAGTCCCATGGCCAGCGCTTCAGGTGCCCGGATCTTGCGCGCGCTGAACAGCAGATCGGCGGCATGCGCCATGCCCACCAACCTTGGCAGCAGCCACGAAATCCCGTGCTCCGCGATCAGACCCCGGCGCGAAAAGGCTGTGGTGAACACGGCGGCGTCGGACGCAAACCGCATGTCCGCATATAGCGCCATGACCATCCCCAGGCCCGCGCAGGCACCGTTGATCGCCGCAATGATCGGCTTTGGCACCGCCGGGAAATACGAATATTGACGCTGATAGTCACCACGACTGGACGCGTCGAATGGTGCCGGCCCCGGGGCGGCAGGCGCCGGTGTCGAGCCGGCCCGCGCCTGGCCCGCCGCGACCGTGGACTGCAAACCGTTCATGTCAGCGCCGGCGCAGAAGCCGCGCCCCGCGCCGGTCAGTACAATCACCCTCACCGTCGGGTCCGCGCCCGCGTCCCGCATGGCGGACCGGAGTTCGCGCTCCATCTCGGCGCGCCAGGCGTTCAGTTTGTCCGGTCGATTGAGCGTGATGACAGCGACCCCGCCGTCGACTCGGTAAAGGATGTCTTCGTAGGCCATGGTCGTCTCCCGCGTTTCTTGCCCGACCTGCAGCCTGGAATTCAAGTTCCCGCTGTCGCCGACGCCCGTCAGCTGCGAACACTGGGCCTAACAGTCATAAACGTCCAGCCGGTGAGGCTGGCTTGAAACCGGGGAGCCAAGTCCATGACGATCCAGCTGCGACAGATCTGTCTGGTGGCCCACAAGCTGGAGCCTGCCATTCAGGACCTTACCGACATCCTTGGGCTGGAGCGATGCTATGTAGACCCGGGCGTGGGTGCCTTCGGGCTGGAAAACACGCTGCTGCCGATTGGCCGCAACTTCCTCGAAGTGGTCGCGCCTCTGCGAGAGGGCACCGCCGGCGGCCGCTATCTGGACCGGCGCGGCGGCGACGGTGGTTATATGGTGATCACCCAGGCGGACACCTTTGCCAATCAACAGGCCGTGCGGACCCACGCGCTCGAAAACAAGGTCCGGGTCGCCTACGAGTCCCAGCGCGACGGCTGGAACCTTTGCCAGCTGCACCCTGGCGACATGATCGCGGCCTTCCTTGAGGTCGAGTGGGACAAGCACGAGGACCTCACCGGCCACTGGATGCCGGTCGGCGGACACGGCTGGGAAGACAAGGTCCGTCAGGATGTGACTGTCGATATGATCGGTGTGGAGTTGCAAGGCCCGGACCCTCTGTTGCTCGCGGAACTCTGGGCCAAGGTTCTGGGGCTTCCCGTTACCACTGCCGATGGGACCCTTGCCATCACCCTGAACAACGCCACACTGAGGTTCGTTGAGGCTACCGACAATCGCGGCGCAGGTCTGGGCGGGCTGGATCTCGCGGTACGCGATCGCCGCCACATCCTGAGCAAGGCGCGCGAACGGGGGTGCTATGTGAGGGAAGATCGGGTCGACATCTGTGGCACGCGGTTCAATCTGTTCGAGGTTCCATAGGCATGAGCGACGCGTGACTAGATAGACGCAGCAACAAGGAATTCCGGGGAGACATCCAGATGCGAACGAACCAGCTACCGGTCAATTCGAACATTGATTTCACAATGGCGCCGGCGGAGACCGATCTGACATCCCGTAGGAGCGCATTCCTGTGAACAGACTTGCAGGCAAGGTCGCCATCATCACCGGTGCCTCAAAGGGGCTGGGCGAAGCAGATGCCAGGCTGTTTTCCGCGGAGGGTGCAACGGTCATTCTCACGGACGTCGACACGACCAACGGAGAGCGTGTCGCCAGCGAGATCGGCACTTCGGCGCGTTTCATCCGACAAGATGTGCGCGAGGAGGCCGGCTGGAAAGCCCTGGTCGCTCTGGTGATGTCCGACTACGGTCGTCTGGATGTGCTGGTTAACAACGCGGGGGTTGTCGAGGCGGGTACCGTAGAGACGACCAGCGAAGCGGACTATCGGTTCGTCATGGCTGTCAGCGCTGACGGCACGTTTTTCGGCTGCAAGCATGCCATTCCAGCGATGAGGGCGTCCGGCGGCGGCTCGATCATCAACATGGCCTCCATCGCCTCTATCCAGGGCGAGTCCCTGGTCGCCGCCTATTGCGCCGCCAAGGGCGCGGTGGAAGCGCTGACCCGGTCGGTCGCCGTCCACTGCGCCCAGGGTGGCATGGCCATCCGGTGCAATTCCGTACACCCTTCAGGCATCGATACCCCGATGGTCCGGGAGTTCGGTGCCAAGGTAATTGCCGTTGCCGCCGCGCCGTCGACCCGGACGTCTCCGCACGGCGCAAGCCCGCTGGGCGCGCCCGACGATATCGCCGCGACGGTGCTTTTTCTGGCCAGCGACGAGTCGCGCTTTATCAATGGCCAGCGGATCGTCGTGGACAACTCCATGTCCGTGACCGCCGGCTACGTTCCCCCGCGCGACTGACCTAAGCAGAAGGCCAAGCTAGATATGACGACGCGATTTCACATCTCAGGCATGGTCCACGTCAATATAAACGTCTCGAATTTTGATCGTTCCAGGACGTTCTATGAGGCTTTAGGGTTCAAGCTGGTCTGGCGAGTTCCCGAGACCAACAGCGTCGAGGTTGCGGCCGCTGTCGGCATGCCGCCTTACCGCGTAAGGGGCGGGCTGATGGCGCTGGACGGTGCGGCGCATCCGGTGGTGATAGATCTGCTGGAATGGGAAACGCCACGCGACCCCGCACCTCCCTACGCGCATCTCTATCACTACGGACTGGCGCGCCTGGCGTTGTCGACGACTGACATGAATGCGGACCTCGCAACCCTGTCAGAAATGGGTGTCGAGTTGATTGGCCCGCCGGCCCGGGTGGTGATCGACGGTCAGCCCAGCGGCGGACGCTTTGTCTGCTTCAAAGACCCGGACGGGACAATCCTGGAGCTGGTCGAGGCAATGGACCTCACAATGCTGACGACACGGCCATCCGGACCCGCCACATGATCAAGGTCAACCTGCTGTATCCCGCCACTGCAGGCGGTCGATTTGATCATGTCTACTACGAAACCGTACATATCCCGATGGCCATCGGGATGCTCGGCAGCGCGCTCAAGTCCGTGACTGTCGAACGCGGCGTCTCTCCTGGCGCACCATGGCCAGCCTCGACCTATGTCACCATCTGCAGCTTCCTGATTGAATCGCGGGAGGCCTATGAGCGGGCACTGTTCCCAAATGCTGAACGCCTGCAGGCCGATGTCGCCAACTTCTCGGACGTGGCCGCCCTGATACAGTTCAGCGAAGTGACGCTGGAGCATTCTACCGCGCGGTGACCCCGTGGACACATCCGAGGCACAACGCGATGCGACGCAGACTGTCTCGAAGGCGGTTGGCGGTTGCCGACAAAGGCGCCACCGTAGCTGCGAGCATCGTCGTGTCCGGGGAAAAAAGCTGTGGCGACAGAATCCTATGACGTGATCATCGTCGGTTCCGGAGCAGGCGGCGGGATGAGCGCCTACCATCTGACCCGATCAGGACTGAAGGTTCTGATGCTGGAGGCAGGGCGCTACTACGATCCGGCCACAGAGACGCCGATGTTCAATATTCCGGCGCAGGCCCCCTTGCGAGGCTCCAGCACACCGGACAAACCCTTCGGCTTCTACGATGCGACCGTGGATGGCGGCTGGGAGGTTCCGAACGAGCCCTTCACGGTTGCGAAGGGTTCCGAGCCCTTCATGTGGTGGCGGCCACGTATGCTGGGCGGTCGCACCAACCACTGGGGGCGGATCGCCCTGCGCTTCGGCGAGCTGGACTTCAAGCCCCGCAGCCGCGACGGCCTGGGGTATGACTGGCCCATCGCCTATGACGATCTGGCCCCTTGGTACGACAGGACCGAACGGCTGATCGGGGTGTCAGGCGCAGCCGCGCCACGGGGTCTGTTGAACACGCCGGATTCGCCCGCTGGATGCCTGATGGAGTCAGCGCCGCCGCGCGCGTTCGAGATCTTCTACGAACGCGCCTTTCGGGACATGGGCATACCGGTGATCCCGATGCATGGGGCCGTGGTCACGCAAGCCATGGAAGGCCGCAACACCTGCATCTTTGCGACGCCTTGCGGACGCGGCTGTTCGATCGGGGCCAATTTCCAGAGCACCACAGTGCTGCTGCCGCCAGCGATGGCCACGGGCAACCTGACGATCACCACCGATGCACTGGTCTATCAGGTCGACCTGGACAAGGTGGGTAAGGCCAAGGGGGTCAGCTATGTGGATCGAAAGACGGGCAAGCATCACTCGGTGACCGCCCGCTCCGTCGTACTTGCAGCGGGTTCAGGCGAGACCGCACGGATCCTGCTGAACTCGAAGAGCTCCGCATTCCCCGACGGCCTTGGCAACACAAACGGCATGGTCGGGCGCTATTTGATGGATAGCGTCGGTTTGGGCGTACAGGGGCGCTTTCCCGCCCTTGAGAACCTGCCGCCCACCAATGACGATGGCCAGGGCACGCAGCACACCTATGTGCCCTGGTGGGGCTATGAGAAGCAGACGGAGCTGGGCTTCCCGCGCGGCTATCACATCGAGATCGGTGGCGGCCGCCGTATGCCGTCGCTGGGCATCGGCAGCTATGTGGGTGACGACGAAGACCTGGTTGGCGACGCCCTGAGGGACAAACTGCGCAGCCGCTATGGCAGCGGCATCGGCTTTGATGGTCGCGGCGAGATGATCCCCAACGACGACTGCTATTGCGAGCTCGATCCGACCGTGAAGGACAAGTGGGGCATCCCGGTGCTGCGGTTCCACTGGAAGTGGGGCGACTCAGAAATCCGCCAGGCGGCGCACATGGTGCAGACGTTCCTGGAGGTGATCGACCGCCTGGGCGGCACGCCCGTGCCGGGCTACGAGACCGATGGTCGCAAGGCGATCTCCAAGGGCGGCGAGATGATTCACGAAGTCGGCACCGTGCGTATGGGCCACAACGATAAGGATTCCGTGGTCAATCAGTTCGGCCAGTCCTGGGCAGTCCCCAACCTGTTCGTGACGGACGGCGCGGTGCTGGTGTCGAGCCCGGACAAGAACCCGACGCTGTCAATCCTGGCGCTGGCCTGGCGGTCGAGCGACCACCTGGCCACCCTGGCCAAACAGGGAGCTCTGTGATGGAAGACGACGCCCCCAAGCCCTATGTCGCGAAGATAGACCGGCGCACGGCCATTAAGTGGATCGGCGTGGTCGGCGCGGCGACGGCAGTCGCTGCCGGTGTGGTGGTCTATGGGCCAAAAATCGGCGGCAAGCCCGGGGCCAAGGGCTACGGCACCGACCCTAATCTGGTGGAGCCGGCCAAGGCGGCCTGGCCGCGCCTCCTGACGCCGGACCAGCTGCAAACCGCGGCGATCCTGGCGGACTATATCCTGCCGGCGTCAGCCACCGCGCCCTCGGCCAGCGCGCTGGGCATTCCGGACTTCATCGATGAATGGGTGAGTGCCCCCTACCCCGATCAGGTGGCCAGTCGCTCGAAGATCGTGCCGGGTCTGGGCGAGCTGGGCCGCAAGGTCCTGAAGGCCAGCGCGGCGGACCGGGCCACCGCCCTGCAAGGCCTCCACGGCACGCCGTTCTTCATCAGCTTCCGCAAACTGACCATCGGCGCCTACTACACCACCGAGGCAGGCTTCAAGGACATCGGCTACATCGGCAACGTCGCCCGCGTCAGCGATCCGGGACCGTCCGAGGCGGTCAAGGCGGCGCTGGAGCGCGAACTCAGGAAACTGGGTCTTTGAAGGATCACCCCATGAAGCGCCTGATGCTTGGCCTCACCCTCGCCGCCTTCGCCACAGGCGCCCTGGCTGCCGACAACACCCTGACCCGCGCCGAGATGAAGGCCGGCTGGGCGCTGCTGTTCAACGGCAAGACCACGGAAGGCTGGCGCGCCTTCAAACAGGCGGAGATCGGGCCCGGCTGGAGGGCTGAGAACGGCGTCCTCTCCCCCGACCCCAAAGTGGCCAGGGACATCGTCACCAAGGGCGACTACGCCAGCTTCGAGCTCTCGTTCGAGTGGCGGATCAGCAAGGGCGGCAATTCCGGGGTGATGTTCCACGTGATTCCGGAGGGCGCGGCGACCTATGAGAGCGGCCCGGAGTACCAGATCCTCGACAACGGCCGCGGCGAACCGCCGAAGGAACAGGCTGGCGGCCTGTTCGCCCTTGTAGCGCCCAGCATGGACATGACGCGACCGGTCGGCCAGTTCAACCAGGCCCGCCTGATCGTCAATCACGGCAAGGTCCAGCACTGGCTGAACGGCATGGAGGTCGCCCGCTACGAGATCGGGTCGCCGCAGTTCAATGCTCTGGTCGCGGCCAGCAAGTTCCAGCGCTGGCCGGTATTTGCGACCGGTGCCACGGGCGGCATCGCGCTGCAGAACCACGGGGATGAGGTGGGGTTCCGCAACATCAAGATCCGGGTGTTGAAGTGAGGCGGTCCGATGACGGCCAGCGCTCCGGTACGTCCCGGTTTGCCAGGCAGGGTGTCGTCGCGTTTGTCACAAGTCGCTGTATATTCAGCTGTGCACATTGTGGGTCTGGTGCGCGAAGGTTTGGTGGGTGACGCGTGCTGGAAAAGTTTCATAAATAATTGTTATTGTTAGGTAATTATGGTTTTCCTGGAGCCGGAAAGCCAAGCCGGGACGGCCTCGGCCAGTTTGGCAACAGCGCCGGATCGGCTTTCACCTCGGACAACATAATGTACAAACCCGGCCGGTCGTTCGGGTGGATTGGTAATTGGCGGCCAGCGTGAATTCAAGATGCACAGATTTGTGCAATTGATATCCTGTCACTGTCATATGGAAACTGACCGCCTTGCGCCCTATTCCGAAAGCCGAGGCTTCGGGGGCTGAGGAAGTTCGGGCGGCCAGGCCCAGGTGCTCATCAGGCCGTCCCGCACTGCCTGGACATCCAGCGGCGCGCCTGCGTCCCTCACCCGCAACGCCGGAGCCTCGTGCCCGGTCGCAACCCAGGCCATCCAGGGCTGTCGTTGTGCGATCAGCGCGCGACCTTCGTCGAGTCCCAGGTGAATGACCGTCCCGGCAGTCGCCCACTCCGCGTCCCAAGCGTCGACGAGCCCCAGAAGAATGCGCCGGGCCATCTCTGCGCTCCGCCAGATGGGACTATCGTGGTCGATCGATAAGCGGACGGGCTCATCAAGGGCATAGCGGTCACTGTCCACCCAGATGTTTGCCCCGCAAGACATACTCATCGCGTCCTCACGCCGGCTCGCGAGCGCCACCTGGTATCCGTCCCGACCAACGGGGGCAGGAAGCTGGGGCGGTGCGGAACGCGCGCGCCGGTCGAGCAGGCGGGCCAGGTCTTCGACCGGGCAGTCGAGCAGATATCCAGGATCGTCCGGTCGCAACGATCGCGCCGCAAACTGCGGCCACAACCGGCCCAGGCCGGGCTGGATGCCCTCCAGCGCGACGGCCATGGCCTTGAGCCGTTCCGCCAGCCTCAGGACGCCCTCGCGTCTCGGCACCCAGCCGCAGACGAAGGAACGGCCCCATTCTGACTCGCCGAAGAATGAGTCTGTCATTGGCCTGTCCTACCGGGCTGGCGTGTGGATGAAGCCGATTCGCTCACGCGACGGGATGCTGTCCTCAAAGAACTTCAAGGCGCGCGGCTCGGCGATATGCCAGTCAATCGGCCGCCCCTTGGCCGCGCCGACCTGACGGTCGCCTTGAGATTCCGCCGCATCTATCATCCGGTCGACGAACCTGTATTTCTTCCCCTCTTGGATGAGGCTTTCGTAGCCCGGTCCCTTTGCCTCCAGCAGTTCACGTCGCGGGTCCCAGACGGCGCAACCGTCGAACTTCACGGGTGCCTCTCCGAGGTTGCGCACGACGTAGTCCAGACCGGCATTCCGCGTAATCTGCGTCTCATACCGTCTAGAACGCTCCGGGCGTTTGTCAAAACCCGGATCGTGTTCCCAGCCCCCGTTGGGATGACAGGTCGGGTCCAACTCCCTCTCCCCCTTCTCGATTTGCACTGCCAGCGGGATTTGGCCATCCTTCAGGCGATTGAAGGTGCGGACGCGTCCCCTTGGCTCCGGGCTGTCGGTGCCGGCCATCCGGCGTTTCTGTTCAGCATGAATCCGGTCGACCTCCGGTCCGCTGACCATCGTGCCGTCGCTGAGCTGGTACATACTGGGCATCGGCAGGGTTTGCTCGACACGGTCTAACGGTGCGGGCAGACTTTGAATGTAGATGCTGCTTTGCGGCAGCGGTGCATAGCTTCCGAAAAAGCTTCCTCGCGCGCCCACTTCTCGCGGCGCGCCCGGCGGATTGGCAGTCCGGGTCTCCGGGGCGGGGCGCGCTGGCGCTGGTGGCCGCAGATATCGAACTTCCTCCACGCGACCAACCCCGAAGAAGGCATCGCGCCTCGCCTGCTCGTTTTGCAATCGCTCACTATCGATCTCCTCTGGCGTCCGAAGATACCACCTGCGGAGTTCATCACCCTCCAGCTCTGCTGGATCAACCTGCCTGTAACCCATGCTTATCATCCCCTCTCGACCTCACACTCCCGCCCGTTATTCGGTGATGGGTACGTCAACCCCTCTTGGGAGCGCCAGCCCGACACTATCGCTCGAATCGATACGAAAGTGAAGAACACACCACGAACATATAACGCGGGCCGTCGGCGAGACCCATCGTCGCTACACGTCCTTTGTCGGCGCGCGGGGGCGGTGGACCGGACATCTGTTTCAGGGACGGTTCGGCTCGGTGGCCATGGATGAGGATCATCTGATGGCGGCGTTTCGCTATGTGGCGCTGAACCCGATGAAGGCCGGGCTGGTGACGCGGGCTGAGGACTGGCCCTGGTCCAGTGTCGCCGCTCACCTGGCGGGTCGCGATACACCGTATGTGCTGGTGGAGCCGGCCCTGTCGCGGGGGGCGGATTTCGCCGGGCTGGTGGCCGGGGGTGAGATCGATCCGCAGTGGTCCAGCGTGCTCCGGGCCGAGCTCATCGGCCGTCCCGTCGGGGCGAAGGCGTGGGTTGAGGGGCTTGAGGTCAGGTACGGGCGTCAACTGCTGCCGCAGAAGCGCGGGCCCAAGCCGAAGGGGCTAATACCAACCGCCGCTGAGGCTGACTCGGGGATTCCGCTGAGCGGCGAACAGTGATTCATGCTCCTCATTGGAGAGGAGTGGATCAATGTCATCGGTGGTGTTGCGGGACGACTTTGATGCGGCGTCGGTTCGGCGGCTGGCGCGAGA
>CAMCXF010000035.1 GCA_945883235.1 Phenylobacterium deserti | reverse complement strand
AGACCCTTCTGCGCAAAGCCGCAGAGCGCACCGTCGAGGCCACCTGGCGACGCATCGGCAAACTCCTCGACCACTTCTCAGCCGACGAATGCGCCAACTACCTCGTCAACTCCGGATATGCTGCAACTTGATCCGGTCACGCTCTAAGCTCGGTTTCCGGTGTCCGTTGGGAAAGTCTGCGCCTGCATGCGAACCGTCGCCGTTATTTCGCGTAAGGGCGGTTCGGGCAAGAGCACGGTTGCGTTGCATCTGGCGTTGGCCGCCTTCCTCCGCGGTCGGCGCGTCTGGGTGGCCGACACGGACGCCCAGCGTTCTGCCTCTCAGGTGCTGAAGGGGCGGAAGGGACCAGGTCCGCAACTCGCTGAAACGACAGGGCCGAAGCTCTTCGCGTTGCAGGTCAGCTGCCAGCGCGCGGGCGCAGCGCTGATGGTTATCGACACTCCTGCAGTGGTTGAGGAAGAAATCTGCCACGCGATCGTCGCCGCCGACTTCCGTCTGATGGTGATCCGACCCACTTTCCTGGACTTGATCGCCGCCATCCAGACCACTGAGATCGCCCGCCGTCTCCGCAAGCCCCTCCTGGCCGTACTGAACCAGGCTCCATCACCCAGGGCAGGTGTCGAGGCCCCGGCGGTCAAGCGGTCGTTGGAAGCGCTGGGCTTGATGCGGGTGCAAGTGGTTCCCACCATCCTGCGCGCACGCGCGGGCTATCAGTCAGCGTTTGAGACCGGACGTTCCGTCGAGGAGTTCGATCCGCCAATCGAGGCAGGGCGCGAGGTCGGCGATTTGTGGGCCTTTGTGGAAACGTTTGTCTTCGGACGGACGAAATCCGACGTCGCTCAGAACCTGCAAAACGTAGGGGTGGAGCCCTAAGCCACGACGTGGTTGGGAGGCCCCTGCAAGGCCATTGTGGCTCTCAATCGAGCGATCCCGTGATCGACGCCCTCTGCGACAATTCGATCCAGTTGCCGTCAGGATCGCGGACCATGGAGATTCTCGCGGTGGTACCCAGGGTGACAGGTGCCAGGGCCTCGCGCCCGCCCCTGGCCAGGACAGCCGCGTGCTCGGCGTCAACCTTGAAGACCTGGAAGGTGATGTAGCGCCAGCCGTGGCCACGCATGTCAGCGTCCGTGGGCGCGTCGGGGTCCAGCTCCAGGAGCACCAGCCCCTCGCCGACCCTGAACACGCCGGGTCGCTCTTCCGGCAGGTCCAGCGCTTCCGCATAGAAACGCCGGTGGGCCGCCAGATCCCGGACGCCGATCCGGACCGCGATCTGGCTGATCCCGTCATGGCCAGGCGGAACCAGCGTGACCCGGTTGCCTTCCGGGTCTCGCAGCTCGCGTGGCGTTATCACACCCCCCCGAGCGATCAGCAGCTCTCGGTAGCCGCTGGGCGGCGTGTCCGGCAGCGGGCTCTCATGGTGGTTGATCTTGAGTACGCTGCCCAGCAGGTCGTGCCGGTGCTGGTTCTGCCCGCGCCGGATCGGCAGCACATGGTCCAGCGGAATGCCCGCCTCGCCCTGCCAGAAGGCCAGCATGGGCTCCAGGTCATTTGTGGCGAGGCCGATGTCGAACCGGGGTTTGGCGAGTTGCATGGGTTCCTCACTTGCACCCCCAGCTTGCTCGTGGAATGGGTTTCGTCAAACAAGCGTTTAGGGAGCCGCCAATGAAAGCCGCCGTTTACTACGAGAATGGTCCGCCGGACGTCCTGCGCTACGAAGACGTGCCGGATCCCCAGTGCCATCCCAAGGGCATCGTGATCCGGGTCGAAGCGGTGTCCATCGAGGGCGGCGACACCCTGAACCGTCACGGCGGCCCTCTGATGACCAATCCGCATGTGGTGGGTTATCAGGCCGCCGGCACGATTATCGAAGTCGGCGGCGAGGTCACGCACCTGAAGGTCGGCCAGAAGGTCGCCACCACCGGCGGCTGGGGCAGCCACGCCGAACTGCGCGCCGTCTCGGCCAAGACGGCCTGGGTGATCCCGGATGGCATGGATGTCCGCCACGCAGCCGTAATCCCCGTGACCTTCGGCACGGCTGATGACTGCCTGTTCGAGTTCGGCCGCCTTCAAAAAGGCGAGACTGTCATGGTCCAGGCGGGAGCGTCCGGCGTTGGCGTGGCGGCGATCCAGCTGGCCGCGCGGGCTGGAGCCTCGATGATCCTGGCCACCGCCTCGTCCGATGAGCGACTGGAGAAACTCAAGGCCATCGGCATGACCCATGGCATTAACTACAAGACCCACGACGTGGTGGCCGAGGTGATGCGCATCACCGAAAAGAAGGGCGTCAACGTCATCGTCGACTCGGTGGGCGGTCCCACGTTGCAGTCCTCCATCGGTTCTCTGGCCTATCGCGGACGAGTCTCGATGGTGGGCGCTGCGGGCCGTGAGCCGATGCGCGTGGATGTGGGCTCGATGATGGGCGGCAATCGCACCCTGTCAGGCGTTTTCCTGGGTGCCGAGATCGCGACGGAACGGGTGCAGAAGAATATCGCCAAACTGATCGCCGATGTGGCCAGTGGTGAGCTCAAGGTGATGATCGACCGGACGTTCCCGCTGTCAGAAGCGAGTGAGGCGCATCGCTATATCGAAAGCCGGCAGGCGGTCGGTCGGGTTCTGTTGATCCCCTGAAAGCACGTCGGGGGTTCAGCCAAAAATCTTCAGCCATAGCCCGATGAGGCCGAGGATGATGAACCCCCACATCGCGAGGGACAGCAACAAGGGAACGATAACGCGCATTCGTTTAGTCGACCCCTCCCCCAAGGCGACACCAGGGCGGCATGATAGGCGAGCGGCCCGGCAGATGACCAGCCGATTCACGCGACAGGATTGTCCCATCTGCCATCATTCAACCTACAGGATACAAGCGCTGGAGACCAAGTGATGCCGAGAGCACAAAACGGGGCCGTGGAACTGGAGTACCAGACCTTCGGCCAGGGCCCGGAGACCATCCTGCTGGTGAACGGACTTGGCTCGCAAATGACGCGCTGGCCGGAGGCGTTTTGCAACCTGCTGGTCGCGCGAGGCTATCGCACCGTCCGGATGGACAATCGCGATGTCGGCCTGTCGACCTGGCCCACCGACCCCTACACCCTGGCCGACATGAGCCATGACGCCGTGGCCGTTCTCGATGCCGTGGGCGCAGCGCGCGCGCACATCGTGGGCGTCTCCATGGGCGGGATGATCGTGCAGCGGATGGCCATCGATCACCCGGGCCAGGTCAAGTCGATGACCTCGATCATGTCGGCGACCGGCGCGCCTGGAACGCTCAGGTCCACGCCGGAGGCCATGGCGGTCCTGAATGTGGCACCTCCGGATCCGATCGCGGACTACGCAGCATTCCTCGATCATAGCGTTGCCAATGCATTGACCATCGGCAGTCCGGACTATCCTTGGCCGCCCGGCGACCTTCGCGCCCGGGCTGAAGCGGAACACCGTCGCGGGTTCAATCCGCCCGGCGTCGCACGCCAGCGCGCGGCGATCATGGCCGATGGTGACCGCACGACGGGACTAAATGCGCTGGCTATACCGACGGTTGTGCTGCACGGGGCCGACGATCCGCTGGTGCAGCCCATTGGCGGCGAAACCACCGTCGCCGCCGTTCCCGGGGCCGAGTTGCGCATGATCCCGGGCATGGGGCACGACATGCCGCCGGGTCTCTACGACATCTTCCTTGACGCCATCTGCTCAGCCCTTGGGCGAGCTTCGGCATGATGCTGGCAGGCGCGCTCTGCCTGGTCCTGGCCGGAATTGCGGCGTTGCACGCCTATTGGGGTCTGGGTGGGCGCTGGCCTGGCCATGACGAGGCCGGGTTGGCGGATAGGGTGATTGGCAAGACCTCCGGCGGTCGTATGCCGCCGCCGGCCGCATGCTTCGCCGTGGCTGTGGCGATCCTTGCCGGCGTCAGCCTCATCGCCTTGGTCAGTTTTAGGGATCTGCAAGGTCCCTCGAAACTGCTGGTCCAGCTGGCGTACGGTGTCTTCACGGCGGTGTTCCTGTTGCGTGGCATGGCGGGCTACGTTCCCGCAATCTGGCGACGCAGCGCAGGGACCGCCTTTGTCCGACTGAACACCCGCTACTACTCACCGCTCTGCCTGCTGCTGGGCGCGGGATTGATCGCAAATCTGGCCGGGCGTTAGCTCAGGCCCTTCGCAAGGAACACACCATGGGACGACTTTCAGGCCGCACGGCTGCCATTACCGGTGCCGCCAGTGGCATCGGGCGCGCCGCCGCCAGGCTTTTCGCCTCGGAAGGCGCCAGCATGATCATCGCCGACCGTGCCCCGGAGGTGAACGACACGGCCGACGCCATCCGCGACGCCGGCGGCAAGGCCGTGGCCCTGATCGGTGACGCCGGCGACGAGGCCTTCGTGAAGTCCCTCGTAGACCGCGCCGTCTCGGAATTTGGCAGCCTTGACGTGTTCTGGGCGAATGCGGGCATTTCGGGTGGCTTCACCCCGCTGCACGAACAGACCACCGACTACTGGACCGAAGTGCTGCGCGTGAACCTGATCGGCCCATTCCTGGCCGTGAAACACGCCTCGGCGGTGATGATCCCCAAGGGCAAGGGCTCCATCATCTGCACGGCCTCGGTCGCCGGCATCCGGTCGGGCGCCGGTGGCCCAGCCTATTCAGCCTCCAAGGCGGGCGTGATCAGCCTGGTGAAGACCGCCTGCAACGAGCTTTATGGCACCGGCGTGCGGATCAACGCGATTGCGCCTGGCCTGATCGAGACCGGCATGACCAAGCCGATCTTCGACGGCGCGCGGGCCCGCGGTAACGAGGACCGGATCGGCCAGCTCAACCCCACCACCCGCTATGGCGTGCCGGAAGAAATCGCCAACGCCGCGCTGTTCCTGGCCTCGGACGACGCGTCTTACGTCAACGGTCAGACGATTGCGGTGGACGGTGGCCTGTCCAGCTCGCACCCGGTGGTACGCCGCAAGAAATGATCCTGTTGCTGCCACCCAGTGTGTCATCCCGGTTTTGGCGTCAGCCAAAGACCGGGACCCACAAGCGCCGGCGCCTCAGGATATCGCCACAGCGGCAACGCCGTGCCCATGTCGCGACCACGGAGCTTATGGGTCCCGGTCTTCGCCTCCGGCGAAACCGGGATGACACCGGTGGGGGTGGTAGATGATCCTGCTACTCCGTCATGGCGAGACGTTCTGGAATCGGGAACGCCGCATCCAGGGCCACACGGAATCAAGGCTCACGCCGCTGGGCCAACGCCAGGCTGTTGCAATGGCCCGACTGGTCGCGGACCTCATTGCGCGGGACCCGGGCGACTGGTCGCTGGTCTCGAGTCCCATCGGTCGCGCCCGCGAGACGTCTGATGCCGTCGCCGCGGCTACTGGGCTTGAACCCGACGTTGATCACCGGCTTTCCGAGATCAGCTGCGGCGAATGGGAAGGGCAGCTCTGGTCCGATATCTCTCGGCGGTATCCGGATGCGGCGGGTACGGGCGATCAGTTCTTCCTGGCTCCCGGCGGCGAGACCTACAGTGACGTGATGGGGCGAGCGACCGACTGGCTTCGCAGCCTGCCCCCCGAGCCGGACCGCCGGGTGATCGCGGTGAGCCACGGTGTCTGGGGACGACTGTTGCGTGGCGCCTACGCCGATCTCGACAGATCGACCACGGTGGTCCTCTCGACGCCCCAGGACGCCGTCTACCGCCTTCAAAACGGCCAGATCGACCGGTTCGACTGCGAGCCGGTGGAATAGTCCGCCATAAGGTTCGCCATGATCCGGGTGTCTCTCATCGCTGTGGCTGCGTTTGCGATGTTGGGCGCAGATAAGCCCAGCACTGTTGACTACCGTTTGAGCGTCGCATCGGAGACCGGTGGGTCGCCTGCCGTAAACGTCGAGATCCGGCTTCGCGGCGACGCCGACGGTGAGACCCGGATCCTCCTGCCGCAATCCGCATTGTCCGGGCTGGCCGTCTCGGGCGCCAGCACCCCGTTGCCTGACACCGGCCATACGGTGTTGCGACATCGGCCCGGTGCCAAGCTGACCCTTCGCTACCGGCTGCGCAGCGAGGGACCGGGTCCGAACCAGCTGGCGATGCCGGGCGCCGCGATTTTTGCATTGCCCGAAGGTCGCCCTGGCCAGCCGGTCACCCTCCGATGGGCTCGCGTGCCCAAGGGATGGCGAGCTCTCTCGGACCTGGAGCCCGGAGCGGCAGCGCGCGCGCCTAAGATCGCCGATCTTGCCAACGCCGTGGTGATGGTTGGCTCCAATCTGCAAACTACCGAGCACATGATGCCCGGCGGCACCCTGCTCGTGGCAACTTTCGGGAACGCTGGCGACGCTGCCCGGCTGGCAGAGCTCGCCGCGCCTTTCGTGAGCGCCCAGCGTGCGTTCTGGATCGACGCGCCCGGCGCTTTTCTGGTCGCCGCCGGGTTCAAGGTCACGGCCGGGCACAGGCAGAATTTGATGCTGCCTGCGGACATCCTTAGCCGATCTGACCCGTCGGACCTTATGGCGCAGACGTTGACCCGGAGCTGGATTCCGCAACGTCTTGGGGCACCCGTAGCCTCCGCCACCGGGATCATGGAGGGTCTTGCAGCCTTCTACGCCGACCGCATCCGTGCGCGCGCCGGCCTGTTGCCGCACGGTGCGATGGTCAGCACCCTGGCTATGGCCGATACGCGACGCGACCCGGGATCGCGGGGTGTGATCCTGGCCCTGAAGTGGGATGAGGACATCCGTCGCAAGTCTGCTGGCAAGCTGGACCTCGACGACGTCATCCTGCGCATGGCCGATCACTATCGACAGTTCCCATCAGGCCAGGGGCCGGACGCGATCACCGGTCTGGTGTCGGCAGCGTGGGTGACCTCCAGGATCGACCTGCGCGCCGATATCGGCCGTTACGCCGACGGCCCGGCCGCTGTTCCTCTGCCGGAGACGATGTTCGACGGGTGTCTGGTCGCCCGCGTCACTGTGTCGCCGGGCTTTGATCCAGGATTTGATGCGGCAGGGTCCTTTGCGGTGAAGACTGTGCGTGGCGTGCGGCGCGGTGGACCGGCCTGGAACAGCGGCCTTCGCAACGGGATGATCCTGGACACCTGGACCTTCGCCGCCGGCGACATGACCCGAGAGGTCGTGCTGGCCATCCGCCCGACTGGCAAACGGGCCAGGCCGCGTACGATCCGCTTCTGGCCCTACGGCGACTTGGACGTCGAGACCCGCAGGCTTCAGATGGCTGTCGGCCTCTCCGACGCCGCGACGGCCGCCTGCGCCCACAGGATCGGTGGGCTCTGAGCCTCATTCTGCGCCAGGGGTTCCGCCCATGCGGTCGCTCGGGTTAGAACGCCGCATATCTTCGCAATCTGCCCGAACGGACCATGGCCGGACATTCCAAGTTCAAGAACATCATGCACCGCAAGGGCCGCGCCGACTCGGTGCGATCCAAGCTGTTCTCCAAGCTGTCGCGCGAGATCACGGTGGCTGCCAAGCTGGGCCTGCCCGACCCCAATATGAACGCCCGGCTGCGGCTGGCGGTCAACAACGCCAAGGGCGAGTCCGTACCAAAGGATGTCATCGATCGCGCCATCAAGAAGGCCGCCGGCGGCGACGCCGAGACCTATGAGGAAATCCGTTACGAGGGCTTTGGTCCGGGTGGCGTCGGTGTGATCGTCGAGGCGTTGACCGATAACCGCAACCGCTCTGCGGCGACGGTGCGCTCCACCTTTTCGAAGAATGGCGGCAATCTGGGCGAAACCGGCTCGGTCTCGTTCATGTGGGATCGGGTGGGCCAGATCACCTATGGCCCTGCCGCCGGCAGCGAGGACAGGGTTATGGAAGCGGCTATCGAGGCCGGCGCCGACGACGTGGAGTCCGACGAGGACGGCCACACCATCTATGCAGCGTTTGAGCTGTTGTCCGATGTCGCCGCAGCGCTGGAGGCTGCCCTCGGCCCGGCGAAGTCCACCAACATCGTCTGGCGACCCAAGGTGCTGAACCCCGTCACCGGCGATGCGGTCATCACCCTGATGAAGCTGATCGAGACCCTGGACGACGACGACGACGTCCAGCATGTCTATTCTAACGCCGACATTTCGGCTGAGGATCTCGAGAAGCTGGCTGGCTGATGGCGAAACGCCCGCGCATCAATCCCGACGATCTTGACCGGCGGGTCACTGACCTTGGCCAGTACAAGAAGTCGCGCGAGCAGGCTAGGCGCAAGGCACCGCCAAAGCCGCTGGCCTGCGGGTTCCTGGGCTCCAATCCCAAGGCACCCATGATCCTGGCGATTGTGGCCGCCGTGCTGGCGGCGCTCTACGTGGTTCCGCTGTTTCTGTAGATCCGTTTCAGAGCGATACAGCCGGATTGGCACCCATCCTGCAAGGGGGGCTCGCAAGAGCCCCGTTTGTCTCAGGATTGGACCCCCGCCAATGCGAACCGCCACCTTCTTCCGCGCCATGACTGCTGCGGTCGTTCTCGCCGCCGCCGCGATTTCGGCCGTGCCGGCTACAGCTGCAACCCCTATTGTCACGTTGTTGGCGCCAAACGATCCGACGACTCTGCCGAACGGCCAACAGCTGATCGCGGACTTCAACAACGCCAACACGCCGACCGCTGTCCTGCTGCCCGGCTTTACCCTGACCCTCGCGGGTTCGACCGTAGGCGTCGGCGAAGGCCAGAGCGGCTACAGTGGCACCCTGCCGAATGACCCGACCCACTATCTGACGATCCCGCGCAACACCTCGGCGACCCTGTTTTCTCTGAACGGGCTGACAAACTTCAGCTTCTACATGGGCTCTGCGGACACCTATAACCGGGTCCGGTTCATCGGCACCAACTACGACGAAACCCTCGACGGTGGTGCGTTCACGGGCGGTTATGTGGGTCAAAGCTGGAACTGGGGCCGTCGGATCAACTTCGATTTTGGTGGAGCCACGGTGAACCAGGTGATCCTGAGTTCCAGCGGCAACTCCTTCGAGCTCGACAACCTTGCGGGTTCAATCGGCGCGGTGCCGGAACCGGCGACCTGGGCGATGATGATCATGGGCTTTGGCGCTGTGGGCGCGATGATCCGACGCCGTCGGCACGTCTTGCAAACAGCCTGAACCTTCGTCTCAAACAAGACATCCTGAAGCCCTTCGCCCCAGGCGGAGGGTTTTCTTGATTGAGCCCTCAGTGGTGGATGACACGGGGCGGGCGGGACAGTAGGGTCCGCGGCTTTCCGACCCTCCGCATCTAGCTTAAAGGCTTGGCTATGGCCGACGATTCCTCTGGACACCCCGACGTTCTCAACGCGACCGCCCAGGGTCAGCTGAAGAGCATCATTGAACGCGTCGAGCGCCTTGAGCAGGAGAAGTCCGAGCTCGCCGAGCAGATCAAGGAAGTCTTCGCCGAGGCCAAGGGCAACGGCTTTGACGTCAAGATCATCCGCAAGGTGGTGCGCATCCGCAAGCAGGACCGCGCCAAGCGCCAGGAGGAAGAGGCCATCCTCGACCTCTATCTGGCCGCCATCGGAGAGATTTGAAGCGGGCGGTACCAGACCGGAGAGCGCAGGCCCAACGCTCTGCGCTGAATGCCCTGAAACGCGCCCAGCGCCTGGCCGACAAGGCCGGGATCGAGCTCTCCGATTGGGAGGGCGAATTCCTGGGCAGCGTCGCTGATCGGGTGAAGACCTATGGCCGCGCTTTCGGCGACCCGGAAAAGGGCGCGCCCGGGCAGGCGCTGTCAGCGATGCAGCACCGCAAGCTCAAGGAAATCAGCGCCAAGGCCAAGGGCGAGCCCAAGGCCATGCCGCGTGGGCGGGGATTTCTGCGGAAGGCCGACAAGACGTAGCTCAGGTCGCCGTCAGCCGCGCCAGCACCGAGCCCTCCGTCACCTGAGCACCCAGCTCGGCGGCGACCTCGTCCACGACCCCGTCGAAGGGTGCGTTCAACGCATGTTCCATTTTCATCGCTTCGAGGGTAAGAAGAGGTTGACCTAACGTCACCCTGTCTCCGACCTTGACGGAAAGCTGGGTGATCTTGCCGGGCATCGGCGCGCGGACCCGGCCGTCACCAGCCGCGACGCCACCTTCCCCTACGGGCGGGTGATCGCGGAACACAAACGCCTCGCCGGCCTCGAACACCACCACCTCATCGTCGCCGGGCGAATGGACGATGCGTGTGGGTTCCAGTGGCATGGGGACGTGCAAGGCCGTGGCACCCAGGAAGATGCGGGCGGTTTCCAATGGCGAGGCGTTGAGACGAAAGCCCAACAGCTCGACCCAAGGCGTGGCCGGCTGGCCGGACGCCGCACGTTCGACGACCTCCCGGAAAGCCCAGCCAGCGGTAGCCAGGACTTCGGGCGACGGCTCGGGCGTCGCGGCCAGAGCGTCGAGGTTGCGGGCGATCAGGCCGGTGTCCACGGCACCCGCGATGAAGTCCGGATGTTCCAGGCAGCGAACCAGGAACCCGGCGTTGGTCTTCACCGGCCAGATATCCACCTCGCCGCAGGCCTCGGCCAGATCGGCGATGGCCTCCTCGCGTGCGGCGGAATGCACGATCAGTTTGGCGATCATCGGGTCGTAGAAGGGGCTGATAACGTCGCCCGCCTCGACTCCCGCGTCCACGCGGATGCCCTGAGGGAGGCTGAAGGCGTCCAGCCGGCCGATCGACGGCAGGAAGCCCGAGGCCGGGTTCTCGGCATAAAGGCGCGCCTCGACCGCGTGGCCGGTCATCAGGATCTGGTTCTGCTTCAGCGGCAGCTTTTCGCCCGCGGCGACCCGGAACTGCCACTCCACCAGGTCGAGGCCAGTGATCATCTCGGTGACCGGGTGCTCCACCTGCAGGCGGGTGTTCATTTCCATGAACCAGATGCGGTCACCGCGCAGGCCCTCGGAGGCGTCAGCGATGAACTCGATGGTGCCGGCACCGACGTAACCCACAGCCTGGGCCGCTTTGACGGCGGCGGCGGTGATGGCTTCGCGGGTGGCCGCGTCCATGCCGGGGGCAGGCGCCTCCTCGATCACCTTCTGGTGGCGGCGCTGCAGGGAACAGTCGCGCTCGAACAGGTGGACGACATTGCCGTGGCTGTCGCCGAACACCTGCACCTCGATGTGGCGCGGGCGGGTGACCCAGGTCTCCAGCAGCACCCGGTCGTCGCCGAAGCTGGCGGCGGCTTCGCGTTTGCAGGAGGCCAAGGCGGCGGCGAAGGTGTCGGCGCTGTCCACTAGCCGCATACCCTTGCCGCCGCCGCCGGCCACGGCCTTGATCAGCACGGGATAGCCGATGCGGGCGGCTTCCCTGGCCAGGGTGTCCGGCGACTGGTCCTCTCCTAGATAGCCCGGTGTGACAGGGACGCCAGCCTTGGCCATTATGGATTTGGCGGCGTCCTTGAGGCCCATGGCGCGGATCGCACTGGGAGGCGGGCCAATCCAGATCAGACCGGCGGCGGTGACCGCCTCGGCGAAGTCGGCGTTCTCGGACAGGAAGCCGTAGCCGGGGTGGATCGCCTCTGCGCCGGCCTGTTTGGCCGCCGCGATGATTTTTTCTGGAACCAGATAGCTCTCGCGCGCGGCGGCGGGACCGATCAGCACGGCCTGATCAGCGTCGCGAACATGGGCAGCGTGGACGTCGGCCTCGGAATAGACCGCAACTGTCTCGATCCCCATCTGCCGCGCGGTGGCGAAGACGCGGCGGGCGATTTCACCGCGATTGGCAACCAGCACGGACCTGAACATCCTTGATCGCGCCATCGCCTACATCCTGAACACGCCGAAGCGTGTCTCCGGGATCGGGGCGTTGAGCGCCGCCGAGATGGACAGGCCCAGCACATCGCGGGTCTGGACCGGGTCAATCATGCCGTCGTCCCACAGCCGCGCGGTGGCGAAATAGGGATTGCCCTCGTCCTCGTAGCGCTGGCGGACCGGGGCCTTGAAGGCTTGCTCTTCCTCGGGCGTCCATTTGTCGGCGTCGCGGTGGACGGTGGCCAGCACGCTTGCCGCCTGTTCCCCGCCCATCACAGAGATGCGGCTGTTCGGCCAGGTCCACAGGAAGCGGGGAGAATAGGCCCGTCCGCACATGCCGTAGTTGCCGGCCCCGAACGAGCCGCCGATCAGCACCGTGAACTTCGGCACATTGGCCGACGCAACGGCAGTGACTAGCTTGGCACCGTCCTTCGCGATGCCGCCCGCCTCGTACTTTCCGCCGACCATGAAGCCCGAGATGTTCTGCAGGAACACCAGCGGGATCTTTCGCTGACAAGCCAGTTCGATGAAGTGGGCGCCCTTCAGCGAACTCTCGGAAAACAGCACGCCGTTGTTGGCCAGGATCGCCACCGGATAGCCCCAGATGCGCGCAAAGCCGCAGACCAGGGTCGTGCCGTAGAGCGCCTTGAATTCATCGAAACGTGAGCCGTCTACCACGCGGGCGATTACCTCGCGAACGTCATAGGGCGCACGGACATCCGTAGGCACAACGCCGTAGAGCTCTTCGGGGTCAAAGGCCGGCGGCTCCGGCTCGGCCAGCGTCATTTCCTGCGGCTTTGTGGTGTTGAGGTTGGCCACGATCCGCCGGACGATAGCCAGCGCATCCTCGTCGTCCTCGGCCACATGGTCGACGACGCCGGAGCGTCGGCCGTGGGTGTCGGCACCGCCCAACTCTTCGGCGGAGATGATCTCGCCGGTGGCGGCCTTCACCAGGGGCGGGCCGCCCAGGAAGATCGTGCCCTGGTCTCTCACGATGATGCACTCATCGGACATGGCCGGTACATAGGCACCGCCGGCGGTGCACGAGCCCATGACACAGGCGATCTGGGCGATGCCCTCGGCGCTCATTCGGGCCTGGTTGAAGAAAATCCGTCCGAAGTGCTCGCGGTCCGGAAACACCTCGGCCTGGTGCGGCAGGTTGGCACCGCCGGAGTCCACCAGATAGACGCACGGCAGGCGGTTCTGCTGGGCGATCTCCTGCGCGCGAAGGTGTTTTTTCACGGTAATCGGGAAATAGGCCCCACCCTTCACCGTGGCGTCGTTGGCGACGATCATCACCTCGCGGCCCGAAACGCGTCCGATGCCGGTGATCACACCGGCGGCCGGTGCCTCGTCGTCGTAGAGGCCATTGGCGGCGAGCGCACCCACCTCCAGAAACGGCGCACCGGGGTCAAGCAGGCGCATCACCCGGTCGCGGGGCAGCAGCTTGCCGCGCGCCACGTGGCGGCTGCGAGATGCCTCGGGCCCGCCGAGGGCCGCCTTGCCGGCTAGGGTGCGGAGATCGACGGCCAAGGCGCGGTTCACGCGGGCGTTGGCGGCGAAGGTCGTGCCGTTCGGGTCGACGGCGCTGGTGAGCTTCCTCATGATTGGCCTAGGCCGTCTTTTCCAGAGTTAGGTCAAGTTCAGCGATCATGGTCTCGCGCATGGCGACCTTACGGACCTTGCCGGTGACCGTCGTGGGGAACTCCTCGACGAAGCGGATGTAGCGGGGGATCTTGTAGTGCGCGATCTGGCCACGGCAGAAGTCGCGGACTTCGTCGTCGGTGACGGTCTCGCCGGGCTTCAGCACGATCCAGGCGCAGAGTTCCTCGCCGAACCGGAGGTCGGGCACCCCGATCACCTGAACGTCCTGCACCGCCGGGTGGCCGTAGAGGTATTCCTCGATCTCGCGCGGATAGACGTTCTCGCCGCCGCGGATGACCATGTCCTTGATGCGGCCGACGATGTTGCAGTAGCCGTCGGCATCGAGAGTCGCGAGATCGCCCGTGTGCATCCAGCCGGACCGGTCGAGAGAGTCGGCGGTGCGCTCTGGATCGTCCCAATAGCCCAGCATCACCGAATAGCCCCGGGTACAGAGCTCACCTGGCTGGCCGCGCGGGACGATGCGCCCGGCCTCGTCGACGATCTTTACCTCCACGTGGGGCTGGATGCGGCCGACCGTGGAGACCCGGGCTTCCAGGCTGTCGTCGCAGCTGGACTGGAAGCTGATCGGGCTGGTCTCCGTCATGCCATAGGCGATTGTCACCTCCGGCATGTGCATCCGATCGATCACCTGGCGCATCACCTCGACCGGACAGGGCGATCCGGCCATGACCCCCGTGCGCAGGCAAGTGAGGTCGAAGCTGTCGAACGCCGCATGTGCGAGGATGGCGATGAACATTGTGGGCACGCCGTAGAGCGCCTCGCACCGTTCCTCCGACACCGCCTGCAGAACCGCGAGCGGCTCAAACCCCTCAGACGGCAGCACCATGGTAGCGCCCCGAGTTATGCAGCCCAGATTGCCCATCACCATGCCGAAGCAATGGTACAGAGGCACCGGAATGCAGAGCCGCGATCCGGCCGTCAGGCGAAGCGTCTCTCCGACGAAGAAGCCGTTGTTCAGGATGTTGTGGTGACTGAGCGTCGCACCCTTGGGAAAGCCTGTGGTGCCGCTGGTGAACTGGATGTTGATCGGGTCGTCGAACTGCAGCGTCGCGCCGATCTCCGTCAAACGCGCCCGGTCCGCGCGCCTGGCGGTATTGGAAACGTGCGGGAAGCTCTGGCAACCCCGATGCGGGTCGTCCCCGATGGTGATGACGATCTCCAGTTGCCGCAGCCGACCCGCCTCGCGCAGTTCGCGAACCATGGACAGATACTCGCTGGTCTTGTGGCGAACGGCGATGACCAGGGCTTTGCAGCCCACCTTGTTGAGGGCGTACTCGGCCTCCGACAGGCGATAGGCGGGGTTGATATTGACCAGGATCAGTCCGGCCTTGGCGGTGGCGAACTGGGTGACGATCCATTCGGCGCAATTGGGTGCCCAGATGCCGATCCGGTCGCCCGGCTCCAGCCCCAGGGCGATCAGGCCACCGGCGAAGGCGTCGACGCGCCGCAGAAGCTCGTCATAGGTCCAGCGGATCTTTTGATGTCGCGAGATCACGGCCAGTTGGTCAGGATAAGCGGCGCAGGTCTCGTCAAACACCGCGCCGATGGTCTTGCCTATCAGTGACTGCGTGCTCGCCCCATGCACATAGCTAAGCTGGCTCATCAGCGCCTCCCCGGTTCCGGTTCTTTGGCCCATGGTGAACGCTCACGGCAGCCCTGTCATTCGGTCATCGCAATGATGGGTCAGTCCCGGTTGACGGCGAAGGGCCCGAACGCCTGCTGCACCGGCATCAGTTCCAGGCTGTTGATGTTGATATGCGCCGGAAGTTTCAGCACGCCCTCGCAGACCAGGGCAACGTCGTCCGCCGACATTGCGTGCACGCCTTGGTAGACCTTGTCCGCCGATGTCTTGTCACCGTTGAACCGCACGACCGAGAACTCGGTATCAGCCATGCCGGGCTCGATGGAGGTCACCCGGATTTTCGTGCCCAACAGGTCCGAGCGCAGGTTCAGCGAGAACTGGCGAACAAAGGCCTTGGTCGCGCCATACACATTGCCGCCAGGATAGGGATAGCTGGCAGCGACCGACGACATGTTGATCACGTCGCCCCGATTGCGGGTCACCATGCCCGGCAGTACCGCTCGCGTGATCCGGACGAGACCCGAGACATTGGTGTCGATCATGGTCTGCCAGTCGTCAAGGTCGGCCTCGTGAGCCTTGCTCAGGCCCAGCGCCAGACCGGCGTTGTTGAACAGGATATCGATTGCATCGAACGGGGCCGGCAGATGGGCCAGCATCGCGTCGATCGATGTCTGGTCGCGGACGTCCAGTGCGCGGGTTAGCAGCCGCGCTGTTGCCAGTTCTGTGGCCAGAGCGTCCAGCCGGTCAGCACGACGTCCCGTGGCGATGACGTGCGCGCCGGCTGTCAGCAATCGCCGGGTCATGGCCTCGCCGAAGCCGGAGGTCGCGCCTGTGACGAGCGCGACTCGCCCGGAAGCCCAATTGTCGGTCATGCCTGCATCTCCACCGAGGCGGGATAGAAGGTTGCGTCTGCACCATCAAGCATATCGCGGGCTATTCGCGGCCGGTTTGCGGGCCTATTCTGATCGTTGATGACCTGGCCGATCTACATGGACGCGGAGATCAAGCCGAACCGTTCTCTCTCGGAGCGGGGGTTCATTCTGCTGATCTCGGTCATCACCGTCGCGAATGTCGCCTCGGCCATCGCCTTCCTGAACATGGGGGCGAGCCTAGTGCCGATCTTCCTGGGCGTTGACGTACTGGCTATCACCGTGGCGTTTCTGGCCAGCTTCCGGGCGGGTCGACAGATCGAGCGCGTCAAGGTCAGCGCGAGCGATGTCGTGATCACCTATGAAACCCCCCACGCCTCCCGGGTGGTCTGGGAAAGCCCTACGGCATTTACGCGCGTGGCCACCGAGCGCGACGAGGACAACCGGGTCATTGCGTTGAAAGTCATGCTGTCCGGTCGACATGCGGCAGTGGCAGTGGCCTTGAGCCCGGGCGAGCGCGGCGAGTTCGCCAAGGCGCTGGAGAACGCAATCTGGCGGGCCAAACGCGGCGATCTTTGAAGGCTTGAGTCCAACAAAATAGGCTATATAGTTTACTGATAAACTAAATAGGTGCGATTATGACGACCCGTCGAAGCGTCATTAGACTATTGGCCGGCGGCGGTGCGGCATCCTTGGTGAGCGGGTGTGCGCCAAAGTCTGATATCGATCCTATCGCTGCCTGGCGAAACCCCGGAGCGGGGGAACGCGACCAGCGTCGCTGGGCGCTCGCCCACGCGATCCTTGCGCCCAATCCACACAATCGGCAGCCTTGGCTGGTCGACCTGCCCGGTACGGACGAGATCGTTTTCTACGCGGACACCACGCGGATGCTGCCGGCTACCGATCCGCCAAACCGGCAAATCACAGTGGGCTGCGGTGCGTTTCTTGAATTGCTGAATCTGGCGGCATGCGAGCGGGGGCTCAGGGCCGATATGGCAATCTGGCCGGAGGGTGAACCGCAGCCTCTGCTGGATCAGCGGCCGATTGCGCGGATCCGGCTCGTGCCCGATGCCACAATCAAACCTGACCCGCTCTTCCGCCAGATTCTCAAGCGACAGACCAACCGCGTCGCGTTCGACCTTGAGGTGCCGCCCAGCGCCGCCGACCTCGCGACCTTGATGGCCGTCGCCGCTGCGCCGCTCAACTCAGGCTCCGTTATCGCTCCGGCTGATCTCGCGCGCACCATTGACATCGGCCAGAGAGGTTTCGCGCGCGAGATGACCACGCCTGCGGCGGCGCTGGAATCCGCGAAACTCACCCGAATCGGCCCAAATGAAATCGCGCGCGATCGTGACGGTATCTCGCTGCGAGGGCCGTTTCTCGAGGGGATGGCGGCTGTCGGTCTGCTCTCTCGTGCGGCCATGGCCGACCCCAAGTCGTTCGCGACAAAGAGCGCTATCGACATGTTCGGAAAGACCCTTGAGGCGACTCCTGCCTTCGTATGGATCAAGGGACCTGACAACAGCCGGGCGACCCAGATCGCGTGCGGTCGCGCCTATGCGCGGATGAACTTGACGGCGACGGCGCTAGGCTTGTCCATGCAGCCTTGGAGCATGACGCTGCAGGAGTTTCCCGAGATGGCCGCGCTTTACAAGGAAACCCAGACTGCCCTGGGTGCGACGCCGGATGCGCCGCTCCAGATGCTGGCCCGGATCGGTCGCGCCAAGCCAGGCCCCGTGTCGCCACGCCGGGGGCTCGCCGAGCACATTCGGGCGTGACCGAGGCCCCTGATGATCCGATCGCTTTCGTCTTCATCAACGAGGTGGCGATCATCGAACATCTGACGCGAACGGCAGCAGAGCGGGCCTTGCCTGCTGGCCTGTCGCTGGCAGGATTTGTCGTGCTCAATCACATGATCCGCATGCGTCATGAACGGCGCGCGCCCGCTCGGATCGCCAATGCGGTTCAGGTCACCAAGGGTGCCATGACCGGCACGTTGAAGCGCCTGGAGGCCAGCGGCTGGATCTCGGTAACCCCCGATCCCGATGACGGTCGCGGCAAGGTCGTCATGCTTACCCCCGAAGGCCGCGCAATCCGAGAAACCGCCCTGAAGGTTCTGACGCCCGAGTTTGCGCCCGTGCAGCGCGCTGTCAGCGACGACGAAATGCGGCTGGCGCTTCCGATCCTTCAGAAGGTCAGGGCCGCACTCGATGCGGCGCGCGACTAGACGTTCGCCACGGCAGCCCTGAGTTCCTCGATCCGGCGATCGTCTGCCGGATGGGTCGACAGAACTTCGGGCGGTCTATCGTCACTGCGGGCGGCCCGCGCCATGCGTTCCCAGAACGTCACGGCGGCGGGATCCATCCCGGCCTTGCGCATCAATCCGACGCCCACGCGATCAGCCTCAAGCTCATGATTGCGCGCATAGGGCAGGATCACGCCGAACTGGGCACCGAGGCCGAGCGCGGTGCCTACCTCATCGGCATACTGGGCGTTGTCGCCGCTCGACATCACCAACTGGGCCAGAGTAACCCCCGCCTGCGCCGCCAGCTGATGGCTGACCCGCTCGGCGGGATGCCGCGCCAGGATGTGACCGATCTCGTGGCCCAGCACGGAGCCGACCTCGTCATCGCTGCGCGCGAGGTCCAGAAGTCCCTTGAAAAACCCTACCCGCCCATTGGGAAGCACGAAGGCGTTGAGGTCAGGTGAGTCCAGTACAGTGAAGGACCAGTTCAGATCTGGCCGCTCCGCTGCCAGCACGAGCGGCCGCCCGATCCGGGCCAGTCGGTCCTGAACAGACCGGTCCCGAACAGGTGGCGTTTGGGCGGTAATCTGAGCCCACGACGCGTCTGCCATCTCCGACAATTGACCATCGGACACCACAACCAGCTGTCTCCGGCCCGTGGCGGCATTCTCACTGCAACCCGCCAGGCCGACGGCCGTTAGAGCCCCCAGAAGACCACGTCTGGATAGCTGCGAACGACAAACGCCGCACATCTGTCGGCCTCTAAAGAATGAACTTCGACAGATCGGCGTTGCGCGCCAGATCGCCGATGCGCGCTTCGACATAGGCCGCATCGATGGAGACCGTCTCGCCGGCACGGTCTGCCGCCGAGAAACTGATTTCCTCCATCACCTTTTCCAGGATTGTCTGGAGACGACGGGCACCGATGTTCTCCACCGCGCTGTTCACGGCCGCTGCGGCATCTGCGATGGCGTCGAGAGCATCTTCGGTGAACGTCAGGGTGACCTTTTCAGTCAGCAACAGGGCCTGATGCTGGCGCACCAGATTGGCCTCGGGCTCCACCAGGATTCGGCGCATGTCCTGGCGGCTGAGCGGCTTCAGTTCCACGCGGATCGGGAGGCGCCCCTGTAATTCCGGCAACAGGTCCGACGGCTTGGCCACGTGGAAGGCACCCGATGCGATGAACAGGATGTGGTCAGTCTTCACCGGCCCGTATTTGGTGGAGACAGTGGTGCCCTCGATCAGGGGCAACAGGTCGCGCTGTACGCCTTCGCGCGACACGTCGGCACCCTGTCGCTCGCGGCTGGAGGCGACCTTGTCGATTTCGTCCAGGAACACGATCCCCTGGTTCTCCGCCAGTTCCAACGCCTCGATGGTCAGGGCATCCTGATCGACCAGCTTGTCGCCTTCCTCGGCGATCAGCGGCGACCAGGCCCCGGCGACGGTGGTCTTGTGGGTCTTCGTCCGCCCGCCAAACGCCTTGCCGAACATCTCGCCAATGTTCAGCATGCCCATTTGAGAGCCGGGCTGGCCCGGAATATCCAGCATCGGCATGGCCGGGCCGCCGTCAGCCAGGGTGAGCTCGACGTCCTTGTCGTCCAGCTCGCCGGCCCGGAGTTTCTTGCGGAAACTTTCCCGGGCGGCGGTCGAACCAGGGCCGGTCAGGGCGTCCAGGATGCGCTCCTCTGCGGCGGCCTCGGCGCGGGCACGAACCCCGGCCCGGCGTTTCTCCCGCACCATGGCGATGGCACTTTCCACCAGATCACGCACGATCTGGTCTACGTCGCGCCCGACGTAGCCGACCTCGGTGAACTTGGTGGCCTCGACCTTGAGGAACGGTGCCTGGGCCAACCGGGCCAGCCGGCGGGCGATCTCGGTCTTGCCCACCCCGGTCGGCCCGATCATCAAAATGTTCTTGGGCGTAACCTCGTCGCGCAGGTCGTCCGGCACCCGCCGCCGGCGCCAGCGGTTGCGCAACGCCACGGCCACCGCACGTTTGGCGTCATCCTGGCCAACGATGAAACGGTCGAGTTCGGAAACGATCTCGCGGGGGGAAAACTCGGTCATGTCGCTCAGGTAGTCATGATTGGGGCGAAAGCGAAGTCATCGGCCACTGGTCAGAGCATCTCAACCGTCAGCTCCCCGTTGGTGTAGACGCAGATCTCGGCGGCGATGCCCATGGCCCGGCGCGCTACGGTTTCCGCGTCCAGGCCGTCCACATCAGAGAGCGCCCGGGCCGCAGCCAGGGCAAAGTTGCCGCCGGATCCGATGGCCGCCACGGCATGTTCAGGCTCCAGCACGTCGCCGACGCCGGTGACTGTAAAGATGCTGTCCTTGTCGGCGACGATCAGCATGGCCTCCAGCCGGCGCAGATAGTGGTCGGTGCGCCAGTCCTTGGCGAGGTCGACGCAGGCCCGCGCCAGCTGGTCGGGGTACTGCTCCAGCTTGGCCTCGAGGCGCTCGATCAACGTGAAGGCGTCGGCGGTCGAGCCGGCGAACCCGGCGATCACCTTGCCGCCGGCCAGCTTGCGAACCTTCTTCGCCGTGCCCTTGACGATGGTCGGGCCCATGGAGACCTGGCCATCTCCGGCCACCACGGTCTTGCCCCCTTTGCGCACCGCGAGGATCGTGGTCCCGTGCCAATCGGGGAAGGCTGAGGTATTCGACATCGTCGCGATGTTGGGTTCGCGACCCCATCGGTCAAGTGAAAGTACCAAATCATGGGCGCCCGGTTCACCGACGACGAGATCGAGCGCTATGCCCGCCACCTGGTGCTGCGGGAAGTCGGCGGCCCCGGCCAGCAAAGGCTGAAGGCCGCTACCGTGCTGATCGTGGGCGCAGGTGGCCTTGGCGCGCCGGCGGCGCTCTACCTCGCGGCGGCCGGCGTCGGGTCGATCCGGATCGTTGATCCCGACGTCGTCGACCTCTCGAACCTGCAGCGCCAGATCATCTACGCCGGCGCCGACCGCGGACGCCCCAAGGTGGAGGCCTCGGCCGAACGTCTGCTGGGTCTGAACCCGAATGTCGCCGTCGCGGCCCTGAATCAGGCATTTGAAGACGCCAGCGCCGATGCGCTTCTCGAAGGCGTCGATCTGGTGCTGGACGGCACGGATAACTTCGCGGTCCGCTTCAGCGTCAACGCCGCCTCCGTTCGGCATGGCATCCCGCTGGTGTCGGGCGCCATCGGTCGCTGGACCGGACAGGTCGGCGTGTTCGGCCGCAAGCCCTGCTATCGATGCCTGGTGCCGGAGATCCCGCCCGATGCCGAGACCTGCGTGGCCGTAGGCGTCATCGGCGCTTTGGCCGGAGTGATCGGCTCGATGATGGCGTTGGAGGCAGTCAAGCTGATCACCGGGGCGGGCGAGACGCTGTCTGGGCGGCTGTTGATATACGACGCGCTGGCCGCGGAGACCCGCACCGTGCGGGTGGCCGGCGACCCCGATTGCCCGGTTTGCGGGGCGGCATGACAGCCGCTCTGGTCCCGGAACTGGACGTTGCAGACCTGGACGTGTCGCTGGCCTTCTATGTCGGTGTGCTGGAGTTCACCGTCCGCTACAGCCGCCCCGAGGAGCAGTTCGCCTATCTGGAACGTGATGGTGCCGAGTTGATGCTGGAAGCGGCGGCAGGGCCGGGACGCCGGTTTCGAACGGCGCCTCTGGAGCCGCCCTATGGCCGTGGCATGAACCTGCAGATCAAGTGTTCGGACGTCACGGCGCTGCATGCCCGCATCGAAGCCACGTCAGCTGAGGTCGTCATTCCCCTTGAGACCCGCTGGTATCGTGCTGACGCCTTCGAACGCGGCAATCGCCAGTTCGTCGTCGCAGATCCAGATGGCTATCTGCTGCGCTTCTTCGAAGATCTCGGAGAGCGGCCTGCCTAACCGGCGCGCCGCATCCGGGCGATGTAGAAGCCGTCAGTGCCGCCGGTGCGGTGGTGGGGCAGGATCCTGAGCGTTCCGTCGGCCCTGAGGCTGGCCTCGGGCGCGCCGCCCTCGCCGTGCGTGATCGGATCCAGCGCGAAGTCGGGGGTGCGCGATAGGAATGTGGCCACCTGGCCTTCGCCCTCCTCCATTTCGAGAGAGCAGACACAATAAATCAGTCGGCCGCCGGGCTTCACCCGTTTTGCCACGCTGGCCAACAGCCGGGTCTGGACGCTGGCGAGACGCGGAATGTCCTGCGGGCTGGCTACCCACAGCACGTCCGGATGGCGGCGATAGGTGCCGGTCGCCGAACAGGGCGCATCCAGCAGCACGGCGTCAAAGGTTCGGTTGTCGCGCCAGTCGGCGGCGTCGCCGACTACGACCTCGGCCTCAAGACCGGCGCGTGCCAGGTTCTCGGATATCCGCTTCATGCGGCCCGCCGAGCGATCCAGCGCTGTGACGCGGGCGCCGGACGCAGCGAGCTGCATCGTCTTGCCGCCGGGCGCGGCGCAAAGGTCCAGCGCGGTCTCGCCGGGCTGCATGGCCATCAGCCGCGCCGGGATGGCGGCTGAAGCATCCTGGATCCACCACCGCCCCTCGGCGAACCCGGGCCAGCCCGAGACCTCCCCCTTGAGGCCCACGCGCAGGCTTCCGCCCGCGAGCAGTTCGGCCTCCAGCGGACCGGCCAGATCCGCTGCGTCGGCTTCTGACTTCAGTGTCAGATCGGTGGAAGGCTCCTCGCCGATCAAGGCCGACATGGCCGCAGCGGCTTCGGCCCCATAGGCCACCTGCCAGCGGGCCTGCAGCCAGTCTGGCGGCGACGGGGCTTCCAGTTCCGGCGGCTCGCGGATCAGGCCGCGCAGCACGGCGTTGACCAGGCCCTTGAAGACATGACCGCCGCTCTGGGCCGCCGCCAGATCGACGGTGGCACCCACGGCGGCGTGCGCCGGGGTTTTCAGCACCAGGAGCTGGACCGCGCCCAGCCGCAGGACGTGGACGATGGCGTCGGGCGGTGTCTTCTTGAGGCGTGACTGCAGGACGGTGTCGATGGGCCTCAGCCAGCGCAGGGTGGCCATCACCAGCGCACGGGCGAACGCGCGATCGCGAGGTTCCAGCGCAGTCATGCCGGGCAGGTTCAGGCCCTCTTCCAGACCCGCGCGTCGCGACAGGGCCGTGATCAGGAGCTGGAGCGCTGCGGCCCGGGCAGGCAGCCCCCGCACGTCGACATGCGGAGCGGAGGTATTTTCAATATCAGTCACGGCGCGCGGCGTGCATGCTTGGAAGCCATTGCGCAAGGGATTATCTACAAGTAGATGGAAAACACACTGGCAAACGCCGCTCCCGGCAAGGACCTCAGCCCCGCCGCCCGCCGCGCGCTGGAGGAAGCGCAAGCCCGCCGCCTGGCCGCTGAGGTCACGGCGGCAGAGCCCGAGCAGGGCGGCCCCAAAGGCCTTGAGCCCACCCGCTTCGGCGACTGGGAACGCAAGGGCATCGCGGTGGATTTCTAAGCGCCGGCCATCTCCGCCGCCACCCGCCGCGCTGCGGCCTCTGGGTCGTTGGCCGCCGTGATGGGGCGGCCGCAGACGATGTGGGAGGCCCCGTTGCGTAGGGCGTCCAGCGGGGTCGCTGCGCGGGCCTGATCGTTCTTGGCCGCCCAGTCGGGGCGGACGCCGGGCGTCACGACGAGGAAGTCCTTGCCGCCTAGGGCGCGGGCCAGGGCGGCCTCGTGCGGGCTGGCGACGACGCCGTCGCAGCCGGTTTCGATGGCTTGATGGATTCGACGTTCAACCAAAGCGCGAGTCGTCTCGTGATAGCCGACCTCGTGCAGATCTTCGTCGGACAGGCTGGTCAACACGGTCACCGCGAGGATTTTCAGGCCCGAGGCGCCGCGACCCCGCACTGCCGAGGCCATCACCTGCGGCTCGCCGTGCACGGTCAGGAAATCACAGCCGGACCCGGCCAGTACGGCGGCAGAGCGCTGCACGGTGGTGCCGATATCGTGCAGTTTCCAGTCGAGGAACACCTGCTTGCCGGCGGCTTTCAGTTCTTGGGCCAGGGTCATGCCGTCGCCGCCGGCGAACAGTTCAAGGCCCACCTTGTAGAAGCTGATGCTGTCGCCCAGGGCGGCCACCATCTCGCGGGCCTCCGCCACCGAGGGCAGATCGAGGGGTACGATCAATCGCGGGTCGGCTTTGACGGCGGATTGCGCAAGCGTGACGGCGGCGACCATGGGATGGCTCCGGTGAGGCCGAGGGGTGTGGTCCGCAGCGGGTGATCTGGGCTAAGAGCGACAGATGAGCCAGGCAGAGTTCGCGGTCAACTTTTTCGTCGCCCTGTTCGCCCTGATCGATCCGATCGGCAACGTGCCGCTGTTTGCCGCCGCGACGGGGGGCATGAAGTGGCAGGAACGGGCGTGGATTGCGCTCTATCTGTCGCTGTTCGTGCTGGGTTTCCTGACGTTCTTCTACTTCACCGGCCTGTCGCTGCTGGAATTCTTCGGCATCTCCTTGCCGGCGTTCCGGATTGCCGGTGGTGTGATCCTGTTCCTGATGGGTCTGGAAATGGCGCGCGACGATTTCAGCGCCAAGTTCTCCGCGCCGGTTGACGGTGAGAGCGGCACGGGCCGCGCGTTCGTGCGCATGCGGTTCGAGCGGATGATCGTGCCGTTTGCCATGCCGTTGCTGATCGGGCCAGGGGCGATCTCGACGGTGATCATCTATGCCAGCCAGGCCCGCGAATTCGGCCTGCAGGGCGCGGCGGTGGGCGTCGGCGTGATCAGCGCGGTGGCGCTGGCGACCCTGCTGTCGTTCCTGGCGACGCCGATCCTGACGCGAATCCTGGGTCGGATCGGCCTGACAGTGGTGGTGCGCGTGCTGGGGCTGATCCTGTGCGCGCTGGCGATCCAGTTCATTCTGGCAGGCCTGGCGGAGAGCACGCTGGGCTTCATCCGACCGGGTGTGGCGCACCCGTACTGATGCACCCTACCTCTGCGCAGCCAGCACGTGGTCGATGCCGCGCAGGATCGCGTCGGCATATTTTGGGCCCAGCAGGTTGGCGTGGTTGGCGGCGGTGACGTGTTCCACATAGCCTGAGCGGGCGCGTTTCGCGGGGGCTTCCTGTAGCGCTTTCACTTGACCCTTGGCGCGGGGCGGGCCGGCTGTGACCACGGCGACGGGCAGGTCGGTCGGCAACTCGGCGGCACCGGCCAGTCGCGACGTGGGCGGCCAGCTCATCACCTCGGCGGCGGCACCGTGGGCATGGGTGGCGGAGGCGTGAATGCGGCGCTTTTCGGCGCCGGCCTCGCCCGGCAGGCCGATCATGTTGCCGCTGACCAGCGACACCGGGGCCATCAGGCCGAGCCGCGCCCCATGGCTGACCACCTGCAGCAACCGGCCAAAGGCGTGGATCACCGGCGCGCCGCCGGGCAGGCCGAGGACGTCCGGCGTCACCGCATCAACCAGCACCAGCCCCGCCAACGCAAGATCCCGCTCCAGCGCGAACAGCCGCACCATCAGGCCGCCCATGGAGTGACCCACCAGCAGGATCGGCGCGGTCTCGCCCAGGGCCTTCAGCAGCGCCTCGAGATCGTCATTGATCGCCCGGCCATCGCGGGGTTCGGGGCCGGGATCGGAATAGCCAAGACCGGCGCGGTCATAGGCCAGACTGCGCAGCCCCTTGGCCGCCAGTCGGGTCTGCACGACCGACCAGTCCGCCGCACAGCCAAAGGCACCATGTTCACAGACGATCAGCAGTGCGCTGTCTGCGGGCCCCGCGAGCACCACGCGCAGGCTGCGACCGCCGATATCGATCCGCTGACCTTGAAATGAGGGGCCGGTCAAAGGCCGATCTGCGCCCGGGGTCGTCCGTCGGGGCCAATCGAGAGACCCTGCAGGCCGTCGATCCGCTCAGCCTTGGCCGCATCGCGCGCCAGACCTTTAAGGTTGCGTTCGGCCTGGGCCAGATCTTCGGCGTCTGTCGAGCGCCTGACAATGATCGGCGCGCCGTTTCGGGCGTCCATCAGGGCCTGTTTGCTGGCGGGAATGCGCGAGACCCGGGCCATACGGACACGGCCGGAATAGCGGATCGCCTTGTCCAGCGGCAGGTCGCCGGCCTCGGCAAAGGCCTTGCCGAGGAACATGGCGGGGTTCAGGGGCCGGTCCTGGTCGTCGCGGATTTCAAAGTGCAGATGCGGTCCGGTCGAGGTGCCGGTGGAGCCTACGCGGCCCACGGTGTCGCCCGCGGCGACGGCCAGTCCGGCCTTCACGCCGGCGGCGATCCCGCCCAGATGGGCGTAGAAGGTGGTCAGACCCTCTGCGTGGCGCACCGCAACGTAACGCCCGTACCCGCCCTTTTCGCCCGCCGCGATGACGACGCCGTCGGCGGCGACGCGAACTGGAACACCGATATCGGCGGAGATGTCCACGCCCTCATGCAACCGGCCCGAGCCTTCCCAGGGCAATTGCCGCAGGCCGAAGGGCGAGACCACGGCATGGCCGGGCACGGGCTCCTCGAACGAGATCAGGACATCGTCTTCGACGACCGGCACAACGGGCGCGATGCTCACCGTCACCGGGCTCGCGCGCAGAGGTGCCAGGGCGGGCGACAGCAGTGAGGCATGGGCCACCGCCACCGCGCTGAGGGCGGACACCGCGACGATCACTGCCTCTGCCGCCCGTCGACGCACACGCGCTTTCGGGCTCGAATTCTGCTTCACCAACACACTCAAACTCCACCATCACCGCGCACATTGTGAGGTCCTGGCTCTTGGGAGCGGCCCCATGCTTCGGCAGTCACTGTCCTGTACCGGACAGAGGATTAAGGGGCGTTTTAGGCAAAATACGGGCCGACGGCAAACCGGGGGGTTCTGCCAGGGCAACCACCTCGGGTTAACCGATCCTCAAGCGCCGCCATCCCGGACGCAGCGGAGCGGAGATCCGGGACCCAGGAGCCCAGCGCACCGCCCTGGGTCCCGGCTCTTCAGCCTGCTGACGCAGGCTTACGGCCGGGATGACAGCAATTTTGTACCCGGCAGCTTGAGCTCTTTGCTCGTCGTGTCAGCCCCGAGGTTTCGTGTGTCAGCCCAGATGAGCCTTGTACAGTTTCGTCAGCTCGGCCCAGGCCCGCTCTGCTTCGGCTTCGTGGTAGACTTGGCTGCCTCTGACGGTCCAGCCATGGTCGCCGGCATAGACATCAACCACCGCCGGGCGTTTGGTCTCCTCGAAGGTTTTCCTCAGTGCGTCCTTGTCGGCGGGGGCCCTGGCGTCATCGTTTTTGGCGACGGCGATCAGATAGGCCGCCTTGGTCTTGGCCACCAGCAGGTGAGGGCTGCTGGGCTGGGTGGTGACGAGGCCGCCGCCATGGAACGTAGCCACAGCCCCGATCCGCGCCGGCACAGCGCCGGCCGTACGGAAGGAGAGCGGCCCGCCCATGCAGTAACCCTGCACGCCGACCATCTTCTTCTTGTTGGTCTGCGGCTGCGCGTCGAGGAAGGCCAGATAGGCCTGGGCGTCATTGTCGACGCCGGCATCGTTCATCGCGCCGCGATAGCTCATCAGCTTTTGCCGGCCTTCGGGCACGCCGAAGTTCAGGTTCGCGTAGTCGCTGGACTTGGCCGAACGATAGAACGGATTGGGTACAAGTACGACGTAGCCCTGCGACGCCAGCCGCCGGCCCATCTCGCGGAAGACGGGCCGCAGGCCCATGATGTCGGTCCAGACCAGCACGGCCGGCCAGGTGCCCTTGCCCGACGGATAGAGCAACACCGCCTCGGCCTCGCCGTCTGCGGTCTTCACCGTCACGTCCTTCTCGGTGACCTTGGCCTGCGCGCGGGCCTGGGCGGCGGTCAGGCTAACGGCAGCCGCGATGGAAAGGCCGAAGGTCCGGCGCGAAACGGCCGGGTCGGCGGGTAGCCAGGGGTTGATATCGTCGTCGCACATGGGAATTTCCTCCGGCTTGGAATGCTTTGGGGTCTAAGCGTGGTCAGCCATGTTGCGGCGATATTTCAGCGAACGCCAGAGGGCACGTTTTCGGGGGTTTTCACGCCCACGCTCCGTAGGCGTCCACAAACGGTTTGCCCAGCGCCTCGGCCACCGCCGGGTGGGTGACCTCGCCCTTCAGCACGTTCAGCCCCTTGGCCAGATGGCGGTTGGTTTTCAGCGCGTCCAGTCCGTGATCCGCCAGCTGAAGGCCGAAGGGCAGGGTGGCGTGGACCAGGGCCTCGGATGAGGTGCGCGGCGCGGCACCCGGCATATTGGCCACGCAGTAGTGGACCACGCCATCCACCGTATAGGTCGGGTCCTTGTGGGTGGTCGGTCGGCTGGTCTCGAAACAGCCGCCCTGGTCGATGGACACGTCCACCAGCACCGAGCCCGGTTTCATACGGCTGAGATCGGCCTTGCGGATCATGGTGGGGGCAGAGGCGCCGGCGGTCAGCACCGCGCCGATCACCAAATCGGCCTTGAGGATTTCCTCCTCCACCGCATGCTGGGTGGAATAGCGGGTCAGGATGCGGCCCTGGAACATGTTGTCCAGCTCACGCATGCGCGGGATCGAGCGCTCGACGATCACCACCTCGGCGCCGAGGCCCGCCGCCATCCGGGCCGCGTTCATGCCCACCACGCCGCCGCCCAGCACCAATACGCGGGCCGGGGGTACACCGGGCACGCCTGAGATCAGCAAGCCCATGCCGCCGTTATGCTTCAGCAGGGTCTCGCCCGCCGAGAACACCGCGATCCGCCCCGCCACCTCGGACATCGGGGCCAGCAACGGCAGGCCGCCGTGTGCATCGGTCACGGTCTCATAGGCGATGGCCGCGCAGCCGGAAGCCAGCAGGCCGTCGGCCTGGGCCGGGTCGGGGGCCAGGTGCAGGTAGGTGAACAGGATATGCCGGTCCGTCAGCCGCGCCCATTCCGGCGGTTGCGGTTCCTTGACCTTGACGATCAGATCGGCGGTGGCGAACACAGCCTTGGCGGTTGCCGCGATCTTTGCGCCCGCCCGCTTGTAGAGCGCGTCGGAATACCCGGCACCGTCACCGGCCCCGGTCTCGACCGACACCTCATGCCCGTGCGCCACATACTCCCGCACCGCCGCGGGCGTCAGCCCGACCCGATACTCGTCCGGCTTGATCTCACGAGGCACGCCAACACGCATGGGAAGCTCCTTTGGGGGAGGAAATTGCGAGGTGCGACGGCTTTGAGGGAATGAGGTTGCGGGGTCAAGTTGACGACTTTCGGTATCTGGGCCGGCGCCCCGGAGTTCCGACATACAGATCCGACGAAGAGCGTCCGCGAGCATCCGTGATCGTCACCGTGAACTGGCGCCGATTCAGGCTGTCGACACCGAAGCGCGCACTCAAAGCTCGAAACTCGCGGATGTCGCACCCATGGCGCTCGCACAGGGATGGAAGCACATCGCGGTAAAGTCGGATGGCCTTGGCCAGCGCCAATGACGGCGTCGCCCCGGAGGTTTCTCCGGTCAGGAAATCGACGGCCATGAACCCCTCCGGAGTGGCCGAAGCCTCGCCGTAAACATCCATCTCATAGACGCCGATCATCAGGCCAATGCCGGATCCCAGAGAGTCCGCGATATTGTGGCCGATCGACTTCAGTTCATCGAACTTCATGAACACCGCCCCTTACCCCGCCCGCTTCCCCACCGCCTCGGCCAGCACACTGGTCACCAGCGCATTGAGCGACACGCCTTCCTGCGCTGCACGGATCTTCAGTTTCTCGTGCAGGCTGCGCGGCACGCGTTGACGCCATTGGCCCGGGCTCTACGGACCTGGAACATCGCGGACCAGCACGTGAGCGGCGGCCTGCCATTCGATGATGGCGTTCTGGACGTCGGCCAAAGCTTCCTCGCGGGTCGAGCCATCTCCCGTGCAGCCCGGCAGGGCCGGAACCGTCGCCAGCCACCCGCCCCCATCCGCCTCACTCAGCGGCTCGACCATAATTGCGTACTCGGTTTGGCTAGCCATCGTTTCGCCTGTCCATCATCTCCGCCAATGGGTCTGACATACGTCACTCCCCTGCGTGAACATCCCTGCAAACCTCTGGAATTTCTTGGATATTCGGCGGTGGTTCCGTCATTCCGCGCGCAAAAATGGACGTGAAAATCGCCCCTTTTTACCCGTTTTGAGCCAGATTCTCCGGGCGCCAAAAACGTGACGGTTTTGGCTGTTTTTGGCGCCGATTTCCCTGTTATTCCCTGCTATCGGATCGTTTTACTATCCGAGGCGCGGCCGTGAGCACGCCCACGCCGAAAAACCCCAATGACTATTGGGGTTTAGGCCGAGACCCAATTCTTTGGCGGGCGTGCGAAACAGGGAATTTCCCCAACCGCGAACAGGGAATATCAGACCCCATAACAGGGAGCTTAATTGGCCCTAACAGGGATCGGTTTCGGCAAGGTCTTCCAGCCATTTGCGCTGATCAGCCCAGGCCAGCGGCATGGGGTTTGTGATCACCGCCTTTGGCCTCACCCGATAGGGCGTGTCCCCCTGCAAAATCTGTCGTTGCAGCTGCGGATCCATAAACGCCAGCCGGCAGATGTTGCGCTCATGCTGGGTTATGGGGGCAGAGGCTTGCTTCTGTTCACCCGGCGGGGTGAAGGGGGATGACTTACGGTGCAGAAGTTCAGCGTGGCCGCGCTTGAGAAGCTTGGCCAACGCCAATTTTGCGGCCGGCTTTAGCTCAATCGTGGCCCCCTTTAGGGTGCAACGTCCGCCTCGCAGAACCAACCTTTGCGGAAGAATGATCCGCAGGCCAAACGTGGAACTAGGTTCCTCAACCGCGTGCTCACCCGGAGCCAGTCGCCGGCCGATCTCGATCAACGCCAGGTCCGCACGCCGGTCCTCAAAGGCCTGGCCATGCAGGATCAGATGCACGGCGTCGCTGCGGACCTCGACCCGGCGAATGTGGGCCTTGAGGTCTTCAACCGGGACATTGGCAAGGCCCAGCAATCTGCAGGTAACCTGCGACAGCCAGGCCTCGACCAGCGGCGCTGAAAGACGCGCAATCTGCTCGGGGTCATCGCGCTTTGGGGCGATATAGTAGCGATAGAGCCGCCCCTTTCGCCCGTAGCAAAAACTGGGCGTCATGGGCTTGCCCGCGGCATCGAACAGCAATCCCTTCAAGGGCGCGGTCCCGACTTTGGTGGGTTGATCACGCCGCCTGGCGGCCTTGTGGCTTAATAAGGCGTTTGCCGCCTCGAACGTCTCGCGATCGATGATCGGCTCATGCAGGCCCGGGAAGGCTGTGCCCTTGTGCACGATCTCGCCGATGTAGAGCCGATTTTGCAGCAGATGGTAGACGCCGCCGCGGCCGATGACATAGCCCCCCATGGCTCTACCGGCCTGAGTGGTCCAAGCTTTGGAGCCGATGCCCGCATCCTTGAGCTCCCGAACCACGTCCTTGGCCGAGCCGCTCGCCAGATAACGCTCGAATACCTGGCGGATCACACCGGCCTCGACCGGATTGATCTTGAGCTTGCGCTCTTGAACGTCGTAGCCAAGCGGCGGGGTGCCGCCCATCCACATGCCCTTGGCCTTGGAGGCTGCGATCTTGTCGCGGATACGCTCGGCCGTCACCTCACGCTCGAACTGGGCGAACGACAACAAGACGTTGAGGGTCAGACGCCCCATGCTGCTGGTGGTGTTGAACGCCTGGGTCACCGATACGAACGAGACGCCCCGGGCATCGAACGCCTCGACGATCTTGGCGAAGTCGGCCAGAGACCGGGTCAGGCGGTCGACCTTATAGACCACCACCACATCGATCTTGCCTTGGTCGATGTCTGCCAGCAGTCGCTTCAACGCTGGCCGCTCAATAGAGCCGCCGGAGAACCCGCCGTCATCATAGACATTGGGAAGGGCACTCCACCCTTCCCCGGTCTGGCTCAGCACATAGGCCTCGCAGGCCTCACGCTGGGCGTGAAGGCTGTTGAAATCCTGCTCCAGCCCTTCTTCGGAGCTTTTGCGGGTGTAGATGGCGCAGCGCAGTCGCTGGGTCATTTGCGCAACCCAAAGAACACATGGCCATTCCAGCGGGTCCCGGTGATCGCCCGGGCGAGGGCGGAGAGGCTGGCATAGACCTCGCCGCGCCAGCTGAAGCCGGCTTGCACCACATCCACGGTTATCTTGCGGCCTCGCCACTCCCGCTCGAGCCGATCGCCGGGGTTCAGCCTGGGTGCCGCGAGGCTCGCGCTCTTGTGGAACAGGGCCTTGGCCGTCTCAGCGTCAAAGCCGCCGAAGGCCTCGGCCTGGATTTTCCAGGCCAGCCAGCGCGACAGCAGATCTACGGACCGTATCGGTGGGGGATGGCCGTAAAGCCGGCGCCATTCTTGCCGAAGTACGTCCAGCGGCATGCCTTCCAGCGACCTGACCTTGGCGGTTATGGCCTCTTCATCTGCCCGGTTCATGGGGGTCTCCAAGCCTCACCGGCAAGGCTCGCGCCGGCACTCACTTGAGCCCGGACTGGCCGGGCTGACCTCTATGGGATCGCTCCGGTCGCGGTACGAGTCCAGACCTATTTGCAATTTTTCGCACGAAACCGGAAGATACATCCTAGTATAAAACTCATACCCAGCTGCACCCATGTAGTTGTTGGGCGGCAAAAGGGCTGCATCCGCAGTTAAATGACTGCGAAACCATTCTCAAAATCAGCCGTGCACAGGTTTTTAGGTCACAGAATTTCGACGGGTATTGTCAATCAAGAGATTATCGCTACCCAGTGTAGGCATGAGCAACTCCGGGTCGATCGCCATCGAGACCGTGAAGCTGAGCGCCGTTGCGGCCTCGGCGCACAATGCGCGTACCCATTCTAGACAGCAGATCCGCCAGATCGCCAACAGTATCGAGACGTTCGGGTTCCTGGTTCCGGTGCTGATAAATGATGCGGGCGAGCTGATCGCCGGCCATGGCCGGGTGCAAGCCGCCGCGCTGCTGAATTTGAAATCCGTTCCCGCCATCCGAGCCTCACACTTGAGCGGCGCGCAGCAACGCGCCTACCGGATCGCCGACAACAAGCTGACCGAGAACGGCGGTTGGGATCAGGCGCTGCTGGCGCAAGAGTTTGAGTTCCTGGGCGAGATCGGGTTCGACGTCTCGGTGACGGGTTTTTCCATGCCGGAGATCGACTTTACGATCGAAGGCGCGCGCGAGGCCAAGGCTGCGCCATCGCCCTCAGATCGCGACGTAATTCCCGAGTTGGGCACGGCTGCGGTCTGTAAGGCTGGTCAGGTTTGGCATCTCGGGCGTCACCGTCTGCTTTGCGGCGATGCGACCCTGGAGGAGTCCTATCAGGCGTTGATGCCGGGCGAGGTTGCCGACCTTGTGTTCACCGATCCGCCGTACAATGTCAAAATCGCCGGGTTCGTCACCGGTAAGGGCCAGGCTCAGCATCGCGATTTCGCCATGGGCGTTGGCGAGATGGATCAGGCGGCGTTCACCCAGTTTCTAACCTCAAGTCTTGGTGCCATGGCCAAGGTCAGCCGCGACGGGGCGATCGCCTATGTGTGCATGGACTGGCGACACATGGGCGAACTCCTCGCGGCCGGCGGCCAGGCCTTTAGCGAACTCAAGAACCTCTGCGTCTGGTCCAAGACCAACCCGGGTCTGGGGTCCTTCTATCGCTCCCAGCACGAGCTTGTCTTCGTGTTCAAGGTCGGCTCCGGACACCATACCAACAACATCGGCCTTGGCGGTCAGGGCCGCTATCGAACGAATGTGTGGAGCTACGCGGGGGTCTCAAGCCTAAATCCCGATCGGGCCCAGGCCTTGCAGATGCACCCCACCGTCAAGCCAACCGCCATGGTGGTCGACGCCATCAAGGATTGCTCCAACCGGGGCGACATCGTTCTTGATGGCTTTGCCGGTTCCGGCACCACCTTGATCGCTGCGGAGCTCACCGGGCGCATCGCGCGCGCTATCGAATACGACCCGCTCTATTGCGACGTCGTGCTGCGACGCTACCAGCATCTCACCGGCCATGCGCCGGTGTTAGCGGCGACCGGCGAGACGTTTGAGGCACTGGAGGCTGGCAATGGCAGATAAGCCTAAGCCTAAGCCTCCCGTTGGCTACGGCCGGCCGCCGGTCGAGCACAGGTTCCAGAAGGGAACCTCCGGAAACCCAAAAGGACGGCCCAAAAAGACGCCCCAACAAAGGGCCGACCAATCGCTCATGCTCGGTTATCAGAGGATCTTCATGGAGGAGTCCGAGCGCGAGATCACCATCACAGAAAATGGAAAGGCGGAGACGCTCAGCGTATTTCGGGCGGCGGTTCGCAGGATGCATCTTGAAGCGGTGAAAGGTGTGGCTAGCGCCGCCGCCAAGGTCTTGAAGATGCGCCAAGACACCGAACAAAGCACCCATGCGCTCAAGGTTGAATACCTGGTCGCCATCCTACAGTGCAAGGTCGACTGGGCCGAGATTGTCGAGGAATGCAAACGAGCGAACCGTCCGCTACCAAAGACCCTCGCCCCTCATCCCGACGACATTGTTATCAATCAAGCCACCATGGCCATTCGCTTCAATGGCCCCGAAGACCCTGAAGCGCAGCGACACTGGGATCATAACCAACAGCTCGCCGATCAAATAGATGCCGATGCGCGAAGCGCTCGGGCGGCGGCCAAGCGGTGGCCGGATTCCAAAGCGATGTTCCAAGCCGAGGCTGACCAGTGCGCCAAGATGGCGGCAAGGCTTCGAGCATTTTTTCCGAATGAAGAAACCCGCCGGCGCTATGGGTTTGATCTTGAAGAATGGCGCAGGACCAACCCGCTGTGTCAGGAACTCGCGGAGATGGGGAAACGGGTAAGGAAGACGGGAGATCGCAGAAAAAATGACCGACGATCGCGTCGGCTCTGACCGGTTTAACGGAGCCGGCCAAGGACCGAAACATTGCCAGGCGTAAGCCGGAGCAGCGAAAGTCGCCTCAGATCCGCGTCCCGTTATCCCTGACGAGCGTCGTTCTCGCCTAAGGCGCAGTCTGCGAAACTGGATCGGAGACCGGTCTCCGCCCGACTACCCTCACCGGGCAGCATGTCTGTTGCGCCGTTTCTGGACCAGGACATCCAGGACTTCGCCCTCGTCGTCCACGGCCCGCCACAGCCACATCTTTTGTCCGCCGATCCGGACGTACATCTCATCCAACCATCCAACTGCCACCGGCCGGTTGGCAAACACCGGCGCCGGCGCAGGTTCGCCGCGATCTGCGGACCGAACTTCAGCGTCCAGCAACGGATCGTCTCGTAGCTGACTTCGACGCCTCGCTGCGCCAGCAGCTCCTTGACGTCTCGGAAGCTCACCGGAGGGGTACGTAGAGCCAGACGGCATGGCGAATGACGTCAGCGGGGAACCGGCGGCGCTTGTAAGAAATCGATCTCAAGGGCGGCTCCATCTTGGCTAAATGGCCATATCTGGAGACAAGTTAGGGTTTGCCTGACAGCACCCAAGCAATGGCGACCTTCGGGCCTCTGCAAAGGATCTCGCCGACCTCTGTCGTCGCGACGTTCTCGCCCTTCCATCGGAAGGTGTCACCAAGCCGG
>CAMCXF010000034.1 GCA_945883235.1 Phenylobacterium deserti | reverse complement strand
CTGTTCTACCCTGGACTGGCGACGATCTTTGACTACTTGCCCGCCGATACGGCGATCACGCTGGATCATTTGGCGCGTGAGGCGCGTGAAGAACGTCTGTCGATGATTCAGGACGCGTATGACGCCCGGGCCAACGTCGAGCGAAATGGGCACTACCATCCGCTGGAACCGCGCCGGCTCTATCTGGAACCTGCGGAGTGGACCCAAGCCCTGGCGGTTCGCGCCACCCGCCGGTTCTCGGCCTTCACCGAGGCCGAGGGTGAGGCGGTCATCGACATGGGCACCCGGGCGGGGCGCAACTTCTCTGCCGAACGCAAGCTCGACAGCGTCAACCTTTTCGAGGCCACGGTTGATCACGCCAAGGCGCTGTCCGCAGCCGGGAAGCGTGTGCTGTTCGCCTCATGGTCCGATGGGTCGTCCGACCGGCTAATGCACATGCTGGCCGATCATGGCCTGAAGACCCTGCCGCTTGCACCCTACTGGGACGCAGCGCGCGCTGCGGATCCCAAGACCCCGCAGCGGGTCGTCCTGCCTCTGGATTACGGCTTTGAGACCGATAACCTGGCGGTGATCTCTGAAACCGACATTCTGGGTGACCGGCTGGCCCGGCCCCGCAAGCGTCGCAGGGCGGCCAACTTCCTGGCGGAGGCGTCGGCGCTGACCCCGGGCGATCTGGTGGTGCACATCGATCACGGGATCGCGCGTTATGAGGGCCTCAAGACCCTCGACGTGCAGGGCGCGCCGCACGACACCCTGGAACTGCAGTATGGCGGCGATGCCAAACTGTACCTCCCCGTCGAGAACATCGACCTGCTGACCCGCTATGGCGCTGAAGGCGACGGCGTTCAGCTCGATCGACTGGGCGGTGCAGCGTGGCAGGCCCGCAAGGCGAAGGCGAAAGATCGCCTGCGCGACATGGCTGATGGGCTGATCCGTATAGCCGCCGAGCGGGCCAGCCGGATCACCGATCCGGTCGAGCCACCGGCTGGCCTGTTCGACGAATTCTGCGCGCGCTTCCCCTACGAGGAAACCGACGACCAATTGTCAGCTATCGGCGATGTGCTTGAGGATCTGGGAGCTGGCAAACCGATGGATCGACTGATCTGCGGCGACGTCGGGTTTGGCAAGACCGAGATCGCTCTTCGCGCCGCGTTTGTCGTGGCGATGAGCGGTCAGCAGGTAGCCATTGTGGCACCGACCACCTTGCTGGCGCGTCAGCACTTCAAGACCTTTTCAGAACGTTTCCAGGGTTGGCCGATCAAGGTCTGTCGTCTGTCGCGTCTGGTGCCAACCAAGGAAGCCAATGAGGCGCGCGAAGGTTTGGCCAAGGGTGAGATCGAGATCGTCATCGGCACCCACGCGGTGCTGTCCAAGCTGGTCAGTTTCGCCAACCTTGGGCTGGTGATCGTCGACGAGGAGCAGCACTTCGGAGTCAAGCACAAGGAGAAGCTGAAGGAGCTTCGCGCCGATGTGCACATGCTGACTCTGACCGCGACACCAATCCCTCGAACGCTCCAGATGTCGCTCAGCGGCATAAGAGAAATGTCGATCATCGCCACCCCGCCGGTGGATCGTTTGGCGGTGCGGACCTACATCACGCCATGGGACCCTGTCGTCCTGCGCGAGGCCCTGTTGCGGGAAAAGTACCGTGGCGGGCAGGCTTATTTTGTCGCCCCCAGGATCAGCGATCTGCCCGAACTCGAACGTTTCATCCGCGAGCAGGTGCCGGAGGTGAAGTTCGTGGTCGGCCACGGCCAGATGGCACCGACCCAGCTGGAAGACGTCATGAGCGCCTTCTACGAGGGCCAGTATGATGTTCTGTTGTCGACCACGATCGTGGAAAGCGGCCTCGACATCCCGACTGCCAACACCCTGATCATCCATCGCGCCGACATGTTCGGCTTGGCCCAGTTGTACCAGCTGAGGGGCAGGGTGGGTCGGTCCAAGGCTCGCGCGTTCGCCTATATGACCACGCCCGCCGAAAGACAGATCACCCTGTCCGCCGAACGTCGCCTGAAGGTCCTGCAGTCGCTGGACAGCCTGGGCGCTGGGTTCCAACTGGCCAGTCATGACCTGGACATTCGCGGCGGCGGCAACCTGCTGGGCGAGGAACAGTCCGGCCACATCCGCGAAATCGGTGTCGAGCTCTACCAGCAAATGCTGGAGGATGCCGTGAACGAGCTGCGCGCGCGCGCCGGTGCCGAGGCCGTGGCAGATCGCGGCTGGTCGCCGCAGATCAACACCGGTGCCGCTGTGCTGATCCCGGAAGACTATGTGCCCGACCTGAACGTGCGGCTCTCACTCTACCGCCGACTTTCAGACGCGGAAAAATCAGCTGACCGCGAAGCCCTGGCCGCGGAACTCATTGATCGCTTTGGCCCCCTTCCACCGGAAGCCGGGCAGTTGCTTAAGGTCGTGGCGATCAAGGGACTGTGCCGCGAGGCCAATGTGTCGAAGATCGACGTCGGTCCAAAGGGTGCAGTCGTCACGTTCCGCAACGACGACTTCAAGAACCCGGTCGGGCTGGTCGGGTTCATCGCGAGGAACCAGGTGGCGTGGCGGATCCGCCCCGACAACAAGGTCGTGGTGAAGGGTGAGTGGGAGACCTCCAAACAGCGTCTGGACGCGGCAGAGCGGGTTCTTGCCGAGCTGGCGAAGCTCGCGGCCTGATACTGGACCGTGGGGTGCCGTTGCGTCACGAGGTGATCCCTCGCGGATTCGGGTCTAACGTCGTCCCGACCCAGACCCGGAGCCCGTCATGCCGACCGAACGCAAAGCCATCTTCATCACCGGTGCCGCCAGCGGGATCGGGCTCGCAACCGCCAAGCGCTTTGCGGCAGAGGGCTGGCTGGTCGGACTTTCGGACATTGATGCTCCGGGTTTGAAGACAGCCCTGGCCGCGATTGGCGGAGACAACGCCGGCTTCACGGTCGTGCACGACGTGCGCAAGGAAGACGAATGGGAACGTGCCCTCGATGCGTTCATGGAAGCCAGCGGCGGTCGGCTGGATGTCCTGGTCAACAACGCGGGGATCGCGCGGTACGGCTGGTTCACCGAACAGGGGCGCAGTGATTTCGACGATCAGATCGACATCAACCTGCGAGGCGTGATCCTTGGTGCCTATCTCGGCCATGAGAGGCTGAAGCACACACCGGGTTCGCGGCTGATCAACATTGCATCTCTGGCATCATTGTCGGGATCGCCGCGAATGGCCGTCTACTGCGCGACCAAGTTTGCAGTACGCGGGCTGTCGGAAGCGCTCGACATCGAGTTCATGCGCTCTGGCGTGCGGGTCTCCTGCGTGGAACCCACCGTCATCGAGACCCCACTGCTGGACAAGGCGTCGGCGCCGGGCGGCCCCAATTTCCGCGAGGCGATCACCCAGGGAATGGGCGGCGGACTTCCGGTGGAAGAGGCGGCGGAGGTGATCTGGCGCGCGGCGCACGACGACGCGTTGCACTATCCGGTGGGCGACCTGCCTGCGACCCTGCTGCAGGAAGTTTTGCCACGGATCGAAGAGAACCGGGCGCGTTGGCGGGGAATGTTCGAGTCGGGCCTGGTCGCCAACTAAAGCGCGTCCGTTCAGACGATTTTTATGTGGAGTGCGCAAAAAAGGCCATCTTTGGGGTGCTAGCTCCGCCGTACCTTTATCCAGGATGCCGTCATGCGCGTGCTGCTCCCGACACTCATTGGGCTGGCGACCCTGTCCACCGCGACCTCACCAGCATTTTCCCAGACGCCGGCTGACCGGGCCGACGCACGCTGCATCATGATGTTCAGCGTCGCCGCCCAGGACCCCAAGAACCGGGAGGCTGCAAAGACCGGCAGCTTCTATTTTCTTGGAAAGCTGGGTGCCCGAGGCATGACTGGAAAGCTCGGTCCGGTGATGGTCGCCGAGGCGAAAACTCTTACCACGCCAGCCCAGGCTCAGGCTGAGTTAACCCGATGCGGCAATGAGCTTAATGCGCGGGTGCCTGAAATGAGTGCAGCGCTGGGCCAGCTCCAGCAAGCCAGCCAGGCCGCGGCCGCAAGCCGAACGCGTCCGCCAACAAAATAAGGCTACAGCGGACCGCTGCGTTGTCGGACTACGCCGACTTCAGGGATTGGGCCATGGCGGCGGCCTGTTCCAGGGCGTAGCCGACCGTTTCAGGAGATGCCACTTCTGCGACCCCTAACTCAAAGTCGATGACGAAGGGTGTTACGCCGTCTCCCGCCTCAAAAGCGGTACAACCGATGACGGCGGCTATGCGCTCGCCTGCAGCCCGCGCAGCATGCAGCCGGGTCGAGGGCAGAGCCAGTGCAAAGACTTCAGGCGCAAGGCGGGCGGCAGTGTCTTCGACCCTGACCAGTCGACCGATCATGGAGCCGATCTGAGGGATCGCACGCGCGACCCACCCACCGGCTCTGGGGGCCTGTAGTTCTGGTCGTTCTGACACTTTCAACATGCAGACGCTGAGCGCCCGGTTTCTCGCCACAGCGCTGCGGGCCACCCGCATCAAGTGTCCCGCGAACAGGTCGCGGGTAAACAGGCCGGTAGAGGCATCCATCAGGCCCGAACTGCGGGCGCGTTCCAGCGCGGCGCGAACCGATTTCTGCCGCCGGAAGGCTCGCGCCAGCTCGACAACCCGCAATGCAGTCTCGGTTTCAGGCGTTTCCGGCGAGGCCACATCCGAGATCCCACGATGGTAGGCTTCCGAGGCGGTCAAGTTCGAATGGGACCGCATGTAGAGGAGTGCAGGGGTGTGATAGAGTCGAGTGTTCCGGCGAAGACCCGCCGCGATCGACAAGGCCTCGTGCGGCGTTTCGCCGGCCCACAGAACGACCGCGTCGAAGGGCTTTTCGTGCAGATAGTCGAACGCCGTAAAGGCCGTGAATGCGCCGACAACTTCCGCACCATTGCGGGCGAGGGCGTTGGATAAAGCCAAGAATTGGGGGGCAGGTTCCCCGATCGCCAGGACGCGATAGGGGCTGACGTCCAGTTCGGGGCCCTCAAGGGTGTGGCCGCGTTCGTTGAACGTTTCCTGGCGCACTTCGAATTCTTCTTCGGCAACGGCCATGCGGACCAGAGTTTCCAGGCGCATCACGGCCTGCGTCGGATCAACCGGACCGGCCAGAATGAGGTCATAGCCGTTGTCGCGCTGGAACGGGTCCGGCGCGCCGATGGCAATAACTGCAAGCCGTCGCGGCACACAAGCGGAGCGAAGATGTGCCACGAGCCCATCTGCCTCGGCACCCAATCCCGCCAGATCGACGATTGCCGCTTCAACCTGCAAATCAAAAAGGGCCGAACTGGCGGTCGCCTCGCCCCGCGCGGTGATCGTGCGCCAGCCCAGACGGTCCAGCCCCTCTGACAGAGGGCCCGCCACTGAATCGTCGCGCGCGACGATCAGGACGCGCGCATTGATCCCTGCCGCCATGTCTCCATCCCAAAACGGCGCATAATGATTCCTGTTGGGGAATCGGACGCCGACAATTCAGATCAATAGCGCGCCTCAGGTTGCAGAAGGGTTTCAAAATGGACGGAGCGTTGCCGCTTTCAGGTCAAGTCGCAGTGGTCACCGGCGCCAGCGGCGGGCTGGGTCCACTAGGCATTCTGGTGAACAACGCCGGGATGGGGGGCGAAGGCATGGCTTTGGACGTATCGATTGCAGATTTCGACGCCACCTTCGCGGTCAATGTCCGCGGTACCTTCTTCGCCGCTCGCGAGGCAGCGCGACGCATGATGGCTCAAGGGATAGAAGGGCGAATTATAAATATCGCCTCCATCGCCAGTCACACGGTTCTACCGGGGCTTTCGGCATATTGCGGCTCCAAGGCCGCGGTAGCCATGCTCACCCGCAGCATGGCGCGGGAATGGGCCCGCAACCGGATTGCCGTGAACGCGCTGTGTCCCGGCTATATCGAGACCGCCATAAACGACACCTGGTGGCCGACCGACGGTGGACAACGACAGTTGAAGGGCTTTCCGCGGCGACGGTTGATGGAAGCCTCTGATCTCGATACGGCTTTCATGATGCTGGCCGGGCCGGCTGCCAGCGCCATGACGGGCAGCGTGATCACGGTTGACGACGGCCAGTCCTTGCCGGGCGGGGGCTAGGCCTTGGCTGACCAAAGGGCAGGGCGCTTAAGTCGCTGGAAAATTGGGAGGCTACGATGCGCCAGGGTCCACTCACCGGTCTGAGGATTGTTGAATTCGCGGGCATCGGGCCGGGGCCGTTCTGCGGCATGCTGCTTTCGGACCTGGGAGCCGACGTGGTTCGGGTGGACCGAAAGGGTGGTCGCGGTGGCGCGCCTTCGGATATCACGGCGCGTGGCCGACGTTCGGTCGCCCTTGACCTCAAGACGCCGGAAGCCGTCGAGGCGTGCCTGAAACTAATGGCGTCCGCCGACGGCATCATCGAGGGTTTCCGCCCTGGGGTTATGGAACGTCTGGGGCTGGGTCCTGAGGTTGCGCTGAAACGGAACCCGAAGCTGGTCTATGGTCGCATGACTGGGTGGGGCCAGACAGGGCCTTACGCCAATGCTGCCGGCCACGACATGAACTACATCGCCATTACGGGGGCGCTGCATGCGATCGGCACTGACGACAAGCCGGTGCCGCCGCTCAATCTGGTCGGAGACTTTGGCGGCGGTGCTCTCTATCTCGCCTTCGGACTTATGGCCGGCATTATCCAGGCGCGGGAGACTGGCAAGGGACAGGTGATCGACTGCGCCATGAGTGATGGCGCGGCCTCGCTAATGGCGATGTTCTACGGCTTCAAGGCCTCAGGCATGTGGCAAGAGACGCGGCGCTCAAACATGCTCGATGGCGGCGCGCACTTCTACGACACCTACCAGTGCTCGGACGGTAAGTGGATCTCGATCGGCTCGATCGAACCGCAGTTCTATGCTCTGTTGCTCGAAAAAACTGGCATCACCGATCCGGCCTTCCAGGCCCAGCACGACCGCGCAGCATGGCCGGATCTGCACGACAAACTGGCCACGGTCATCGCCCGCAAGTCGCAGGCTGAGTGGACCGCAATCATGGCGGCTACTGATGTTTGCTTCGCCCCTGTGCTTGATCTGGATGAAGCGCCGAAACATCCGCACAATGCGGCGCGCCAGACGTTCGTCGAGGTCGCGGGCGTGACCCAGCCTGCACCTGCGCCTCGGTTCTCTGTGACCCCTGGCGCAATTCAGGGGCCCCCGCCTGCTGTTGGCGCGCACAACCGCGAAGCCTTGAGTGACTGGGGTTTCTCCGACGCCGAGATCGCCGCGCTGGGCTGAACAGAGCCAACAATTGCCTGCCAATGCGGTTCAGGTGCGGTTCAGCCGAACTGGCCAAGATTGGGCCTCGGATCGGTCGTTGAATTCTCCCGTCCCTCGAAGCGGCGGCCGGCCCGGATGGAAGACATGCCCATCGGCGGCGCGCCACCTACTAACCTGGGTGGCGCGCCGTTATGCTATCTGGACGGGCCACGTCACGACCCGAGTCGATTTGCGGCCCGATGACATTCCTCGATCTGTTACGCCGACTGCGGGCCCGCGAATGGGATCCTGTCCACGGTGCCCGCGTGGGCGTGAGCGTGCTGGGAAAAGCAATGATCCGCATGTGGGGGCGCGATGTGATGCTCTACACCGGTGGCGTCTCGTTCTTCATCATGCTGGCGATTTTCCCGGCGCTCGCGATCGCCATGGGGCTCTACAGTCTGTTGTCGGACCCGGCCCGGGTCGCCGAACAGGGTGAAGCCCTGGCTCGCGTCATGCCCGATGCGGCACGGCTCATTCTGCAGAGTGAACTGGTCCGGCTTTCAAGCGTGCCAGGGGGGAGCATCTCGATCCAGAGCGGTGTCGCTCTGGTGGTGGGCGGCTATGCCTCACATCGTGGCTTCAAGGCGCTGCTCGCAGGCCTCTCCTTCATTCATGACGAGGACCGGCAGCGGGGGTTCCTCAGCTTCAACCTGCTGGCGCTTGGCGTACTGATTGCGGCGATGACGGCGATGGGTGTGCTCTCGACGGCATTTTTTGCCTTCAGAATTCTCGCCGAGACATTTGACCTACGCCCGCTGCGCGGTGCGCTTTGGCTCTACAGTGAGTGGACCTGGGCCAGTACGGGGATGGTCACGGGCATGACGTTGATCTACCGGTGGGCCATGTCACGTGATCCGGTGAACTGGTGGGCGTCATTGCTCGGCGGGATCGCGGCGGCCGCGTTGTGTCTCTTCGCATCTTGGGGCCTCGGGATCTATGTCGAACAGATCGCTGAGTTGGGAGCGACCTACGGATCCGTCGCTACCGTGGTGATCTTCCTGATCTGGTTGTCCTGGAACGTGAACGCCATGTTTTTTGGCGGGGCTTTGGCGGCCGAAGTCGAGTTGGCGATGCACAGCCGCAGAATTCCAATCGAGATCGCGTCGACCAGCGTCAGGCCATAGCGACCAGAAAATTCAGCCCGCCGTCAGCATCTGATTGTTCCAGTACGACTGCGCCAATCCCGGCGGCGAAATGCGGCACATCAATCCTAGCCAGCGGATCATCCGCCAGCAAGCGGACGCGGCTGCCGGCTGGCGACTGCTCAAGAGCCCGCCGAAGCCGGAGCGTGGGCACCGGACAACGGTGCCCACGCGCATCGACAAGGATCTCATCTGCAGACATCGACGCGACATACACCTCGTCGGGCCTGCCGACTACCGAGAGAGGTGAAGGGCAGCGATCTGGCCGGCGATGCTCTGAAACACCTGGGTCAGGGTGGAGGAATTGCTGACGTCGTAGAAATAGTCCTCGCCAGTCGCGCAGGTTTCCAGCAGTTCGCTGGTGCCGGAGTCGACCTCGACGCGGATGGTGTAGATCTCGATGTCTTTCTCCTTGATGTTCTCGCAGATCAGCGCCAGGCGGGAATCCAGTGCCGCCGTTCGCTCTGAATTCGAGGCCCCTTGCTGCAGAGGCGTGTTGTTGGCCTGCAGAACCCGGCCCTGCCAGATGTATCCGGCACCGGCATAGCTGCCGTCGTTGGGGGTGTCGCGCTGGCTGAGGGTGTTCTCTCCGTCGGTCATTAGGACGATGATCTTCTTGTGCTTGGGCGTGCCGTAGGCGACCCCGTCCGCGAACGGTGAGTTGGGTGATAGCGAGTTCCAGCCCCAGGCCATGCCGATGGGTATGTTGGTATTGCCATCGGCATTCAGATTATCGATCGCACTGCGCAAGCTCGAAAAGCTTGTGGTCAGGCGCATCAATTTCTGAAGGCCACATCCCCTGTTGGGACCAAAGGTCGTCGAAAGACCGTTGGTGGAGCGGTACTTGGTGACCGAGCCCTGGCGTACCCGCCAGTTGCTGCTGTTTGTGCCATCGGACAGGTAGTTGTTCTGAAAATTGTCCCCTTAACCGGTCGTCCGGACGTCAGGCTCGTCGACAGCGAAGTAAGCCGTGTAGAGCGTGGCACCGGTACCGGATGGCGTGTCCTGCACATCATAGGGTGCCTGACGCATCTCCACGCAGCCGCGCCAGCTGGTGCCCAGGGTTGTGAACAACGAAAAGCGGTTGGCGAACTGGGTTCCGCTGGCGGTGGTGAAGATCTGGTTGTTGATCGGAGAGCTGCCGGTCTGATCCATCCAGGCGGAATTGCGGTAGAGCGTCGCGTCAAGCCGCACGGTGCTGGAGAATGGCACCAGTGATATCTTGATCGGGTTCGGGGTCGTGCTCTTCGAGGCGACATCTTCCATCTTGGTGACGAATTCCTTGGCTGCGTCCTTGAGGTCCGCAAGCTTGGAGCCTTCGCTCATCGAACCGGTGTTATCCAGCACCAGCGCAATCTCTACCTCCATATCGGCGCGCACGACTTCGGACGTCGCAGCCACGGCCATGGTTCCGCCAGTCACCAGCCCCGCGATGAAGGGCCTCACGTCAAGCCGGGCATTGGCAATCACCTTGCCGTTTGGCCCGATCTGGAAGGTTGAAGAGGTCAACGCGAAGTCACTGGAGAGTTTCAGGTTCTGCTGCAGATACCGATCTCCGGCCACTTTCATCTGTGCATCGGTCGTCGAATTGGTGCGCGCTGCGCCCAGCGCTGCTGCGTCCAGGGCATCCTGCAGTTGCGACTTGGCACTGGTGACCCGGGCCAGATCGACGGCACCGAGACTCGCGACGCAGATTGGGCCTAAGGCCAGTGCTGTGACGATAGCGACGTTGCCGCGCCTGTCATTTAACCAGCGGCGGAAGGCAGGGAGGCAGGGCCAGTTCATTTAGAGCACCCTCACGAGAAACAGTGTTTCGAGATACTGTTTATCCGAAGAGGGATAATCTCAAATTATGCTCAATCGTTAAAGTTCGTTTACTGTGATGTACAATGGATTAACAATTTGTTTTACTAGATATGACAGTTTCGCGGGATGGATCGTTTCCGATTTCAAATGGCAATGGCGACCTTCAGGCGTGACGAGGGCGGCGCAACCGCCGTCGAGTTCGCTTTTGTTGCGCCTATTCTGTTCCTAGCGCTCTTCTCGATTGTCGAAATTGGAATGCTTGGCATGATGAGCAGCGGCCTGGACAATGCCGTTGCCGATACTTCGCGCCGCATCAAGACCGGACGTGACGACTCCGCGGCCAGCGCGGGGGCGTTTGAGGACCAGATCTGCGCCCGGATGGGTGGCAGTGTGACGGAGTGCCGGTCGCGATTGACCGTCAGTGTCCAGAAATTCGATCGGTTCTCGGACGCGAACGTCAGCGTCAACACGCAGCCGGCGGGCCAGTTCGACAAGGGTTCGGCTGGAGACATCGTGATCGTCAAAGCCAACTACGTGTGGCCCTTGATGACCCCGTTCATTGCGACCGCCTATCATCGCGACGGGCCCATGCAGGTAACCCTGGGAGCGCGCGCCGCATTCAAGAACGAGCCGTTCGAATGATCACATTCCTCTGTCGCTCCGCTTCGGATCAGCGCGGTGCTGCCGCGCTCGAGTTCGCGTTGATATTCCCGGTGTTGTTCGTGCTGCACATCACCGCCGTTGAAGCCCTGGGAGCCTATCAGGCCCAGCGCAATGTGGCGCACATCGCCTCTGCCATGGCCGATATCACCGCCCAGAACCGGTCGGTCACGGCCGCTGAACTGGACGACATCCTGGTGGCGAGCGTATCGATGATCCATCCGTTTCCGAATGTCGACGTCCAGCAGCGCGTCTACAGCCTCAGCGCCAATGGCTCGGGTGCTGTGTCGACTGACTGGACCGTCAACAAGTCCTATTCGGTTGCGGGTGGTCCCAGCGTGCCCTCAGGCTACCTCTCGGCTAACGAGAGCGTGATCGTCACCGACGTAATCTACGACTACAAGCCGACGTTCGGGCTGTTTCTGCCGGCGACCATCCGCTTTACACGTCACGCCTACGTCCGGCCGCGCCTGTCGGTGAAAGTCGACAAGATCGCCTGACCGGCTATCCCAAGCCAAGACCCGCGCTGGAAAATACCGCGCGAGAGAAGCGTTCACCCAGTCGCTGATAGCCTGCCGGATTGGGGTGCAGGTCGTCCGGCAAATCATCCGCGTCGGCAGCGCCGAACATTGTCAGACCGTCCAGATAGTGGAGGTGGGGGTCGCCTGCGGCCTGCCTGGCATGGACGATTTCGGCAATGAGCTCCCGCACACGGACCAGAGTCAGGCAGTTACCCTGGACCGCTTCGTGCCCTGCCAGGGTAACGAACTTTCCGTCCGAATTGGGCAATGTGGGACCCGGCCTGAGCTCCGCGCTGGGGCAAAAGATCGGCGAGACCAGAACCACCGGGGTGTTTGGCTTGCCTTCACGAATGGTGTCCAGAAAGCCGTGCAATGCGGGCGTGAAGACGCGCTCGCGCATAGAGTCCATGTTGATGACGTTTATCCCCACCTTCAGGGAGATCACGTCGGCATCGCTGTCGCGGATCGTGCGCGCGACGAACGGATCCAGGTGGCACTGGCCACCGAAACCCAGGCTCTGGAGATGCATGCCAGACAACCGCGCCGCTACAGCAGGCCATGTACCGGTGGGCTGCTCTGCCTCCAGACAATGGCTGATGGAACTGCCATAGTGCAGCCAGCGGCGTGTTTCAGGGACCGCGATGGCCGACAGCAAGGCACCGTCGTCGACCTCGAGACCCCGGAGTTCAACAAACGCGTTGTGCGGCAGCCAGAGCTCGCATTGCTTAAGACCTGGCTCCAGATCGCTGAAGGTTACCTCATACGCTTCACCGCGCACCAACCGGAACTGACCCGGGTCGTTGCGATCTAGGAACATGGCGTTGCCCAGGTCCGAGGCACTGGAGAGGGTTTTGCCGCCCCTGATCACCAGATCGAAGGTTACGGGCCGGGGCGTCTGTGGCGAGGTGGTCAGCGAGGTGGTCTGAACCGACAGTCGGATGTTTCGGGCGTCCGTCTGGAAGGCCAGCCTAACGCCGGACGGAATTCGCACCATCGCATCCATGGTCCCCGGAAGCTGCGGTCGCGTCCACGCGGGAAGCCGCCTGGGGCTGATACCCTGCGATCGCGTGTCGTAGTCCAGCGCGCCGAAGATGCTGACCGCGCCGCCCTGGAGTTGTTCGGCAGAGTACCGCCTCATGATCTCCGAACCCTTTAACTGTACGGCATGCCCTGGACGTCGACGTAGAGAGCATAGATCGACTGCGACGCGGTAATAAACACCCGATTGCGCTTCACGCCGCCAAAACAGAGGTTGGCGGCTCCCTCGGGCAGGTGGATCGCCGCGATTTTGGTGCCGTCCGGTGCGAACACATGCACCCCGTCATCCGCTTGATCGCCCCAACCGACGGCGGCCCACAGGTTACCCTCCATGTCGATGCGAAAGCCGTCGGGCGAGGACTTGCCAAAGTCGCAGAATACCCGACCATTGCTCAGGCGAACGCCGTCGATGACGTCATAGACGTGGATCTGCCTGGGGTGCCCCCGTTTGTGCGAGGCACCCGTATCGGCGATGTAGAGGCGGGTAGAGTCGGGCGAAAAGGCGAGGCCGTTGGGGCGTTCCAACGCCTCATCGACAACGCTGGCCAGACCGGTAGCGAGGTCCAGCCGATAGGTGCGAGTGGGAAGCTCAAGCTCACCCTTGTCGCCCTCATAGTGGCCGTGGCTGCCATAGCCGGGGTCCGTGAACCAGATGGCCCCGTCGGGATGGGTGACGACATCATTGGGGCCGTTCAGACGGTGGCCCTCGAAACTGTCCAGCAGCACGCTCACGGATCCATCGATCTCGGTGCGCGTTACCCGCCGAGACCGGTGCTCGCAGGTCAGCAGCCGACCTTGGCGGTCACGCGAGTTGCCATTGGCGTTGTTGGAGGGCTGGCGAAAGACAGTGACGACGCCGGTCGTCTCGCACCAGCGCAGCATGCGGTCGTTCGGGATATCGCTCCAGATCAACGCGTGCTGATCGCCGAACCACACCGGCCCCTCGTTCCAGCGGCCGCCTGTCCAGAGGCGCTCGACGGCGGCGCTGCCCAAGCGATAACGGTGGAAGCGCTTGTCGATCACCTCGACGGCCGGGTCCGGATATCGCACCGGCAGGGTCCAGTCCCGATCAAGACGTCGATCCATTGGTGGTGTCCCCGCGTTTCATTGCTTCCACCACGGCTTTTGGTCGATCGCCGGGCAGGGGCGTTCGTCATCGCAGCTTGGGTTAGATTCAACCACAGAAAACACGGAAGTCACAGAAACACTCCGGCTTTCGCGTGGTTTGTCATAAAGCCGGGATTTTAGGGGTTAGTTGCCAACGGTATCCTTGGCGACGACGCTCCGGATCCTGGCGGAGTTGTCTGGCCAACGGCGAAGGGTCTCCAGATGCGGTGCCGCGATGCGCGAGCTCCGCGCGGAGGCTCATCGGACGCGGGCCGCCGCGACGACCGCGGCTGCCGGATCACGGCGTGGGGTAGGGGCTTCGCCGGCTTTAGTACCGATAGGTGAGTTCGATACCGTACGTCCGTGGTTCGGCGTAGTATCCGCTGTAGCCGCGACCGCCCGCCGTGCCGCCGGTGCTAACCAGTGTCGTCGCCGGCGTCGCCGAGATGAATTGGAAATAGTGTTCATCGGTAATGTTTCTGGCCCAGAGGTTTATCGCCCAGCGCCCATCAACAGGTTTCAAGCCGATGCCGCCGTTGAGCAGCGTCACGGCCTTCTGCTCGGTGTTGGGATCCAGGGCCGCGTCGTAGATCAACGAGCTTGTATGTTGGACCTCCAGTCGAAAATCCATCGTCAGAGTGTCGGAGATCGGCCTGGCATAGTTCGCCGCCACACTCGCCTTGAACTCCGGCGACCTGTCCGGCGTGAGGCCGTTGAAGGTGCAGGTTCCTGGCGCTGATCCGTTGGAAACTTTGCCTGAAAAGCAGGGGCCGTTCGCATAATCCGTGTATTCGGCTGACAGGTAGGTGACGGCCCCGTTCAGGCGAAGGTGCTCGCCGAGAATGGCCACGAAATCACCTTCGACACCCTTGGTTTCGCGTTCGCCGGCATTGCCGGTAATGAATCCGCTTCGGGTGACCGGGTTGAGGATCGAAGACTGGAAGTTCTTCAACACGATATCGAAGGCTGTCACGTTGAGGCGAAGTCGGCGATCAAAGAGCTCAGACTTGATCCCTACCGCGTAGTCGGTGGACGATTCCGAGTCGAACTCCACAGGCACGCCGACCGGTGTCAGGCGGGCATTGAAGCCCCCCGACTTCCAGCCACTTGAGGCCGTGGCGAAAACCATCACGTCGGGCGTGACCTTGTACTGGGTGCTCAGAAGCCAGGTGAACTTTTGCTCAGTGCGGGAAACGGGTCCGACAGGGTTCGGACCGAAGGCCGTGCGGAAGGCCGCATTGGCCCCCGGCAGGTTAATGTGGAAGATGGCACCGTCCTTATGTTCCCATACGTAGCGGCCGCCAGCCTGAATTTTCCAGGCATCCGTCAACTTGAACCAGACGGTGCCGAAAACGGCTTCGCTTTCGGTGTTCAGTTTGACCTTGGTAACTTCCGTGTCGCCGGCCTTGAACCGGGTCGGCCCGCCCGCCGCAGCCGGCAGCGGCAACAATCGATTGGCATCCGGACCGATCGTAACCGTCGAATTGAAGTCATAGGTCTGGCGATAGGCGTAGAGTCCCGCGATGTATTCCAGCCGACGGCCCGTCGGTGAGGCCAGGCGCAGCTCCTGGCTCCAGGAGTTGATGATCCCCCGTTCCGCAAGGATCAGGATTTTCTGAGGCAACGCCGCGTTGGCGTAGGGATTTCCGCCCCCCTTGTTGTAATCACCTGCGGTGATCGTAGTCAGCGTGTAGCCGTCACCGAACGCGTAGTTTCCGGTCAGACTGGAACCGTACGCGATCGCCTTGTCGTTCGTCAGATCCTGGGTCTGTACGACGAAGTCGCGGTTTCCATAGTTCTGAAAAGTATATCCCAGCGCCGCCGTAGCCGCGAGGTAGCCCGGCGTCGCCACCCCAGTCGGTCCCGCCGCGTCGATGACATCGGAGACCCCGTCATTGGCCGACACGTTGGAGTAGTAGGTCGCCCAGTCGAGCTTGAGGGCGTCAGAAGGCTTCCAGACTGTACGGAGCCGTCCGCCTGCGCCGGCGAAGTCATTGACGTGCTTTCCGTTCGCCAAGTTGTAGGCGAAACCACTTCGATCGCGGGCCCAGAACGAGGCGCGCGAGGCCACATTGGTCATCAGCGCCCCGCCGACATAGCCCTTCACCGAGGTCTGATCGTAGTTGCCGTAGCCTGCCGTCAACATAGCTTCCAGATCGGCCTGCGGCTCGCGCGTGAGGATGTTGATCGCGCCCAGCGGCGTGTTGCGGCCATAGAGCGTGCCCTGTGGACCGCTCAGGACCTCAACGGACTGGATATCGGTCAGATCGCCAAGCAGCGCGCTGGAGCCCGGCACATAGGCTCCGTCGATGAACACACCGACGCTCGATTCGATGCCAGGGTTGTTCCCCGACTGTCCGATTCCGCGCAGCGAGATCGTCGTGTTCCGCACGTTGTTCGAGGTGCTGAACTGTAGGCTCGGCACGACAGTCGTCAGCTGAGCGAAGTTGAGTATGTGCGCCTTTTCGATTTCCGCACCACTGATCGCTGTGATGGAAAGCGGCACATCCTGGACATTTTCAGCCCGCTTCTGGGCGGTCACGATGAGTTCGTCGAGTTGGGCTGACGCGGCCTGTGCCTGAGCAGCGTTGGACGATCCCAAGCTAGCGGCGGCGATACCGCACAGCAGCACTAGTTTCCGACTGGACTGCGATTTCATGGCGGCCTCCCCAGGCGCAGGCTCAGGCGTGTTATTTTATTAGAACCGGAGCTATTGTTCGCATTAAGAGCGCAGAGCCTTCTTGCGGTCAAGCGGGTTGGATGGAGCTCAGTTCACTTTGAGTTCGACGGAAGACCAAGCGTGGTCGTCGTCATTCGGGTCAGGGACTTCAGAATAAATGTCTGATCGAACTCCTCATTGATTTTCCAATGAAGGAGCCTGTGCACAAGCATGCCCTCGACGGCGCGCAGGCAGAAGACACACCGCTCATCGAGTTCCGGACTGGCGGCTTCTGGAACTTGCTTCCGCACGAAATCGGCGAGTCGCAAACCGGCCTGACGCGTGGCGGCGCGAAGCTCCGGCCAGTAGGCGGCCGCCTCGCCGGCCAGGCTTCGCTGATAAAGGGCGCGGAAGAATCCGGAATTGCGTGTCAGGACTCGCGATGTGCCCTCGATATAGGTCTCGATCAATTCCGCCGGCGTCGCATCGTGCCAACGTTGCAGATCGAAGAAGCGGTCTATGTTAGCCCTTCCCCGACGGGCGAAACGGATCTGCAGCGCGGTAAACAGGGCCTCCTTGTCGCGGAATCGCCCATAGAAGGTGCCAATCGAATAACCTGCCGCTGCGGCGATGTCCGTAACGTGAGCCTTGTCATAGCCCTTGCTGGCGAACACGGCGTCGCCTGCCCGCAAGAGAAGCTCCTGCGCCAAGCGACTCCGCGCCTGGAACGCCGGATACACGCCGTCCAGTTCATTCAGATATGAGTAATCAACATCCATCATGGCTTCCAAGCAGCAATCGCAAACGCGAGGTCATGTAAAGGACTGCGCTGGAAGGGCGATACGGCTGTTCCGCGCCGCAGCACCAATTGACAGGCTTCGTACAATCTCGTTCATGAACAAGAATAATGGTTCCGGATATGGGTGCCGTTCGGCGGAGTGCGTATCGTGGACCATATGATCTCATACGGCGCAAAGCTGAAGCAGTTGGCCAACGCGACACCTGGGTGGCCAGCGGTGACCTGCCAAGGCGTGAGCCTGACCTATTCCGAGTTTCATCGGCGTACCAATCGCCTTGCGCGGGGCCTGGCGCTCAGGGGCGTCACCCGAGGCGCTCTGGTGACCGTCGGACTACCGAACGGTCTGGATTTCGTGGCGGCCTGTTGGGCGATCTGGAAGTTGGGTGCGACGCCGCAGCCAATTTCCTTCCGCCTGCCTGCGGCGGAACTGGCGGCGATCATCGAACTTGCAAATCCCGCCCTGGTCATCGCCGAAGGCGACGCGGCCGGGCCATGGCCATCGAGTAGCATTGCTGAACTGGCGGCGTTGTCAGACGATGAAGCTGACCTGCCCGAGGTCACCGCGCCCACCGCGAGGGGCGTAGCGTCGGGAGGCTCCACCGGTCGCCCGAAACTGATCCTGTCTGGCGGACCTGGGGTGACCAAAGCCGCAATGCTGGAGCTCAGCTTCTGGCGCATGCGACGAGGCGGCGTGTCTATCCTTCCGGCGCCGCTCTATCATACCGCCGGCTTCGCGATGATGCTCGACGCCATCAACATTGGAGCCCACCTGGTCATCCTGCCCCGTTTCGATCCTGAGGGAGTGTTGGCCGCAATCCACACCTATCGCGCGGACTGGATCTTCCTGGTTCCGACCATGATGACCCGCATCTGGCGACTGCCCGACGTGATGCGAACTGCGTACGACCTCTCCTCGCTCAAGACTCTCTGGCATCTGGCTGCGCCTTGTCCGCCGTGGCTCAAGGAGGCTTTCATCGGATGGGTTGGACCCGATGCGGTGATGGAGCGGTATGGAGGCGCGGAGTCCCAGGCCATCAGCGAGATTTCTGGCCGCGAATGGCTGGATCGAAGGGGTTCGGTAGGCCGGGTAATCGTGGGCGAAATGATCGCCGTTGGCGAGGACGGACAGGCGCTTCCGCCAGGCGAAGTAGGCGAGATCTATCTGCGCCGACCCCAAGGTTCACCTGAAACCTATCGCTATGTAGGGGCCGTGGCCAAGACCCTGCCGGGCGGCTGGGAAAGCCTTGGTGATATGGGTTGGTTCGACGCCGACGGCTATCTCTATCTGGCAGACCGAAGAACGGACATGATCCTGGTTGGGGGGGCCAACGTCTATCCTGCCGAGGTGGAGGCGGCGTTGGAAGAATATCCGGCCGTCCAATCCTGCGCGATCATCGGCCTGCCCGATGACGATCTGGGAAACCGCATCCATGCTATCGTCAATGTCAGGACCCCGGTGACGTCTGATCAGTTGTCCGCGCACCTGGCGGACAGACTGGTCGCCTACAAGCTGCCGCGATCGTTCGAATTCGTGGATGAGCCGATCCGCGACGACGCCGGCAAGGTGCGCCGCACAGCCCTGCGCGACGAACGCATCGCCCGCATGAAAGCAGATGCATCCCTCAGCGGGGCGCGGCATGGCGGAATGGGACAATGAAGATGGTCGACGGGCCTGAACTAGAATCCTTCCGTCTGGAAGCGCGCGTCTGGCTCGAAGCCAACCTGCCACTTTCCATGAGGGACAATACGGGTCAGGTGGCGGCGGCGATGGTAGACGGCGCGCCGCAGCCCGAAGAAGTGATCCTCTGGCGCAATAGCCTGGGTGCGCGGGGATGGGGCGTCCCAACTTGGCCGCGCCGTTATGGTGGCGGCGGACTGACGGTCAGCGAAGCCAGGGTGCTGAAGGAAGAGATGGCCCGGATCGGCGCCGGGAACCCCGTAGGCGGCCTTGGCGTCATGATGTTCGGTCCGACACTCCTGGAGTACGGCAGCCCAGAACAGCTCGAGCGCCACATTCCCCCAATCGCCCGCGGTGAGTTGCGCTGGTGTCAGGGGTTCAGCGAACCCGCCGCCGGATCCGACCTGGCCTCACTGCAGATGGCGGCTGTGGACGACGGCGACAACTTTCGAGTCACGGGCCAGAAGGTGTGGACGACAGGAGCGCAGTACGCGCACTGGTGCTTCTGCCTGGTGCGGACTGACCGAGGGCCGCGCAAGCACGACGGTATCAGCTTCCTGATGATCGACATGGCTTCGCCGGGTATCGACGTGCGACCGATTGTGCTGATCAGCGGCGAATCACCATTCTGCGAGACATTCTTCACGGATGTCATAGTGCCGAAGGCCAATCTCGTTGGGCCCAGGGGTGGCGGCTGGCAGGTGGCCAAGCGGCTATTGCAACACGAGCGGCAGAACACCAGTGCGGGATCCAGCCCGATCGGCATGGCGTCCACTGCGGACATCGGCACCCTGGCCCGAAGCCATGTGGGCGTCGACAGCGCCGGTCGGCTCGTTGACCTTGACCTGCGCCATCGAATTGCAGAGCACCAGATGGAAGCTCGGACCTTTGCGCTCACTCACGCCCGCGCCGAGGCTGAAGCTCGCGCCAATACCGGCCCGTCGAACACGGCCTCCATCCTCAAGAACGCCGGAGCCAAGGTCAGGGCCGACCGGGCCGAGCTCATGATTGAACTAATGGGCCACGAGGGTCTCTACTGGTGCGAGGAGACCCGGGGCTGGCTTCGCGGCAAGGCCGGAGCCATCGCCGGCGGCTCTGCCGAGATTCAGAACAACATCATCGCCAAGCGCATACTGGGCCTTCCCGATGCCGCGGACACGCATGGCACCAAGGACGCGTGAAGATCGGTGCCGCCGGGCCTTCTGAAGGTGCTGTCAGGCGAACCCTACCTCGTTTCCAGATATGGCCGATTGGCCATGATGGAGCCGTCCTTGGAATCGATTTCGCACAAGCACCATAGGTTCCTGGCTGATGTGATCCGCCATGCGCGGGTAGCTAACCTGCCGGTCCCCTGACAACACCTTCCGACGGCAATCGGCGGGCCGCCATCAGGAAGAAGACAACTGAAGCGATCTCGCCTACCGCCGCCAGGCAGATGGCATAGCCGAGGCCCCGGACTCCGAAGGTGGGTGACAGGGCGTCGCTGGTCACGCCGATCAGGAGCGGTCCCAGACCGAAGCCGACCAGAGAGATGATGAAGAGTGTCCAGGCGGAGGCAAAGGCGCGGGCTCGCACCGGTGCCAGCGTCTGGATGGTGGCGAACACCGGGCCTGTGAATGCGTTTCCGAGGAACCCTGGCAGGATCAGGCAGGCGATCGCCAGACCGGGCGTCGGGGCGAGATAAGCCGTAATGAACAGGGGAGCGCGCACGCCGATCATGATTGCCGGGAGCCATGCGTACCAGCGGTTGTTGCGGCGGCCGAGGATGTCGGCAAACCATCCGCCAGCCAGGGTTCCGATGATCCCCGTCACGCCGGAGATCAAGCCCAGCGCCAATCCCGCCTGGCCGGTTGTAAGGCCATGCACCCGGATCATGAACGCCGGATTCCACTGCAGAGCGCCGTAGGATGTGAAGGCGTGCAGGGCGGCCCCAATGACCAGAAAATTGTAGGCGGGGATCTTGAACAGCGTCGTCAACGCCTCGCGCCACGACAAGGCCGCGAGACCTTCCGCCGCCCCGAGCCGTAAGGGCTCCTTCAGCGTCAGCAAGACCACAATCGACAGCAAGACCCCCGGCAGTCCGACAACCACAAAGGCCGTCCGCCAGTCGAACATCTGGTTCAACCAGCCGCCTGCAATCAGACCCACCAGAATACCAATGGGCACACCGCAAGACAGCACCGCCAGGGCCGTGGCGCGCTTCCCATGCGGGAACAAATCCGCAATCATCGAGTGGCTGGCCGGCGCAGCGCCTGACTCCCCGATAGCCACAGTGGCGCGTGCCACCAGTAACTGAGCGAAGTTGGATGTCAGGCCGCAGACCGCGGTTGCGGCGCTCCATAGCGCCAGAGACCCGGCGATAATCCTCTTGCGGGACGCCGTGTCGGCCAGTCGCGCGATGGGCAGCCCAGCGACCGCATAGAAAAGCGCGAATCCCAAGCCGGACAACAACCCAAGCTGGCTGTCAGTGAGATGGAGCTCGCGACGGATAGGTTCCATCAGGATAGAAAGTATCTGTCGATCAACATAATTCAGAGTATAGACGACCAGAAGCAGGCCGAGCGCATAGCGCGCGTATCCAGTAGAAGTTCCTGGTGCAGATGGTGCTGTGGTGGTCTTGTTGAGCGACATCTTGTTATATTTCCTTAGTCTATCCAGTCCCGATGAAATCATTTCATCTGTAAAGATGATTTCAGAGAAGGGCCGATGATTTGGCTAGGTCACGTTACGCTTGCCACCAAGGCTCTCGTCGGTCGTGGCTTCAGAGCGAGCCGAATGCGCTCGCAATCAAACTATCGAGAATTGGATGTTTACCGCCCAACGCGAGCCCCCCGCGGCAGAGCGCGCCGCTCATCCGGCGCGACCAGTGCGCCATAGGACACAGTCACCAAGCGCTCCGCAAGTCTTGATGTGAACTATAATTCCTATTTAATGAGATGGGTGCGAGCCGGCAAATGACCGGATGGCCGTTCAATCCAACGAGGTGTCATGATGCTGGTGATCAACGCGGTGCAGCCCGGCGGCGAGCAAGCCAAGGACTTCTTCAGCGCGCCGGATGACGGCCCGTTCGTGATGGTCAACCTTCTGAAGTTCAAGCCGTTTGCGGAGTATCCCGACGGGTCGGACTCACATATCACCGGTGCCGAAGCCTATGCGAGGTACACGGTCGAAGTCCGCAAGCTCCTGGCCTCGTTCGGCGGTGGTTCGCGGTACTCCGGAGAGGTAACCGGGATACTTCTCGGTGAGGTGGGCGAACTCTGGGACATGATCGCGTTGGCGGAATACCCGTCTCTTGCCGCTATGAGTGAGATGATGCGGTGCCCTGGCATGCAGGCCATCTCTCACCATCGACGCGCCGGTCTGGCTGGGCAGCTGAATATCCGCACGCGGCCTCACGTCGGCCACGAGATGGTTACCGAAGCCCCCTAGGTCTCACGGTCGAGACGCGTTGGGGCCAGCGAACGGACAAGGGCCAACCTGTCCGGCTAAAACAGGGAAGTTTGGAACATGATTCCACGGATGAAAATTCGGTTGGGGCGGACGGCAGCGGCGGCAGTTGTCCTGGCCGTCACGGCAAGTGGTTTTGTCTTCGGAGAAATGCATGCGCACGCACAGACGCCCTCCGGCCAGGCGGCGTTCGGGCCTGCCAAGGTGGGGCCGCCAATGGAGATCACCTGGCAGCAGGGTCCAGCCAAGCCGCCAGCGACGCGGCGCAGGCCGAACATCGTCCTGATCGTCGCTGATGACCTCGGGTACAACGACCTGACGGTCAACGGCGGCGGGGTAGCCGGCGGCGCGGTGCCCACGCCCAACATCGACTCCATCGCCCGCGAGGGCGTCAATTTCGCTCAGGGCTATGCCGGTCATGGAACCTGCGCGCCTTCCCGCGCGGCCATCCTCACCGGCCGCTACCCCACCCGCTTCGGCTTCGAGTTTACGCCCGCGCCACCCGCGCTCGGAAAGAGCATGCGGACCTTCAACTACGGCATCCACAACGGCGTCTCCTTTCCCGAGCGGGAAAAGGACATGATCCCGTTCGCCAAGATGGGTCTGCCGCAGAGCGAGATCACCATCGCCGAGCTACTGCAAGACGTGGGCTATCACACGCTTCACTTCGGTAAGTGGCATCTCGGCGAGTCGCAGGAATTCGGGGCGACCAAGCGCGGTTTCAACGAGAGCCTACTGACCAGCGGCTCGATGTTCCTGCCAAAGGAAGACCCTCGAGTCGTCAATTCCATGCAGGACTTCGACCCGATCGACCGGTTCCTGTGGGCATCCATGCCATTCTACGCCCAGAAGGACGGCGGCCCGGGGTTCCAGCCCAAGGCATATTTAACCGACTACGTCACCGACGAGGTGGTGAAGGCGATCCACGCCAATCGCAACCGGCCATTCTTCGCCTATCTGGCCTACAACGCGCCCCATACGCCGCTGCAGGCGACCAAGGCCGATTACGACGCCCTCTCGCATATCCAGGACCATCGGATGCGGGTCTATGCCGCCATGATTCGAGCTCTCGACCGGGGTGTGGGCCGGGTGCTGCAGCAGCTCGAGCAGGACGGCCTCACGAACGACACCCTGGTGATCTTTGTCAGCGACAACGGCGGGGCCGGATACGTTGGCCTGCCAGACCTCAACAGGCCCTTCCGCGGCTGGAAACTGACCTATTTTGAAGGTGGCATTCGCACGCCCTACCTGATGCGTTGGCCAGCCGCGATCCCGGCCGGGCGCACCTATCGCGCGCCCGTCTCGCACTTCGACATCTTCGCTACCGCCGCCGCAGCAGCCAATGTCGCCCTGCCCAAGGATCGCGTGATCGACGGCGTAAACCTGGTCCCCCATGTGACCGGCAAGGCAAGGGGGCGGCCGCATGAGAACCTGTTCTGGCGCAGCGGCGACTATCAGGTCGTCCGCGCCGGCGACTGGAAGCTGCAGGTTACCGACCGGCCGAACAAGGATTGGCTGTTCGACCTCGCCAACGACCCCACCGAGCGGATCAACATGGCCGCGGCCATGCCCGACAAGGTGGCTGAACTGAAGCGTCTGCTGGCGCGACACAACGCCGCTCAGGCCAAGCCGCTCTGGCCCCAGCTCGGCCAGTCTCCGGTCATGCTCGACCATACCCTGGCCGAACCCCAGACGCTGAAAGACGAGTACGTCTACTGGGGCGGCTGAGACTCAGGCAGGGCTTCGGCCACGAAACCGGAGCGACCCTGGCGTGTGACGCGAGTGGAGGCGGCTACCGTTAGAAGCGCCCGTCACGCCCTAAACATTTGAAAGACGTTTTTTGTCCGGATCAAATGTCTCCGTCTGATCCGGAAGGGCTCTGCTAGCGACCCTTCCAGTTTGGCACACGCTTCTGGGAGAAGGCGAGGGGACCCTCGATAAGGTCTTCGGAGGCCAACATCGCTGCGGCTGCCGGATACTGTCGCTGTTGGCGGGTCGCTATCTCGAGGCTGGGCTCGTCGTGACCAGCGTACGCGGTCTGTTTTGAGGCCCGAACCGACATCGGACTGCACTGGAGCATCTGATCAGCCCAGCGTCGAGCCGCGGCCTGAAGCTCGCTTGGCGGCACAACTTCATTGACGAAACCCAGTCGAGCCCCTTCGTCTGCCATGACGCGTCGACCGGTCAAAATCATGCCCATCGCGAGTTTCATCGGAATCTGACGTGGGAGGCGCAGGAGGCCGCCGCCCAACGCCGCCAGCCCGACGCGCGGCTCCGGAAGAGCAAAGACCGCTGACTCCGACGCGACGATCAGGTCGCAAGCCAGGGCGACCTCGAAGCCTCCGCCCATTGCCACACCATTGACCGCGGCGATGAGTGGCTTGTTGAGATCGAACCTTGCGCAGAGGCCGCCAAATCCGGACGGGGGCATCGCCGGCATTCCGCCGCCGCTGGAGGCCTGGGCCTTCAAATCGTTGCCCGCGGAGAACGCGCGTTCGCCCGCTCCGGTAACGATCGCCACCCACTGATCAGGATCGTTTGCAAACCCATCGAAGGCGTCATGCAACTCGAAGTTTGCCGGGGAATGCAGGGCATTCATGACGTCCGGGCGATTGATAGTGATCGTGGTGACCGGGCCGTCCCGAGATACATCAATGAACTGATAGGTCATTCCGGATTTCCTCCCCTGTGAGAGGCCTCGAAGGCACCCCCGAACTCTTAGCCGGTAGTGACACTACCGGAGTCATGATTCCGATTGAATGGGAATTTCAATTCACGTACCCTCGGACCGCAAGGAAGATCAAATCGGGGAGAAGCGATGTCCAATCGAGCAATGAGCGCAAACCTGTTTGCCAGTACGGCCGTGGCGCTGGTCGCCTCGTTCACGGCGGCATCTGCCACCCAGGCGGCCGACCAGACAGTGGAAGTCGAAACCCTGATCGTGACGGCCAACAAGCGGGCTGAAAACATCCAGGATGTTCCGATGTCGGTTTCCGCCGTGAGCGGCGACTATCTTGAGAAGGCCGGAATTGGCAACGTCACCGAACTCTCGCGCTTCGTTCCCTCGGTGAACATCACCCAGTCGAACAACAACCGGAACTCGACCATATTCGTCCGCGGCATCGGGACGTCGGGCACCAACCCTGGCATCGAGTCCAGCGTCGGAATCTTCATTGACGGTGTCTACATCGTGGCCGCGGGCCCGATCCAGAGCAACCTCCAGGACATCGCCACCGTGGAAGTTCTGCGGGGGCCCCAGGGCACGCTCTACGGTCGCAACACGCCGGTAGGCGCCATCAACATCACCTCGCGGGAGCCGAGCCAAAACTTCGAGGCGATGGTGACCGTGCGGGCCGGAGACTACAAGGATCGCTCGATCGGCGGCTATGTCGGCGGCGGGATCGCCGAGGACGTTTCCGCCCGCCTTTCGGTCTGGGCTTCCGGACGCGACGGGTATGAGAAAAATCTGTCCGGGCCCGAGGTCAACAACATCGACCAGTATGGCTTTCGCGGGCGCGTAAAGTGGCAACCCACCGATAGCCTGAAAGCGAACTTCATCGCTTATTATTCGCATATCGACTCGGCCTGCTGCACCGCAGACACGCTCGATCCGACCGGCGTCGGCGGCATCGCCACGCCGGGGTTTCTCGCCGCGGCCGCCGCCATCGGCAGACCCTTCCGGAACTTCGACGACAGTGATCACATCGTCGATGACGATGCGCCGGGCGACAATACCACCAAGGTCTACGGGGCGTCGTTCACGGTCGACTATGACCTGCCGATGGACCACACGCTCACCTCGGTCACGGCCTTCAACGGGTACGAGGACAATATCAAGAACCTGGCGGCCGACATGCTGCCACAGGTCACGACGGTCCCGTTTGGCAGCCGGCAGTTTCTCCGCTCTGAAGGCTACAGCCAGGAGTTCCGGATCACCTCGCCGCTGGAACAGCGCTTCAGCTACATCGCCGGGGTGTTCCTGTTCTCGCAGGGGATCACCTACACCACCAGAACCGCCCTCGGCCCAGACGCGAACCGTGTTCTACCCCCCGCGCCGGGCCGCCGCTTTCAGGTCGGGGACTTTTCGACCTTCTATTATACTCAGGACACCCGCAGCGCCGCCCTGTTCGGGCAGGCGACGTTCAAGGTGACTGATGTGTTCCGCCTTAACGGAGGCCTGCGCTACTCGAAGGACAAGAAGGACAGCTACCTGATTTCCGACGTGAACCCGACGGCTACGCCGGCGGCCCGCGCGGTGTTCTCGGTCAACCGTCTTGGTGACATCTCCCGCAAGGAAGACAAGGTCACCTGGACGGCAGGTGCCCAATTCGATTTGGCGCCCGACATCATGGCCTATGCTCTGGCGGCCTCAGGCTACAAGACCGGAGGCTTCAACGCCCGCTCGGCCGCAGCCGGTGTTCCCGTCGAGTTCGGTCCGGAGACTTCGATCACCTACGAGCTGGGCATCAAGTCGGTGCTGCTTAATCGCAAGCTGGTCCTCAACGCTGACATCTATTCCATGAAGCTTAAGGACTTTCAGGACTCGGTCCTGAATCCGCTCACTGGCTCAGGCTTCATTGTCTCGAACGCGGGCGATCGCCGGGTCCGCGGGATCGAGGCGGACGCGACGCTCCGTCCAATTCAACCCCTGACCCTGAAAGCCACGTTGTCCTACATGGACTCCGAGTTCACCGACTACGGCAACGGACAGTGCAACAACCTTGGCTCGGTGCCGGTCGGCACCCGGCCTGGGACCTGTAACTTCACAGGCCTCACCCCCTCGCACAGCCCCGAGTGGACCTATAGCCTCGTTGCGCAATGGGAGGCACCGCTAGGGGACACCGGCCTCGACTGGTACGTGAACGGTGACCTCAGCTACACGGACTCCAAATTCCAGGAATCGACACTCGATCCGCGGTCGTTCCAGCCTTCTGTGACCCTGCTTGGCCTCCGTGCCGGGATCAGCTCGCCCAAAGGCTGGCGCATCTCGGCCTACGGCAAAAACCTGACCGACGAAGCCTACTTCGTGCAGAAGACGCTGCAGCCGCTCAACGCCTTTATCTCAGGCGGCGGCACGGCGCAGGCCCAAGGCTTTGTCGGCTGGTATGCGCCACCGCGAACCTACGGCATCGAAGCCAGCATGAAGTTCTAGATCCTTCCTCGCCGGGAGAATGTGCTTGCCACGATCTCCCGGCTGTTCCGGCCCATGAACGGAGTGGCGTGAAATGCGCGGTATTCGGTCCAAGCTCGCCCTTTTTGCCGTCACCGGCCTGGTGGCTCTCGGGGTAGGTGGGTCAACGATGGCCCAGGCGCCTGCAAGCGTTCCCGTCGGCCGCGTCCAGTTCGAGATCGGACCGCCTCGTGACGTGGTCTGGCGACAGGGGCCGACCACACCGCCAAAGGCGCGACGACAGCCGAACATCATCGTCATCGTCGCTGACGACCTTGGCTACAACGACATCACCTTCAACGGCGGGGGTGTTGCGGGCGGCGCGGTCGCGACGCCAAACATCGACTCCATCGGCCTTGAAGGCGCCAATTTCATACAGGCCTATTCCGGCCATGGGACCTGCGCGCCATCGCGCGCGGCCCTGCTGACGGGCCGATATCCGACCCGCTACGGTTTCGAGTTCACACCGACAAATCTGAAGTTCGCGCGCGACGTGCGTGCGCATCACTACGGGATTCGCAATCCGGTCTATTTCGCGGACCGCGAAAAGGACATCATCCCGGCCGCGGAAATGGGCGTGCCGACCAGCGAGATCACCCTCGGACAATTGTTGCAGGGGGTCGGCTACCATACGATCCAGCTTGGCAAATGGCATCTGGGTGAATCACCCCAATTCCAGCCACAGCGACGCGGGTTCTCGGAGACACTCGGATTCACCGGCGGTGGCTCCATGTTCCTGCCGAAGACCGACGCCCGGGTGGTGAATTCGTTCCAGGGCTTCGATCCGATCGACAACAACCTGTGGACCAGCCTGCAGTTCTACGTGCGCAAGGACGGGGGCGAGGCGTTCCAGCCCAAGAAGCACATGACCGACTACCTGACCGACGAGGCGGTGGCGGCGATCGCGGCCAATCGCAACCGGCCGTTCTTCATGTACCTGGCCTACAACGCCCCGCACACGCCGCTTCAGGCGACACGCGAGGACTATGACGCCCTGCCGCAAATCGCCGACCATCGGCTGCGGACTTACGCGGCGATGATTCGGGGTCTGGACCGGGGCGTGGGTCGGGTGCTCCAAACCCTGCAGGAACAGGGGCTCGACAAGGACACCCTCGTCGTCTTCACCAGCGACAACGGCGGCGCCTATTACATCGGCCTGGAGGACATCAACCGGCCCTTCCGCGGCTGGAAACAAACCTTCTTCGAGGGTGGCATCCGCGGGCCGCTGTTCATGCGCTGGCCGGACAGGATCCCCACCGCGACCACCTATCGTTCGCCGGTCTCGCACTTCGACATCTTCGCCACGGCAGTCGCGGCAGCCAATGCTGCGACCCCCAAGGACCGCAAGATCGACGGGGTGGACCTGATCCCCTACGTGGAAGGTCGAAAGACCGGCCGGCCGCACGACCTGCTGTTCTGGCGGACGGGCCCTTACCGCGTGGTTCGCTCCGGCGACTGGAAGCTGCAGGTGACAGAGCGACCCGCCAAGGACTGGCTCTACGACCTGTCGAACGACCCTACTGAACGTCGCAATCTGGCGGTCGAGCGCCCGGAAAAGGTGGCCGAGCTGAAGCGCGACCTGGCCCGCCACGACGCCGAGCAGGCAAAGCCCCTGTGGCCCGAACTGGGGCAGTCGCCGGTCATGCTGGACCACTCGCTGATCCTCACCCAGACCGAGGTCGACGAGTACGTCTACTGGGGCAACTGAGGTACCAGACGGCAGCGTGCGGTTCCGGTTCGCCCCCAAGGTGGGGACCACGCGGCCGACGGTTCCGTGAACTACAACGCCGGTGTGCTGATCGACGGAAACAACCAGGGAGGCGACGGTTCTCATTTCTCTAGACATCGGCCAGGTTCGCCAGGCCGCAGACGCCCATCCGGGGCCGGGCGACGGCCCCTTCACGCTCTATGGCGCGTACGCCTCATTCTACACCGGCAAAACGCGCAGCTACCTGCGCAAGAAGGGCATAGATTTTGTCGAACGGTTGCCCAGTCACCCGCGCTTCCGCCAGGAGGTGAGTCCCGCAGCGCGCTCCAAGCGGATCCCGATCCTCGAGACTCCTGAGGGCTTCGTGATCCAGGACACCACGGTGATGTTCGAGTACCTGGAGCGTCGGTTCCCTGACCCTCCGGCCCTGCCGCCTGGCCCGCGCCAGCGGCTGGCGGCCTATCTGGTCGACCTGTTCGCCAGCGAAAACCTGAAGATTGCCTGGCACTTTCGCTGGGACTATCCGGATCCCAACCGCCACTTCGTCGTCCGCGAGTTCGGACGAAGCTTCAAGCCGCGCGGCGGGAACGAACTGCTCGACCACTATGGCGATGTGGTGGCGCGCCAAATGGATGGCCACCGCGCTCGGATCGGCATCACGCCGGACATGTTCCCGGCGATGGAGCAGATCTACTTCGACCTGCTCGACGTGCTGGAGGCCCACTTCACGGACCATCCCTACCTGTTTGGGGGCCTGCCGAGCGTAGGCGACTTTGGGCTCATGGGGCCGTTGTTCGCGCACCTGGGTCGCGATCCCTGGCCCCTGCACCTGATGCAGAAAAGGGCACCGCGCGTTTTCCGCTGGGTCGAGCACATGAACGCGCCGGAAATCCAGTCGCCGGAGTTCTGGGACACGCCGATGACCTATCTACCGGATGACGAAGTCCCGGATTCCGTAGTCCGCCTGCTCAGGATGTTCTGCGAGGACTACGCGCCGATCTACGTCGCCGCAGCCGGTCTTTTCAGCCAATGGTCGCTTGCCCGCCCGGACTTTCCAACCGACCAGCCGCTCTCAGACGCTGACGCGGATCAGCCCAGCCTGGGCTCAATCACCGTGCCGCTGCGTGGCCATCAGATGACCATGGGCGCGCCCGCGCACTCACTCTGGGTGCTGCAGCGGACGCTGGATTGGTTAGAATCGCTGTCGCAACAGGACCGGATCGCTTGTCGCGGACTGATCCAGGACTGCGGAGCCGAGACCCTGCTGGCCACTCGGCTCGCCCGCCCACTCACTCGGGTCGGCAACCGTCTCGCTGTAGCCTGAAGGACACCACCATGATCGACCTGCATTTCTGGCCAACACCCAATGGGTGGAAGATCACCATCATGCTGGAGGAGACAGGACTGCCCTACCGACTGGTTCCGGTGGACATTGGGAACGGCGGTCAGGACACGCCCGAGTTCCGGGCCATTTCACCTAACGGCCGGATGCCGGCAATCGTCGATCATGAGGGTCCAGACGGCGAGCCGATCACGATCTTTGAGTCTGGTGCCATCCTGCAATACCTTGGCGACAAGGCGGGACGCTTCTATCCAGCTGAGCGGCGGGCGCGCACGCGGGTCGAGGCATGGCTCTTCTGGCAAAGCGCAGGGCTCGGACCGATGGCCGGCCAGGCCGCGCATTTCCGCTACCGGGAAGAGCGCATCGAGTATGCCCTTAACCGATACGTGAATGAGACCCGCCGGCTCTACGGCGTGCTCGACAAGCGACTCTCCGAGGCCGAGCACGTGGCCGGCGACTACTCGATCGCGGACATGGCGATCTGGCCGTGGACCCGTGGCTACAAGGGCCTGGAAATTGACCCGGCTGAATTCCCCGACTTCTACCGCTGGTTCAAACAGGTTGGTGCGCGGGAAGCGGTCCAGAAGGGCTCGTCCATCGGTAAAGAGGCCTTCGCGCAAAGCCAGCGGGCCATGATCAAGCAAGAGGTGACCAAGTGAGCGCATTCTATCGGATCTTCGGCTCTGAGATGTCGCCCTATTCGGTGAAGGTGCGATCGTACTTCCGATACAAAGCCATTCCACACCTCTGGATCGCGCGGGGGCCGCAGAACGAGGAGGACTACAAGCGCTTCGCCAAACTGCCGATCGTGCCGACCGTGGCGACGCCCGCGGATGAGGGGCTACAGGACTCGACGCCGATCCTGGAGCGGCTGGAAGTCGAAGTTCCGGAACCGTCGATCCACCCCGCAGACCCGGTGTTGAACTTCCTCTCGGCGATGTTCGAGGAGTTCGGTGACGAGTGGGGCAACAAGTTGATGTTCCACCATCGCTGGTACGACGAGATCGACGCCAGGGCCTCTGCCCAGACGCTGGCGCGCCTTTCGATGCCGAAAGGCGACGATGCGGCGGTCGCTGAACGGGCCGCGATGGTGTTCGCGCGGATGACGGGGCGCGGCCACTTTGTGGGGTCCAGCCCAGCGACGGCACCGCTGATCCGCGACTATCTGAACGAGCTTCTGGATCTGCTCGAAGTCCACCTGTCCGAGCGGTCATATCTGTTCGGCGGCCGACCGGCCTTCGGTGACTTCGGCCTGGCGGCCCAACTCTATGAAGCCTCGGTGGATCCGACTTGCGGCGGCATCATCCGGGCTCGGGCCTCGAAGGTGCTGGATTGGTGCTACCGGATGAATGAACCGCGCAACGACGGGCCGTTCGAAACCTGGGAGAGCCTGGCGCCGACCTTGACGCCTTTGCTGGCCTATGTGGGCCGTTACTTCCTGCCGTGGACTGACGCGAACAGCCGCGCGCTGCAGACGGGGGCGGCCGAGTTCACCGTTGACCTGGCGGGCCGCGCCTATGTTCAGCCCCCGCAAAAATATCACGCCAAATCACTGGCGGCGCTGCGGGCCCGTCGCGCAGGTGTCTCGGACGCCCGGCTGACCTCGATCCTGACCGACACCGGCTGCGCGCGCTGGCTAGAGGCGGTCTCGTCGTGACCCACGCCCACCGACTGGACTGTGTCGCAGACATCAGCCGTATGCACGCACGGGAGCGACCGGATGCGGTGGCGCTCGACTTCAAGGATCGCCTGACCACCTATGCCGAGCTCGATGAGCGGGCCAGCCGGGTCGCCAATAGTCTACTGGCTCTAAATCAGGGGCCCGGCGCGCGGATCGGCTATCTGGGCAAGAACCTGGACCGGTTCTGGGAAGTGGTGCTTGGGACCTTCAAGTCACGCACGGTGATCGTGGGTCTGAACTGGCGTCTGGCCGCGCCCGAACTGGCCTTCGTGATCGGCGATGCGGACTGTGAGGTCCTGTTTGTCGGGGCTGAATTCCACGGTGTGGTCGACCAGATCCTGGCCGATCTGCCGCAGGTGAAGCAGGTCGTCGCCATGGATGGCGGCCACCCCTTGTGGCCAGACTACGAGGGCTGGCGTGACGCCCAGTCGCCGGTCGATCCCATGTTGCCGTCGGCCGATGACGACGACATCCTCCAGGTCTACACGTCCGGCACCACCGGCCTGCCCAAGGGCGTCCGGCTGAACAACGCCAACTACCTGTCCCTCTTCCGCAACCACGCCACCGACGTGGAGCCTTACGGGGACCGCGACGTGATCCTGATCGCTATGCCCTTCTTCCATGTGGCCGGGATCAACATGGGCGTGGGTACGCTGGCCAACGGCTCGCGCGGCGTGATCCTGCCGGAGGTTGATCCAAAGGAAATCCTGCGCCTGATCCCGGCGAAGGGGATCACCCAGGCCACCCTGGTGCCGGCCGTGATCCTGGCGGTGACCCAGCAGCCCGAGGCGCGCGAGACCGACTTCTCTACGCTCAAGCGGATCACCTACGGCGGCTCGCCGATTCCCGAGGCGGTACTACGCGACGCGACGGCGCTGATGGGCTGCGGATTCATGCAGGCCTACGGCCTCACCGAGACGACCGGCGGTCCCATCACCTATCTGCCGCCGGCAGATCATGATCCGGCGCGCGGCAAGCTGCGCTCGTGCGGCCGCGCTGCGCCGGGCCGAGAGATCAAGGTGGTGGACGCAGAGGGGCGAACGCTCCCGCCGGGACAGGTCGGCGAGATCCTGATGCGAGCGCCCTGTGTGATGAAAGGCTACTGGAAGCGCGAAGAGGGCAACGCCGAGGCTTTCGACGCCGAAGGCTTCTTCCGTTCGGGCGACGCGGGCTATTTCGATGATGAGGGGTACCTCTACATCCACGACCGGATGAAGGAGATGATCGTCTCCGGCGGGGAGAACATCTATCCAGCCGAGGTGGAGAACGCCCTCGCGGGCCATCCGGCAGTGCAGGATGTGGCGGTGATCGGCGTTCCCGACGACCGGTGGGGCGAGGCGGTCAAGGCGGTGGTCGCCCTGAAGGCTGGCGCGGTGGTCGAGCCCGCTGAACTTATCGCCTACGCGCGGGAACGGATCGCCGGATACAAGTTGCCCAAGTCCGTGGATTTCGTCGCTACCATTCCACGCAATCCCAGCGGGAAGATCCTGCGCCGCGACCTTCGCCAGCCCTACTGGGAAGGCCGCGACCGACAGGTCAACTAGCGAACAACGCTTCGCACCCGGTCCCGGCCAGGGCCGCGTCGGCCTGGGCGCGGGCGGCCGCGTCGAGCGCGGCGTACTCCTGGCGGAGCCACATCAGACACTTGGCCTGGTAGGGGAACGGTTGCTGGACCCAGGCCTCGCCGTCGATGGTGGTCTCCACCTGCTCGGCGCCGGTTTGTACGGCCCGGGCGTTGGCGAGCAGCAACGGCGCATAGACGCGACCGACTTCGCTCAGCAAAGCCGTTAGCGTGGCCGGCAGGGCGGTTGGGTCGAACCAGTCGGTGTCTACAGGCTCCACCCCCGTCAGGTCCTCGACGGCGCCAGTCCAGGCGAGCACTCGCGGTGCCCGTACAGCGGTGATCGCCATGGGGGTTGGGTCAAACAGCGCAAGCTGGGTCAGTTGCCCGAATACACCGAAGTCGCCGGCGCCGGGTCGTGCGCCCAGCAGGAAAGCATGTTCGCGCAGATGGGCCTCCATGGCGTCGAGGTAGCGCATGTAGCTGGCCTCGATCACCCCCCAGGTCGCCTCGTTGGAGCCGACATAGCGTAGCCGCGGGATCTGGCGTCCTGCGATTGTCGTCCCTGCAGCCTTAAGCGCCGCATCGGGCATGCGCCCTTGGGTCCAGGCCGGAAGGATCGCCGACGCGCGGGCAATATCGTCAGCATAATGCCAGCGATAGTGGAACATGGCCTTGGTCAGCCACTCGTCGCCGTAGTCCTCCAGTATGGCGTCAATCAGGGCCAGTGCAGGATTCGCCGGTCGCACCGAACGGTTCAGGAACATGCCTTCCAACCTGCGGATGATCGGCGTGGAATCGGTGACCGCCTGTAACTGACCGGCGGGGTCCGGAAAATAGAACGTGGGCAGAAGGCTGACCTTGGCACGGGGCAGACCCTTGAGGTCACGCGATCCCAAGATCAACTTGTAGGATATGCGACGATACCGCAGCACGGCCAGCATCTTGCGAGTGTAGGGCGACCCCGGCACGCCGCTGAGTGTGACCAGTTGCTCTGAATCGGTCATGCCAGGTTCCCCAATCGCTAGATTTGTCGACCAAAAACGTAATGCCGGTTCACAAACACGTATCGGCCACCCGTGACAATCAGAATTATCGTTCACATTATGATTGCAACAGAGATTGGGCCATGATGAGTGCGAAAGCGGTTCCAAAGTGAAGAACAAGCCGACCCTGCAGTTTCGGCGCACGCGCCAAGAGCCGTGTGGAGGGCTGGATTTGCCCGATCCGTTGGCACCATAGAAGTGACTTTTGGACGATGGACGTGAAATGGCTGAGGCTAAGACGCAGACAATGATCGTAGGGGAGGGCGAGCCGGAGATGGGCTGGACGCGCCCGGCCTACCAGGAGCGGAGCCGTCAGCAACGCGACCGTCTGATGAAGGCGGGCGAGCGAGTGTTCGCGGAGTCGGGCTTTTGGGAGGCGCACGTCGCCAGCATCGCCAAGCGGGCCGGTTGCTCTGTGGGCAGCTTCTATCGTCGTTTCCAGGACAAGGAGGCGTTCTTCTTCGCTCTGCAATCCGACATGGCAGCGCATGCAGAGGCCAACATCGTCAAGTTCTTCGCCGACCCGGCGTGCCAGACCGAACCCTTGATGGAGGTGTTTCGTCGGCTAACGCGAAGCTCGGCGCGGACCATGAAAGGGATCGAAGGCTACTACCGCGCCCTGTTCGAGCTTAGCCTTCGGGGTCGCGACGTCTGGCCGCTGATGCGGCGGCTTGAGGCGATCGAGGCTGGGCAAGTGGTCGAGCTTCTGAAGGCGCGTGGAATAGCCATGGATCCCCGCAAGCAAGACGCCGCCCACCTGGCTATTCGCATGATGCACGGCCAGATCGTCTCCAACATGCTGCACGGCCCGGGGCCGTACTCCATCGACGATCCGCGCCTTCACGAGGAACTGGCCCTGATGCTCCAGCGATACCTTGGCCTCGAGGACGTTCCCGTGGTTTGATCTTTCAAGCATCTTCCGCGTGAAATGGCCGACCGGGGCTGCAGTCTGGGTGCTGGCAGGTAAACCATAAAAGGTCTCCAGTTTGGCGCGATCACCCACGGGCCGCTGGCATCTGGACGAGGTGTTTGTCCGGATCGGCGGTCAGAAGGTGTGGCTCTGGCGCGCCGTCGATGACGAGGGCGAGGTTCTCGACGTCCTGGTCCAGAAGCGCCGGAACAAGGCGGCGGCGCTGAAGCTGCTGCGTCGGCTTTTGCGAAACCAGGGCATTCACCCTGATACGATCACGACCGACAAGCTGGCGTCATACAGCGCGGCGGTCCGCGAGCTCGGGTTGAAAGGCGTCCATCGACCTGGCGGACTGCAGGCCAACAATCGCGCCGAGAACAGCCATCTGCCGATCCGACGACGAGAACGGAAGCAACAGAAATTCAAGTCGCAGGGCTCAGCCCAACGTTTCCTTTCCGCCCACGCCGCCATCCACAACTGCTTCAACGTCCAGGAACATCTGATCCGCCGATCCACGCTACGGACGTTCCGGGCGGCGGCTCATCATGCCTGGGTCGAAGCGACGGTAGCCGCCTGATTGGGGATAGGGGAGGGCGGCTTGCGATCAGGCGGAGTTAACCTGCCAGCCCCGCTGAACTATGTCCACGCTGGCTATGCGAGCGTTTACGAGGGGGACCTCATTCTGCAAATCGAACGCGGCGTAGTCGTCAGCGGGAGGGTGCTCCACAATGGCAAAGCACCCAAGGGGTCTGGGCCAGAGGGCTACAGGATAGACGCCCTCACGACATTCGGGGGCCGGAAGGCCCGCACGCAGAAATGATCTGGGTCTTCGGTTACCTAACCGCTGGCGCGCTGGTCGGTCTTTTCGCGTTGGTGCGCACCTACGACGACGACCTCCGTCACGACTTTTCTTTCGAGAACCTAGTAGCAGTCGTGTTGGTGGTGATCATTCTCTCAACTCTATGGCCGTTCTTAGCGTTCTATCTTATCTATGACAGCGTTTTGCGTCGGCTTCGGGTTAGGCCCAAGCCCGCCTTTAAAATCGTGCCTAGAGATCTGGGCCAAGCCCTCTCAATCGAAGCTGCTGAGGCGAACGAACGCGTCGAAGACCCACTTGGTGCAGTGCCAGCTCTGCCCTTCGGACACCTCAACCCAGCGTGGGTGCAGTTCAAGGCGGGCCTAGCGCCCGGTAGCCAGCTCTCGCCCCTCTCCAAGGTTCACAAGGACGGGATCAAGGAGCGCTACGAGGGCTATGCCGAGGTCGGAAACGGCCCAATCACACGCTGGTTCTTCACTAGCATCCGGCGGATCGCCATGTGATGCGTGAATGATGACCGTCACCGCTCTCCTGCTCCTCGCGGCGCTGGCCGCTCTCGACGGCCAAGCCCGGGTTATCGATGGCGACACGCTTGTGGTTTCAGGTCAACACATCAGGCTAGACGGTATCGATGCACCCGAGACCAAGCAGGTGTGCCAGCGAGACGGTGACTGGCGCTGCGGCCTTGCTGCTACCGAGGCTTTAAAGGCGCTGATCGGGACCTCAGCGGTCCGCTGCACGGGCAGCACCAAGGACCGTTACAAGCGGCTCATCGCCACCTGCTGGGCTGCCTCGGTCAACCTCAACGAGGACATGGTGCGATCCGGATGGGCGGTGGCTTATCGCCGCTACAGCATCACTTACGTTCCAGCCGAGGACGAGGCGAGGGGCAAGAAGACGGGAGTTTGGGCTTCGGTGTTCGTGCTGCCGTGGGAGTGGAGATGGAAGGGGCGTTAGAGCGGGGCCTCGGCGCAGGCCTGTGCCCTGCCCACAAAATCGCCGCCTAAATATCAGCCCCAGAAGAGGCCAACTCTCCGCTAAATCCGGACCCCACCTGTCTCAAAACGTCTGACGACGTGCAGGACAATTTAGATGAACGACAGCTGACAAGACAAAC
>CAMCXF010000033.1 GCA_945883235.1 Phenylobacterium deserti | reverse complement strand
GCCAGATCCAGGACGCGCAGGTCCGGCAGATAGATGTTCATTTCGGCCGGCGCCTCGGTGCCGGGCGTCATCTGGAACTGCAGGCGCACGCCGTCGACGACCAGTTCCTGGCCCGTCCGGGTGATGTCGACGTTGGGCGGAATCAAGGTCCGGGAGCCGGGACTTACCGCCATGCCGATGCCGGCGCCGACCTGCCCGGTCACGCCCTTGGGCAGAAAGGTCCCGAACTGATAGGTGGCGCGGCGGTTCATGGCGGGACCGGCGATGACGTTCTCGCTGACCGCATGCTCCAGGAAACCCACCGGCGCGATCACCTTGACCTTGCCCGCATCGACGTCGGCCTGGGCCACCATGCCGCGCGCGCCGCCGAAGTGGTCGCCGTGGCTGTGGGTGTAGATCAGCGCCACCACCGGCCGCGCGCCCAGCTTCTCGTTGGCCAGGTCCAGCGCCGCCTTGGCCACCTCCGACGAGGTCAGCGGGTCGATCACGATCCAGCCGGTCTTGCCGGCGATGAAGGTGGCGTTGGAGATATCAAAGCCGCGCACCTGCCAGACACCCTTGGTCACCTCGAACAGGCCGTGTTTGGCCAGGATCTGGGATTGCCGCCACAGGCTCGGATTCACGCTGGCCGGTGCCGGGCCTTTGAGAAAGTCATAGGCGTTCAGGTCCCAGACCAGATTGCCCGTGGCCCCCAGGATCTTCGGGTCCGCCCGCGTCCCCAGGTAGCCGCGCTCGGCGAAGGCATAGTCCTGGCGGTCGCTGAAGTCCGGCCCCGCTGCCGAAGCCGCCCCGGCCAGCGCCAGCGCCAGCGCCGCCCACAGTCCACCGATCAGTGCTCTCATGGTTGTTCTCTCCCCTTGGCCGACCGTGGCCCGCACGGGGCGTATTGGCAATGGATCCTGGCTATGAAAGGCATGGGCCATGAAGGCCATCATCATCGGCGCCGGGATCGGCGGCCTCACCACCGCGCTCAGCCTGCACGCCGCCGGGATCGCCGTTGAGGTCCATGAAGCCGCGCCCGGGCTGCGCGCCGTGGGCGTCGGCATCAACCTGCTGCCCCATGCCGCACGCGAGCTCAGCGAGCTGGGTCTGGCCGACGACCTGGCCGCATCAGGTGTCGCCACCGAAGCGCTGGTCTACGCCAATCGCCACGGTCAGGAGATCTGGCGCGAACCACGCGGTCGGGCCGCGGGCTACAACTGGCCGCAGTATTCGATCCATCGCGGCACCCTTCTGTCGTTGCTGCAGACCGCTGTGGGTGAACGGCTGGGCGAAGGGGTGCTCCGGACCGGACGCAGGGCCATCTGGGCTGAGGGCGGCTCGGTTGCGTTTGCCGACGGCAGCGCCGCGCGCGGTGACGTGATCATCGCCGCCGACGGCATCCACTCCGCCCTGCGCGCCCGGCACTATCCGCAGGAAGGCCCGCCAGTCTGGAACCGGCGCGTACTCTGGCGCGGCATCACCGAGGCCCCGGCCTATCTCGGCGGGCGCACCATGGTGATGGCCGGCCACGGCGACCAGAAGTTCGTCTGCTATCCGATCGATCCCGGCGCCGGGCCCGGTCGTTCCCTGATCAACTGGATTGCGGAGCTACGCTTCCCCGACCGGGCGGAGTGGCGGCGCGAGGACTGGAACCGGCCCGGAGAACCCGCCGATTTCCTGCCCCGGTTCGAAAGCTGGAATTTCGACTGGCTGGACGTGCCCGCCATCATCGCCCAGGCCAGCCAGATCTTCGAATACCCGATGGTCGACCGCGACCCCATCGACCGTTGGACCTTCGGCACGATGGCGCTGTTGGGGGATGCCGCGCACCCGATGTATCCCATCGGATCCAATGGCGCATCGCAGGCGATCCTCGATGCGCGCGTGCTGGCGTTTCAGCTGGCGACCCGGCCCACCATCGCTGACGCCCTAGCCGCCTACGAAGCCGAACGCCGCCCGCCCACCAGCCGCCTGGTTCTGGCCAATCGTGGGGAGGGCCCTGAGCGGGTCCTCAACCTCGCGGAAGCCCGTGCCCCGGAGGGCTTTGCCCACGTCACCGACATTATCAGTCAGTCGGAGCTCCAGGCTATCGCCGACGGCTACAAGCAGATCGCCGGCTTTGACCGCGAGGCGCTGAACGCGCGCGCCTCTCTTTCGCCCCTACGCTGATCTCAGGGTCGGAACCCCAGCGCCCGGGGAGCCAGTCGACCCGCCTGCCCGGCGAGGCGCGCGGCGTCGCTCACCCACTCACAGATCCAGGAGCGGGTGTCGCGCGGGTCAATCATCTCCTCGACCTGGAACCTGTTGAGCGGGCCAATCGGCCCCCGGACGCTCTCGATGCGCGCCTCGATCTCGGCCCGCATCGCAACGGGGTCGGCGGCCTCGGCCAGCTGGCGCTTGTAGGCAGCCTCGATGCCACCCTCCGGCGGGATGCCGCCCATATCAGCTGCAGGCCACACCACGCGCGCTGACGCACCGGCCCTGGGCGACGCATAGTTGTTGCCCGCAACGCCAAAGCTGCGGCGTACGATGACCGTGAAGATCGGCACGCTCACCTGCGCAAACGCGATCATCCACTCGCCGCCCTTGCGAATGGTGCTGGCGATCTCGTGCTCAATGCCGACGGCAAAGCCCGGATTGTCCACCAGGTTGATCACCGGCAGGTGGAACAGGTCGCAGAGATCCAGATGCCGCTTGAGCTTGTCACAGCCGTCAGCGGTCAGGGCGCCGCCGTTCTCGTGGCGACTGTCCGAAGCGATCACCCCCACCGCATGGCCATTGAAGCGCGCCAGCCCGACAATCTGATCGCTGCCCCACAGGGCACCGATCTCGAAGAACGAGCCCTTGTCGGCCATCAGCCGGATTGCACGTCGCATGTCGAAGGTCGCGGTCCGCTTGCGCGGCACGATGGAGAACAGCTCCTCCTCGCGCCGGTCTGAGGGATCATCTGTGGAGGCGACGGGCGGGGCGTCATAGACACTGGCTGGCAGGTACGAGAGGAACCGCTGGGCCATGCTGATCGCTTCGGCCTCGGTCTCGGCCAGATTGTCGACCGAGCCGTTTCGGCAGTGGATGCGCCAGTCGCCCAGGTCCTCCTTGGTGACCTCATAGCCCATGGCGTGACTCACCACTGGCGGCCCGGCGACGAACAGCTGGGCGGTGTCGCGGACCATTACCGAGAAGTGTCCCAGCACCGCCTTGGCCGCACCCAGCCCGACCACGCTGCCCAGCAGCACGTTGACCACCGGCACCGTCGTCAACTGTTGCGCATAAAGACTACTGCCCAGGTGTCCCGGCAGGAACGACCCTCCGCCGCCGGACACCCGGGGCTTGCCTGCCGTGATGGCACCGGAGCTCTCTCGCGCCGCCGCCTCGCCCTTGTCCTGTTGCGGCACCATGGAGGCGACGCTGCCGCCGCCGGATGAGCCGTCCAGCAGTCGCACCGAGGGACAGCGATATTCAATGGAGAGCTCGTCCAGATAGCGGCTCTTCTGGCCGATGGCACCGTCCGAATGGCCGCCGCGCGAGGTGAAGTCATCAGCGCAGACCACTGTACGTCGCCCCGACAGGCCGCCCCAGCCGCCCACATGGTTGGCCGGGGTGAAGTCGGCAACACCGCCGTCGCTGTCATAGCTGGCAAAGCCCGCCAGACTGCCGACCTCGCGGAAACTCCCCGGATCGAGCAGCAGGTCGATGCGTTCGCGACAGGTCAGCTTCGCGCGGTTTCGCTGGCGCACAACGCCGGGGTCGGTCGAGCCCGGCGCGAAACGGGCGTGCGCGATGGCTTGCAGCGCCGCCACCTGCGCCATCATCGGCGCCCACCCGTCGGCGCTGTCGGCCTGACGCGTGGCCCGCGTCGCGGCGTCTTCTGAAGGCGCGATGACCGCCAGCACCTGACCCTGTGCTACGGTCGAACCGGCATCGGACGTCAGCGCCGTGATCCGGCCCGCGCAGGGTGCGGCGACCGAGGTCTCCATCTTCATGGCGCTGATCACCATCAGGGTGTCGTCCGCCGAAACCATGGCACCGACCGTGACAGAGATCTCCAGCAAGGTGCCGCCCATCGGTGCCTCGATACCCTCCTCGCCGTCGCCCACGGGCAGCGAGGTCCCCGTCGGCGGGGCCAGACGACCGCGTGCGGCGCCGGCTGTCTGTTGCGCCAGCAGGGCCAGCGCACCCTCGGGTTTCCCCGGTCCCCCTCCCGGCACCGCCAGCCCCGGCTGTTCCAGCAGCAAGGTGGTGCGCGCATCGCCGGCAGCGACCGACGGCTCGGCCAGGATCGCCTTCAATTGCCCCAGATTGGTCGGCAGGCCCGCGATATGAAACTCGGCCAGCGCGCCTAACGTCCGCGCCACGGCGGAGGCCAGTGTCCCGCTGGAATTCGACCGGCCGATGACCTTGGCGAACATCGGATCAAACTGCGGCGGCGGGGCGAGGCCCAGGTAGCCGCACGCGTCGACGCGGACGCCCGGCCCGGCGGGTTCCTTGTAGCCGCTGAACGTTCCGGCCCCGGCGGCGGTGACCCGGGCCTGCACCGCATAGCCCCGCGTCGGCGGTGGCGTGGCGAGGCCAAGCTCTGCCAGCGTGGCGCCCGCCGCAATCCGGAACTGGGCCTCCACCAGATCGACACCCGTGACCTCCTCGGTCACGGTGTGCTCGACCTGAATGCGTGGATTGCACTCGATGAAGTGGTGAGCGCCCGTCTCCGGGCTCACCAGGAATTCCACGGTCCCGGCGTTCACATAGTCGCCAGCCTTCGCCAGCTTGAGCGCGTCGGCAAGAATGCGCGACCTTAGGCCGGGCTCCAGACCCGCCGCCGGCGCGATCTCGATCACTTTCTGGTGGCGAAGCTGCACCGAACAGTCGCGCTCCCAAAGATGAACAACGTTGCCGAGGGCGTCGGCCAACACCTGCACCTCGATATGCCGGGGCCGCTGGATCGCCTTTTCAAGGAAGAGCGTGCCGTCGCCGAACGCCGCCTCGGCCTCGCTTCGGCAACGCGCAAAAGCTTCCGCCATCTCGCCGGCCCCGACGACGAGGCGCATCCCACGGCCCCCACCCCCGGCTGCGGCCTTCAGCATAACGGGATAACCCAGGGTTGCCGCGACGCTTGCTGCGATCTCGGCAGACTCGAGAGCACCCTCGCTTCCCGGAACAGTCGGTACGCCTTCCGATCTGGCGAGATCCCGCGCCGCCACCTTGTCGCCAAACAAGGCCAGCGCCTCAGGGCCAGGGCCGATGAAGGTCAGTCCGGCCGCCTGGCAAGCACCGGCGAAGGCAGCACTCTCGGAGAGGAACCCATATCCGGGGTGGACACAGTCGCAGCCGCTTTCGACAGCCACCGCCACCAACGCCCCGGCATCCAGGTAAGCCGCGACCGGATCGCCGCCAGGAACGCCGATCGCGCGGCTTTCGGTCGAGACGCGTGTATGCAGGCCAAGGGCATCCGCCGGTGCGAAGATGCTGACGCTCTCAATCCCGAGACCTGCCGCCGCGCGGGCGATCCGTATGGCGATCTCGCCCCGGTTGGCGATCAGAACCCGTTTGAACATCCGACATCTCCCCAAGGCTTGGCCGACTCTCTCCCTTGCGGGTTGGATGGCTCACGCGTTGCAGTGATCATGACGTCTCAGCCGCCGAGACACCAGAGGCCGATGTGTTCCGAGGCTGCGCCAGGTGTCAGTCGCGGCCTGGCGTCTTCAGCACCTCGATCTCCCCGGCATACCCCAGCGCCTTGACGCGCGCGACCAGCGCCTCGACGTCGGACAGCGGCGGTGCGACAGCGCGGGTGAAGATGTAGACCTTCTCAAAGCCCGGCTCGGCCGAGATGTGCCATTCGGCGACGGGGCCTGCGGCAATGATCCGATAGGTGCGCGTCGGGCGCAACGGACCAAATCGATACTTCACCTCCAGCGCGGCATTCTGGCCAGGATCCTTGAGGGTCCCGATGCCGGCGATGGCAGTTTCCTTGCCCTTGGGGCCGCCTTTTAGACACGCATCGCGCACCGTGATGCGGCCCTCGCCGTCACGGCCATGCTCGGTGGTGGCGTACTCGCAGCCCCTCGTCAGGCCGGTGGGCGTGCGCGCCTGCTCGTACCACATACCCTTGTAGAAACTGGCGGCGTCCAGCGGTCCGGCAGTTGGCGGATCAATGGCCGCGCCCCTCTGGCCCGCAGCGAACGCGGGCGCGGCGAGCGCCACCAGGGCAGCGGCGGTCATCAGACCTATCGGGGAACGGCGCATTGGGATTCCTTGGTGATGTCGACATCAGACTTGGATTCACAAAGACACCCAATCTGAGGCACCCTTGTGGCAATTCGCCGTCAATTCGGCCTGACGATGTGCCCTTCATCCGGCAGCATCCGGCCAGCCACCACGTCGGCGTACAGCGCCTGCAATGCCTCAGGCCCTTTGTGATGCTTCAGTTTCATCCACGGATTGGCAGCGACGAACCCATCGAGGACGGCGGTGAAGCGGGCGCCCAGTTCCTCTGGACCCCAATCCTTCATTCGCTGGCGGATCCGGTCTGGCGCAAAGAACATCACCGGGGTCGGACCGGTCGTAGGCCTGGGGCCGCCCAGCGCGTCCCAATGGGTAATGCCGACGTTGATGCTTTGCTGGAGTTGATCGCCGAAGGTCTCGTGGACCGCCTGGCTGACGGCGCTTCGCCCGGCGAAGTCCACATAGTCGACCATGCCTTGGGCCCTCAGACCGCTGATCGCGTCATAGGCGACGACCGTGTCGTACAGGCCGAAACCCTTGAGCTTCTCGAGATTGGTCGGTGACGTCAGGCCGATGACGCGAACGCCGCGCTTGGCCGCCAGCCAGGCCAGACCCATGGCCGTCTTGCTGGAGGCGCTGGAGAGCACCATCGTCCTCGCGGTCGACTCTGACAGCTGGTCATCGAGGATGAACGAGGTCATCAGCAGCGGCCTGAGCAACGAGCGCCAATCATCGGCCGGGTCGGGCTCAGCGGCCTGATAGGCGTTGTAGGTCGGCGGCAGCTCGGCGCGGTGGGCCGACGTCTCGACGAAACCGTTTCGGCTGTTCTGAAGGCGAGCCACCGTATGGCTCGACATTGGCCAGTAGCCGAACAGCCGCAGGCCCACCGGGGCGTCGGCGCAGTTGGAGCGCACGACCGAGGCAAAACCCCACACAGGAATTCTCCCCTGGCCTTCCGGTGCGGGGAAGAATTTCCAGTAACCGATCATGTCGCCGGCAGCACCATAGGTGACGTTGTTGGCTGTGAGCGCGAAACTCTCGACCGCCAGCAGGGCCTCCCCCTCGGCCAGAGCGATATCCGGGTCAGCAGCCACGAGCGTGGTCCGCGTCAGGTCGCTCCGGTCGACGAGGAGGTCCCAGACCGCCATCAGAAGCCGGCCCAGTTGCCGTGGAACCCGAACGGCATCCGACGCGGCATCTCGGCGATGCCGACAGGACCCTTGGCGATGTCCTGGGCATCGAAGATGGCGAGGTCCGAGCGGTTCTCGCCGGCGCGGTAGAACACCGCCGTCAGCCAGCCGTCACCTTCGTCCGCCGTCGCCGAGCGCGGCACGAACACCGGCTCGGACGTGGCGTCACCGCCGTCCAGTTCATAGACCTGACGCTTGCCGGTCTTGAGGTCGAGGTGTGCCAGGGAGTTCAGACGCACGGTCTTCGAACCGCCGGGATCGGCGGCATACCAGGCGTGGCGGTGCTCCAGGGTCTCATAGCGCGGGTCGACGCGCGGGAACTCGCCGTCGATGTCGTCAAGCACGGTTTCCTTGATGGCGTTGGAATCACTCGCCAGGTCAAACGTCCAGCGCACCAGCCGGGCGGCAGACTTGGCACCGGGCGAGCCGTCTGCATTGGGGAACAGCGGGGCGACGTCATAACGCATCACGTCGCAGTGGATCTTGTCGCCGTCGTCCCAGCTATTCAGCGGGTGGAAGACATAGCAGGCCTCGGTATTGAACCAGCGGATGTCGGACACGTCGCCATCGCGAGGCATGACGCCAACGTGGCTGCCCTTCTCCGGCTCCCACGCAAACGGCGGCCGACCGGTCATCGCCCGCTCCAGGCTCGAGGTCAGCGGCAGGATCGGGAACAGGGCGTGCTTCTGGGTGACCATGAAGTCATGGACCATGCAGCCGAACGGGGCCTGGAATTCCTGGCGGCGCTTCAGCGTGCCGTCGGCTGCCGTGATCCCATAGCTCATGCCCGCTGACAGCGGCATGTCGCCAACGCCATAGGCGAACCAGAACATCTCGCCGGTCTTGGGATCGATCTTGGGGTGGGCTGTCACCTTGCCCTTGAACTCTCGGTCATAGCCCTTGGACTCCAGCGTGTTGGGATCCATGGCGAAGGGGTGATGGGCTTCTTCCAAAGCCAGCAGCTTGCCCGCATGCCAGATGATGTTGGTGTTGGCAGTGCCCCCCTCGTTGCCTTGGGCAACAGGATCGGTCGTCATGGGATTGCCCATGGTGCCGAACAGAACGCGACCGTGCTCGTTTTCCAGCTTCCACTTGGGCGTCTGGACATAGCGGTTGCGGTAGCTGACCTTGCCATCGGCCACGTAGAAGCCGTGCACCATCCCATCGCCGCCGAACCAGTGATGGTTGGGATCGAGCGGTTCGAACTGAGGGTTCGGGCCGATGCGGAACAGGGCGCCGCGAAGGCCAGCCGGAATCTCGCCCGTCACATTGAGATCGAAATCATCTTCTGACCGGACCGGCGCGAAATTGCCCGCCAGGTAAGGATTGATGCGCACATCGCCGTCCATGACCGTTCCCTCTGGTTTCGTTTTCGTAACTTACGTTGTAAATTTATTGGGTAAGCCTAAGCTGATGGCAAGTGTTTTCTTTGAGGTGCTGAGTCGAATGCCCCGGGTGCTCTCCGAGACGGATGTCGCCGACTTTCGCGACCGCCTTTGCCAGGCCGCCGAGCGCCTCTTCGCCGAGAAAGGGCCCGACGCGGTGACCATGCGCCAGCTGGCCGCCGAGCTGGGCGTCTCGCCAATGACGCCCTACCGCTATTTCAAGGACAAGGACGATATTCTGGCCGCCGTGCGCACCAACGGTTTCAATCGGTTCGCGGAAACGCTCGAAAAGGCCCGCCGCGGCGGCAAGGGCGCGAGCGTCGGCGAGGCCTATGTCGCCTTCGCCTTCGAGCATCCCGATACCTACAAGCTGATGTTCGATCTGAACCAGCCTAACGACGACAGCTATCCCGAGCTGGTGACTGCCGGCCAGCGGGCGCACGACAACATGAGCGCCTGGGTCAAGGACCGCATTGCCGCCGGCAAGATGACCGGCGATCCCCTCCAGATAGGTGCCATGTTCTGGGCCGCGACCCACGGGATCATCGTTCTGGAGATGGCCGGCAAGCTTCCGGCCGGCGCGGCGCATGACTTGCGCAATTTGCTGACGGTCACGTTGGTCAAGGGCTTGCGCCCCGGCGCTTGACAGGGCCCGCGCTTCCCCGTTCCTGCTGACAGGCAGCGGAGTTGAGGAACACAACATGGCCAAACCCAAGCCGTTTGAGGTCCACTGGAAGAAATCCAGGGTTCGGACTGTGCTGGATCAGGTCCGCACATACCCATGGCCACCCATGCCCGACGTTCCAGACGGCTGGGCCTATGGCTGCGACGGCGCGTATCTGCAGGATTTCTGCGAGTACTGGACTGACGACTACGACTGGCGCGCCGCCGTCGAGGACCTGAACCGGTTCCCGCAGTTTACGGCCAAGGTGGAGGACTTCGATATCCACTTCCTGCACGTGGTCGGCGAGGCTGGCGGCAAGCGTCCGCTGATCCTGACCCATGGCTGGCCGGGCTCGCACTATGAGTTCTGGCAGGCGATCGAGAAGCTGGCCTGGCCCTCGAAATTCGGCGGCGACCCGGCCGATGCCTTCGACCTGGTGATCCCCTCTCTGCCCGGCTTCGGGTTTTCGTCGAAGCCAGCACGCCCGATCGGCCAGCGTAGCACGGCGCGCCTGTTCAACACCCTGATGACTGAGGTCTTGGGCTACGACACTTATCTGGCTCAGGGCGGGGACTGGGGGGCCTTGGTCACCTCGTGGCTCGGCCGCGACCATGGGGTCCATGCCAAGGCCATCCATCTGAACATGATGGGCTTCCGCCCGCATGGCGGTCCGCAAGGCGAGGCCGAGCTAGCCTGGGCCCAGCGTCAGGCCGGGGCGCAGGACGTCATGGGTGCCTACTTCCGGCTTCAGGTCTCCAAGCCTCAGTCAATCGCCTGGATGGGCGCGGGCAATCCCGTGGGACAGGCGGCCTGGATCCTGGAGCGGTTCCACGACTGGTCGGACCTCAGCGTCAAGACCCTGGACGAGGCCTATTCGAAGGACCGCCTGCTCACCAACATCATGATCTATGTGATGACAAACAGCTTCACCAGCGGCGCCTGGTACTATCGTGGTCTGGTCGAGGAAGGCGGGTTGGCCTTTGCGCCAGGAGAACGATTGGAAACACCCACGGCCTTCGCCAATTTCCCGGGCGAACCCCTCTACACAGCCCCGCCCCGCAGCTTCGCTGAGCGCGCCCACAACATCGTCCGCTGGACCGACATGCCTCGCGGCGGCCACTTCGCCGCCATGGAAGAACCGGACCTGTTCGTGGGCGAGGTGCAGGAATGGGGTCGGGGGTTGGGGTAACGGGAACCCTCCCATGGCCCGCTACGACTTCGCCTCTGACAACACCGCCCCCGCCGCACCTGAGGCGATGGCGGCGCTGGTTTCCGCCAACACCGGGTTCGCGTCCGGCTATGGCTCCGACCCGACCAGCGCGCGCGCCGCAGACCTCGTGCGCGGTATGCTGGATGCCGACGCCGAAGTGCGGTTTGTGGCTTCCGGGACCGCCGCCAACGCCATCGCACTGGCCGCGCTGTGCCGACCGTTCGAGGCGGTGCTGGCCCACGAGCACGCCCATGTCTGCACCGACGAGACCGGCGCACCCGGCCTGTTCGGCCACGGATTGGGATTGATCGGTTTGGTGGGGGGCTCCGGTAAGATCGATCCGGCTGCCCTGGGCGCCCAACTGGTCGCCGCCGACGTTTCGCACCGACAGTCGCCTGCCGCGCTCTCGCTCACAAACGCCACCGAGTACGGCACCGTCTATTCCGCCGACCAACTCCGCACCCTGATCCAGCCGGTCAAGGCCAAGGGCTACGGCATCCACCTGGATGGCGCGCGACTGGCCAACGCCGCCGCATCCGGTTTCGACCTCAAGTCCGTCGCCGGCCTTGGCGTTGATATCCTGGTCGTCGGGGGCACCAAGGCCGGCATGCCACCGACAGAGGCAATCGTGATCCTCGACCGCACGCTGGCCCGGCGATTTGACGCGCGCCTGAAACAGGCTGGACAGCTCCCCTCCAAAGGCCGGTTCTATGCCGCGCCCTTCATCGGCATGCTGGAGGACGGCGCGATGCTGAGGCACGCCGCCCACGCCAATGCGATGGCGACAAAGTTGGCCGCCCTGATGCCGTTTCGCGTCACCCATCCGGTTGAGGCCAATGCCGTGTTTGTCGATATGGACGCACCCCGACTGGCCGCCCTGCAAGCCGCCGGCTGGTTCGTCTACCGGTTCCTGGACGGCTCGGTAAGATTCATGTGCTCGTGGGCGACCACCGACGCTGCGGTTGAGGAGATGATTGAGGCTCTGCGCCGGATTGCGTGATTTCTGCCTCTGACCATCGCGGTCAGATTTGCCTCAACCGGCAAAACTGTGTGGCGCTTTGAGCGCACACGGTCTCAAAACTGTAACTTTTCCGTCGGATTGAGCCGGATTGTGGCGGCTTTTCGTTGATCGCGTGACGGGTGCATGTCACCAAGCCACCTCGCCTCTCTGGCGTTTAGCCTGCTCCGATGTGTCCTGAACGCGCTGGAGCACCACGGTATTCCCCCGAGCGGAGCCGTTGTCGACCGTCGGTTGGCTATCCAGATCCACCTTTCCCAAAGCCAGGGAAACAGGAATGAAAACCTATATGAACACGATGTTCCGCACTGCACTGCTCGCTTCAGCCGCCTCGGCAAGCCTGCTGGCCCTCCCGACGTTTGCCCTGGCGCAGGACGGCGCTGATGCGGTTGACGTCGGCGAGATCGTCGTCACCGGTTCGCGCATTCCGCGTGACACCTTCTCATCGCCGCAACCGTTGTCCGTCGTCACCGCGGAATCCATTCGCGAGTCGGGCAACACCAACATCGGCGAAATCCTGCTGGAACAACCGAACATTAACCCCGCCACCAACAGCCAGAACTCGTCCGGCACCCTGTTCCTGACCGGCCAGACCCGCGCCGATATCCGCGGTCTCGGCCCCACCCGCACCCTGGTGCTGATGGACGGCCGCCGCCTGCCCTTCTCCGACGCCTCGTCCCCGGCCGTCGACCTCAACACCATTCCCTCCCTGATGGTCGAGCGGATCGAGACCATCGCCGGCGGCGTGTCGGCGATCTACGGCTCGGAAGCCATCTCGGGCGTCGTCAATTTCATCATGAAGAAGGAACAGGACGGCCTTGAGGTCGACCTGCAGGGCGGCATCACCCAGCGCGGCGACGGAGAGGAATTCCGCGGCGGCTTCAACTGGGGCAAGAAATTCCTCGACGACAAGCTGAACGTGCTCGTTGGCGGCGAATACGCCAAGCAAGACCTGATCATGCAAAGGGACCGGGATGATTTCTTCCCCGGCTTCCGCCGTGACACTCGCGTCACGCCGCAAACCATTCTTCCGGGCTCGCCGTCCGCCATTACGCCGTTCGCCACCTTCCAGTTGATCGGCGGCGCCCTCGGTACCGCCCGCGCTGTAACCCGCGACGTTCGCGACAACGGCGTCAGCATCACACGCCTGTCTGCCGCCTGCTCCACCACCACCAGCCAGCCGGATTGCCAGGACCCTGCGCTATACTTCACGGGCGTCCTGAATGCCCTGCAAGGCAAGAGTGACCGCGCCGTTCTGCGCACCTACATCGACTACAACATCACCGACAACTGGAAGGCCTTCATTGACGCCAGTTACGTCAAGGCCAACGGCTATGGCATCTTCCAACCGCCGTTCTCGGCGACGGCAGGCGGCGGCACGATGCCGGTTGTCCTGCGCGGCGACAACGCCTACCTGGCCGGCGGTGGCACCACGGCCGCTCAGCTGCGCGCAGAATGGCTCGCGGCCGCCAAGACTTTCACCCAAGGCTCCACCGCCCAGGTCGGAAAGTTCTGGAACGAGTTTGGTGGGCGCGATGTGCGTTCGTCGCGTGAACAGACCCGCGTGGCCGGTGGCTTCAACGGCAAGTTCGAGATGCTGGGCCGTGACGTCGGTGCCTCAGGCTACGCCCAGTATTCCCGACTCGACGGTACGACGACGTCCTACAATGTGCCGCGCGTCGCCCGCGTGCAGCAGGCGACGGACGCCGTGTTGCTCAATGGCCAGGTTGTTTGCCGCGATGTGAATGCACGGGCGGCGGGCTGCGTTCCCTGGGACCTGATCAATGGCCCCAGCCGCGAAGCCATCCTATGGACCAATGCCCTCTCGGCGACCGAACAGACCGTCAAGCAAACGGTCGCGGGCCTGAACTTCAACACCGAGCTGTTCGACCTGCCTGCTGGCCCGGTCGCCGTCGCCTTCGGCGCAGAGTACCGCAAGGAAGAGAGCCTGTTCGTCCAGGACGCACTCGGGGCCTCCGGTGCCCTGTTCTTCAACGCCATCGGCACCCGTGGCGGCGAATACAGCGTCAAGGACGCCTACGGCGAAGTCCGTGTTCCGATCCTCAAGGACGTGCTGTTTGCCAAGGAACTGACACTGGAGCTCGCCGGTCGCCTGTCCGACTACTCCACCATCGGCAACACCGAACAGTACCGCATCAACCTGACCTGGTCGCCGGTGGAGGACATCACCTTCCGAGCCACAGAAGCCACGGCCGTCCGCGCGCCGAACATCGTCGAACTGTTCGCCCCGCAAAGCCGGAACTTCACTGGTGCCGCGATTGACCCCTGCGACAGGGACGTGTTCCGTGGTGCCAACGCCGCACAACAGGCGGCGCGTCGGGTCACCTGCGCCGCAGCGATCCCCGGCTACAATCCGCTGACGTTCATCTCGAACTTCGGAACGGGCCGGTCGTCGCTGGCCCTGCTGCAGGGCGGCAATCCTGGCCTAGGCCCGGAGACGGCACACACCTATCAGTACGGTGTGGTGATCAAACCGCGTTGGGTCCCGGGTCTGTCGGTGTCGGTCGATTACTTCAAGTATAACCTCACCGATGCCGTAGGCACGGTGCCGATCAACACCCTTCTAGGGGCGCTATGCCACGACGATGCGACGATGGCCTTCGCCTCTAACCCCTTCTGCACGCAGATCCGTCGCGACGCGACGGGGACCAACGGCGGGGCTGTGGTTGGGGGCGTAACAGAAGTTGTGCTGGTCAACCAGAACGTCGCGTCCACCAAGGTCGAGGGTTACGACTATTCCGTCGCCTATGGCTTCCAGACCGAAGACCTGTTCGGCAAGGACTATGGCTCTATCGCCATGCGCGTCGACGCCACCTGGATGTATCAGTTCGCTCAGCAAGGCCTGCCCGGCCAAGCGTTCGTTCAGTTTGCCAACACCATCACCAACGCGACTCCCGAATGGAAAGGGAACGCCTCGGTGCGCTGGACTTATGATAAGCTGTCGCTTGGCTGGAGCACGCTTTACTTTGGTTCGATGATCATCAGCCAGGCTCAGCAACTGGGCGTGCTTGCTCCCTACAAGACCGGCGACTATTTCCGCCACGACGCGCGCATCAGCTACAGGCTGAACGACGACGTGTCGTTCCGGGCAGGTGTCGTCAATGTGTTCGATGAAAATCCGCCCGAACGTCCGGAAATCTTCACCGGCACGGGCACGGGCTCGTCGCAGTATGACAACCGCGGCCGCTTCTTCTTCGTCGGCGCGAACATGAATTTCTAGGTCGAACTCTCTCGACTTAACGACAAAAGCCGCCGGGGCGACCCGGCGGCTCTATTCGTTTCGGACCCGACCCGGAATGACTTCAGCTCAGCCCACTACGCCCGATAGCGTAGAACCGCTCGGCCCGGCGCGACTTCAGCACATCCGCCGACAGCCCTTCCAGCGCCTTCAGTTCCTCTTCCACCGCGTCGCCGACGCTCAGCATGGCTACCTCGGGATCGGCATGCGCCCCTCCGGGCGGTTCCGGGATGATGCGATCGACGATCTTCATGCGCAGCAGGTCCTGCGCCGTGATCTTCAGCGCCCTGGCCGCCTCGGCCGGGGTACGTGCACCGCGCCACAGGATCGAGTTCGCGCCCTCAGGCGGGATCACCGAATAGACCGCGTGCTCCAGGATCAACACCCGGCTGCCACAGGCCGTGGCGATGGCACCGCCCGATCCCCCCTCGCCGGTGATCACCGCCACCATCGGCACACTCAGCAACAGCGCCTTTTCCGTCGAGCGCGCGATGGCCTCGGCCACGCCGCGCTCCTCCGACGAAATACCGGGATAGGCCGCCGTCGTGTCAACAAAGCTGATGACCGGTAGCTTGAAACGCTCGGCCAGTTCCATCAGACGCACGGTCTTGCGATAGGCTTCAGGCCGCGCGTAGCCGAAATTGTGCTTCACCCGACTGATGGTGTCGCGGCCCTTTTCGTTGCCCATCACCACGACGGCACGCCCCCGGAACCGCCCCAGACCGCCCATGATCGCCGGATCGTCGGCAAACTTGCGGTCGCCGCGCAGCTCCTGAAACTCGTCGATCAGCGATGCGACATAGTCGATGAAGTGCGGCCGCTCGGGATGGCGCGCCACCAGGGTCTTCTGCCAGGCGTCGAGGTTTGAATAGGCCTCGCGCCGCATGTCCTGGGCGCGCGTGCGCAGCGCCTGGATCTGTTCGTCGAACGCGCCCGGGTTGGCGGTCTCGGAAACTTTCGACAGTTCCTCGATCTTGGATTCGAGGTCGGCAATCGGGCGCTCGAACTCGAGATAGTGCGCGGCCATCAGGGATCCGTCAGTGGGGGCCTTGGCCCGGAAGTCGCGGAAATTAGGCGTGAACACGTCTCGTCACAAGCCGTGAAGCTTCCGCGCCTTCAAGCTCGCGTGAACGCGCTACCGCTTCCGCGCCAGCGGGTGGCGGGTCTGCACCACTTCGGCCAGTCGGTCAGAGGCAACATGCGTATAGATCTGGGTTGTGGCGATGTCGGCATGGCCAAGTAATTTCTGCACCACGCGCAGGTCTGCGCCGCCCTCCAACAGGTGGGTGGCAAACGCATGACGCAGGACGTGCGGACTCACGCGGGCCGGATCAATGCCGGCCCCGGCGGCGGCTTCATCCAGCACCTGGGCGAACCTGCGCGGCGTCAATCGGCCGGCCTTGCCACGCGATGGGAACAGCCACGGGTTGGCCTGGTCACCCTTGGGCAGAAAGTCGGGTCGAACCTCGAGGTAGGCTTTCACAGCCGTCCGTGCCGCATCATTGAGCGGTGCCAGTCGCTCCTTGCCGCCCTTGCCCTTGACGATCAGATAGGCCGGATCGCGGGCCAGGGCCGCCAACGACAGCCCCGTCAGTTCGGAAATCCGCAAACCCGAAGCATAGGCCAGCTCTACCATGCAGCCGAACCTCAAGCCCTGCGCGCCGTCTCGCGCCGTCGCAGCCGCAATAAGCCGGTCCATCTCCGGACGGCTCAGCACCTTGGGCAGGGACCGCCCGCGTTTGGGGGCCTCGACCCGCCGTGATGGATCATCCGCACGCCAACCTTCACCGAGCACGAATTGGTAGAATTGCCGCACCGCCGCCCGGCGTCGCGACGCCGTCGCCGGCGACAGGCCGCGAGCCCCCAGATCGGTGAAATAGGCCTCGACGTCGATGGCGCTGGCGCCCGCAAGTCCTCCGGATCGTGCGGTCAAAAATCCATCAGCATCGCTCAGGTCGCGGGCATAGGCGGTCAGCGTATTGCGCGCTGCTGCTCGCTCTACAGCCATCATCTCCAGAAAGGCCTCGGCCCACTCACCGCCTCTGGCGCTCATTTCAGCGACGCGAGCCCTTCCAGCGCGAACAGCCGCGCGTCCTCGACCAGGCCGACGCGCGCCAGAGCACCAACGATCCTCGCCCGATCCGCGACACCTGGCCCTGAGACGCCGGCATCGGCGCAAATCCAGAGCGCCAGCAGCGCCGCCTCGCCCATCCGCCGCCCCTCGGCGGCGGCAGCCAGCGCTGCATTGCGGCCGGCTGGCGATTTACCCTCCGGAACGGCGAATGCCGCCAAACGCGTTCGATCCGAGCCGCTCGGCACCACTGAGAACGCGACGAGCAGCAGGGCCGCGCTCTGCAGGCGCGCCCGGGTTTTCGGATCCGCATCCGTCGCCGCCGCGACCAGGGCGGAGACCCCGGCTTCTGGCGGCAGGCCACTGCGTACGCTGGCACCCAACCCGCCGATCACCGGATCTAAAGCGGCAACGTCGAAGACCGGGGGTGCGGGGTCCTGCCCTGACAGTGCCGCCGCTACCGCCGGTGCCGGCTTTGCGGTCGCAGTATCCAGTTTCAGAGACCTGGAGAGCGCCAGGTCCAGACCATTTCGCAATGATGCCGCGCCGGGTGCGCCGCCCCCCAGCCGCGCCGACATCAACCGCCCAAAGGTCACGTCACGCGCCTGAGTCTGGGCAAGGTCGAAAGTCAGATGGGCCTGATCCACGCGACCGGCCTCCACCTGGCAAAACGCCCGAAGCCTCAACCAGTAGATCTCGCCACGCCCGGCTGTGAGCGCCTCGGAAATGGCGCACGCTCGCGGCATATCGCCGGTCAGCAGCGCGACCTCGGCAGCGGCTATGGAAAGGCCCGCACTGCGCTCCACGCCCGCCGAACGCTCCAGAATGAGGGCCGCCGCCGCCAGATCACCCAGAGCGATCAACGCGTTGGCACGAGCACCGGTCAGGGCCTCATCGCCTGTCGAACCCTCCGGACCCGGCGCACCCGTCGCCAAAATCCGACGTGCCAGTTGCGACGCCGCCGGCGACAGTGGCTTGGCGGCCAGGAGGGGCAAGACCACGCGCGCCATCTCTACCGGAGTTCCGCGCCAGAGCTCCGAGGGCAGGCCCGTCTCGCGTCCAGGGGTCGAAAAAGCATCCGGCGCGGCCAGCTCGGTGACCTGCACCTGGGCCTGTGCCGGGCTTGCGACCATGACCGCAAGGGTCGCCAGAAGAACGCTTCGCCACATGTTCACATCCTACTCCACCGCCTGCCGTTGGCGCGAGGCCTCTGCCTCGTGTAAAGACTCCAGCGTTTATGGACCGCTACGAACCGCTTCGCCGCCGCACCATCGCACTTGTTGGCCTTATGGGTGTCGGCAAGTCGAGCGTCGGTCGACGCCTGGCGACCGCGCTAAGCCTGCCGTTCCGCGACGCCGACACCGAGGTCGAGGCCGCCGCCGGCCGCACCATTCCGGAAATCTTCGCGGCTCTTGGCGAACCAGCCTTTCGGGACGGCGAGCGCCGGGTGATTGCGCGTTTGCTGGAGGGACCTCCGATTGTCATGGCGACCGGCGGCGGTGCCTTTATGAGCGCCGAGACCCGGGATCTGATCAAGGCCCGAGCCGTGTCGATCTGGCTCAAAGCTGATCTTGAGGTTCTGGCCCGCCGGGTCAGCCGCAAGGAAACCCGACCGCTGCTGATCGGCAAGGACCCCGCGGAGGTGCTGCGCGAGCAGGCTGCAGCGCGCTATTCCACCTATGCCGAGGCCGACATCGTCGTGGAAACCGGCGATACCGCCCATCATCTCACGGTTGCGACCGTCATTGCGGCACTGGCCGCGCATCTGGGTGAACCCGCCGCATGAACCGCACCCTGCCCGTCGGCCTTGGCAAGCGCACCTACGACGTCGTGGTCGGTCATGGATTGCTGGATGCCGCCGGAGCCATGATCGCGCCGTTCCAGTCACGCGGACGCACCGCCGTCGTCAGCGACGAGACCGTCTGGGCGCTGCACGGGCCCCGCCTGACTGCCGCCCTCGCCGCAGCCGGTATCACCACGCTGCCGGTCATTGTCGCGCCGGGAGAACAGTCCAAGAGCTTTGAGGGTCTGGCCGAGGTGTCCGACCGCCTGCTGGCGTTGGAGCTGGATCGCGGGGATCTGGTGACGGCCTTTGGTGGCGGTGTCGTCGGCGATCTCGCCGGGTTCGCGGCAGCGATATACAAGCGCGGGATCGATTTTGTTCAGATCCCAACCACGCTGCTGGCTCAGGTGGACTCCTCCGTCGGCGGCAAGACCGCCATCGACACCGCGCGGGGCAAGAACCTGGTCGGCGCGTTTCACCAGCCGCGCCTGGTGCTGGCGGATCTGGACGTGCTCGAGACCTTGCCAATCCGGGAGATGCGCGCCGGCTATGCCGAGGTCATCAAATACGGCCTGCTGGGTGACCGTGGCTTCTTCGAATGGCTGGAGATAAATGGGGCCGGGGTCATCGCCCGCGATCCCGTGGCACTATCCCACGCTGTGGCGCGTTCAATCGAAATGAAGGCCGAAATTGTCGTCGAGGACGAACGCGAACAAGGCCGCCGAGCGCTCCTAAACCTCGGTCATACCTTCGCCCACGCCCTGGAGGCCGAGACCGGATACGGCGAAGAATTGCGCCATGGTGAGGCTGTCGGTGCGGGGATGGCGCTGGCGCTACGGTTTTCCGCCGCGCAGGGGCTGATGACGGGCCAGGATGCGGAACGCGCTTGCCGCGCGATCACCGCCGTCGGCCTGCCCACGCGCCTCGATGAGGTCCCCGGCCACCCGTTCAACGCCGCACGCCTGGTCAGTCATATGGCGCAGGACAAGAAGGCTGAAGCCGGCCGTCTGACCTTCATCCTAGCCCGCGCCCTTGGTGACGCCTTCGTAGCCCGGGACGTGAGCGCGTCCAGCGTCCATAGCTTCCTGCTCTCGGAGGGCGCAACCCCTTGAACATGGTCCTGGCCACCCTGCTGGCCCTCGCCCCCACGCTCGTTCTGTTGCTGACCGTCTCCGGCCTGATTTCCGCGGCCGAGACCTCGATGACCGCTGCCTCGCGGGGTCGGATGCACCAGCTGGAGCGCGATGGCGACCGCGCGGCCCAGCGGGTCAACCGCCTGATCTCTGACCAGGAGAACATGATCGGCGCGATCCTGTTGTCCAACAATGTGCTCAACATCTTTGCCTCGGCGCTGACCACAGCCGTCTTGACCTCACTGTTTCCGCCTGGCTCGGTCGCAGGCCCGTTGATCGCGACAGTGGTCATGACCGTGCTGGTCGTGATTTTTGCCGAGATATTGCCCAAGACCCTGGCCATCGCCCGGCCTGACGATGTCGCCAGGGCCCTTTCGATCCCTACCTACTGGACTGTCAGGATCTTTGGCCCCCTGGCCACCGGCGCGCAGTGGGTTGTGCGTCAGACGCTTCGGCCCTTCGGCATCAAGCTGGACATGGCCACCGACGTGCTGGCGGCGCACGAGGAGATCCGCGGTGCGGTGGAATACCACCACTCCGAAGGCCTCGTGGAGACGGGGGACCGCGACATGTTGGGTGGCGTGCTCGATCTGGCGGAAATGGACGTCACCGAGGTCATGGTGCATCGCCGCTCGATGATGACCGTAGACGGCGAGCAAACCCCACGTGAAATCCTGACCCAGGCGCTGGAAAGCCAGCACACCCGGTTGCCGATCTATCGCGACGACCCCGAGAACATCATCGGCATTCTGCACGTCAAGGACCTGCTGGGCGCATTGGCGGCGAACGACGGGCGGATCGACGCGCTCGATATTCCCGCGATCCTGCGAGAACCCTGGTTCGTGCCTGAAACCACATCATTGAAGGATCAGCTGGCCGCCTTCCTGAAGGCCCAGAACCACTTTGCCGTCGTTGTGGATGAGTACGGCGCCATCCAGGGTCTCGTGACCCTTGAAGACATCCTTGAAGAGATCGTAGGCGAGATCGAGGACGAGCACGACGTCGTAGCGCCCGGCGTCAAGCCCACCCTCGAAGGAGCCGTAATGGTAGAAGGCAAGGTTACGATCCGGGACCTGAACCGCGCCATGAACTGGGACCTGCCGGACGACGAGGCGGTGACCATCGCCGGCCTGTTGATCCACGAAGCCCAGGCGATCCCTGAGGTCGGCCAGACCTACACCTTCCATCGTCACCGTTTCCACGTGGAGGCGCGAAAGGGCGCACGGATCACCTTGCTACGGGTAGAACCCTTGCCGACAAGCGACGAAGACTGAACGCGTCAGCCCTCGCGGAAGTAGGGCTCGACCGGTCCCTGCAGCTTCATGGTCAGCGGGTTGCCGTGGCGATCTTTTGACGATCCCACCGACAGCCGCACCCAGCCTTCGCTGACGCAGTATTCCTCGACGTTAGTCTTGTCCTGGCCCTTGAATCGCACACCGACGTTTCGTTGCAGAACGGCCTCGTCATAAAACGGGCTGTCCGGGTTGACGCTCAGGCGGTCGGGCAGGGTCGGAATTGTCTCTTCGCTCATGTGCGGGAGGTCGCACGACTTGGGTCCGGGTTCAAGTGACCAGGAACATTGCCAACCAGGCTGCAACCCTGTTGAACGAAGGTCATGAAATTCGCCGTCGCCGTTCTTGCGGTCCTGCTCGCCTCCACACCCGTCATGGCCGAAAACATCCCAGCCCAACGCATCTTCGAGAGCCCGGACATTTCCGGCCCCCGCGCACGCGGCGTAAAGCTGTCGCCGGATGGCAAATCCGTAACCTACATCAAAACCCGCGCCGATGACCTCAGGATCACCGATCTCTGGATCGCCGACGTGGCCGGCGGCGAACCCCGGATGCTGCTGGACGGCAAGATGCTGGCACCCGCAGAGCGCGAGCTGTCCGAAGCGGAAAAGGCTCGTCGCGAACGGGTCGGCATCTCCACACGTGGCGTCGTGGACTACGCGTGGGACAGCCTCGGTCGGATGATCCTGGCACCCGTCGAGGGCGATCTGTGGCTATACGACGTCGGCACAAAGGAGGCGCGCCGGGTGACGAGCACCCCGGGCGACGAGATCGATGCCAAGATCTCTCCCAACGGTGGATATGTCTCCTATGTCCGCGACGACAACCTCTACATCACGCCGGGTGCGGGTGGCACCGAGCGGGCACTTACCGAGGGCGGAACCGAGCTCAAGAGCTGGGGCACAGCCGAATTCATCGCCCAGGAAGAAATGAAGCGCTTCACCGGCTACTGGTGGAGCCCCGATGATCGCGCGATCGCCATCGCCTTCGTGGATCAGAGCGGCGTCGACGTCGTCGATCGGCCCGAGGTCAACGCCACAGGCGCCAATGTGGTCCCGCAGCGCTATCCTCGCCCCGGTCGGCCCAATGCCCGCGTCGACCTCTATGTCCAGCCGCTGACCGGTGCCCGCGTCAAGGTGGACCTGGGCGACGACCCGGACGTGTATCTGGCGCGAGTCAACTGGTCGAAGGACGGCAAAACTCTCTATATCCAGCGCCAGACCCGCGATCAGCGCCGCCTCGACTTGTTGGCAATCGATCCCGTGACAGGCAAGGGCCGCGTGATCCTGACCGAGACAGATCCTCACTGGGTCGACCTTACCGATGACTTCCGCCCGCTCGCCGACGGGACCTTCCTGTGGACCTCGGAGCGGTCCGGCCATGTGCATATCTACCTTCACGCCGCCGACGGGGAAGTGATCCGACAGGTCACTGAAGGCGACTGGCCGGTCGCCCAGATCGAAGGCATCGACGAGGCGAAATCCACGGTCATCTTCTCGGCGTCGAAGGACACGCCGATCGAGAGCCGGGTCTATGCCGTGTCCTGGGCGAAGCCGGGTGAACCCAAAGCGTTGACGCCGGCCGGCGGTCTGTGGGGCGTCACCGTTGCGCGCAAGGGCGGTGCTTTCGTGGGGACATACACGGACCCCGGGACGCCGCCCCAGACTGCCCTTTATCGCGCTGACGGGACCCGGGTGCGCTGGATCGAGGAAAACGCCCTGAAGGCTGGCCATCCCTACTGGCCCTATGTCGCCAACCTTCGCGAGCCCGAATTCGGGACGATCAAAGCCGCAGACGGCCAGGACCTACATTGGTCCATGCGAACGCCGCCGGGCTTTGACCCGGGGAAGCGGCATCCGGTCATCGTCTCGGTCTACGGCGGACCCAGCGCGCAGATGGTGCAGAAGGCCTGGAACTCGCCGGAGGATCAGATCCTGCTCGACGCCGGCTACATCCTGTTCGAACTGGACAATCGTGGCTCGTCAAATCGCAGCGCCGCGTTCAAAACCACCATCGACCGCAAGATGGGACAACTGGAGGTCGACGATCAGATTGCCGGGGCCCGCTACCTGCAGACCCTGCCTTACGTGGACAGGGATCGGATAGGCGTCACCGGCTGGTCATATGGCGGCTACATGACGCTGCTGTTGCTGACGGTGCCCGACACCCCATTCAAGGCAGGGGTCTCCGGCGCGCCGGTTACCGACTGGAAGCTCTATGACACGCACTATACCGAGCGCTACATGGGCACGCCCGCCGATAACGCCGCTGGCTATGCGGCCTCGGAAGTGGTGTCGCGCTTGTCACGTCTGAAGCCGGGTTCCGTGCTGATCCTGCATGGCATGGCCGATGACAACGTCACCTTCGACCACACCACGCGGGTGCTGTTCGCCCTGCAGGCCGCCGGCACTCCGTTCGAGACCATGGTCTATCCGGGTTTGCGCCACCGGGGTGGCTGGACGCCCACCAACCGCAAGCACCGCGCGATGCAGACCCTGGACTTCTTCGACCGCAAGCTGAAGTGAGCGGCCCTACTTCGGCTTGCGGAATTTCATGATGAACTGATCGGTCTTGCCGCGGATGGCCGGAGCGAAGACGTTGCCGGTCTTGGGATCCGTAGTCTCGGCCAGCATCGCGCTTTCGGACTCCAGCTTGAACCCGGCGGCTTCCACTTCCTGGCGCACGATCGCCGGATCAATCCGGTGGATCTTGTCGGCAGCTTCGAGGCCCGATCCCGCCAGCGCCGTGTGGTCGATGACCAGATAGATCCCGCCCGGCTTAAGCGACTTGAAGATCTCGGCATTGACCTTTTTCGCGGTGTCGGCAGGAAAAGGCTTCAGGTGAAGGTCGTGATAGTTCTGGACCGTCAGCACCAGGTCCATCCCATCGGGCAGATCCATTGCACCGAATGTCGCGGTCAGGGGCGTCACATTGGCATAGGCTTCCGCGACCTTTTTCTGGTTCTCACCATAGCTGGCCTGGAACTGGATGAACTCGGTGGGCTGGTAGCCGACCACCTGGCCCTTGGGACCAACCGCTGCCGACAGGATGCGGGTGAAGTAGCCGCCGCCCATCACCAGATCCACGACCTTGCCACCGGTCTTGACTTCACCAAGCGCCAGAACCTCGCCAGGCTTTCGCGAAGCATCGCGGGCCACTTCCTCTGCAGGACGCGCCTTGTCGGACAAGGCCGCCGCGATGTTGCCGGGTACGGCTGCCTGACCACTTCCGGCGCTCATCGCCAGAACCAGAGCGGTCGCCATCATCCACTTGCGCGCCATCGTGGTGTCTCCCTGAGGTATCGTCGGGAGACAGCCTAACATCGGACCGGGCGCGCGCTCCAGCAGATTGCGCGACGGGTGCGGCGTCAGGCCTTGACGGTCATCGTCACGCGACGTCGACGGATCACATAACCCACGGCTCCGAAGCCCATGATCATCATCGCCCAGGTCGCCGGCTCAGGGATGGCACCCGTCGGCGCGCCGCTGCCGTTCGGGCCGCCGCCTTCAGGACCGGGTCCGCCGAACGGCCCGATCGGGCCACCACCGTTGGGAACGCCACCCGGGCTACCACCGGGTCCCGGCCGACCGCCGGGTCCACCACCACCGGGCCCACCACCACCGGGGATGTCGTTCGGGGTGCCGGTGGGGACAAAGGGATCGCCGTCAGGTCCACCTGGGCCGCTTCCGCCCGGCCCGCCGCCCGGGATTTCGCCCGGACCGCTGCCGCCGAAACTGCCGCTACCACCGCCAGGGCCGCTACCACCGCCTGAGCCGCCTGAGCCGCCGCCGCCGGAACCTCCGCCACCGCCGCCAGACCCACTGCCACCGCCAAAGCCGCCGGAGCCGCCACCAAACTCATTGCTGCCGGGCACGTCACCGGCGGGCGGATCGAGGAACGTCACCCCCCCGCCATCGCCAGATGTTGAGCCACCGCCACCTGAACCGCCAGTCCCGGAATCACCCGGCTGGCCGCCGCTATCGAACATAAAATTGTCAGGCGCGGGTGGGGGCAAATCCGTGGGTCCAGCAGGCGTCTGCACACCGCCGCCTCCCTGACCTTCATCCGATCCCCCGCCACCGCCACCGCCGCCACCACTGCCACCCGTAGCGGAACCGCCACCGGTGCCTGACTGCTCGTCGCTGCCACCGCCCGATCCGCTGACGAAGGCGTTGAGCCGACCGCCATCCAGTGGATTGTTGCCTTCCATCAGTGTCGGAGATGCCACCGCCGCCGCAGCCATCATCATGCCGGCGACGGTGCCTTTGCGGGCAATACGGCGACGCCAGGATGTGACCTCACAGACCTCGGGTTGCAGCGCCGGATGCCACGGCGTGAGCGCACAGATTTCACCGTCGGGGCCCATCAGCCGACCCGGCCAGATCCAGCTCCATAGCCAGCTGTGCCGCCAGCCGCGCGTCAGCGCAATGTCCAGCTTGTTCGGCCAAGCCCAGCCCATCAGCCGCGGGAGACCGGCGCGGCGCACGCCGGCGCCATCGAACTCACGTTGAAGCGGTCGAGGCCACATCCAGCCAACCAGGCTGTTCAGCCAGATCGCGCCCACCGGGCGACGATTGTGCTCAAGGGGTTCCGGCCATAGCCATGTCAGAGCGCTCGCCAGCAGGCTCTGCCGCGTACCATGGCCTGCACGGCCGTTCCGGATCGCGGTCACGCTCATGGACACTTCGCCCCATGAACGGCGCGGTCCAGCCTATGCTTCGTTTTGAAGGTCATTGGCCGTTCTGCGTTTGAAGTACACCCCGGCGTCGCCTCTTGATGGGCGCTGCCGTCGGAAGTTGTCGCAGAGACCTGCCCCGAAACCGTTAATGCGGTCATCAGGCCGGTCGTCGAAACCGCCAGGAATGCCGGCACAGGTTCGCACGCTGCGGCATCGCCGCGCCCTTGATCCTTAGCCGGGGCGAGAGACTGGCTCGCCATCATCAGAATTCCCCTTCCGGGATTGTTACGCTCGCTTTGCCCCGCAGGATGCAAATCGCGTGCAAGCCTCGCCCTGGTCGCGCTGGCTGAGGGCGGATGACAGGCCCGGAACTCCGCGCGATAAGGTCCTGGAACAACGGGAAAGAATGCGTATGCGGCAGGTTGGCCCGGTGGCCTTGGTCTTCCTACTGGCGGTGCCTGCTCCGGCTGCTGCCAGGGATTGTGACCGAACCTGCACGCTTCAGGTCTCCGACGCAGTCCTGAGCGCGCTTCAAACCGGCCAGTTCGGCAAGCTCCTGCCGCGCAGCGTGAGAGTGACCGAGAACGGTCGCGACATTCGCCCTGCCGACAGCCAGTTGCGCGCCTTCAAAAACATCACCTACCAACACACCTTTGCAGAGTTGACGGGCGGTGTGGCAGGTTTCAATGGGGCGGCAGAGGCCTACGGCGGGCCCGCCCTCTTTTCAATGCGCCTGAAACTGAAGGGCGACCAGGTCGCCGAGGTCGAGACCCTGGTCGTGCGCCGCACCGAGGCGCTGACATTCTCACCGGAACCCCCGTCGGCCGAGCCAGACGGGGATCAGGTCCTGCCGCCGCAAGGCCGGGCTTCACGCGCTGACCTGATAGCCATCTCCGGTGCCTGGCTGGATCGCCTTGCCCCGGCGCGGGCCGCCGAGGCGACGTCCTGCAGCCTAGCCGAGAACGGCGCGAGATCCACGTCCTGCGGCAATGTCCCCGGCTTGCGCGGCGCAACCCTGATCCGGGACCGCCGATGGCCTTTGGTCGACGAGGCGCGAGGCCTGGTCTGGGTGTTTGCCATGGCCGACATTCCGGCCGAAGCGGCACCCGGAGGGCCTGCCAATCGCTCACCCCGGCGCGCGGCGCACAGCGTACGGATGAGTGCCCTGTTCAGAGTCGAGACCGGTCAGATAGGTGCCATCGCGCTGGTCCTGCGGGACGCACCTCCGGGTGCCTTGACCGGTTGGGCCCCGCCGAAAGCGAAGAAATCACCCACTCCGGGGCGACCTTCTGAAGTCCTGGATCGTCGGTAAAAGCCCCGCGGATCCTTCGGACCCTGTCGGCGAGATGTTTCTGGACGCGCTACCTTTTGACCTGTGATCAAGGGAGCTGGATCAACGAAGTCTGGACCAACTAGATCCCCAGGCCGGCCGTGCCAAACGCGGCTAGCATGCCCAGCATCAGCAGGAAGGTCGGGGTGATCCGGTCGATATGGCGTTCGAAATTCGCAAAGTTCATGACACACACCTTGAGTTTGCAGGAAACCCCGGGGGAGCGGGGCTGACCGTCTGGACACTGTTTAGATAGCATCATCTGAACACTGCATAGATAAGCGATTTTGCCTGACGGGTATGCGTTTTCGCATGATCGCCGCCGATGGCCCGGCGTTCCCTGTAGACACATCCTGGACGCGAGCTTCACTATGGCGATCTGAGGGCGGGAGAGTGGGCCATAGCAAGGCGTGACACAGGTCGTTTGAACCTCGCGATTTTCGGCAGCGCCAGCCTCATTGTGCTGGCGGCCGGTGCCTGGTTCATCCTCGGCGACGCAGACAAGGCCTCACAAGCGGACAAGGCAGCGGCAGCCCTGCCGCCGACGCTGCCGGAAGGACAGCTGAAACTGGTCAAGGCCGGCATGACGGAGGCGCGCTTTCTGGCCCTCAACACGCTCAAGCACGCGCCAGACGGCGGGTTGGAAGCCACGATCCTGGTGGTCGGACGGGCCTCGACCGGGCTGGAAGGTGGCACAGCCTTGATGAGCAAGCGCGCGGTGCTCGACTGCGCGGGCCAGCGCATGTTCGAGGGCCAGATCGGCTATTTCGACGTCTCTGGTGCCCTGAAGGCCGCGACCACCGCCTATTCCGGCAAGCGGGGCCGGCCCTTCGAGTCGGGCGACTATGAGACCACCATCGCCTGCGACGCCGCCAGACAGACGGGCCGCGTCGTCGACGGCTATCGCGGAGCCCAACGGGAAGTCCAGACCCCGCCAGAAGGCTATCCCAAGACGGTCGAGGCCAGACCTGACGACGCCCACGGCTGGGCCTGGCTCTGCGCCTCTGCCGCGCGGGGCACATGGCGACCGCAAAGCCCAAAGGATTGCGAACGCGCCCTGGCATTGCGCCCCAAGGATACGGCGCTTCGCGTCGACCGTGGGTTCCTGAACCTCACCACCGGCAAGCGCGCAGCGGCCGAGAGCGATTTCAAACAGGTGATGGCGCAGGCACCGGACACCGCAGGTGCCGTGTTCGGCCACAGCCTGGTGCTGGCCATGGCGGGCGACAAGGCCGGCAGCCGCACTGCCCGCATCCGCGCCCTGGACCTCGATCCCGACGTGCCGGAGTGGATCGAAAAGACCTTCCGTTTCTTCATCACGGCCGAGTATCGCGAACGGTAGCCCGACCGCGCGGGCACCCGATCCGGCCCCGACAACAAAAAAACAGGCTTGCATTTCTTAGGTGTTATAGTCACCTATAACACCAATTCAGTTCCGGGCCGGTCTTGTGGCCCGTGGAATGGACGATGGACTCAGAGTGGAACGACAACCAACCGATCTACCGTCAGATCCACGACCGGATCGTCGCGATGATTCTCGACGGTCTGCTCAAGGAAGGCGATCCCCTGCCATCCGTGCGCAATGTGGCCACGGAGTCGCGGGTCAATCCGCTGACGGTCCTGAAAGCCTACCAGCAACTGGCCGACGAACAGCTGGTGGAAAAGCGGCGCGGCATCGGCATGTTCGTCAATGTGGGTGCCCGCGAGATGCTGCTACAGGGCGAACGCCAGCGCTTCCTCACCGAGCAATGGCCCGAAATCCACGCCACCATCCTGCGGTTGGGTCTGGAGCAGGACCTGCTGGGCGTCGCCAAACACGAACGCGGGGAGGGTTGAGAAAATGACCTGCATAGACGCGCGCGGCCTGCGTAAGGCCTATCGGAACACCGCCATGGTATCGATCTCAAGGTCGACACAGGTCGGATCGTCGGCCTGATCGGCCCCAACGGCGCCGGCAAGACCACCGCGATCAACGCCATACTGGGACTGACGGCCTATCAGGGCGACCTCAGCGTGCTGGGCCGCGATCCCTGGACAGCCCGTGAAGACCTGATGCGCGACGTCTGTTTCATCGCCGACGTGGCGATCCTGCCGCGCGGCCTGCGCGTGGCGCAGGTGATCGACTATGTGCAGGGCGTCCATCCGCGCTTCGACCGGGCCAAGGCAGAGGGCTTCCTGGCCCGGACCACCATCCAGCGGAAAAGCCGGGTGCATGAACTCAGCAAGGGTATGGTCACCCAGCTCCACCTCGCCCTGATCATGGCCATCGATGCGCGGCTGCTGGTGCTGGACGAGCCGACGCTGGGGCTGGACCTGATCTATCGCAAGCAGTTCTACGACGGCCTGCTCAACGACTATTTCGACGGGGACCGCACGATCCTGATCTCGACCCATCAGGTCGAGGAGATCCAGCACATCCTCACCGACGTGATCTTCCTGGACCAGGGCCGCGTCGTGCTCGACGTCAGCATGGAAGAGCTGGAGGTTCGCTATCTGGAGCTGGTCGCGGGGCCGGACCAGGCCGCAACGGCGCGGTCGCTGGACCCGATCTACGAGCGCCAGGCTTTTGGCCGCACCCACCTAGTGTACCACGGCGTGGCCCGCGAACGGCTGGCCTCTCTGGGCGAGGTGCGCACCGCCAGCCTGGCCGACATCTTCGTGGCCGTCGTCGGCGGTCGGCAGCAGGAGCGCGCGGCATGAACGAGACCGTCCTCGATAGCGCCCCCAGGACCTTGTCCCAGCGACGCCTGCTCTACTGGTCGGTCCGCCGCGAGTTGTGGGAGCATCGCGCGGTCTATCTGGCCCCGGCGGTGATCGCCGTGGTCGCCCTGATCGGCACGGGGCTAAGCGCCCTGTGGCTGCCCCGCGTGCTGCGCCGTCTCGATGCCTATGGTGCCACCGTCACCAGCGACCTGATGACCCCTACGCCTTCATCGCGTTCAGCGTGCTGATGACGGGCATCATCGTGGCGCTGTTCTATGCGTCGGCCGCCCTCCACGCCGAACGGCGCGACCGCAGCCTGCTGTTCTGGAAGTCGCTGCCGGTCTCCGACCGCACCGCCGTGCTGGCCAAGGCCGCTGTGCCGATCCTGGTGACGCCGGTGGTGATCCTCGGGCTGGTGGTCGCGGCCCAGGTCCTGTTGCTGCTCTGGAGCAGTCTCATCGTGGCGGCGAACGGTCTGTCGCCGACCCTGCTTTGGAACCAAATCGATCTCACCGTCATGTGGGTGGTGCTGCCGTACGGCCTGGTGGTCAATTCGCTGTGGCAGGCGCCGCGCTACGCCTGGATCCTGCTGGTCTCGGCCTGGGCGCGGCGGGTGCCGATCCTTTGGGCGCTTGCACCTTTCGTCATCCTGATTACGCCTGCCACGAGGGGAACTACAGCCTGCCGAATGCGCTCAGCGGTGCCAGGGTTCAGGAGGCGGAAGCTGCGACGACGCCACGCTGAGAGCCTACGTCCGCTAGCATGCCTATGAGAGTTTTCGTCAACCTGTGGGCATGACTGCCGGACCTCTCCTGCTCCGTTGGAGGAGGGGGACCGCGCGAAGCGGGATGGAGGGGGCCTGCCGCGGCCGAGTTCCATCCTGCAAGCCCCCTCTACCAGACTGCGTCTGGTCCCCCTCCCGCGATGGGTGAGGAGAACGGGCTAGCGGCACTGGAATTGGCCTTTGTCGCCTACCGCTTGCGGTAGACCGGGCGTTGACCGCCGCCGCCGCCGACGCGGGGGGTGGCGTCGCGGTGGCGGAAAGTGATCCGGCCGCGGTCCATGTCGTAAGGGGTCATCTCGACCGTCACCTTGTCGCCCACCATCGAACGGATGCGGTTCTTCTTCATCTTGCCGGCCGTATAGGCCAGGATCTCGTGATCATTCTCGAGGCGCACGCGAAAGCGGCCCTCCGGAAGAAGCTCCGTGATCAGGCCGTCGAACTCGACGAGTTCTTCTTTCGCCATGCAGTTCAGTCCTCTTTCGATCCGGGCGACGCCTCATTGGCGCCAACCAAAACGGGCCGGCGTGAAGCCGGCCCGTCGATAGTCCGGCGAGCTTTCGCCCGCCTGTTGCGTTCAGCCGGCCTGCAGCTGACCGGCGGATGTCTTGCCGCTGCGTTGGTCGCGCTCAAGCTCGTACGAGAGCTTCTGGCCCTCGTTGATCGATCCGAGACCCGCGCGTTCGACGGCGGAAATGTGCACGAAAACGTCCTGACCACCTTCATCAGGCTGGATGAAACCGAAGCCCTTGGTGGCGTTGAACCACTTCACGGTACCCGTAGCCATATTCAGTCCCCTTTCGGGCGGAGAGTGCACGCAGACGACGCGTCTGCGAGATCAATATGTTGGCGAGGATCGATTGGGCTCGGGGCTCAATCCGAAGAAAGAACGTGGAGAGCGGGCGAACCTTGGCATATTCGACACGCGGATTATCGCATCTCGGGGCAGCGCTGGCAAACTCTATCCCGCGCCGGCACCTCGACGAAAGGTTTTGTATGGCCGGTCTGAAAGACAAACGCGGGTTCATCGACAAGGAGCGTCTGGACCTGACCGAGCGCAAGGCGATGGAATACTGGATGAAGCGCTGGGGCGTTACCCGCGACCAATTGACTGCCGCTCACCGCAAGGTCGGCCGCCTGACCAAGGACATCGCGGCGGAGTTGGGGAAGAAGCGGTAGGGCTCGGGGATCGAACCAACCGGCATCTGCGCGCTCCTCTCCTCACTCGTCGGGTGAGGGGGTTTCAGCGCGTGATTATCTGATCGCCGAAGCCACTGGAGTTTGCGGATAGGCCGAACGCTCCTCAGACCGCGTAGAACCCCGTCTCGCCGCTGACGCGCACCTGGCAGGGGCGGCCCTCTTCCTGGACCTGGCGGGCGCGCTTGTTGGCAAAGGCCTTCGCGATTTCCTTGTCAACCGAGTGGCCGAAGTAGTCGCCGGCATATTCAACGGCCCACTGGCCTTCATGGCGGATGACGGTAAAGACGCAACGCTCGACAACGGCCATGGACGCGACAACCTTTCAGGGGGAAGTTGAGGTCCGCCTGAAACCGCGACCGCTCTGAATTCCTTAATTTATTGTAAACGACAACGCCGCCGCATCCCAGCGGATTCGCGACAATTCGCGTGGGCGGGTCAATCGGCCGGTCGTGTGACGCGGCTTCAGGCGACCAGCGACACCGTGGCGAAGCCCACGACGAGAGCCGCCATGGCCAGGGTCAGGACGGCCGGTGCGAGGCGACGAAAGATGAGGTTCATGACCGGTGTTCCGGACCTGGGGTGAATCCCGGGGGCTGCGGGACTGTCCATCTGGACATCGCCTTGATACCAGCGATTGGTGAATCGATTGCTGCAGCAGATCGAATGAATTCGATGCATGTCCGGATGAGGCGCGATGTACAAGTCTGAGCTCGAAGACCTAACGGCAATTGTCCCGCCCCTGCTGCGGGCGCTGGGGGCCCTGGAGTTCATTTCCAGGTATCTGAACCCGGAGGATTTCTCTGCGATCATGGCGGCATGCGGGTCGCCGGACGAGGATCTTGGCCAACATCTTTCGCTGCTGACGCTGTGGCCCCGGGCACTGGCTGGCCCGAAGACAGCACTGGCCACCGCCAGTGACCATGTCCTTCTGGCGTTTCAGGAGCTGCGTGCGGTACCGGATGAGGCCGATGGCCTGGGTGCCGCGTATCGCGCGCTGCGCCACCTGCCCCGCGCCCAGGAGGCGCTCTACAGCCTGGCGTCCGGAATGCCCCCTATCAGCCGGTACTTCCTCGACCCGCCATGCCGCGACGAAGCGCACCTGTTGGGCAGCCTGGCGCAGGCTGAACCCAGTCCAGACACCGGCATCCTGCATTTCGACAACGAGCCCGGCACACGCGGCGGATACTCCGTTTATGTGCCGGAGACCTATGTTCCCGGGGTCGCCCTGCCTCTGGTCATGGCGCTGCATGGCGGCAGCGGACATGGGCGGGGATTCTTGTGGAGCTGGCTGCGCGACGCCCGGACCTATGGCACCATCCTGGTCGCCCCGACCTCGATGGGGCGCACCTGGGCGATCAGCGGCGAGGATCCGGACACGCCAAACCTTTCGGCCATCCTGGACCGGGTTCGCGCCCGATGGCCCGTCGACCCGGGTCGCATCCTGCTGGCCGGGATGAGCGACGGCGGCACGTTTGCCTACGTCAGCGGGCTGGAGACCGCCTCCCCGTTCACGCACCTGGCCCCGACCGCGGCGGCATTTCATCCAATGCTGACGGGGTTCGCCGATCCCGACCGGATGGCTGGCCTGCCGATCCATATCACCCATGGCACCCTGGACTGGATGTTCCCGGTGACCATGGCCAGGGAAGCGCGCGCCGCCCTTTCAGCCGCCGGCGCGCGGGTGGCCTACCGCGAGATCGACGACCTCAGCCACACCTGGCCAAGAGAGCTCAACGCAGACGTCCTGAGGTGGTTGAACACGGCCTAGGGCCGGGTCCTGCCTTCACATCCGACCTGCGCGCATCTCCTGCCGCATCAGGTGCTGAACGCCCCATTTGTGAAACGGGACGATGACCCAGAGGTAGGCTCTCCCGAACCAGTTGTGCGCATTACAGATCGTGGAAATGACCACGTTGGCTCCCGCGCCGTCCCGAGACTTCAGCACCGAAAGCCGGAAATCCAGGTGGCCGTTATCACGCCCCGCCACCAGTTCCGCTTCACTCAACGAGAAAATCGGCCAGACGCCGATGGTGTCGCCGACCACGTAGGATGCCTGGCTGTTCGGGTGGAGAATCTCGGTGGCCGTCGGCGCAGCAAACCCCAGGCCGCGCATCAGCCCGTTGCGCGCCATAAGCAGCAACTTGATCCACATCGGGTGGTGGGCAAACACGGCGTGAAACAGGTTGACGACATCCGCCCCGGCATCGCGCAACGGCGCGCGGTAGGAATCCCGGAAATCTGCCATCTCGACCCGACTGCGCTCCAGAACACTGGCCTGCGGAACATCGCAAACGGTCACGCTTGCAGTAGGGTTTGATTTCACTTTGAAGTTCAAAGCCACCACCATCGCTTCGGACATCGGTCAGGATAGGCTCGGATCGTAAATCAATGTAACAGCCGACGCCGCAACGTCCTCGACGACTACATTATCAGACCACCAGCCCCTATCATGCCCGAAACAGACAGAGTGGCCGGGACGTCCACGGCGGCAGACAAGCCCTTGCGTTCATAACTAACTGACCAAACGCTGCCATAGTCAAAGCCAGAGGTTCAACGGCGCGGTGGGGGACGCGAACCGTTCGGCGCTTCAGGCGTTAAGTGAATTGCTACAGCAGAGGCCAGTTCGTTGAAAATTCTCACGGTGATCGGGACGCGACCGGAGGCGATCAAGCTGGCGCCGGTGATCCTGGCATTTGCCGGACGAACGGACATCCAATCCATCGTCTGTGTTACTGGACAACACCGCGATCTGGTCGAACCCGTCCTCACCCTCTTCGGCATCACCGCCGACCATGACCTGGGGCTGATGCGGCCCGATCAAAACCTGAATCAGCTTGTCGCTGGCGTGGTGTCTGGCGTGGATGCGGTGCTGGGCACCCTAGCTCCGAACTGGGTCATCGTTCAGGGCGACACCACCAGTGCCATGGGCGGTGCAATGGCCGCGTTTGGGCGCAGGATACCCGTGGCCCACGTCGAGGCCGGCCTCCGCACCCACAACCTGAAAAGCCCGTGGCCTGAAGAGATGAACCGTCGCGTCGTCGATGCGTTCAGCGATCTGTTGTTTGCCCCGACCTTGCAAGCTCGCGAGAACCTGTTGCTGGAGTCCGTGCCAGGCCGCATCGTGGTCACCGGCAACACCGTGATCGACGCCCTTCAGGCCTGTGCCCGGAAACTCACCGGAGACGATGTTCTGCGCGAGAGCGTTGATGCCGGACTGCCGGCGTTCGACGCCGCCCGGCGGCTGCTGCTGGTCACCGGCCACCGGCGCGAGAATATGGGCGAAGGCGTTCGCGGCGTCTGTCAGGCGTTGCTGCGGCTCAGCGCCCGCGAAGATCTGGAGATCGTCTACGTCCTGCACCCCAATCCCGATGTGCAGGGCCCAGTACGCGCTGCGCTGGAGGGCCGGGCCAATATCCATCTGACCCCGCCGCAGGACTACCTGGCGTTCATTCGCTTGATGCAACGCGCTGACGTTATCCTGACCGATTCCGGCGGCGTTCAGGAAGAGGCACCCGCGTTGGGGAAACCCGTTATCGTCACGCGCGAGGTCACAGAACGACAGGAAGCCGCCGTTGCGGGCTCGGCCACGTTGGTGGGGGTCGACCCTGACCTCATCGTCAGTGCCGTCTCGCAATTGCTGGACGACCCGAAAGTCTATGCCCGGCAAGCGTCGGCGCGGCAGCTGTTCGGTGATGGGGCCGCAGCGGCGCGGATCGTTCGGGTTCTAGCCGGTCAGTCGGTTGATGCCTGGCATCCGGCTGGCGGCCCCCGCCTCGTGGTGCCGACGGACGCCATACTGGCGACTCGGCGACGCGCCTGACGTACCCTGGCGGCCAGGCGGGATCTCGAGCCAGTCGATGATCGACTTCTACATCCTGACGCTGCAGATCTCGATGCTCGTCGTGGGCGCCCTGATTATGCTGTTTTCCATCGACGATCTGCTGGTGGATGGCTGGTTCTGGACGCGTGAGATCTATCGCGGGCTGGTGATCCGGCCCAGGTACAAGCCCCTTCCTGAAAGCGCGCTGCATGAGCGAGCCCAGCAGCCGCTCGCGATCATGATCCCGTCCTGGCAAGAAGACGCGGTAATCGGAGCGATGATCGAAAACACCGTTCAGGTGCTCGACTATGAGAACTACAGAATCTTCGTCGGAACCTATCCCAACGACGCTGCTACCATTGCCGAGGTGGAACGCGCCAGGCGGCGACACAAGCGCGTAGTGCGCGTTCAGACACCCCACTCCGGCCCGACGTCCAAGGCCGACTGCCTCAACCATATCCTGGCGGCGATCCGGCAGGAGGAGCTGGACACCGGCCGCGAATATGCCGGCGTCGTCATGCATGACTGCGAAGACGTGCTGCACCCGCTGGAGCTAAAGTTCTTCAACTACCTGCTGCCGCGCAAGGACATGATCCAGCTGCCGGTGGTTGCCCTTGAGCGGGGCTTGAGCGAGCTGATTGCCGGAACCTACATGGACGAGTTCGCCGAGTGGCACGCCAAGGATCTGGTCGTCCGCGAATCCTTCGCCGGCACCGTGCCCTCCGCCGGTGTAGGGACCTGTTTTTCGCACAAGGCGATCGTCGAACTTCGCAACGGCAAGGGCCAGCCTTTCAATACAAAGACACTGACCGAAGACTACGACGTCGGCGAACGGCTGGCGGCCAAAGGCCTGCGCGCCATCATTGCGCGCTACGACGTTGACTACCGGGTCCGGGGACAGGGCAGGGACGCCGACGCCGACGCCGAGGGCTATGTCACCGTGCGGATGCCGCTGTGCGTACGCGAATACTTTCCCAACACCTTCCACACAGCGCGGCGACAGAAGGCCCGCTGGATGATCGGCATCGCCCTGCAGGGCTGGACGCAGCTCGGTTGGACAAAGTCGTTCAGGACCAATTATTTCCTGGCGCGCGACCGCAAGGCGCTGCTGTCGGCCCCGCTGGTGGTGGCCGCCTACGTCCTGCTGCTGAACTATACATCGTCCATCGCCTTGATCGGCTGGGAGAGGCTGACCTATTCACCGGCTTGGCAGGCCGTTGTGGTCTGGGTGTTCGGCTTCAACACCGTGGCGCTGATGTTGCGCATCGCTCAACGCATGTATTTCGTGAACCGGATCTATGGGTGGCGCCAGGCCCTGGTCTCTGCGCCGCGCATGGTGGCCGGCACCCTGGTCAGCTTCGCGGCAACGCTTCGCGCAGTTCGCATCTACGCCGGGTATCTGATCACCCACAAACCCATCGCCTGGGACAAGACCACTCATCAGTTTCCAAGCGCCGCGGTTCTGGACCATGAACGGCGCCGCCTGGGCGAAATCCTGTCGACCTGGGAGGCGATCACACCCGTGCAGCTCGAGACGGCGCTGGGTGAGCAGGGGCGGACGAAGCAGTCGCTGGGCAAGATCATGATGGCCACCGGCTGGCTAGACGACGAGACGCTGGCCGAGGCGATTTCCACCCAGTCGGAACTGCCTCGCGCGACGGTGACAGCCGAGACCATGGCGCAATTCAGAGGCGCTGGCTTCGAGTCTCTCTGGATCCGGTTACGGGCGGTGCCGATCGGGATAGGACCTGATGGGGGACCGATACTGGCCGTGGCGCGGCCTCTGAGCATCGCCCAGAGGGAAGCCGTCAAGTCCGAGACAGGCTTCTGGCCGTTTGAGCGGATTGCGCGCGAGAGTGAGGTCACCGCAGCCCTCCGCACCCTGCGCGGTGCGGCCTACGCGCCCCGGGAGGGTGCACCGCCACTGCTGGGCGACATCCTGGTGCGACACGGCCAGGTCAGCGCTGAAGCCGTGGACGCGGCGCTCGACAGTTATCGTCCGGACCGCGACGGCCGAATCGGCGAACATCTGGTCCGTCTCGGTGTTGTCAGCGCCGAGGCGATTGCCGCTGCGGTGACGGAACAGGACCGGCTTGCGAGGGACATGCCATGAAGGCGCTGATCACCCTGGCAACCCTGGCCCTGATCGCGGCGAGTGGCCCCACACTGACCCACGCCCAGACACCGGGCCTGAACCTGGCCAACGCCGGCTACACCGCCAATGATCCCGCAGCCGCGGCGCGCGCCTTCCAGGCCGCTCTGACTGCCGGCGGGCTCTCCGACGCCCAGGCGCGGGGGGTACGCCTGGCGCTCTCCGACGTGCTGAGCCAGACGGGTGATACTTCGGGTCGCGTTGCTGCGCTGGCACCGTTGGCGACGGAGATGAGCTACGCGGTTCAGTCGCGCCTCGCCTATGGCCTTGACGCCGCAAAACGACCCGCCGAGGCGGCGACCGCCTATGCCGCCGCCGCCGGGGACGCCCCGACCCCGCAGGCGCGCATCGACATGCTGCGGGGTCGTATCTTTGCGCTGTCGAGCCTGTCGCAGGCTGCCGAGACCATGGCGACCGTACAGACGCTGGCGACAGAACAGGTCCTAAGTCGCGACGACGCGATCAACCTCGCCTACATCTCGGTCAAGTTTTCAGATGATCGACTGGCGCAAGGCTTCTTTGCCCGCGCCGACACCTTGCAGCCGCTGGCAGGCGATCTGGCGCTCGACGCCGCCTACAGTGCCCAGCGCGTCAAAGATCGAGACACGACCGTGCGCTACCTGAAACGCTCCCTCGATGGAGCGGCCACCGGCGACCCGTCCCGCCGCTACCAGGTGCGCCGCGGACTTGCCGACCTCAGCCGCCGAGCCGGGGCCACTGCCTCCCTGTTCTACGACGACACCGGGTCGCAAACCGGGCGGGTGCCAGGTGCAGGGTCCGGCAACCTGCAGGCCGGTACAGAGGCCTATCTCCGGCCTCTCGGGTACAACAACGGCCGGCCGGTCGAGGTGTTTGTCCGGGCCTTCGAGACCCTGGACTCCCGCCTTGGCGACCCCACTGGCTCGGAGACCGTGCAGGGCTGGATCGGGGCCAGGATCAAACCGTTCGCCAGCCAGAACCTGATCGTCGAGGGCAGCCGCTTGGTCAGCATCGGCGATCGC
>CAMCXF010000032.1 GCA_945883235.1 Phenylobacterium deserti | reverse complement strand
CGGCTGTATTGTCGGCGCGGCGAACCGGCGAGGGTTGCGAGGTCGACGTGTCGCTGTTCGACGTGGCCTTGCACCAGACCTCGTATCCCGCCGTCTGGTCGATGAACGAGGGTCATGATGTGGGCCGGCTGCCGCGCGGCGCGCACCCGTCCATCGCGCCCTCGCAGCTGGTCCGGACAAAGGACGGCTGGGGCCTGTTCATGTGCCAGACCACCAAGTTCTGGGAGATCTTCTGCACCATGTGCGGCCGTGCCGACCTGGCCGCCGATCCGCGCTTCATCGACATCCCGTCGCGGCGGCAGAACCTCGCCGCCCTCACCGAGGCGCTGGACGCGCACTTCGCCACACGCACCACCGATGACTGGCAGGCCTTCTTCGCCGGTCAGGTCCCCTTCGCGCCTGTGCGAAACCTCGCCGAAGCGCTGGAGAACCCCTTTGTCCGCGAGGTCGGCATGCGCGACACCATCGACCACCCCGATCGCTCGCAAGGCCTGGACATGCTGGCCTGCCCGATCCGCATCAACGGCCGACGCGCCCCCGGCATCCGCGCGCCGAAGCTGGGCGAGCACACGGCAGCACTGACGGACGCCCTGCCATGAAACTCGAAGGCCTCAAGATTCTGGACCTGTCGCTGTTCCTGCCCGGGCCGATGCTGACCCTGATGATGGCCGACCACGGTGCCGATGTGATCAAGGTCGAACCGGCCGGCGAAGGCGAGCCCACCCGTCACATCGGCTACATGAAGAACGGCACCTCGGTCTGGTTCCGCAACACCCATCGCGGCAAGCGCTCGGTCCAGCTCGACCTGAAGTCCGATGAAGGCCAGGCGCTGTTCTGGGCGCTGGCGAAGGAGGCCGACGTGTTGGTCGAAGCCTTCCGCCCCGGCGTCGTCGACCGGCTGGGCGTCGGCTACGACGCGGTCAAGGCGGTCAATCCGGGCATCGTCTACTGCTCCATCAGCGCCTTCGGCCAGGACGGCCCCAACCGAGACCGCCCCGCCCACGACCTGGCCGTCGAGGCGCTGGCCGGCGTGATCTCGCTCAACGAAGGTCAGGACGGCAAGCCCGCCTCGCCCCACATGCCGGTGGCCGATGCGCTGGCGTCGCTGACCGCGCTGTCCGGCGTGCTTATGGCCCTGCTGCGTCGCCAGACCACGGGCCAGGGCGACTATCTGGACGTGGCCATGCTGGACTCCGTGCTGGCCTGGACCCCCAACGTCACCGGCAAGATCTTCGCAACCGGCGAGCCGCACACGCCCAAGCACGAACGTTCCTGGGGCGGCTCGGCTATGTTCCAGCTCTATGAGTGCGCCGACAGCCAGTGGGTGGCGCTAGGCGGCTCGGAGATGAAGTTCGCCCGCAACCTGCTGGAGGCGCTGGGCCGCCTCGACCTCCTGCCCTATGCCGAACTGCAACCTGGACCCGGCCAGTATCTCTTGCGGGACTTTTTCCGCGAGACCTTCCGCACCCGCACCCGCACCGACTGGGAGGTTTGGTTCGAAGGCAAGGACGTCTGCTTCGCTCCCGTGCGCACGCTGAAGGAAGGCTTCGACGATCCGGCTGTGGCCGCCCGCGGCATGCTGGCCTTCGACGCGTCGGGAAACGAGGTCGTGGGCACTCCGATCAGGTTCCGCGAGGAGCCGGGGGTGGTCGACCCGGCGATCCCGGAGCTGGACGCGGATCGAGGTGAGATCACCAAGCACGGCTGGGCTTTGCCACGGTCGGCGTGATACCGCACCGTGATCTCCTCGCTGCGAGGAACCTTCATGCGCCTGTTGCTGAACGTGTTGTGGTTCGTGCTGGGCGGCTGGATTCCGGAAGGCTGTGAATCCTGGCGGGCGCGATCCTGGCGATCAGGGTGGTGGGCTTGCCCTGGACGCTGGCGGCGTTCCGGATCGCGAGCTTCAGCTACTGGCCGTTCGGACTGATCGTCGTCGACTCCGACCCAGGGTTCACCAGCGGTTGCCTCAATATCCTGTGGCTGATTCTGGCCGGATGGTGGCTGGCGCTGCACCACCTCATCCTGGCGACGGGCCTCGCCATGACGATCATCGGTATTCCCTTCGCCTGGCAGCATGTGAAACTGGCGTTGCTGTTGATTACCCCCGTGGGCAAGGCCGTGGTCGGGGGATAGGAGGGCGTCTGGAAGTCGGCCCCCTACCCCCCGTCGCGATGATACGTCATCTCGTACGCAAAGCGGTCGGCGGGGTGCAGCGAGTCCGACGCCACGATCACCCGATCCTGCTCGTCCAGATAGCGGCGCAGGGTGCGCAGCGCCGCAGTGCCGGGCTTCACGTGGAGGGCTCTGGCCGCCTCTTCGTCCAGCACTTGGGCGGTGATCTGCTGGGCGATGCGGGCGGGGCGCACGCCCCAGCGACGTTCGATCAATTCCTGGACTGCCCCGGGAGATACGCCGATCTCGCCGGCGATCACTGCAAAGCGGGCGGGAATGAACAGTCGTGTGCGGGCCAGTATCTCACCGCCCGCTCGGCGGCGCAGGCCATCGGCCACCGCCCAAGGCTCCTTCCCGGCAGTCTCCAGCCAGGCCGTTTCCCAGGCATCCAGGGGCCGGTGCACCGCAGCGCTGATCTCCAGGCGCGCGTCACGGGCGTACTGCATTAACTCCTGGGGCCCGCCCAGCGGCTGGACGAAGGCGGCGGGACGCTGGGCGGCGATCACCTTGGTACCGGCGCCTTGGCGGCGTTCCACCAGCCCCTCGTCGATAAGGATGCGCAGGGCGTCGCGGGCGGTGTGGCGTGAAACGCCTTCCGTGCGGCAGATCTCCAGTTCGGTGGGCAACTGCGCGCCAACGGGATAGCGCCCGGACCGGATCTCGCTACGAAGCCCGTCGGCCAGAACGTGGTAACGTGGGATGCGCGCCATGTTACGGCTATAGCCCATCGCTCCCCCCTTGACCTACCCCCCTCAGCGCCGTGATATGGAAATATGTCCGGACAAATTCAGACGGTCGCGGAACGGCTGGCCGCCATCCTTGCCCGACCGGTCGGCGCGGCTGATCGCGCGCGGGCGCGGCTGCATGTGCTGGACTGGGCCGGATGCGTGAGCGCCGGCGCGTTTGAACCCGGCGCGGCGGAACCCCGCGCCTTGGCGGCGCTGGAAGGGGCCGGTCCCTGTCGTGTGGTCGGTGGTCGTCGCAGCGGGCCGCAGGCGGCAGCCCTGGCCAATGGGCCGATGGGCGCGCTGCTGGAGATGGACGATGTGGACAAGCGCGGGTTGCTGCACCCGGGGCCGGTGGTGATGCCGGCGACGCTGGCCGCGGCAGAGGCTGCCGGGGTTGCAGACGGAAACACATTTCTGGACGCCGTGGTTCGCGGCTATGACGCGATGATCCGGGTGGGACGCGCGGCTGGTCCGGGGCACTATCGTTACTTCCACGCCACAGGCACCTGCGGGCCGTTCGGCGCGGCGGCGGCGGCAGCCTCATTGCTGGGCCTGTCACAACTTCAGACCGCTTGGGCGCTGGCCAACGCCGGGCAACAGGCCGCCGGCCTCTGGCAGGTGCGCCACGAGCCGGTGTTCACCAAGGCGCTGCACGATGGCCGCGCCGCCGCCAACGGCCTGGCCGCCGCGTTTCTGGCGCGCGAGGGTTACGCCGGCCCCCTCAGCCATTTCGAGGGACCACAGGGGTTTTTCGCCGCCCTGTGCGATGGCGCCGATCCGGAAACGGTGGTCGCCGCGCCCGACAGTCCGTGGGCGATCCATGAGGTCAGCTTCAAGCCCCACGCCGCCTGCCGCCACGCCCATGCCGCCATCGACGCTGTGCTGATTCTGCGGGCGCGCGCCGAGGGCCGGGCCCTCGAGCGGCTCGAGGTGGCCAGCTACCGCGACGCCCTCACGTTCTGCGACAAGCCCGATCCGCACACGCTCGGCGAGGCCAAGTTCTCTCTGCAACATGCCGCCGCTGCGGCCTGGATTTACGGCGACGCCAATCTTGAACGTTTCACGCCGTTGGCCATCGCTGACCCCGACCTTGCGGCGCTCCGGGGTCGGGTTTCGGTCAACGAAGACGTCTCCGCTACCGCCCGCTATCCCGCTCGATTCGGAGCCAGCGCCGTCGCCATCCTGCGCGATGGCTCGCGGCTGGAGGTCGAGGTTCCCGACGCCTTCGGGGATCCGGAATGGCCTGTGACGCCAAAGGATCTCGACGCCAAAGCGCGCACCCTGATGGCCTGGGGCGGCCTGACCGCCGCGCGGGCCGACCGCCTCTGCGCCGCCTGTGCCGGCCTGGGCGACACCGCAGATGTGACCGAGCTTTCTGCAGCACTTCCGGGGAGCGACGCATGAACCCCGCCGAGGTGCTGGTCGATCACGCCCTGACGTTCCCGTGGTCACAGATGCCGCAAGCCGCGCGCACCGCCGCCGCCACCTTCCTGCACGACACACTCTGCGTCGGCGTCGCCGGGGCGCGCGCCGCCCACGCCGATGACATCCTGGCCGCCGCGCGGGGCTGGGGCGAAGGGTCCGACGGGCTGGTGCTGGGCCGCCGCGGCGTTCGGTTGCCCGCCGTACAGGCCGCCTTCGTCAATGCTTTCCAGATGCACGGCCAGGAGTTTGACTGCGTCCACGAACCTGCGGTGTTGCACCCGATGGCAACGCTGGGTGCGGCGTTGATGGCCGAGTGCGGACGCTCTGGTTCCTACTCGGGTGCCCAGGTGCTGGCCGCGATCATCGCAGGCGCGGATGTGTCTCTAAACCTGGGTGTAGCCGCAACTACGCCACTGAGGTTCTTCCGCCCCGCGACCTCGGGCCTGTTCGGCGCCATCGCCGGGGTGGCTCGGCTCAAGGGGCTGTCGCAAGAGACCACCCTCGACGCCTTCGGCTATGGCCTGGGTTTCGCATCGGGGACCATGCAGGCCCATCAAGAGGGTAAACCCGCCCTGCCCGTTCAGATCGCCAACGCCGCCCGCGCCGCCCTGATGGCTGTGGACGTGGCCGCCGCCGGCCTGCCCGGGCCGCGCCGGTCGCTGGACGGCGACTTCGGCTACATGACCCTGTTCGAGACAGCATTCGATTTCGCGCCGGTTCTGGCGACACTTGGGCAGACCTTCCGGATCACCGAAGTCAGCTGGAAGCCGTTCCCGACAGGCCGCGCGGGACACGGTGGCATCGTGGCGGTCCAGGAACTGATGGCCTACCAAGGCGTCTCGGCGGAGAACCTTGAGCAACTGACTTGGCGCGCGCCGCCCCTGATCCACCGGCTGGTGGGCCGTCCGGCCGTCCAGCCCATGACCCCGGCCTATGCCCGGCTGTGCCTGCCCTATCTGGCGGCCGTGACGCTGACGCGGGGGACCGTCGGACTGGGCGACTTCGGTCCGGACAGTCTGTCGGATCCTGGCCTACAGAAGCTGGCCGAAAGGGTAAAGGTAGTCGCCGACGACAACCCCGATCCCGCCTCCTTCGTCCCGGCCGAGGCTGTGGCCCGCCTGCGCGATGGGCGTGAGGTGCGCGCCGCTGTAACCACTCAGCTGGGGTCGCCCGCCTGGCCGCTCACCCGGGAGCAGCATCTGGAAAAGGCCCGCGCCTGCCTGGCCTTCGCCGACCTTGAAAATGTCCATGCGCCCTTGAGCGCGCTGTTCGACCATTTCGACACCCTTGAAGACGCCGGCCAGGTGTTCCGCCTCGCCGCCGGAGAAATCTGAATGACCGATACCCACAGCAGTTACTGGCAGGAAATCGACTTCGCCCGGATGACCGCGGAGCACCCGATCGGCGACGCCTTTCCGCTGTTCGCCGCCAAAAGCCGTGACGAGATCCGGGCGCATCAGGAACGCCTTTTCGCCCGCTGCGTCGACCGCGCCTGGGGGACCATCTTTTATCAACGCCTGTGGGGTGCCGCGGGCATCCAGCCCGGCGATATCCGCAGTCTCGACGACCTGCCCGGCCTGCCGACCTTCGACAAGTCCGACATTATGGCCAGCCTGGATCGCGCGCCGCCGTTCGGTGATTTTGCCGGGTTCGAGACCCATGCCCACCGTCCGCCGGTAATCCTGCACACCACTTCGGGCACCACCGGCAAGCCCCAGGTGCTGCTGTTCGGCCCCAAGAGCCGCGAGGTGCAGGCCCTGATGCTGGGGCGCCTGTACCGGTGGCAGGGCGTGCGGCCGGGTGACGTGGTCCACTCGGTCTATGGCCACGGCATGATCAACGGCGGCCACTATGTGCGCGAGGCGGTCACCCACTGGACCAGCGCCGTCTTCCTGCCGGCCGGCACCGGTATCGAGACTCGGTCCGCCCAGCAGGTCGAACTGATGCGCACCTTCGGGGCCAACGTCATCGTGGGCTTCGCCGACTACATCAAGAAACTGGCCGAGGTGGCGCGCGAGCAGGGGCTGGTTCCCGGCGTGGACATACAGGTTCGCATGATCACCGGTCACATGGGCCGCGAGGACAAGGACGCGATCTCCGAAGCGTGGGGCGGCGCGGCCTGCTTTGACTGGTACGGCGTCGGCGACACCGGCATCGTGGCCGGCGAGGGGCCAGACCGCGACGGTCTCTACGTGATGGAGGACGCCCAGTTCCTCGAGGTCTGCGACCTGGACACCCACCGCCCCGCCGCCTCGGGCGCGGTCGGCGACATGGTGGTGACCTGCCTCTACAAGGACGACCTCTATCCCATCATCCGCTTCAACACCCACGACGTGACCCAGGTGAAGGCGGGCACATCGGCGCTGGGCGTCAACTTCACCCGTATCGAGGGGTTCCTCGGCCGCTCGGACAACATGGTGAAGATCCGTGGCATCAACATCTTCCCGCAAGGCATCGGCCCGATGCTGGACGAGCACGCCGCCTTCGCCGGAGAGTTCATCTGCTACGCGCGACGCGACGCGCAAGGCCGCGACAGCTTCGTCGTCGTCGCCGAAACCACGACACCGCAGGACCCCGACATCGCCCGCGCATTCAGCGAAATCCTGAAGCGCAAGATCGGCATCGAGGTGGATGTGGAACTGGTCGCCAAGGGTGCCACGGCGACGCTCACCCAGATCGATGTGCGCCAGAAGCCCATCCGGCTGATCGATGAGCGCTATGGCTGAAGAATTCTCCAACTCCATCGTTGCCGCCGGCGTCGTCGGCCTCCACGCCATGTTCGCCGCGCGCGCCATCACGCCGGTGGAGGCGACCGAGACCTATCTGTCGCGCATCGCCCGCCTGAATCCCGGACTGCGGGCGGTCACCGACGTCGATGAGGCCGGCGCACGGGCGGGAGCCCGGGCCAGCGCCGCACGCTGGGCCAATGGCCAGCCGCTATCCCCCATCGATGGCGTCCCCGTTCTGGTGAAGGCCAACATCGCGGTCGCAGGTCGCCCCTGGACCGCCGGCATCGGGGCCTATCGCGACCGCATTGCCGCCGCAGACGCCGAGGTGGTCGTCCGGTTGCGCCACGCGGGCGCGGTGATCCTGGGTTCTGTCAACATGCACGAGGGCGCGCTGGGGGCCACCACCGACAATCCGTGGTTCGGGCGCACGGCGAACCCTCACCGTCCAGGCTACACGCCCGGCGGCTCCTCCGGCGGTTCCGGGGCGGCGGTGGCTGCGGGTCTATGCGCCGCGGCCCTGGGCACCGACACCATGGGCAGCGTCCGAATCCCGTCTGCCTACTGCGGTGTGTTCGGCCACAAGCCGCGCTACGGTGCCGTCTCCGACGTGGGCACCACCGCTCTGTCATGGACCCTGGACCACATCGGCCCCCACGCCCGCTCCGCCGCCGACTGCGCGGCGACGCTGGCTGCCATTACCGACGATCCCGTCGGGACACCGACCGAAGGCGTTCTGGGTGTGCTCGCCTTTGACGGTCAGGTGGAGGTCGAGCCGCATGTCGCCGCCGCCCTCGTCGAAACCGTCGACCGTGCCCGGACGCTGGGGCTCAAGGTCGAGACCGTCCGCCTCTCCGATTACGACTTCGGCCGCATGCGACGCCTGGGCCTGCTGATCTCGGAGGCCGAGGGCTACGTTGTCCATCAGCCCATGCTGAGCGAACACCCCGAAGGCTTCTCGAACGGCTTCCGCGCCCTGCTTGAATGGGGCGGCAACCAACCCGCCCATAAACTCGCCAGCGCCTGTCGCGAGATCACCCGCGCCGGTGCCGCGATCCGTGCCGCCTGCGCTCCCTACGCCGCCGTCCTCATGCCCACCGCCCCCCAGACTGCCTTCCCCTTCGGCGCGGCCCCCGCCAACCAGGCCGACTTCACCGCCCTGGCCAACTTCACCGGACTGCCGGCAACCGCGTTCCCGGTGGGGATGACGGCGGACGGCCTGCCGCTGTCCTGCCAGGTGGTGGCGGGATCGGAGGCGGCGGCGTTGGGTATGGCGGAGCGCCTGGCCACGCCGCTGGGCGCGACGGCGGGGTATCGCGGGTAACGGCGAAGCCCTTGATATGCGTTGCCGCCCTCCGCCAAGACGTCTGACACCCTAATCCAGGCCGTGCCGTGGTCCTGCGAACACCGCAACAAGAGCGAGGTTGACGACATACCAACCAGTCGGTATATACACCTCATGATCCAACCCGACGCCCGCACCAAGCTGCTCGACGCCGCGATCGATGTGATCCGGGCGCAGGGCTATTGCGCCACCACTGTGGACGATCTCTGCCGAGCCGCAGGCGTGACCAAGGGGGCGTTCTTTCACCACTTCACCAGCAAGGACGCGATGGCGGTGGCGGCCGCACAGCACTGGACCGACGTCACAGCCCCGCTTTTCGAGGCGGCTCCGTACCATGCCGATCCTGACCCCGCGCGGCGGGTGCTGGCCTATGTGGCGTTCCGCAAGGCGATGCTGACCGACCGGCCACTGCCTGAGTTCACCTGCCTGGCTGGCACCATGGTGCAGGAGACCTATGACACACATCCCGAGATCCGCGAGGCCTGCGGCGCCAGCATTCTGGGCCACGCCCGGACCCTGATTCCGGACATTCAGGCCGCGCTCGATGCCGCAGGGCGGACAACCCTCTCGGCGCGAAGCCTGGCGATCTTCACGCAATCCACGCTGCAAGGCGCGTTCGTTCTGGCGAAGGCGGGCGGCGACCCGACGATCGCGGCCGACTGCTGCGACCACCTCACTCGCTATCTCGAACAGCTGTTCATCAAGGACACCGCCCAGTGACCACCACCATTCCCTTCACGCCGACTTCAGAGACCGAATTGGCGATCGTCCGTATTCTCGACGCCCCGCGCGCCACCGTCTGGCGATGCTGGACCGAGGCTGATCTGCTGAAGCAATGGTTCTGCCCAAGGCCGTGGACCGTGCCGGAGGCCAGTTTCGACCTCAAACCGGGAGGCCGGATGAACACGCTGATGGCCGGCCCCGATGGCGAGCGGGTTGAAAATGTCGGCGTCTGGCTGGAGATCCAGCCGCAGGAAAGCCTGACCTTCACCGACGCCTATTCGGAGGGGTTCATCCCCCGCGCCGAGAGCTTCATGACCGGCTATGTCCGCCTGTCAGACGAGCCCGGCGGCGGCACTCGGATGATCTGGGGCGCCCGACACAAGAGCGCCGAAGACGTCCGTAACCATCTGGAGATGGGCTTTGAACAGGGCTGGGGTGCCGCCGCGCAACAGCTTGAGGATCTGGCGAAGACATTCTGAAATCCGCACCCCAAGGGAACAGCGTCATGAACCCATCATCCCCCAAACCCTGCCTCTGGTTCAACGGCCGGGCTGAGGACGCCGCGCGCTTCTACGTTTCTGTACTTGGCGGCGAACTGGGCGACATCAGTCGCTATGGCGAAGGGGCGCCTTTTCCCGCAGGCACGGCGCTGGTTGTGGAGTTCATCCTGCGGGACGTGGCGTTTCAGGCGCTGAACGGCGGCCCGATGTACGCGTTGTCGCCGGCCATGTCCCTTTCCGTCACCTGTAAGGACCAGTCCGAACTTGATCGGACCTGGGACGCCCTGCTGGCGGATGGCGGCCGGGAATCGCGATGCGGCTGGCTGACCGACCGTTTCGGATTGTCCTGGCAGATTGTGCCGCAGGGCATGGCCGAGGTCTTCGCCGGGCCGGATGCCGCCGGCACCGCCCGCGCCATGGGCGCAATGATGGGCATGGTGAAGCTGGATATCGCCGCGCTGGAGCAAGCTTACCGGGGCTGAACGAGCCCCATCTCGAAGCGTTTCTCGACCCAAAAGAAAGGAAAAATCATGCTGCACGATGCGCACGCCGTTCCGCAGATTGTGTCCGATGCCGAATGGCAGCTTGCCCGTGATAGCCTGCTCGCCAGGGAAAAGCACCTTACCCGGGAGAGCGACGCGCTCGCCGCCGAGCGCCGTCGCCTGCCGATGGTCAGGATTGATAAGGACTACGTTTTCGAAGGCCCCGACGGCCCTGCCAGGCTCGTCGATCTATTCGCAGGCCGCCGACAGCTGATTCTGTTCCACGTCATGTTCGGACCCGACGATGCGGAGGTCTGTTCCGGCTGCGCGATGACCGTCGACAGCATCGGCCATCTCGCCCATCTGCACGCCCGCGACACGACCGTCGTGCTGGTCTCCCGTGCACCTCAACCGAGGCTCAGGGCTCACCGACAGCGCATGGGTTGGGCTGTACCCTGGTATTCTTCGTTCGGAACACCCTTCAATGCCGATTTCGGCAGGACGCGCGATGGCAGCGAAAGATCGGGCATCAGTGTATTCCTGCGGTCGGGGCAAGACGTATATCGCACCTACTTCACGAGCAGCCGTGGGGATGAGCAACTCGGTTCAGTCTGGAGCTTCCTGGATCTAACGCCGTATGGACGCCAGGAAAACTGGGAAGTGTCGCCGGAAGGCTGGCCACAGACCCCGCCTTATGAATGGTGGCGCCTCCATGATGACTACAGTGGCGACCCAGCGGCGGAGGGCTGCTGCCAGACGCGTCGCTGACGTCCCACGCAATTCTAACCGCGATCAGTGCGGCATCTCGGCTCCCAGCGAGATAAATGCGCGTTGATCGCAAACTAGAGTGTTCGGATCCGCGCCAGCTGATGATCAATCACACGACCGATCACCTCAAAAGGAACCGGCTGCTTCTTCGAGAACCGCAGCGTGTCCGTCTTGTCCCGATAGGGCGCGACCATGGTCTCAAACACCGCATCGCCACGGTAGATCGGATATAGGCCGATATGGGCCTTCCAGGCCGCGTAGTAGAGAATGCTCACCGTCCCCACGCACGCCGTGGGCATACCGTACTTCACCGTCTCCTCAGCGTCAGGAGCAGCTGCCCGCAGCATGGCCCTGATCTCGCGCATCGCCCCCTGCTGGGCCTCTGGGACCGAAGACAGGTAGGCCTCGACCGCGTCCGCACCGCTCATTCTCGTCTCCTGCTCGACCGACGACCGTCCTACCGAAACGGGAACCTCGGGGTCCGTTTCCCCAGGAACGCATCGCGGCCTTCCACGAAGTCCACGCCCTCGACAGCGTCCAGCATCCAGGCTCCCGTTTCGGCGTCGTCGGTGGCCTGGCCGTTCAGGATGCGCGAGACCACTGCCTTGGCCTTGCGGGCCGACCACTGGCTGGCGGCGGCGATGGCTTCGGCTTTGGCCGCGGCCGCAGCGTCCAGGCCCTCAACGCTCGTCACCGCATCCACCAACCCAACCGCCAGTGCCTCGTCCGCCGTCAGGATCCGGCCGGTGTAGAGGATGTCTTTCGCCCGCGTCGGGCCGACGACGTCCACGAGACGCTTGGTGTCGGAGAGCGCGTACATCAGGCCCAGCTTCGCGGGCGTGATCCCCAGGCGCGCCCGGTCGGACGCGATGCGCAGGTCGCAGCACAGCGCAAGGCCCAGACCGCCGCCCACGCAGGCGCCGTCGATCCGCGCCAGCGTGGGGGATTCGAAGTTCGCCAGGGCGTCCATAGCCGCGGCGATCTCGCCAAAATACGCGCCTGCGGTCGCGCGGTCGGCATAGACCTGCTCGAACTCGGAGATGTCGGCGCCGGCCGCAAAGGCCTCGCCGGCTCCGGTCAGCACCAGCACCTTGACCCTGGCCGCGCGTGCGGCCTCAAGCACTTCGGGAAGGCCCCGCCACATGGCCCGGTTCACCGCATTGCGCCGCGCCGGCCGATTGAGGGTGAGCGTCGCGATTTCGTCGGCTACCCTGAGGTCCAGCCCGTCAATGCCCGACAAACGCACCTCCTGCCTTCACCTTCAAATGATATAGTTCTATATCATTTACTGCGCACCTGCCCTGAAAGTGTCGACCCCCATGAGCAATATCCGAACCGCCATGCCCGTCCTTGCCCGCCACGAGGGCGAATGGGAAGGGACCTATATCCATATTGACGCCCAGGGCGTGGAGATCGACCGGCACAAGGCTGAGCTGAAGTGCATGTTCCCCGCCGACGGCCCCCACGCCTACCACCAGATCAACACCTACACCTGGGACGACGGCCGCCGCGAGGAGATCCACTTCCCGGCCAGCTTCCGGGACGGCCGCATCTGGTGGGACACCGACCGGATCGAGGGTTCGGCCTGGGAGATCGATGCGCGCACCGTGGTGCTGACCTGGACGCGCAAGGACATGCCCAGCCACTACCTCTACGAGATGATCCAGATCAGCGAGGACAACAACAACCGCGGTCGCACTTGGCACTGGTTCGAGAACGACGTGCTTGTGCGCCGCACCTGCATCAAGGAGCAGCGGACGGTGTAGGCTTGCTGCAGGACCCCTGCACCCAGCGCAGGTTGATGCCGATGCGGCTGGCGTCGGGGCTGGCCCAGGCGTAGCCCGGGGCGCGGGCTTCGCCCTTCTTCAGGACGTAGAGGGTCAGGGCGTTCTGGTTGGTTCCGGCCGGCCAGTCGACCTGGCGCAAGCGGTAGCCAATCTCACGCGGGGTCGGGTCGTCGGTCTTGACCCAGACCTCACCGCCCTGATCCCAGATCTTCAGGCCCGGCGCGAAGAAGGACTCAGTGGGCTTGCCGTCGCGCGGAGTCGCCATCCAGCAGGTCCACTGGTGGGCGCGCTGCAGGTGCAGGTCATCGCCGAGCCAGAGATCGCCCGCCGACAGGATGAACCGCGTCTCCACCTTGGCGCCGCAGGACCCCGCCGCGGAGACCCCGGAAAACTGGTTGGCGCGGCGCGTCCAGCGGATGTCGCAGCCGGGCGACGAGAGTTTGAGGCCGGCGCCGGTCGCCTCGATGGACGCGACCGCCTGATGCTCCTCGATGGGCTTGGTCAGGTCGTTCCCGGCGAAGTGGCGCACCGTGAAGGTGTGGGGTCCGCTGGCCGCGATGGTCGCATGCCGCCGCGGCGGGACGGGAACACCCTGTTCCTCGGCGAAGAAGTACTGTTCGGCATTGTCAAAGTCGCCGGGCAGCCAGCTCTCGAACAGGCGCAGATCGCGTTCCAGCACGCCGTTTACGGGTGCCATCGTCTTCTTGGGCGGTGGCGTCTGGGCCTGCGCGGCGCCGACGGCGAGGGCGAGAGCAAGTCCTGTAGCGAGCGCATTCATCAGATGATCCCCTTGTCGGCAAGGTGTGCGATCGCTTGGCGTTGTCGGTCAGCGTAGAAACTGCGATCGGGCGTGAGGGTCTCGCCGGCGGTCCCGGTCAGCGTATTGCGCGGCTGGACATCGTGGCCCTCCAGGGCGTCGCGCCACAGGGCCAGCGGCTGGCGCGACAGGATGTTGCCCATGCCGGGCCGGCGGCGGTAGCGGCGCAGGCCGGCGATATCGATCTCGGCATAAGCGGCCATGCTCTCGCCGTAGCCCGCCTCGGCCAGGACCAGACCGCGATAGTCGATGATCTTGGACGAGCCGTCTGTGGAGGCTTTGGGAATGGCGATACCCTCGATCCCGGCCGAGTTGGCGGACACCACATAGGCCAGGTTCTCGATGGCGCGGGCTTGCTTGGCGATGTTCTTGGGGCTGAGGATCGGCGTGGCGATCTCGCTGGAGGAATGCAGCAGCACCTCGGCGCCGCGCAGCGCGAGGGCCCGGGCGATGTCGGGGTAAAGGATTTCTTCCGAGGCGATGGCGGCGATCCGGCCCAGTTCGGTGTCGGCGACCGGGAACACCCCGTCCAGGCCGTAGATGGAAACGTACCGGTCCCAGACGTCATAGGGACTGGGCGCGAACAGCGAGACCAGCCGCCGGTAGCGCAGCACCAGCTTGCCTGACGGCTCGATCAGGAACGAAGTCTGGAAATAGAGGCCGGGAAAATTCGGGTCGCGCTCATAGGCGTTGCCCGCGAGGAACACGTCGGCGGCTCGGGCGGCCTCGCCCAGGGCTTGATACTCAGGACCGTCAATCTCCAGCGCCGCTTTCTCCGCCCAGACCGCGGCCGCCTCGCCCATCGGAAACCCGGTGAGGAAATACTCGGGCAGCACTACCAGACGGACGTCGGATCCGATGAAACGCTTGGACGCGCCAATCTGATCGGCGATGCGCGCAATAGAATCGGCCATCCGGGGCCGGCTGGCGCACGCGTCGGGCGCACTGTTCACCGCGAAGCAGGTCGTCTGTAGCGCGAGCGCGATGTAGGGCGCAGGTGCGGTCATCTCGGGGAGATCCTTGCAGCTTGGCGCTCGCATCGCACGCTCGGGTTGGTATAGAAATAGGTCAGGTGAAGTGCGCGGCGCCGTCGCGCGCACGAGGGATTGACGACATGGACGGCGATACGGACCAGCTTGGACTTTCGGCGGCGCAGCTGGACGAGAGCCAGCCGACGCCTTTGTACCATCAGATTTATCTGGTGATGCGCGAGCGGATCCGCAGCGGCGCGCTCTCGGCCGGCACCACCCTGCCCGGCGAACAGGAGCTGGCGCGCACCCTGCAAGTCTCGCGGATCACCGTGAAGCGGGCGCTCAACGAACTGGCCGGCGACCGTCTGGTGACCCGCCATCGCGGACGCGGCACGATCGTCGCCGGCGACGCGGTGATCCCGATGGTGCGGGGCTCTTTCGACAACCTGCTCGACAGCCTGAAGATCATGGGGCTGGAAACCGAGCTGGAGCTGCTGGATGTTCGCGAGATGCCGGCCGACGAGATGGTCGCTGAACGACTGGACCTCAAGCCCGGCGACCCGGTTCAGCTGGCGGTCCGCCTTCGCAAGCTGAAGGGTGAGCCGTTTTCGCACCTGGTAACCTGGGTGCCAGCCGACATCGCAAGCCGATACACCCGAGCAGAACTGGCCTCGACGCCTCTGCTCAAGCTGCTGCAGCGGGCCGGCGCCGAAGTGATGGAGGCCGAACAGTGGATCGGGGCCGCCGCCGCGCCCCATCAGATCGCCCTGGCGCTGGGCGTCGATATCGGCTCTCCGCTGCTGAAGATCGAACGCGTGATGCGCGCCGCTCGTGGACGGCCCGTCCAGTTCATCTGCGGCCACTACCGCCCCGACCGCTTCCAATACCACTTTACGACCCATCGTCGGCAACGCTCCGGCCAGACTAGTTGGGGCTAAGCCGGCCCTACCGGGCTGGTTTCACTTTCCCGGACTCGACCGCCTTCTTGAAATAGGTCCAGCTAGTCTCGTTCGGCCGGGCGTCGTCCCCGGGAGGCGGCGTACGATAGACCGGGTAGTTGGTCGCGATCTCATCCTTGAGGACCTGCGGAAGTGCGTCGACGCCATTGACGGTCTGGCCCACAGCGTTGAACACCAGTCCGCCGGCGCGGCTGTTCATCTGCATCCAGGGCAGCCATTGGGCCAGTCGGACCCAGGCGATGGCCGGCTGAGCCGTCGGCTTCTTCGGGTCCAGGATGTCGGCGGCTTCGGCGTTGAAGTCGAAGATCTCCATGGCGTGGTACTGGTTGCCGACATACGTCTGATAGTCGCCCGCCAGCGGGTTGGTGTAGAACAGCGGCACTTCGATGGGCATGAAGACGCGGCCGTTTTCGACCCTGGCGCTCAGGGTGAAGGGCTCGCCCTTTTCATTGCGTACATAGTTCGGACGGCTGTTCACCGGGTCATTGGCCACGTGCAGCACGTCGACGGTCTTGCCGCTCCAGGGGTTGTCCCAGGTGCGCAGAACCTTGCCCGTCTTGGGGTCCAGGTAGAGCATCAGTTCCCGGGACACGAGGCGATAGCCGACGCCCTTGACCGGATCATTGACCGTCACACAGGCCCGGACGTTCATGCCTTCAAGATTGAACAGCAAGCGGTCCGGCTCGCCCGGCACCCGGGAATAGCCGCGGCCCGACCAGTGGTAGACCACCGGGGCGTTGTCGACCATCGAGCACTGGAACTTGCGCGAGACCTGCAGCGCCTCTTCCGGCTTGGCGATATCGAGCAGTTTGGGTGCCTTGGCCGGTGCGGCCATGGCCACAAGCGGCGCCATGCAGGCGGCGGCGGCAAACATCCAGATCTTGGTCATGACGGGCCCTTTTGGCGATGAGAACGAGTTAGAATGGTTTGGTCGCGCCCAGGAAACAGACGCTGGCAATGGTGATCCAGTAGACATAGGCCATAAGCTGGCCGATGCCGATTTCGCGGGTCAGCGCGGCCTCTTCGGCGGGGTTCGGACCTTCGGCGAGCTTGCGGAAACGGGTCGTCCAGGCGCGCATGATAAAACGCAGTCCCAAGCCAATGCACAGGGCAAACGCATAGAGCGCCATCTTGGCGCCGTACCAAAGGGTGCCGGGGCCAATGTCGAGCGGACCGTAACCCAACATCGAGGCGATGCTGACCAGGAACAGGCCCGGGATCACCACGTAGCGGATCGCCTCATCGATTTTGGTCAGGCGCAGCCCGAGGTCCGTTTCGCGCGTCAGGAACGCCGACCAGGTCAGGCTGGTCCAGGCCGCGAAGATCACCCACATGGCTGTCAGCGCCCCGCCTCCAAAGGGCACGAACCCGTAGATGGTCCCCATGTGCAGACCCAGCGGCAACAACAGAATGATGCCCGTTCGCGCCAGGATGTCGATCCGGTAGGCCGTTTCCATGTGGCGACGACGTTCGTCCAGGGCCAACTTGGGATTGGTCACATTGTAGGAGGTCTGGAAGACTCCCCACTCGCCGCCCAGCCAATAGACCATGGCCAGAATGTGCGCCCAGCGCAGGACGTCCAGTTCACCTATGTGCATGGAGTATGCCCTCCGGTAGCACCAATATCGTCCGACAGGAGTGGCGTGAGCTGTGGCATCAGCGTGTCCCTCCCCAAGACCAAATGATATATCAATAGATCATTTGTCCGGACAATTCGTCAATCCCTCCCGTGCGGGGGTTCCATGAGTCCACTTTGGCCTTGCGCGCCTATAGGGTCAGCGGCAAATGATATAAGACTAGATCATTTGACGCGGGAGCGGCGATGACCACAGCCCTGATCTCGCTGATGCATGTGCTGGTCTTCGTCTATTGGCTGGGCGGTGACCTGGGGGCCTTTTACACCTCGCGCATGATCAGCGATCCGACCCGGCCCGTGGCGGCCAGGATCGCCGCCGCCCAGGCGTTGACGGCGCTGGACATGGCCCCGCGCACGGCCCTGATCCTGACCCTGCCGACGGGCCTGACGTTGGCCAGCGTTGTCGGTCATATCAGCCTGCCCCCCGCGTCGCTCGCGCTCATCTGGGGGCTGTCGCTGGGTTGGATGTGGCTGGCGTGGAGGATCCATATAAAGCATCTGCGGCCGGGATCGGTCGTACGCCGCCTTGATCTGGGCATTCGCGGGGTTGTGCTGGCGGGTCTGATCGGCGTCGGCGGTGCCATCGTTGCCGGAGCGGTATCGGCACCCCTGTTTGTCGGCCTGAAGCTGCTCGTGCTGGCCGCAGCGATCGCCACCGGCCTGTGGGTTCGTCAGCTGATTGCGCCTTTCGGACCTGCGTTCGAGGCCCTGGTGACCATGGGTCAGACACCGCAGGGTGATAAGATTATCAGCCAGTCACTTGCCCGGGCGCGCCCGGCCGTGATGTTGATCTGGATGTTGCTGTTGACCGCTGCCTTCCTTGGATTCTGGAGACCGCAATGAGCGTCGCCGACCTGCCCTCCCGTTCCGCCGACGCCTTCCGCCAGGCGCTCGGCGCTGATGCGGTCAGTGATGATCTGGCCCGCCGGATCCTGCTCAGCCAGGACATCTGGAAAGCAGGCGAGAGCATCGCCGAGCTGGTGGTAACCCCCCGCGATACCGCTGCCCTCAGCCGCGCCGTGGCCGAGGCGACAGGCCGGAAGATGGCGGTGGCCGTGCGTGGCGGCGGGATGAGCTATACGACCGGCTACGTGCCCGGGCCGACGCCCACCGTGATGATCGACCTGACACAGATGGACCGGGTGCTGGAGGTCAATGCCGCCGACATGACCGTCACCGTCGAGGCTGGCTGCACCTGGAAGACCCTCTACGAGACCCTGAAACCGTTGGGCTTGCGGACACCGTTCTGGGGGCCTCTCTCCGGAATCTCGTCGACCATCGGCGGTGGGCTGTCGCAGCTGAATGCGATCTTCGGCGCGGGCCATTACGGCACCACCAGCGAGAGCGTGATCGGCGTTGCCGTCGTGCTGGCAGACGGTCAGGTGCTGAGAACCGGGGCGGCGGGCCAGGGCCCTCACCCGTTCTATCGCCACTATGGACCCGACCTGACCGGGCTGTTCTGCGGTGACGCCGGGGCGTTTGGGGTGAAGGCCGAGATCACGCTGCGGCTGATCCGGACGCCCGCCTTTGAAGACTGCGTGTCGTTCGCCTTCGCCGAGGCCAAGGGCCTGTTCGAAGCTGGAGCCGAGATCACCCGCGCGGGAATCACCTGTGAGCTGATCGGGTTTGATCCTGCGTTGGCTGATGTACGCGTTCGCCGGGCCTCGATTCTTTCCGGCGTGATGGCCATGGGTCAGGTGGTCAAGGGCGCGACATCTCTGGCCAAGGGGATGAAGGACGCCTTCAAGATGGCCGTGGCCGGACGCGGCTTCCTGTCCGAATCCGAATGGTCGCTGCATCTGGTGGCGGAGGGCCGGTCGCAGGCCGCGGTCGCAGCAGACATCGCAGAGGTGCGCCGCATCGCGCTGGCCGTCGGCGGTCGCGAGACCGAGGCCACCATTCCCCGGGTTATCCGCGCCCAGCCTTTCACGCCGCTAAACAACATCCTGGGCCCGGATGGCGAGCGCTGGGTGCCGGTCCACGGCATCGTCGCCCTGTCGCAGGCGCAGGCCTGCCGCCAGGCCATCGAGGCCCTGTTCGCCAGCCTGGCCGACCGGTTCGAGGCCGCTGGGGTCTACACCGGGATGATGCTGACCACCCTGTCCACCAACGCCTTCCTGATCGAGCCGGTGTTCTTCTGGCCGGAGGCGCGGCGCGAATTGCACGACGCCACGGTCGACCCCGGCATGCTGGCCAAGCTGCGCAAACATCCGGAAAATCCGGAGGCGACCGCCCTGGTGGCCGAAGCCCGTCGCGGGGTCGTGGCGGTTTTCGAGACCTTCGGTGCCGCCCATTTCCAGGTTGGCCGCACCTACCCTTGGCTGGCCAGCCGCGACGCCGCCAGCCAGGCCATCGCGCGCTCCCTCAAGGCCGCCGTCGACCCCGAAGGTCGCTTGAACCCGGGAGGGCTTGGTCTTTGAGCCGTCTGACCTGGCGTAACCCCAGGACCGGGGCGCAGGACTACAGCTTTGGGGCGCCAACCCCTGCTGAAGTGGTCGCGGCTTGTGATCGCGCGCGTCAGGCTCAGCCCGCCTGGGCAGACCTCGGTTATGCTGGACGCGCGACGGTCATGGCCCGCTTCGCCGCCGAACTCGCCGCGCGTCGCGCCGAACTACAGGCGGCACTGGAAGCCGATACGGGTCGCCGCCGCATCGCTGGCCAGGAGATCGACAGCGTCATCGGCTCCATCGCGGGCTGGACCGCACTCGCCCCCACCCTGATGCCCCAGGGCTGGACCGAGGGGCGCGCCATGCCCCAGGTTCGTCACGCCCCCAACTGGCGGCCTTATGGTCTGGTCGGCGTGGTCAGTCCCTGGAACTTCCCGCTGCTGCTGGGGATGATCGATGCGGTCCCGGCGCTGGTGGCCGGGTGCGCCGTGATCGTCAAACCCTCGGAGGTCACCCCCAGGTTCGTCGAACCGCTGCGCGAGGCCATCGCCGCCACGCCCGGCCTTGACGCCGTGCTGCAGATCCTGCCCGGTGATGGCGAAACCGGACAGGCCTTGATCGACCAAATCGACTGTATCTGTTTCACCGGCTCTGTCGCCACGGGACGCAAGGTCGCGCTTCAAGCCGCCGGCCGACTCATACCGGCGTTCCTCGAACTGGGCGGCAAGGATCCGATGATCGTCCTGGCCGACGCCGACCTCGAGGCTGCCACCGACGCCACCCTGCGCGGGTCGGTGTTATCTGCGGGCCAGGCTTGTCAGTCTATCGAGCGGATTTATATACAACGCCAACTGTATAGAACGTTTGTACAACGGCTGGTCGAAAAGGCCGCTGCGGTCCAGCTGAACTGGCCCGACATCAACGCGGGCGAGGTCGGACCGATCATCTTCGCGCGACAGGCGGACATCCTGGCTGGACAGATCGAGGACGCCCGATCGAAAGGTGCCCGCGTGCTCACCGGCGGCGAGATCGAACACCACGGCGGCGGCCTGTGGCTGCGCCCGACGGTGCTGGCCGACGTCACTCACGAGATGGCGGTGATGCGCGAGGAGACCTTCGGCCCCATCATGCCGCTGATGGCGTTCGACACCGTCGACGAGGCGGTCGCGCTGGCCAACTTCGGCGACTACGGCCTGTCGGCGGCGGTGTTTGCCGGGACCCTGGACGAGGCCGAGGCGGTGGGGCGCCGACTGGAGGCCGGGGCCATCAGTCTGAATGACGCGGCCCTGACGGCGGTCTTCTATGAAGCCGCCAAACAGAGTTTCAAAGCCTCCGGCATCGGCCCGTCGCGGATGGGCGCAGACGGCCTGGCACGGTTCTTCCGGCGTCAGGCGCTGATCGCCAACACGGGCCAGCCCCTGCCGCTGTCAGCTTTTCGTGAGGGCGCACAATAGCGTCCGCGACGAGGCGGACACCGCCGCCTCGCCCGTCACAGTCTAGAACTTGCGCTGGACGCTGAAGGTGTACTTGCGCGGCTCGCCGTAGAACGCGCCGTTGAAGATCGAGGTGATGTAGGTCTTGTCCGAGCAGTTCTTGCAGTCGAGCGTGGCCTTCCACATCTGGTCGTCGGACACAAAGCTGATCGAGCCGTTCAGCAGCGTGTACTTGCCCGAATAGCTGTTGAGCGCGGTCGGCGTACGCGTGGAGGGGCCGGCGTTGGACGCCGTGGTCCAGTAGCCGCCGTTGTAGTTGGCCTCGCCCGAAATCTTGAACGATCCGCCCAGTCCCTCGATCGGAATGGTCCAAACGCCGCCCACGGCCACGGTGCGCTTCGGGAAGCGCGAGAGTTCGTCGGCGGCGTCGATGGCATTGATGAAGGGCCCGGCCGTGCAGCCCGACGGCAAGGTCAGGTTCACCGTGCCGGCCGGGCAGAACGAGTTCGCCCGCGGATTGACGCGGGTATACTTGCCTTCCTGGAAGCCGGCGGTGCCGAACAGTTCCAGATTGGCGATCGGCCGGGCGACCACTTCCAGCTCGACGCCCTTCACCTCGATGTCACCGGCGTTGTCCTGGGTCGACAGGGTCGAACCGGGCGTCGGGCCAGGCGTGGTGTAGGAGAGCTGCAGGTTGTCGGTCTCGGCGTAGAAGGCCGTCGCGTTGACCCGCAGACGGCGCTCGAACAGCTCGGTCTTCAGGCCGGCCTCATAGGACCAGGTGGTCTCCGGCGTCATCGACCGGAATTCCTGGGGACGATAGGCGGTGCGCGAGTTCCAGCCCCCGGCCTTGAAGCCGCGCGTGGCGCTCACATAGATCAGTGTGGCGTCGTTCGGCTTGAAGTTCAGCGCCACCCGCGGGGTCAGTATGTTGGTGTTCAGCTTTGTGTCGATGCCCGCCGTCCGCAGATTGGCCGTGGTCATGCCGCCCTGGGGCGTCGGCTGAAGGTCGACAGTCTTTTCTTCGATCGTGTATCGGGCGCCGGCCTGCAGCGAGAACTGGTCGGTGAACTGGTAATCTACCTGGCCATAGGCCGCCCAGCTGGTGGTGTCGTTGTCGATGTGGCGTGAGCTGGAATAGCCCGGCGCACCATTGCAGTTGAACTGGCCGTCGCCCGTGAAGCCGCGGCTGCAACTGATCGGGTTGATGCCCGGGATCGGCAGGATCTGGCTGGTGAGCGTGGTGTTCTCTTCACGGAAAAAGAACACGCCGCCGACGTATCGAAGCGAACCGCTCTCGCCGCTGACTTTGAATTCCTGGGTAAAGACATTGTACTGACCGTCGTTGGTCAGGACAAAGGGCAGCGGGTTGGTGGTCGCTGTGGGCAGCGAAAAGTCGATCACGAACTCCTGGTCAACGGACCGGATGCCGGTAATCGCGTTGACCGTCAGCTCACCCACCTTCCATTCGAGATTGGATGACAGCGACGACGATTTGGTCTTGTTGCGCTGACCGCGGTTGGCCAGTGCGTCCAGCAGCACGCTCTCGCTTTCGCCGGCCTGGGCCACCTGGGTTCGGGTGTTGCGAGGCTGGCCCAGGATCGAGCGCAGATAAAGGCCGTCGGACGTCAGGTGCTCGAGGGAGACATCCCATGTCACGTCCGTGGAGGGCAGGTAGCGGACGGCTGCGCGCAGGCCCAGGTTCTTGGCGCCGTTGAAACGCTCACCGTTGGTGATGTTCTTCAGCCAGCCGTCGTCCTTGTCATAGAAGGCCGAGAACTTGGTCAGAATCTTGTCGGAAATCGGCGCATCCACCGAACCGCGGACCTGCCGCTTATCGAAGGACCCGAAGGCGCCCGACACGAAGCCGCCGAACTCGGTTCCCGGCTTGCGGGTGATGACGTTGATGGCGCCGCCGGTGGAATTGCGGCCGAAGGTAGTGCCCTGCGGACCGCGCAGCACTTCGATCCGCTCGACATCAAACAGCGCGTAGTTGTTGACGTTCTGACGTGGGATGATGACGTCATCGACATAGGTCGAAACCGCCGGGTCCAGGGTCGCGATCTGCTCGGTCGAGCCCAGGCCGCGCAGGAAGTAGGTGTTTGCCGATCCTGTGCCGGTATTGTTGTGACCGACCAGGTTGGGAATGGTGCGGACGAGATCGACTGTCGACGTAATCTGGCGCTGTTCCAGCTGGTTCGACGTGAACGCGGAGACTGTTACCGGCACGCTCTGGAGATTTTCCGCGCGACGTTGCGCGGTGACGATCACCTCCTCCACGGCGGCTGGCGCGGTCTGGGCCAGAGTGGGCGCTGCAATTGTAGCAAAGGACGTTGCAGAGACTGTCATCAACAGGATGCGACGAAGGTTCATGCCGGTGTTCCCCTTGGAACGCCCCACATCGCCACGGTTGGCGAATTGAGCGAATGGTATATGTTTATACCATTCAAAGGTCCCGACAAATCCCTTGCCCGACCTGCGGATACCAATGAAGTGCAATTGATGCATAAGGGTCACATTCGACCCGGCGTGCCTGTCAGGAGACCATTCGCCCTTGAGCAAGCTGTCGCCCTTTGAGCCAACGATGATGCGCTCTGGTCAGACCGCGCGTGAAATTTATGAGGCGGTAAAGGCCAATCCGGCACGCGCGCGATTTGGGTTTGGGCAGAAGCTGGCGGTGGTGAACGTCGATTTCCAGCAGGCCTACACACGGCCCGACCTGTTCCCGAAGACCGCGTATGTCACCGACCCGAACCAGATCGGCTACGTGAATCAAGTCTCGGCCCTGGCGCGGGCCAGGGCGATGCCGGTGATCTGGAGCCATGTGGCCTACAAGGCCGATGCTGGCGATGCCGGCGTCTGGGGCACCCGCACCGACACACCAGACAGCCTGCAGAACATCAAGGACGGCAGCGACCGCCACGCCTTTGATCCGCGTTGCGAGATCGATGCGGCGGTCGACCTGATCTATTCCAAGCGGATGCCCAGTGCGTTTTTCGAGACCCCGCTGGCCAGCTATCTGGTCTGGCACAAGGTCGATACCGTGCTGGTGACCGGCGGCTCGACCTCGGGCTGCGTCCGGGCCACGGCGGTGGATTCGCTGAGCCATGGCTACCGCACCATCGTCGCGGAAGAGTGTGTGGCCGACAAACACGAGAGTTACCATTACGCCAACCTGACGGATCTGCAGCTCAAATACGCCGACGTGGTGTCGGTTTCAGAGGTGATTGAATGGCTCGAAAAACGTTAGCTCTGCTGGGTGCCCTGATGGCGCTGTTGGTTACGGCTCCAGCCATGGCCAAGCCCGTGCCGGACGCCGAGCGTCTGCCGCTGGACCTGCGCCGCACGACCCTGGTGGTCAAGGACATGGAGGCCTCGTTGAAATTTTACCGCGACGCGCTGGGCCTGAAGGTGACCTACGACAACATCATTCGCACCCCGCGTTCGGCCAAGGATGACGCAAGCGCCGAGCGCTCGTTGCACCTGGTGTTCCTGCGCGCCAACGACGACTACGTCGGCCAGATCGGCCTGATGGAATATACCAAGCCGATACGTACTCCCCGGCCCGCCAAGATCGGCGACCTGTCGCCCGGCGACATCGTACTGGTCTTCAACACCAAGGGCCTGCAGGCCAAGTTCGACAAGGCCAAGGCCATGGGCGTCAAGGTCGACGAGGCCCCGCACCCAACCAGCTATCCGTCCTACGACGGCAAGGGCGTGATCAATGTGATGTTCTCGGCCTTCTATGATCCCGACGGCTATTACATCGAACTGAACGAGGTGCTGGACGGCCTTCCGATGACACGGTGACCGATGGTTAGCTGGCCTCAGCGATCTGGCCTGCGGTCGCCGTCCAGACATCCAGCGCGCCCAGCCCGGCCAGCATCCGGCGAAGCGCGGCGATGCGGAACGGCTGGCCGGCGACGTAGGGGGTCAGGGTGAACCCCAGCATGCGGCCGCCGAACCGGTCAGCGCCGGTCGATAGATAGCGCGCGGCTGCCAGGATTTGATCGGCCCATTCGTCCTCGGTCTGGCGGCGATCAATCAGCAGGCTGCGGTCGTCGAGTTCGTTGGAGAGCGGTAGGGCGGTCAGCGGGCCGTGGTCAGTGCGCAGCGCTATCGGGACCTCGTCGATTTCCCAGTCCAGGCAGATGTCGAAACCCTGCTGCGCAATCAAATCCAATGTCGCGAACGACTGCTGCCGCGCCGGGCTCAACCACGCTCGCGGCGTCAGACCCACGGCGTCAAATCGACGCCGGACCTCCGCAATCCAGGTCGCTTCGACCCCCGGCTCAAGGCCGCTCCAGTGGATTTTATCCGCCGCCAACCCATAGGCCGCAATCTCATGGCCGTCGGCGAGGATGGCATCGATCAGCGGCCTAAGACGATCCAGCTGATCCGCATTCACCGGGAACGTGGCCCGCAGCCCGGCCGCCGTCAGGGCTTTCAGAATGCGGAACACGCCGACCCGATTGCCGTAGTCACGCGTCGTGTAGTGGCGCAGATCCGGATAGGGTGTCTGCATGGCCCCCGGCGGCTTGAACGGCTTTCCCGAGGGTTCCAGCGTATGGTGTTCGATGGGAACCACGATCATCACAGCCAGCGGTTGACCCCCAGGCCAGGAGATCGGCGGACGCGCCGTGACAGGCCGCCAGGGGTAGCGGTCCTGATCCATTCCGTACGCGCGGAGGGGATAGGTGAGATAATCGTCGGGTAGGCTCATGGCGCAAACCCCGTCCCGCCGGTCGCCAGGCCACGCCGGCCCACATCGGTGACGGTGGTTTCCCAACAGTGGTCACGATAATAGCCCGCGATCTCGGCGGCGGTGGTCACCCACACCTCCGAATGGCCGGTGATGTAGGCCAGCGCCTCCTCGAACGCGGCGATCCGGTGGGGCTGGCTGACCAGATAGGCGTGCAGCGGGATGCACATCACTGTGCCACTCTCGGCACCCTCTTCCAGCAATTGATCGAAGTGGCGCTTGAGCACGTCGGCATAGCGCTGTGGCGTCATGGAGAGCGCGCCATAGGTGATGACGTCGTTGACCTCCAGGGAATAGGGCATCGACATCAGCTTGCCCGTTCTGGTCTTTACAGGCTGGGGCTGGTCGTCCTGGAACAGGTCGCAACTGTACCAGAAATCATACTCGGCGATCAGGTCGAGGGTACGTTCGGTGTGGGTGAGCGCCGGCGCCAGATAGCCGCGAATCCGTTGGCCGGTGGCGCGCTGGACGGTGGCGATGCAGTCCTCCAGCACCGCGCGTTCCTGCGCCTCGCTCATCCCGTACGAGAAGCGTGTGTTGTAGATGCCGTGGCTGAAAAACTCCCAGTTGCGGGCGACGCAGGCCTCGATGATCTCAGGGTGATGATCGATCAGGCCGATGGAGAGAGAGATCGAGCCCCGGACGCCATACTTGTCCATCAGCTCCATCAGCCGCCAGTGGCCGACCCGGTTGCCCCAGTCGCGTTGGGAATAGCCAACCACGTCCGGCGCGGGCTTGGGCCAGCCAGATCGTGACGGGTTCTTCGGGGGATCGAATTCGTAATACTCGATGTTGGGTGCAACCCAGAAGGCCAGGGTTTTGCCGCCCGGCCAGACGATCTTCGGGCGATCCCGATACGGCCAGTAATCGTAAAGGTTGGGATCGGCGACCATGATTGCCGTCCTATTCCGCCGCCCGCCGGGGTGGGGGATTGTACGCTGCACCCAGGGCGACCATGTCATCGAGGCCGATGCGTTGGTTGACCCCGGCCAGATCGGTCATCCGGTTTGCAAAGGGTTTGGTCGCGCCGTGGGTCTTCAGGCTGGCCAGGAATGCCTCCATCTGCGGGATGATAGCGCGCACCATGGCACCCGGCGAGATCACCAGCCGGAAACCCAGGGAATCCAGTTCATCCAGGCTCAGGATCGGCGTCAGGCCGCCCTCCACCATATTGGCCACCAGCGGGGCGCGGTCGCCCAGCACCTGGACGACCCGGCGCATTTCCTCGATCGTTCGCGGGGCCTCGACAAACACGATATCCGCGCCAGCCTCGACGTAGGCCGAGGCCCGGTCCAGGGCGGCGTCAAAGCCTTCGACAGCGATGGCATCGGTGCGTGCGACAATGGCAACCTGGTCGCGCGCGTCACAGGCGGCATGGATCTTCCCGACCATCTCCTCGGCAGAGATCAGCTTCTTGCCGGCCAGGTGCCCGCAGCGTTTTGGGAAATCCTGATCCTCGATCTGGATAGCCGTGGCACCGAAGCGCTCCAGCACGCGTACCGTGCGTTGCACATTCAGGGCGTTGCCGAAGCCGGTGTCAGCATCGACGATGATGGGCAGGCCGACGCGCTCACGGATCCGAGCCACCACGTCGGCGACCTGATCGAAGCTGACCAGACCAATGTCCGGGCGTCCCAGCTGGGTATAGGCTACCGACGCGCCAGAGACATAGACGGCTTCAAATCCCGCCTGCTCGATCAGCAAGGCCGAGAGCGCATCATAGGCCCCGGGGGCCAGAACCGAGGGCCCCGACTTGAGGCGCTGGAGCAAGGCCTGGCTCATGCGGCGGTTCCCTGAAAGCGGCGCTGAAGATGGGCGATGAGGCCGCCGTCAGCGATCATCTGAAGAAGGTGGTCGGGCAGCGGCTGGATCTCGTAGCTGCGGCTCCGGGTCAGGTTTTCGATCCGGCCCGACGCCGTATCCAGCGCCAGTTGATCGCCCGACGCGATCTCGCGGGCTTGCGGAAACACCAGCGCGGGCAGGCCAAGATTTATGGCGTTGCGCCAGAAAATCCGCGCGAAGGAGGTGGCCAGAACCGCCTTAATGCCGAGGATCTTCAGCGACACTGCCGCCTGCTCGCGCGACGAGCCCAGACCAAAGTTGGTGCCCGCGACGAGCAGGTCGCCCGACCGGACCGCGCCGGCAAACGAGGGGTCGATAGCTTCGAGGCAATGGGTCGCCAGGGCTTCAGGCGACAGCTTCATCAGCGAGCCAGGCGCCAGAATGTCGGTGTCAATGTTGTCGCCGAACACAAAGGCCCGGCCATATTTCGGGGTCCCGGTCATGTCGCAATCCCCGGCTGGGCCAGCATCGGACGTGGATCGACGATACGACCCGCTACGGCGGCGGCGGCCACCGAATAGGGCGAGCCCAGATAGACCCGGGCGTCCTTGTGTCCCATGCGGCCCCGGAAGTTCCGGTTGGTGGACGATATACACACCTCACCCGCCGCCAGCAGACCGGCACCCATGCCGGCACAGGCCCCGCATCCCGACGGCAACAGGATCGCGCCCGCCTCCAGGAGCGTGGTCAGGATACCCTCGCGGGCCGCCTGTTCGGTGGTGGCCGAGGACGCGGGGGCGATCAGCAGGCGTACACTGGGTGCCACCTTGCGCCCCTGCAACACCTCGGCGGCCATTCGAAGGTCGCTCAGTTTCGCGCCGACGCAGGCGCCGATGTAGGCCTGATCGATCACCACGTCGCTCAACACGTCTGCAGCAATGACATTGTCCGGCGCGTGGGGTCGCGCGATCTGCGGCACCAGGGTGGTGGCATCAAAGTGATGAACCGCGCGGTAGGTACAGGCCGGGTCCGATTCCAGCGCCATGGCGACGGCTTCGTCGTCGACGGGGTGCCCGCGCGCGGCGAGATAGTCGAAAGTGATCTGATCCGGGGCCACGACGCCGGTTTCGAACCCCAGCTCGGCGGCCATGTTCGCCAGAACCATGCGTTCCGGCATGCTCATGGCATCGACGGCGGCACCGCCGTACTCGATGGCTGCAAAGGCGTTATCCAACCCCAGTTCGCGGCACAGGAACAACATGATGTCCTTGGCCACGACACCCACCTGAAACGCACCGGACCACTCCACGCGAACCGTCTGCGGCACGCTCAACCAGGTTTCCCCGGTGGCCACGATGGCCGCCATGTCGGTCGCGCCGTACCCTGCTGCATAGGTTCCGAAGGCACCGGCCATCGGAGTGTGCGAGTCCCCACCCGCGATGAAGTCGCCGGGGCGTATCAGCCCATGCTCCGGCAGCACCAGATGGCAGATGCCGATCATGTCGAAAAACGCGCCGACGCCGTACTCACGCGCGAACGCCCGCGCGTCACTGAGAATTGCCGCCGATTCCGCATCGACGGCCGGCACATAGTGGTCCGAGACAAGCGCCACCTTCGACGGGTCCCAGATGCCGACCCCCAGCTGTTCCAGATAGGGTCGCCAACGTCGGGGGCCGGAGCTGTCGTGCGCAAAGGCAAAATCCACCTTCGCCGTGACGATCTCACCCGGGCGCACGGCCTCCCGACCCGCCGCCCGCGCGATCACTTTCTCGACCAGCGTCATCGCCAAGACGGGAGAAGAAAGGTCCATCGGCTCCAGCTGCAACCATCCTCAAAAGATATAATCTTATATCATTTAGCCCGACCACCAACGCAAGGCGTGCGGGCAATCTAACTGTAAAAGGTCTTCAGACGGAACTGACAGGTCAACTTCGCCGAACCACAGTGGCCCCTCCCCGACCCAGTGATCGCGCAGCGGCGGTCGCAGCGGGGGACTGGCAGGTTAACTTCGCTAGGCCGGAAGCTATCCTCCCCTACCGTTGATCAGGCGGCCGCCGCCGCTTCAGCCCAGGCACGGTGGGCCGCCGCCAGGAACATCCGTAGGGTGGATCGGCGGATCAGATGTTCTTGGAGGTTGAAGCAGTTGTAGATGGCGGCGTGGGCGGAAAGGAAACGTTGGGCTGAGCCCTGCGATTTGAACTTCTGCTGTTTTCGCTCCCGTCGTCGGATCGGCAGATGGCTGTTCTCGGCGCGATTGTTGGCCTGCAATCCGCCAAGTCGGTGGACAGCGTTCAGCCCGAGCTCGCGGACATCGGCAGCGTAAGACGCCAGCTTGTCGGTCGTGATCGTCTCGGGATGGATGCCTTGGTTCCGTAACAGGCGACGCAGCAACTTCAGCGCCGCCGCCTTGTTCCGTCGCTTCTGGACCAGGACGTCGAGAACCGCGCCCTCGTCATCGACGGCGCGCCAGAGCCACATCTTCCGACCGCCGATCCGGACGAACACCTCGTCCAGATGCCAGCGGCCCGTCGGTGCGCTGCTGCCACGGCGAAGCTTCGCCGCGATCAGCAGGCCGAACTTGATCACCCAGCATCGAACTGTCTCGCGGCTGACTTCGATTCCGCGCTGGGCGAGCAGTTCCTCGACATCCCGGATGCTGAGCGTGAAGCGGAAATACAGCCATACCGCCTGGCGGATCACATCCGCCGGGAACCGATGGCGCTTGAATGAGATCGGCTTCAACTGATTTCCCATCCCAGCGCACGACTACGCCGAACTGGAGACTTTTTGCACTTTGCCTGCCAGCACCAGCGGAAGGTGACCATAGAACCCCTGTATCTGGCGCGCACCAGCCGAACGCACCATGTCTATCTGACTGAATGAGGAACCCCAGCCGCCTTGCACCCGATCCTCATCGGCCTCGTCATTGTCGCGGTCCTGGCCCCGTTCGGCGTCTGGGCGGTGCGGCTGGCCAAACGGCAGCGGGGCGGGGCTGTCCTGATTACCGGTCTGCTGCTGATCTTCGGCATGAATGTGCAGATCATCCCGCCGCCCGCTCCGGTGGCCGAACAGGTGGTGCGCGCCGCCGAAGACGATGATGACGACGAACCGAAACCTGCGTGACGGCGTCTCCCCCGCTGGCATTCCGCGGCTGATCGGCTAAACCCCTTCCGCGCCGTTTGAAACGGCCCAGCCAACGACCATCCAGGGATCACAAAACATGCAGTACAAGCGCCTGGGCCGTAGCCCGATGATGGTGTCCACGATCTGCATGGGGACCATGACGTTTGGCTCACAGGCCGATGAGAAGACCGCGCACCGCATCCTGGACCGCTCGCTGGAGGCCGGGATCACCTTCTACGACACTGCCGAGAACTATCCGGTCCCGCCCAAGGAAGAGTGGGCCGGGGTGACCGAGGAAATCGTTGGCCGCTGGATGAAGACCAAGCGCCGCGACGAGTTGTTGATCGCCACCAAGGTGTCGGGCCCCAGCCACGGCTGGATCAAGTCATCCCAGCGGGCCGGCATGACGGCGCTGGACCGGCACAACATCGTGCGCGCCGTGGAGGCCAGCCTGACCCGGCTGCAGACCGACTATATCGACCTCTACCAGACCCACTGGCCGGACCACGGCACAGGCTATGAGGAGGCGATGCGGGCGCTGGATGATCTGGTGATGGCCGGCAAGGTGCGGGTGATCGGCTGCAGCAACGAAACCGCCTGGGGCCTGATGAAGAGTCTGGCGGTCAGCGAACGCGAGGGTCTGGCCCGCTACGAGACCATCCAGAACAACTTCAGCCTCAACAATCGCCGGTTCGAGGACGCGCTGTCGCAGGTCTGCCGCCAGGAGGGGGTCAGCCTGATCCCGTACTCGCCATTGGCCGGGGGCGTGCTGTCGGGCAAGTACAACGACGGAGCTCGTCCAGACGGCGCGCGGTTCTCCAACTATCTGAAGATCGGCGGACGCCAGGGCGCGATGGCGCTGCGGTTCGTCAACGACAAGAGCCTGGCCTCGACGGCGCGGTTTTCCGCCATCGCCGCCGAGCTGGGCATCTCGCCGGTCACCCTGGCGACGGCGTGGAGCATCCAGCACGACTTCGTGGCGTCAACGATTGTCGGTGCCACGACAGAGGACCAGCTCGCCGACATCTTCGCCGCCGGCGACCTGACGCTGAGCGCCGAAACCATGGCCAAAATCGACGCGGTGACGAAGGAAATCCTCTATCCGATGGGATAGAGGACCCTGGGCCCGGCGCTACTTCTGCTGGGCGGCGGCGTCCACCGCCGCATCGGCCTTGCGCTCGGTCTTCTGCGAGCAGGCGGCAAGCAGGGCACCGCAGAGGCCGATGGCGGCCAAAAGCTCAGTGGTCATTGGAAAATCTCCCCAGGAGGAAGCCTTGCACCGGCGCATGCCGGCGAGCTTCATTGCACGCAACGCGCGGCGAACCCTTTCGGTTCGATACAGCGCGCCGAAAACCGGATGGGCCTCAATGAGGCGAGGCTGCCGAACAGGAACTGTTACTTAAGGGCTGCCATCCTAATTTGGCCGGACATCCGAGGCCGTCACATGGACAAGGTAATCGAACCCGTCGGTCTGAACGCCGCGCTGTCGATCCGGGCAAGATCTGTAATTCTGCGCACCACGATCATGGCCGTGATCGCCGCCCTGTTGTGGTTTCTGGGCGACTGGCAGTTTGCGCCCGCATGGTGGCTCGCCTACGCGACATTGCAGTGGACATCCATTCGACTGGTGAACGTGCACAGCGATGTGCAGCCGCCAGTCGTATATCTGGTTGCCAGCCTGAGCTATTCTGTCGCCGGCCTTCCGGCATGGCACATGTGGACCCAGGTCGGCGATCTCGGCATCGCCGGAGCCACCATGTTCCTGTGTGGCATGCTCGTGCAACTGGTGGTGTCATCGCTGGGGGCGGGGCGTCTCTTCTGGGCCAGCGCCACCCCTCTCGTCGCCTATCTGGTGGTGATACCGCCGTTCGCGTTCGGGGTGGACAGGCTGGTCGAGGGGCTCGCCGTATCCGCCTGCGCGATCCTGCTGGTCTTCTATATGACGGTCCTTCGGGTGGGGCAGCAGAAGGCCCTGGATCAGATCCGCCAGAGCCGCCTACGGGCGGAGGCATCCCAGCGTGAGGCCGAGGCCGCAAGTCAGGCCAAGACCGACTTCCTGGCGACGATGAGTCACGAGCTGCGAACACCGATGAATGCGGTGCTGGGGGCCGCCGACCTGCTGGGCCGTACGGAGTTGAATGAGGAACAGAAGGGCCACGTCGCTATCCTTGCCGACGGTGGTGCCATCCTGATGCACGTCCTCAACGATGTGCTGGACCTCGCCAAGATTGAAGCCGGCAAGCTCTCTATCGACACCGCACGGACCGATATCCACGATTTCCTTCGGCGATGCGCGGCACTCTGGTCGCCGAGGGCTGACGATAAGAAGCTTGAGTTCAGCCTCTCGATATCACCTGACGTTCCGCAGCATGTTCTGATAGACAAAACGCGGGTCGGGCAGATCGTATTCAATCTGCTGTCGAACGCTCTGAAATTCACTGAATCCGGCAGGATCAAACTCTCGCTCGAAGCCGAGCGGATCGAATCCGGTCGCGTCGACCTCGTGCTGCACGTTGCCGATACCGGTATCGGCATGTCCGGGGCCGCCCTGGCCCGCCTGTTTACCGCCTTCAACCAGGCCGACGGCTCCATCAGCCGGCGGTTCGGGGGCACAGGGCTGGGGCTTTCGATCAGCCAGAAGCTCGCCGAAATGATGGACGGCGAAATATCGGTCACGTCGGTCGCGGGCCAGGGTTCGACCTTCTCGCTGCGGATCGCCGCCGAAGTGGTCCCTGCGCCGGAGGTCGACCTGACCGGGGCTGATGACACAGAGGACAAGCTGCGCCCGGCCCTTCGAATTCTTGTGGCCGAGGACAACCTGTCCAACCAGCGGATCATAGACTTTTTCCTGCGTCCGATCGGCGCGGAGATCACAATTGTCGGCGACGGACAACAGGCGCTGGACGTCTTGTCCGTCGCCGCTTTCGATGTGGTCCTGATGGACATACAGATGCCGGTGATGGATGGGCTCGAAGCCACGCGTCGCCTTCGCGCCTCGGGCGGGATGAATGCGGGTATCCCGGTCCTGGCCCTGACGGCCAATGTTATGGACGCCCAGAAGAAGGCCTGCTTCGAGGCGGGCATGACGGGCCATATTGCCAAACCCATTGACGCGCGTCTGCTGCTCACCAGCGTGATAAACGCCTGCTCCGACGTTGCGGTCGGAGGTTCAGAAATGGACGGGCAGGTCGGTCGTCTCATGGCCGACTGACCGCCGTGACTTGACGCTGCCGTCGCCAGGTTGTCACTGGCGTGGCCATGATCTGGCGGAGAACACAACATGCATAGACGCGCCCTGATACGGCTCGGGAGCCTGGCGCTCGCCGCGTTGGCGACAGCGCAACCTGCCTCTTCAAGGGCCGTGAAACCCTGGCGGACTCTGCTGGATGGCCGCGACCTCAAGGGCTGGTCGCTGCTGGGCGGCGCGAACTGGACAGTCAAGGATGGTGCAGCCCAGGCCGACAACGGCATCATGGGTTTTCTGGTTTCCGAAGAGGACTTCGGGGATGTCGAGATCCGTGCCGAATTCTGGGTCAGTGAGGACGCCAACAGCGGCATTTTCATACGCTGCACCAACCCCGCCGAGATAACCCCGACCAACGCCTATGAGGTGAACATCTTCGACACCCGGCCCGACCCCACCTATGCCACCGGGGCCATCGTGGGCGTGGCCAAGGTAGCGAACATGCCGAAGACCGGCGGCCACTGGAACGTGATGGATATCGAGGCGCGCGGGGATCGGTTTACGGTCGCGGTGAATGGTGTCCGCACGGTCGATAACGTTCGGGATTCAACCCACGCGCGCGGGCGCATCACGCTTCAGTACGGCGCGGGCGTCGTGAAGTTCCGCAAGGTGCAGGTGCGGCCGATCTAGAGGACGCAGGCGGTCAGGCCCTCGCGGCGCAGGGCACGCGCATTGCGGGTTATCTTGCCCGAGCGGCGCTGGACGTAGGGGCCGGGTTTGGCCGCCTTCCATTTCAGGGGACTGGGCAGGATGGCGGCCAGGCGCGCGGACTGGGCCACCGTCAGGGATTTCGCCGGAACTCTGAAATTCTTGCGGGCCGCGGCCTCGGCACCATAAACGCCCGGGCCCCATTCGATGGAGTTCAGATAGACTTCCATGATCCGTCGCTTGCCCCAGCCCACCTCGATCAGGGCCGTGAACCAGGTCTCCAGACCTTTGCGAACCCAGTCCCGACCGGGCCAGAGAAACACGTTCTTGGCGGTCTGCTGGCTGATGGTGGAGCCGCCGCGCAGCTTCTTGCCAGCCTCATTGGCGACCATGGCCTTCTGGATGGCCTCGACATCAAAGCCCATGTGTTCGCAGAACCGGGCGTCCTCTGCGGCGATCACGGCGCGGACCAGATTGGGCGAAATCTGCTCCATCGGCACCCAGTCACGCTGAAAACCACGACCTTCGATGGTCCGCTGCACCATCAGGAAGGTCACCGGCGGCGGCACGAAGCGATAGACCGCCACGGCGATCACCGGGCCGATGAAGAACACGATCAGGCCCGCGATGAACACCGCGCGGACAAACCCCCAGAAACCGCCCTTGCGTTGCTTGCTCACGTGTCGCTTGCCTTGACCCTGCGCATACATGCTAGGCGCGATTCTTAACCCTTCGGTCAATGGGAACAGACATGAACGTCTCTGACGCGGTCGAACGGCGGATTTCAGTCCGCGCCTTCAAGCCCGATCCGGTGCCGGGTGCCCTGGTGGCTGAAATCCTGACACTGGCGGCCCGCGCCCCATCGGGTGGAAACCTGCAGCCGTGGCGGGTCTATGGCCTGGCGGGTGCGCCGCTGGACGACTTCAAGGCCATTGTCCGGACCAAGCCTTTCGGTGAAACGCCGGAATATGAGGTCTATCCACAGAATCTTTGGGACCCCTTCCGCACGCGCCGGTTTCAGAACGGAGAGGACCTCTATGCCAGCCTGGGCATCCCGCGTGAGGACAAGCCGGCCCGCCTGCAACAGCTGGCCAACAACACGACGTTTTTCGGCGCGCCGGTCGGTCTGTTCTTCTGTCTGGACCGCAAGCTGGGCCCGCCGCAGTGGTCGGACCTGGGCATGTATATGCAAACGGTGATGCTGCTGGCTCTGGAACGCGGTCTGGACACCTGCGCCCAGGAGTTCTGGGCGCGCTATCCCCAGACCGTGGCGGCGTTCGTCGGCATGCCCGACGATCACATGCTGTTCTCCGGCATGGCGCTGGGCTACCGCGACCCCGACCATGCCATCAACGGCTGGCGCTCCGCCCGCGACCCGGCCGACGTCTGGTGCGAGCTCAAGGGGTTCGAATGAGCCCCGCCGCCCGCCTGCTGCTGATCGCGGCGATCACGGCCGGGGTCAGTTACATAGGGTCCTGGTTCCTGGATTTGCCGCCGACGGCCTCTGTGGTCTGGAAGGGCGCGGGTGTGGTGCTGCTGGCCATTTTCGCCGCGACCCGCGCGCGCGGAACGGACGGCTGGCTGCTGGTCTTTGTGATGGCTTTTGGTGCGCTGGGCGATGTGTTGCTTGAAACTCACGGTCTGGTGGTGGGGGCACTGGCCTTCCTGATAGGGCACCTGGCCGCGATTGCACTCTACCTGCGCAACCGCGACCCGCAGCTGAGCATCCGGCATCTGGGGCTGGGTCTGACCATCATCCCCGTGGTCACGGTCACGGCGTTCCTGCTGCCGCCGGACCGCGCGGGGGCTGGACTGATCGCACTCTATGCGCTGGGGCTCGCCGCCATGGCGTCGGCGGCCTGGATCAGCCGATTTCCGCGGCTGCTGGTAGGGGCCGGTGCCTTGATGTTCGTCGGCTCGGATCTGTTGATTTTCCTGCGAACCGGTCGCCCTGCGCTGGACGTGTTTCCTTTGGCGCTGGCCGTCTGGGGCCTCTACTTCGCGGGCCAGACCCTGATCGCGGTGGGCGTGACGCGGACGTTGACGTCCCGCTAACGCTAAGACTTCACCGCATTTTCAGTATGTGCGGGTAGAGCTCCGCCATGCCGGTGACGCCGCACAGATTGATGATTGTCCTGCGCGGCGCCGGCGTTCTGGGTGGCATCGCGGCGCTGATCGCCCTCACCGGGCCGTTTCGGTATGACCAGCTGGGTCTGCCGTTTCCCGACACCGTTGCCCACGCGCTACTGTTCTATGGTCTGGGTTCTCTGATGCTGGGCGCGCTGGCCCGGTCACGCACCTCGGATCTGGTCTGGACCCTTGTAGGCCTCGGCGTCGCCAGCGAGATCGCCCAGTCCCTGGTTGGGCGCGAGACGTCGCTCCACGACCTTGCCGGGGATCTGGCCGGAACTGCCCTGGTGTTCCTGCCGGTCTATCTCGGCCGGTTCCGGGACCTGGTCAGAACTCATCCGCACGTCACCTTTGGTGATCTGAGACAGCTGGATCGACGTCAAACCGGAGCCCGAAATCCCGCGCCGCTGGACATCGCCCGCTCCTGAGGGCTTGCAGATCGGACGGTGCTCTGGGAGCTTGGCTAATGAATTGCCCAAAGCTTCTCGTCGCCGCGCTTCTGGCCGTCCTGTCCACATCAGCCGTTGCCGAGCCCAGAACCGCAACCATCAAGGATCCGGACACCAAAGCCTGGTGGGCGATCACTGAGCAGCTGTCGTCCGACGCCATGGAAGGCCGCGATATCGGCTCGCCGGGCCATGACCGCGCAGGCCGGCTGGTCGCCGAGAGGTTCAAGGCAGCGGGTTGGAAGCCGGCGGGTGACAACGGAACCTTTTTTCAGACCTTTGCCGTTCATGAGAGCCGGGTCGATTCTGTCGTCGTCGCCACGCTGCAGGAGGCCACCGCCGACCGCTATGTGAGCTTCCTCAAGGAGTTCGGCGTCCGCGCCTCCGACGATCTGCCGGAACGGCTTGAGGCACCCCTGCGGTTTGCGGGTTACTGTCGGCCAGAAGACCTGGCGGGGGCCACCGGCAAGGTCGTGGCCTGCATCAACACACGGCGCGCCGGCCTGACCACCGGCGCGGAGCGGATTCGCAACGCGACTGCGGCCGGGGCGCTGGGCCTGATCCAGGTGGACGATCCCGGCTTCACCATCGAGCCGTTCCGCTGGCCGGCGGCCTATGCGCGGGCGATCACGCTGGCCGACGCGCCGCCTCCCAAGACCGGGGGCTTCGTCGTCATGACGATGAGTGTCGCCGCCTTTGCGCGGCTGGCCGAGGGCTCGGGCCAAGACGGCGCGGCGGTGATGGCGGCGGGCGGCGCAAAACAACCGCTCCCGACGTTCGATCTGCCAGGCAAATTCTCGGCGCGGTTTGAGACCAGTCAACGCGATTACACGGCGACCAATGTGCTGGCGGTGCTGCCCGGCTCAGATCCGACGCTAGCGGCTGAACACGTGGTCCTGTCGGCGCATCTGGACGGCTATGGTTATGGCGAGCCGGTAGACGGCGACAGTCTTTACAATGGTGCGCTCGATGACGCGGCCTATGTCGCCACCCTGATCCGCTTCGCCGAGAACCATCGCAGCAAGCCGTTGAAGCGAAGTGTCCTGCTGGCGGCCTTTACGGGCGAGGAAAAGGGTCTGCTGGGCGCATACTGGTTCACCCGCAACCCGACGGTGCCGAAGGCGTCGCTGGTCGCCAACATCAACCTCGACCAGCTGCGGCCGCTGTTTCCTCTGAAGCTGATGACCGTGCTGGCCATCGACGACACCAGCCTGGGCGCGACGGTGCGCACGTTGGCGGCCGCGCAAGGCATCCGCGTGCAGGCCGATCCCGAGCCCGAGCGCAGCCTGCTGACGCGGGCCGACCACTACCCCTTCCTGCAGATCGGCGTGCCCGCCACCGGCTTCATCTTCGGCTACGACCCCGGAACGGAGGCGGAGCGCCGGTATCGCGAGTGGTATCAGGTCCGGTACCACCGCCCGCAGGACGACATCACCCAACCGATGGACTTCGAGGCGGCGGGCACGTTCCACCGCTTCTTCTACAAGCTGGCCGAGACGGTGGCAGACGCGCCGCAGCGTCCGACATGGAACCCCGGCAGCGGGTTTGCACCAAAGCCGTGAACCGCTTGGCTCGTCGCCGGGGCTGTGAGAGGCTGCGGCCAAACCAGAATAAGACAGAGGCGGAAACATGAGACACTTTGGTACAGCAATGCTGCTGGGTGCATTTTGCGTCGCGGGCGCGGCCTCGGCGCAGGCACCGTGGTATCCGTCGAAATACGGCGCGTCCGACATCCGGGGTGCGGTGAACAATCTCTCGCCTGAAGGTGTCAAGCGGGCCGCCGCGCTGGTGAAGACCGGAAAGGTCTATGCGCTGGGCATCCCCACCGGGCCGGACAGCGCCGTCTATGGCGAGCGCAGCTACAAGGCCGAGATACTGGTGACACCTCCGGCCGGCCAGCCGCCGATGGGCGACAACAAAGTTACTGCCTTCGACGAGAAGGTCACCACCAGCATGGGCATCGGCACCCAGATGGATGGCCTGGGGCACCTGGGCATCGACCACCGCTACTACAACGGCCTGACCCGTGCCGAGCTGAACACCGCCCAAGGGTTCAAGACCCTGGAACTGTCCAACGTGCCTCCCATCGTCACTCGAGGCGTGGTGATCGACATGCTGAAACACTTTGGCAAGCCCATGGTCGCCGGCCAGGCCTTCAACCGCGTCGAGATCCAGGCCGCCATGCGGGCCCAGAAGGTGACCATCGGCAAGGGTGACGTGGTGCTGTTTCACACCGGCTGGATGGCTGCAAAGATGAACAGCGACCGCAAAGCGTTTCAGGACACAACGCCGGGGTTGGGCGAGGACGGC